>JAHISP010000036.1 GCA_018818165.1 Bacteroidota bacterium | reverse complement strand
GTCTACTATAAAAAGGTTCTATTGAATAATGTCATTGCGAGCGGAGCGAAGCAATCTGCCGAATTTAGCGCAAAATCAAAAGATTGCTTCGTCACTCCGTTCCTCGCAATGACGGGAAATACCTTTTTAGACCAGACTCATGAATAATATTTAAATAATAGAATACAGAGATTAGATAAGAGATATAATATGGCAATAGTAATAGAATGTAACGATATTCATAAATCATTTCAGAAAAGAAACGATGAACGCCTTGAAATACTTAAAGGGATTTCGCTTTCTATTGATGAAGGGAAAATAAATGTAATAGTCGGTAAATCTGGAGCTGGCAAAAGCACGCTGCTACATATTTTAGCAGGTTTAGATAAACCAGATTTAGGAATTGTAGATTTTGACGGAATTAATATTCACAAACTAAATGATGATGATGTTTCGAAATTTAGAAACCAGAATTTAGGATTCGTTTTTCAATTTCATCATTTATTGCCCGAATTTACTGCACTTGAAAATATTTCAATTCCACAATTAATTGCTGGAGTTAATAAAACTAAAGCTGAAGAACGCAGTCTAGAATTATTAGAGATTGTTGGTCTGGTAGATAGAAGTGATCATAGACCATCAGAATTATCTGGGGGAGAACAACAACGTGTAGCAATGGCAAGGGCTTTGGCAAATAATCCAAAAATAATTTTTGCGGATGAACCCACTGGAAATCTTGATACGACAAATAGCACAATAATTCATGATTTAATTAAAAAATTACGAGATGATTTTAATCTCACATTTTTAATTGTTACTCATAATCAAGACTTGATGAATATTGGGGATAGAATTATTGAAATGCGTGATGGAATTATTTTTGAAACGTAGAGGTCGCATTAAATACGACCTCTAGAATATAATTAGAAATTGAGTGGCATTACAAAAGTAACTCTTGGCTCAATTCTTTTTTGTGGTTCATAACCAAGAATAGTTTCATCTACTCCACGAATTGGTTCAAACGTCCATAGATAAACCAACGAGACAATCATAAATGGATATGGTTTATACCCAGCTTCAACAAACAATCTTGATCTATCATCTAAAGTAAACATTTCAGATTCAGTAGTAATACCAGTTTTATCATATCCAGCTCTAACTACCATTGGTGTTCCCATAGGATTAACCTCAGCACCAAGATACAAAGTACCATTTTGATTATCCCCATCTAATCTTTGATAACTTCCTGAAACTCTAAAGAGGTTCATAACATCAAGGAACAAACCACCATTCCAACCATTTACAGCATCAAGCGCGGCAATTTCAAGCTCTTTAGCTTTTCCGCTAAGATCGCCATTTTCATCCATTCTAAATCTATCAATTTCATAAAGCGCGTCAAAATATGCTGGTATATATTGCTTACCATTTATATTTCTTTCCAATTTAACCTTTAATGAAACTCCAGTAAAATCAAAATTAAATAATGCACCATAAGCTTGTCCAGAACCGAAATCAAGTATTTGCGTATGTGTAATATACAGTTCCAAGCTAGTTACGCTTGTTTGAAAAATTGGGAGACCAATATCCGCGGAAATAATTTTGATACTACCAGTATCTCTAGTCGCGATAAAATCATCTTTTACTACATCATAATAACCACCTAGATAACCAGCTTTTTTATCAACGTCTGTTGTAAATGTAGCCCCAACTTCAATATTGCCAATAATTGGAATATCACCAGCAGAAGTAAATTTCAATGGGCGAACATAACCACGCGCTCCCAAAATGCCAGCATCCGCAAAGTTTCCATACACAGCTTCAACTCCCCACAAATCCATATCAAGACCAACTTCAAGACCAATTGTACGAGCATCAAATGACGGACTGTTATTATATAGATACATAATATTTCCATAACCTAATGTTGAATTGTCTAATGCTCCAACCCGAATGTATAATGGATCATTTTTGTGTCCCCATCTTAGATATCTAATAATAGCTAAATAATCAGAAGCAGTATTAAAATTTTCTGTCCGTATTCCATCGGAATTAAATTCAAGATTTAGATCCAATCCAGCACCAAAATTACCGAACGCAACTTCTGGACGAAATCTGAAAGTATAGTTAGCTTGACCGTCAATCCAACTCATTCCTAAACCACCCGAAAGAACACCTTCGTCAGAATACAAATCATTTTCGAACTGTGCTTGAATTTGAACGGCAAATAGAAGAACAAAGAACACTAATATTTTTTTCATTATTACCTCACTTTATAAATATCATTTTTTTTGAGACTGATTTATTGTGTACACTAAATTTATAAATATATGTACCCGAAGACAAATTTTTAGGTTTGAATTTTATTATATGTGTGCCGGATGTCACGATGCCGCTAATTATGGTTTCTAGCTCCTCACCAGTAATTGAATACAATTTTAGAGTTACAAAATCTTGCTCTCTAATTGTAAATAAAATATTTGTTTCTGGATTAAATGGATTTGGATAGTTTTGCGATAATTCAAAAACTTCTGGTTCTAAATTTTGAGTCTGAAAATTTTCTTTAATTGATGTAATGTAATCAACAGTTACTTTTACTGTATCATGTGTTAATTCAAAATTTCCATCAAAATCAATCTGTTTAAGCAAATAAAAATACTTTCCATTTTTAGTAATTGTTGTATCAAAAAAAAGATAATCCTTTGGGGAATAACTATTCCCATGTCCCTGCACAAAGTCTATTCTTTCAAACAACAAAGAAGTATCTGCTCTTAAAATATCGTATCCATAATTATTAACTTCGGTAGCAGTTCCCCAACGTAATTCCACAGTAGAATCAACAACATCCCCAACAAAATAAACCAATTCAACTGGAAGTGTGCCTTCTGGTTTAATTACGCCTTGGGCAATTATATTTAATGTTAATATTATACTATAGAATGTTATTACTATTTTATTCATATTTCAAAATGATAATTATTTGTAAATATTTTGAGAACAAATTCTTTGGTCTGCAAATTTTAGAGAGTGTGAAGTCGTCACAAAAAATGGACTCCTCACAGTGACTTATATTTCTAATACATAACAAACAATTCAACAATTCAACAATTTAACAATTTAAAAATTAATCCTATCTCACAATTGCCAATTTTTGAGTATAGTGCTCAACTTTATCTTGGTCTCGTAAAATTACTTTATACAAATAAACTCCATTTGCAATTTTATCACCATCTTCGTCTTTTAAATTCCAATGAACTTTATTTATATCTGTTTTCAATTCATAGCTTTGCAATTCGAATATTTTAATCAATCTACCAGCAATAGTATAAATTTTAATATCTAATGATTCAGGGACTTTGGCTAACCGAAATGTAAAATCAGTTTCATCACTAGCTGGATTAGGGAAATTATAAATATCCACAGCTTTTAATTTATTAGAGACAGTAAATAATTTATCAATTCCAAAGCTATTATCAGTTATAATGTCTGGCTTTCCCGTAACTTTTAAATAATGCTGACCATCTTCTAACTCGGGTTCATATAAATATGAAATAGTTTTATTTATTGTATCATAGTCCACATTCATTTTGGAAGTGTAAACTCTTTTATTATCCAATGTAAAAACAACTGCTGTTGTATCACCAACTGGGAAGTTATTAGAATAGTTTAATTCAAAAAGAATGGTTGGTTGGTTGGAAACAAAATCACCATCCATAATTTCAAAGCCATCAAACTTAACGTTTATTTCAGTAGTATTAACATTAACAGTAGTATCCTTTTTTACATAGAATGGAATTTCGTAGTAATTGTTATCCTTAAAAAACTCCGTAATTTTATTTTGTTCGTCAACTGTTATTGAATAAGCCATATTGCCAAAACCATAGGAATTAAGAATTTCAAAATCGTAGCTAAACTTATTTCTGCTGGAAGAATCAATTGAAGTTACAAATTCGTTTAATATCATTTTGGAATTATCTGGTTTTTTCAATTCAATTTTAACACTAACAGAATCAGCTTCGGTTTCACCAACATTATAAATATAAAAATTCAATTTATTCTTATCACCTTGAACTATTGAATCCTTTTCAACTGATACTACTTGATAATTCATTGCTAGTTCAGCCACATCATTATAATCGACTCCAAGTGATTTAAGAACTGGCGATTGTTTATCATCACTTGCTGCAAAATCTGCAAGTATTTTAATCTTTGGATAAATAGTTGGGTCAATAAAACTCAAATCCGCCATTATACCAACATCATCACCAGGCGCGGATAAAACTAGCTTGCTGAGTGTATCCAAAACTCCATCCTCTTTTATCCCAATTGGAGTATAAGTAATTACAGAATTTGAGGGCGTTTCCTGATCCACAACAAGCCTATCCCACTTTCCAGTTGGTCCGATCTCAGATGTGAGCATACTCCCCTTTTCGGAGAGGAATGATATTGTTGTGTCGATTGTAACTGGTCCATCACCTGATTTTGAGTAGGCTTCTGGCATTGTGCCTGGAGTGGCTCCTTTTTTGCCGATGAATGCCCAAGAAGCTCGCCAACCAACTTTGTCAATATATTGGCTACCTAATGATTTAATATTTGCCTTAAGATTTGCATCTCGTGGAGTGCCTTCATCTGAGATAGCAATGGCAACAAAATAATTACTAGAAACTGTATCCAGCAAAGCATTGTACTTAGTTATTTCACTACCCCCAGCAAGAGTATTAAAATAGTGAAATTCTACAAATTCATATGGTGGTTGAGAGTTAAATAGTACAACCTGATGACCTACTTTTGGAGTTGGCACATAATTAACACCGTTTCTGGAAATAATTGCTGCCTGACCGTCATCAAATCCAGCTGAAAAAAGTTCGAATTTGACATTGGTTGAATCAATTAAGTAGTTGTTATTATTTGAATACAAATTACTGATTGATGTAAATGCAAAACTCAAACTATCATGCAACAAATATCTACTACCATTGATTAAAAAAGAAAATGTTTCAGTATAGTTACTCTCACCTTTTAGTTTAGTCCGGCCCCAAAAACGCATACTTTGAGATAAATTACTCAGACTAAAGGGAGATACGACAGAATCGAAAGATAATTCATAAGTACTAAAATTTCTAAATTGACTATCGTATGAAAGATCAAGTACTATTTTCTCTTCATTTGGACATGATGAAGGGTTTAAAAATTTTACATTATTTTTCAATCCATTTATAAACTGATGATTTAATAACGGTCGAATAGATGAACTAGCAACATTAAACACCTTCTGTGCAATATTGTCAGCTTCTGAAATTTCTTCATACTTGTTATTCGGGTCAAGTGAAATTTTTATTGTGTGGTATCCAGCATTATTTTTAATTGGAAGACTAACAACTAACGAATCACTAAAATTTGGGATGTTTACATTTATTTTAGTGGAATCATTCGAAGCTAGAAATTCATGCTCAACTAAGACTTGCAAAGTATCATCTGGAACCATTCCAAAGTTACTAATTTTAATAATTACATCTACGCTATCCATTAAATCAGTTAAATTGCCTGATTTTAAGATAATATTCTCATTTTTGGCATAAAAATTTGGTTTGGTCGGAATTGGTAATGATAATAGTGGATCTCCAATAAAAGTATTAGTTAGTGCAAATAATTCATAAATTCCCGTTGAACCATATGTTTGCAACATTTCTAACTTTGCTTGTTTATGTGCTTCGCTAACTTGAAAAATATTTTCTTTGAGAATCTTTTTATAAAATAATTTTGGCATTACAAGTGATGTAGAAACAAATCCCAATGAAGCATTTCCAATATATCCAAGAGCTTGTCCATCATTACCAATTGTAAATAATTCCGAAAATGAAGTTACATCAGGTTCGGCAAATCTGCCTGTAGAGCATCCAAAGTCAGAAACAATTGGATACCTATTTCTATCATTTTTTAATTGCGCGGGATTTGTAATTGAGTTATCCCATATTTGAGTTCCACTATGACCCAAATAGGAGATGAAAACCGCTCCATTATTAATGGCATTTTGAAAATATTCAGAAGAATAATGACCAAAATTAGTTGGTGGTTCAATTGTTTTGAAAAAATGTTCAGCATTTCCACCAATTGGTTTCGGATAAACATAATTATCAATTACAAATTGATTTGATTCATACATAGAATTTACTTCCGAAGGGTTTGAAGCATCACCACTTGAGAAAAACATATATCTTTTATTCCAATCATTATATTCCTGCTCGAGATAATTTTTGTGCTTTTCAAAATACCAATCAAATTCTTCATTTGTTGTTACAGATAATCTACCGATATTCATTTGAGGAATATAAGCTCCTGTAGTATCCCAAACTACAAACCAGTTATCACTAACTGAGGCTCCAAACGATGGAACATAATTTATTACTCTCTCGGTCACCGAACTTACATATTTGTATTTATTCCCATAATAATCATAAGTAGCACCTCCAATTAGAACAACACTAGTCGGTTTTGATTCTTGCCAATTATCATGTGTTGATATAAGAAAATCTTTAATCGCTTCTGGATTAAAAAAACCATAGGAATATTCATCATAAATATCATCTATATCGATTACCTTAGTAACAACATTATAATTGTCTCCAATAAATTTTGAGTATTCTTCAACTTTGTTTCTAAATTTTTTATGTGTTATTGCAATATAATCTGCTTTGTTTTCTGTATTTCTTAAATTTGCAAATTTCTTTAAATAATATATTTTAGGGGACTTTATTTGAGAAATACCACAATAAAAGAACTTATCTGTTAATTTAATTGTATCTGAAATCGTTATTTGATTATTATTTTGTAAAACATCATATTTCTTAATTGATTCACCATATTTCCAAAGTGAAAAACTGTCAGTCGAAATATCCAACAATTTAAATAATTTCGAATTTGTAACAGAAATATCAGGGAAAGAAAAAACTAATGTGTTATTTACTGGCTTCAAATATCTAGGATACTCTACTTCAAACCAATCTAAGACACAAACATTAATCGATGCATCGGTAGGAAATGAGTGAATTTTAAGAACATTATTCCCATTGCTTAGCAAAGTTGAATTTAATTCAGCTTTCAAAACTACTTTTTGATATTTATCAATGTAGGTTGAATCATAGAATTCCGAATAAGAGTTTAAACTCATAGAAACTAAATGTGCCTTTGAAGAAATATTAGAAACATAGTCTTGCATTTTGCACAATATCTTAATTTTTTTTTTAGGAAAAACCTCTGAAACAGTAAAATTGTTTGACTTTACACCAACAACAATATTTCCTTCATTCCACGTTTTGTTTTCTGTCCAATATGGCATTTCTCTTCTAACTAAACTTGCATAAGCAAAATCATACCACCCATTTTTTTCTGAGTGTACGACTTCGCTATAGTAATGTAAAGTATCAGTAATATTACTTAGAATGCCATCCGAAATTTGAACTCTTTCTCCATCAACCCCATCCCATGTTAACCAATATATTGTTGTATCAGTATATCTACCTAAGTATTCATTATATGGTTGGTCATAACCACTTATTTCACGATGGTGCCCACCCATGTTTCTTATTCCAACAAATTCTATATAATCAGTTGCATCAAAAACATTATCCGCTGCTCCACTAACAAATATTGGCTGCTCATTTCCTTTCATAAACAGTTTTAAAGTTTTAGGCACAATCATATTTGTGGAAATACCCATTGCAGTTAAATCGTCATATTCAATTCTATAAATACCATCTTCAGCTACACCAATTTTTAGATAGTTTGCATGATAATCAATCCAATTATCGGTCGTATCTCTCACTATAATATTTTTTGGTTTTCCCCAATATTTTGTAATATAATCACCATTAATTAAGGTTGTTAAAATATTTTTATTTACACCACTTTTGGTTGATTTGGATAGATTTGAAGGCTTCGCATATCCAATTTTAATTTCAACTTCCTTTATGGAAGCAAGAATACTATTTATTTCATCATATGAATATTGGTTTATTTCAAGATGAACACAATACATTTCATCTTGCCAAAAATAGCCTTTAACTTTCACTATTGGTTTAATCTCATCTTTAAATAATTTACTAGGGGAAAAGTTATATTTTAGATTGCCTTCACTATTTGGGTTAACTTCTGGATTAAAACCCAAATTAAATTTATCCTCAGACTTACTGATAATTTTATATGAATATTTATAATTATCACTAAAAGGAATTCCTACAATAATTGATTTTGTAGGTAATGCAAAATGACCGGTTTCACTCTCATCGTAAAATCCATTCTCACTATTTCTCTCTAATAGATCAACGCTGCCTAGTTTAAGGTTTAATTTAATTTCCGTATTGCTCTCTGAATAAGATTCAAGTAATACTTGCGAATTTATTGTTACAATAGTGAACATAACAAACAAAATTATTTTCTTAATCATGAATTCCCTTTTTAGAATAATAACTTATATAAATTTATTAAATTTTCAATGTGGTTTTTCTTAGAAAACTTTACCAGTATTTCAGTTAGTTTTCTAGCATCAGATGGATAATTTACAAAATTCCACCATAAATTTCTAATTACCTTATTATAACGATTAATGTCATTATCTTTCACAAGATAACCATTTATTCCTTCTTCAACTATCTCAGCAGTGCCACCTAAACCCGAAGTTACAATAAGTTTACCAAAAGATGTTGCTTCAAGAATCACTAGACCAAAAGCTTCCCAACTTAAGACTGGAAACAACAAAAAGCGACAGTTTCTTATTAGTTCAGACTTATATTTACCTTCAACATATCCTTCAAAAGAAAGGTTTGAAAGTGATTTATATTTTTCTTTAAGCATTGACAAATCTCTTCCCAAACCTGCTATTTTAAATTGTATTTCCTTATTTATTTTCGCTAATTCACACACAATTGTTACACCTTTCGAGTTTACAATATTTCCAAGAAATAAAATATAGCTACCTTCTTTTGAATTAATTTGGCTATCTTCAAAAGAGACACCATTGTATAGCTTTTTAATTTTTCTATTATCGACACCAAACTCAATATATTTGTCTACAATAAATTGACTTACACCCAAAAACATATCAACGTTTCTTGTAGATTTGAGCCATTCGCTCGGCAAGGGTCTATTAAAAGCGACTATTTTTGATTTTATTTTGGAATAATCATAACAAGCATTTTTAATTCCGATACTAAAATTATTGTTATCAAAACAATCAGTACAAATATTTTCATCTCGATAAAAAAAAGAATTTAGACAAAACGGATAATAATTATGTAAATGTTGAACAACTTTTATATCCTTAAATATATTATCAGTCCATAACGGTTTTTTGAAAAACGGATAGGTATTATGGAAATGAACTATGTCAGGTTTGAAGTAGTTAATTTTTTCTTTTATAATATTGATTTTTTTATGCTCGGAAAAATATAATAGAGTTTTCTGAATCTTTCTCTTCATATTATCAATTGAATATTCTTCATGAGAGAACTCGAACAAATCAACCTCAAAACCACGCTTTCTAAGACCTAGTATTTCTTCTTTAACCACATAATCAACCCCACCTTTTATTCGTGTTGATTCGTTTATAAATAAGATTTTCATTTTGAACTCATACGAATTACTATCTTATTATTTAGTAATCTAAAATAAAATTTTGGTAACCCAATTAAGTACCTTTTCCATACAATTGGAAATTCAAGAATAAATTTATGCATCCACTCCAAATGGATTTTTCTCATAAACAAAGGTGCTCTTTTTTTATTTCCTGCTAAATATTGAAACCAACCACCAACACTAACTATAACTTTTACATTCAATTTTTTGTAGTTTTCCAAAATCCACTTTTCCTGCCTTCCAACTCCAAGACCAACAAATAGAACATCAATTTGGGTTTTATTTATATCAAATAAAACAATATTTGTGTCATAATAATATCCATTTTGAGAACCTGATACATTGATATTCGTATATTTTTGTCTAATTTCATAAATTGTTTTTTCAAGAATTTTATTGGAATCCCCGAATAAGTATATAAACGATTTGTTTTTGTTTAATTCTTCCAATAAATCATTTTGTAAATCGGTACTAATTATTTTACTAAACTTTCGTCTTAAAAATAATTTAATATACAAATAAACAGCCGTAGAATCTGGATACAAAAAGAAATTACTTAACTCATTATTTTCATAATTATTTTCATAAAAATAATTTAACACATTAAAATCTGCATACTGGATAAGATATTGGGAATTTCCATTTTCTTCCTTATTTATTTTAGATACTATAAGTTCTTTATTTATTGAATTAAGATTAATTATCATTCCCAACCCTTATTACTTTTTCAACCTCATCCAATAAAATTTTAGGAGTTATATCCGTCATACAAAACATTTCTTCTTTTCTGCACACCCAGTGGCATAAAAAACAATCCATTTGAGAATAAAGATATTTAACCTTTTCTGATTCCATGAATGGGAAAAATCTTCCAAATTCTCCTCCCCCAATAAGTGCAATTAATGGCGTACCCATTTTTAATGCAATATGTGTGAGTCCAGAATCTTGTCCTATAAAAAGTCTTGCTCGTTTTAACAATATAGGTATTTCGTGCAGTTTTAATTCTCCGGCTAAAACCCACACATTTTCATCTCTGTTTTTCAGTTCTTCCAAATCTTTCTTTTGATTTTTTGTGCCTATTAGCACAACTTGATAGATATCTTTTAATTTACAAACAACTTCAAAATAATATTCCTTCTTCCACTCACGATTCATTAGCGATGAAAATGGGGCGATGACAATAGCGTCTGTAAAATCAATATGCTTTTCAATCTTATCAATATTTTCTTCGTTAAAAGTTATCCCTTTGTTGAAAATATTTTTATAACCATCTCCTCCTAAATACTGCAACAATTCAGAATGCTTTTCATATTCATTTAGTGTATTATTTGCAACTATTTTTGAATACTTACCATCAAAATATTTTCCAAGATTTTTTCCTAAATATTCCCAAAAAGAATTGAGTGTAATTACTTCTTTTGCCCCAACAAGGTGGGTAATCTCTTCATTAAGAATTCCTCTTGCAGCAGTTAAATGAATACATTTTTCAAACCCTTCTCTTCTTAACTTTGAAAGAAATTCGAATTTATAGATTAATGAAAATTTGTATTTTTTATAATTGTAACCAATAAATTCAATTTTCCCTTCATAGTTACTAAATAAGTCTAAATATTGTTCTTTAATTAAAAATTGCACTTTTTCATAATTGCTAAATATATCTTGATTTTCGATAAGAACTGTGGAAACTACTAAATCGCCAATAAACCCAGTATTGATTAATAATAATGTATGATTTTGCATCTTAGATTTAGGGAGGGAAATTCTAAGAACAAAATATACTATCAATTCTATGTGGTTTTTTATGTGATCGAAAATATTCAAAATCAAGTATGCAAATATTAATTTATTTTAATTTTATTTAATTGTTTAATAAATAGAATGCCATCAAATATAGATTTTATATATAGAAACGCAAATAATATATTTTTTTGAATAAACAAAAGGCCAAGAATATCATAAAAAAATGTTTTTACTAACCTTCTAAAAGTAAATTCTTTATACAAATAACAAATAGCCATTAAATTTCGTGGAAAATATTTAACTCCTAATGAATTAAATTGAATTATTCTATAGAAGAATAATCCTTTGCCCAAATATCTGTGATTTTGGTTTGGATGGATATATAAAGAAGCAACAACACTTTTAAATGAGATACCAGCAGCTTTTAACCTCAAAAAATATTCAGTTTCATCACCCCAAATATAAAATTTCGGATTTGGAAATCCTATTTTTGATATGGTGGCTCTGGAGAACAATGACCCATTAAAAAAATTAACCCCATTTATTGTTGTTTTATCAATTATTTGGTCAAATAAAATATAGTGTTTCTTTTCCTCTGAATCTTCTATTCCGAAGGCGAGCTCTTTTTCATTGCTTTTGGATAAAACAATTGAGTTTAAAACACCAACTTTACCATCAATATATTTAGTCAATTCCTCAAGTGCATTGTTTTTGGGTAAACCATCATCATCCAT
The DNA here is from genome assembly GCA_018818165.1 of Bacteroidota bacterium. Classification (GTDB taxonomy): domain Bacteria; phylum Bacteroidota; class Ignavibacteria; order Ignavibacteriales; family Melioribacteraceae; genus 1-14-2-50-31-20. The sequence continues at coordinate 163,032 of JAHISP010000036.1, read as the reverse complement.
AACCCAAATCCAATCGTACCCTTTTTCGTATGCTGTTTTTATGCCCGTATAAAAACCTCCTGCACCACCAGAATTTTGTTGAGTAATTGTAGTAAGGTCTTTTTGTTTGCTCAACCACTCTTCTGTACCATCTGAGCTTGAATTATTAATAATAAATATTTCATCTATTTTTCTTGTTTGTTCTCTTAAAGAGCTAATACATTCTTTTAATAGTTCTAGCCTATTAAAGGTTACAACAACTGAAGCTATTTTAATCGAATTAGACATTTATTTAACCAATTTAAGAATTCTTGCCACTACCCCATCCATATTATAATACTTATATTCGCCTAATCTTTCAATAAATAAAACATCTTCAATTTTTTTTGTCTCTGCCAAATATTTTCGATAAACTAAATCCGTTTGACTACTTGGAATTGGATAATATGGCTCACCGTCAAAAGTAGGATATTCATAACTAATTGAAGTTGAATTATTTACTTGTCCAGTTAAGTGCTTATGTTCAATTATTCTTGTAAACCTTTCCTTTTTATCTGTAAAATTAATTTGAGCCACTTCTTGAAATCTATCCATTTTCAAATTCTTCCATTCAAACCTAATTGAGCGATATGGCAATTTACCAAATTTGGAATTGCACTTATGTAATTGCTACAAAATTTCTAAAATTAGTTCTATCTATAACAGTAATTTCCGAATTATATTTACTTATGAAAGTCTTTGGTAAATTAATTTTTCTATTAACTTGCCATTTAAATTCATATCCCGAAATAATTCCGTCTTTTTCTTCAACAAAATCGACTTCTTGTTGCTGCTTAGTTCTCCAAAAGTACATTTTTGCAAAAGTGTTTTTGTATATATTCTGCTTCCTTCTTTCCGAAATTAAAAAATTTTCCCACAAAGCCCCTTTATCAATTCTTAAATCTAATGGAGAAAAATTACCAATAATCATATTTCGGATTCCATTATCATAAAAATATATTTTTCTATTCCTTTTAATTTCACTTCTAACATTTCTACTAAAACTATACAAACGGAATATTATATAACCTTTTTCTAATATTTCTATATATTTTTGAATCGTAACTTTGTTTATTCCAACTGTTTGTGACAGTTCGTTATAATTAACTTCACTTCCCATTTGTAGAGCTAAGGCTTGAAGCAATTTTTCTAAAACTTCCGGTTTTCTTATTTCTGAAAACGCAAGAATATCTCGGTACAAATAGCTATTTACTAAGTTCTTTAAAACTTCTCGTTCATTTCCAGAATTATTTAAAACTTCGGGATAAAAACCATATAATAAACGATTTTCAATTTGCTGCTCAGTTTTTAAAAAACCCAATTTATTTTCATATTCTTCCCAGCTAATAGGAAATAGTTCATACTCCCATTTTCTTCCCGTAAGCGGTTCATTTAATTTATTCCCAAGCTCAAATGAAGAAGAACCGCTAACAAATAATTGTACACTTTTAAACTGGTCGGTAATTATTTTTAATGTTATTCCAATATCGCTAATCCTTTGCGCTTCATCAATAAAGACTGTTTTATAATTACCAATTAAAGATCTTATTTGTTCTGTATTAGGATTAGTAAGCAGATTCCTTATTGTAGGGTCGTCAGCATCTAAAAAAAGGAACTCTTTTTTCTCTAAAATTTTGTTGATTAGCGTTGTTTTACCAACCTGTCTTGCACCAACTAAAACAATAGCTTTTCCTGAATTTATTTTTTCTTTAACGATATTTTCTAAAATTCTTGCATACATAATTTTATGCTTCAAATGTACTAAAGTTTATTATAATGACCAAAAGTTATTACTATAAGTTATTATGATGTCTATCTAGCAGGATAAACGATGTAAATTAATTCCTCATTATTTCAAAAATACAACGAAAAAAGTGATTGGTTAATTCCGTCAAGTTGTGCTCCATCTTCAAAAACAATTATTAACTTGAATATTGTCATTTTGGCAAATCATTGTGCGAAGTGCCCAGCATTTTGTCAAATTATTTTACAATATGGCTTTATTTTACATTTTTTGGGTTGTTTGTAAAACTCTACCAACAACTTGATCCATATTATAATATTTATATTCTGACAATCTTCCAACGAAAAGAATATTTTTCAACTTTTCAGATTCATTTTTATACTTTTTATAGATTAAATCATTTTCATCATTCGGAATTGGATAAAATTCCTCACCAACAAAAGTTGGAAATTCGTAACTGACAGAAGTCGTTTTTGATATTTGTCCTGTCATCTGTTTATATTCTGTTATCCTTGTATATTGCTCTTTTTGTCCGACAAAATTATAACTTGTTGCTTTAAGCAGTTTTGTTGCTTTCACGTTCTTCCATTCAAATTTTATTGAGCGATATGGCAATTTACCAAATTTGTAATCAAAGAAATAGTCTATTGGGCCTGTGTAAATCATTTTTTCAAATTCAATTTCGTTAATTATTGATTTATAATCCGTGTTAAGCATTATTTCAATATTTGGATGGTTCAACATTTTTTCGAACATTTTTGTATAACCATCTTTGGGCATAAATTGATATTTGTCTGTAAAGTAGCGGTCATCTGTGTTGGTTCTAACGGGAATTCTTCCACAGACTGATGGTGAAAGTTGATTAGGGTCTAATGCCCACTGCTTTTTTGTGTAATTTTTAAAGAATTTTTCATACAAATCACTTCCAACTTGATTTACAATAATATCTTCCGAATTCATAATTGGATTTCTCTTTTCTCGCACGCCTTCGTAAAAATCGCTTACTTCTTTATCGGAAGTAAATGATTTGTTGTACAATTTGTTTACTGTTGTTCTGTTTATTGGAATTGGATAAAGTTCGCCATCTAAATTCGCAAGTACTTTATGCTCATATTTTCGCCATTCTGTAAATTTTGAAAGATATTTAAAAACCTCACTGCTGTTTGTATGAAAAATGTGGGGACCATATTTGTGAATAAGAATTCCGAATTCATCAAATTCATCAAAAGCATTTCCGGCAATGTGATTGCGTTTTTCAACAATCAATATTTTTTTGCCTTTTTGAGCCAATCGTTCTGCCGAAACCGAACCAGCAAAGCCAGCTCCAACTATTAGGTAATCATATTTCATAGACTAAAGAGAACCGCAGAGTCGCTAAGACGCAAAGGATTTTTTATTATCATAATCATAAATATCTATTCCTATTAACCTTGAGTTATTATTTTCTTTAAATTAACATTAAATAAGTAGAATACTCCAATAAAAACAGCCACTTCTGATAAAAGAGTTGCAAGTGCAGCCCCATTATAAGAATATTTTGGGATGAGTACAAGATTGAGAATAATATTAACAATTGCTCCAAATGTAATTGCCACTGAATATGCTTTTTGTTTTCCCCAAACAGTTAGTGGATTTCCGAAAAAAACATTTACTGAAATTACGAGCACATTTAAAGCTAAAATCATCAATGGAAACACAGAAGCAATATATTCGTTTCCATAAGCGAAATTTACTACCACTTTTGCAGAGAAAAATATTACTACCGCAATTAAAATTCCACTGCTAAGCATCATAATCCCATAATTTTTTATAGTTCGTTTCAGAACTTTGCTTTCATTTATTTTTGATAAAGATGGAAGAAAAATTCGCACAATTGCCGCAAGAGGAATCAATCCAATCATAAATATTTTATACGCAGCATTATAAATTCCAACCTCGGTCTGAGTTTTAATATTTCCAAGCATCACCATATCAAGATTGTAATAAATTGTAATCATGAATGAAGAAATGATTAAAGGAAACGACTCTAAGAAAAGTGATTTCAAAAATCCCCTATCAATACTCCAAGTAAATTTTGCAAATAGTTTTGTGTATTTCTTAAATAGCCAAATGCTCATTATAAGATTAGCTAAAATAGAAATTCCAACCACAATTAAAACATCCGAAATACTTTTAACAAAGAGGAGAACTAATACCAATATGATTATATTTTTTACAACAACTTTAATTGAGAGGTAATTAATTTTCTCTGTTGCTTGAAAAACAAATTCTGTGGCAAAGGATTGAACAAATAAATTTAGTCCAGTAATAAGAAGTGCAAGTTTAATTATTAACGTTTCGTTGATAAATAATATAACCACAACTAAAACAAAAAATATTGCACTTGCTAATAATATTCTAAATGAAATAATATTGTTTATATACTTTGAAATAATATTTTTATCATTGGCGATTTTTTTAACACTAATTATATCAAAGCCAAAATCGATAAATAACAAAAAATAAGAAACAAAAGCTGTTGCGTAACCAAGTATTCCAAATCCTTCTGGTGAAATTACGCGAGCGAGGTAGATTGTGGTTATAAAAGCGATGCCTTTGCTGAGGAGTTCACCACCAGATAGCGAAATGAAATTCTTTAATATTGTGCTCCAATTCTGCAAATTATTTCACTAATTTAACAATCATTTCTTAACCAACCACAACTGTGGATTTTGGTAGTTACGTTCATCCCAAATTTCAAAATGGACAATATCGCCTTCCAGACTTTGGTTAACTGTGCCAAGTTTTGTCCCAGCTTTAACGATATCATTTTCATTTACTTCAATGTTATCTATGTGTCCATAAACAGTTCTGAAATCTCCTTTGTGTGTAACAATTATGATACTGCCAAACCCGACAATCCAATCAATAACGGAAACTACTCCATCGGCGACGGCAAAAACTTTTTCGTTGGGTTTTGATTTTATATCAATTCCATAATTTAGAGTAACTGTTTTTAGCTTCTGATTTTTATTTTCGCCAAAATCTCTTATTATTTTTCCACTAGAAACTGGCCAAGTCATTTTTCCTTTTAGGTCAGGGAAATTTTCGAACTTTGCATAATTTACTTTTGGAATTATTGGCTCGATGGAATTATTATTAAATTTTTCTTCACGAAGCTTGCGCTCTTTTTCCCTATCTGCTTCAATCAGTTTTGCAATTCGTGCTTTTATTTCAATTTCATATTTTCTTTTTTCGTTAATTTCTTTTTCAATATTGCTTTTAACTTTATTAAGTGAGGCTATAAGCTCAGTTTTCTCCTTTTTCCTTTTTTCTAATCTTGCAACTTCTCTTTTTTTCTCGTTTTCAATTTTTTGCTTTTCCAAATTTTCCGATTTCAATTCACGGTTAGATTTTTCCAATTCTTGTTTACTATCTAACAACTGTGTTACTTTTTCCTCATTCTTTTTAGTAATATAATTGAAATATTTGTAACGCATAATTGCTTGATTAAATGAATCTGATTTAAGAAGAAAATTCCACTTGGATTCTTTATTATTAACATAAAGCCATTTAACATAATCCGAATAGTCTTTTTTTAATTCTGAAACCTCTGTTTGTAGCTTAGCAATCTGATTTGATATTTTCGCAATTTTCTTCCCAATTATTACTTCTTCAATGCTAAGATCTTTAATAATTTGATTTAGTAAATGAGTTTGATGGTTTATTTTATCCAATATTTTTATCGCGCTTGCTTCATCACCTTGCTTGCTTTTTAACTCATTTTCCAATTCTAGGATTCGAGTTTTTATATTAGCAAGCTCATTATTTTTAAGTTCAATATTATTATTTGTTTGAGCAAAAATTATTGAAGAAATAAAAATTAGTAACGCAATATGTTTAAAATATTTTACCATTCTATTTTAGTAACATCCGACGGTAATTTAATTTTTAGTGATTTAATCTCTTCGTTAACATTTATGTTCCTGTAAACAATGTTAACGCTTTGGTTTTCGCTTTTGTTTCTTATCAATAATGATAATGGGAGTGGGACTTCTTCATAATCCTTAAAATTGGAGTATTCAGCAGAGAGTAATTCTGAATCGCTCAAAGTTGTTACAAGATAATCTGTTATTTTTAAATCACTTTTAGTAATTCGGTAAATATTTTTGATATTCCTAAGTCTGTCAATATATGTCAAATTGTAAATGTCATCTAAAATTCCATAATCGCTTGGCTCTGTTCTAAGCTTTGCGGTTAGATTAACAGCTCCAGCAAAAGCATCAATAAGTTCTTCAAACGATAAATCGATTTTAAATAATTTTTTCAATACATCTTTACTATTTGTTCCAGTATATACACGATTTTTAAGAACATCATAAAACAAAAAATTATTATTTGAAAATACTCCATGAGCAATATCAATACCAAAAGGACCATATATGGAAATTTTTATTGAATCAGGCTTTTTTATCAAAATCTGAAAACTTGTTTTTCCATTAAATCCTTCACTTTTTACACTTATTGTTCCAGTGCCTTCAAACGTCTTTATCTTTCGTCTGTTTCCTTCCAATTTTTTAATTAACCAACTTGCTGTAACTATTTGTTCTGGAGTGGTTGTTGTAATTTCCTTTTCACTACTGCAGCCAATAAGAAATATGACTCCAAGTATAAATATCAAAATATTCTTTTTATTAATCATGCTTTACTCATTTTTTCTAATTTCTCTTTTACATTTGGTATTTCGGGATCTAGCGATAACGCCTTTTTATATAATTCTATTGCTTTTTCTTTATTATTTATTTTTTCATAGACATCAGCAAGATGGTCAAAAAGAGTCGCGTTTCCTTCATCTTCCACAATTGCTTGTTCAATAAACTCAATTGCCTTTTTATAATCACCCAATTTAAAATGTACCCAACCAATAGTATCAAGATATGAAGAATTTTTAGGCTGCATTTTTACCGCAAATTCAGCAAGTTTTAAAGCTTTATCTAGTTCTATACCTCGCTCAGAAAGTGAATAAGCATAATTATTTGAAATAAGAACATCCAAGGAATCAATCTTCAACGCTCTTTCATATAACGAATCGGTCATAACATAATCTTTCTGCGCGTCATAAATCATTCCCATTGTTCCAATTACTTGAATATTATCAGGCGCTAAATTTAAAGCTCTATCCAAATAGGTTAATGCTGCATCATATCGCTTTTGCTGGTTAAGCGTAAAGCCGTATGCATGTAGTGCAGTTAAATCGTTAGGGTTTAGTCTCACAGCATGTTCCAAAGCTCTGGACGCGCCGTCTATGTCTTTTTGCTGCGAAAGCGAAAGTCCAAGAATTAAATTAATTACAAAATCATCTGGAAAATTATTTACAGCAGTTTTCATTTCAACAACAGTTTCTTCAAATTTTTGTGCTTCAAATAATAGAACTCCAAATCTACTCCAAAGTTGTGAATTCCAGGGAGCTAAATGAGCAGCGTTAGAAAAGTAACTTATCGCGGTTGAATCATTACCTTCGTGAAGAGCAATTTCTCCTAGAAATGCGTTTGTTTGCCAATCGGTAGAATCTTTTTCAATTTCCAAAAGTAAATTTTTAGCTATTGGAATAATGCTTGAATCATTTGCCGCTTCAGTTACAAATCCAGCAGCAATTCTTTTTTTAGCTTCAAATGGCAATTCCGAATGAATTAATTTTTGATATTCAATTGCAGCTTCTTCCCATTTATTTTGATTTGCCTTTGCATTTCCTTTGTATTCTATAAGTGTTAAATCATCTGGAAACATGTTTAAAGCATCACTTGCAAGGGAAATAGCCTTTTCATTATTGCCGGTTTTTATAAAGGATTCAATAAGCAGCTTTTGCAAACGCAAGTTTGAAGGGTCAAGTTCGAGCAATTTTTCAACAGTTTTTACCGTGTTATCAACATTGCCAATTCGTTCATTTAGCTCAGCAATTTTAATTAAAACATTCCATTCTGGACCACTTAAATCGATTAAACGATTATAAATTTCAAGTGCTTTTAATGGTTTCTTAGCTTCATTTAATTGAGCAACTTGGTAATATGCTGGAAAATTTAGACTGTCAATTTCAATAACTTTTTGAAAAACAATTTCAGCAGAATCTGGAATTTGAGCCATTTTATATATACTTCCTAGCATAAAATTAAATTCTGCATCGTTCGGGCTTAATCTAACAGCAGCTTTAGCATGTTCCAAAGCGGGCGCTAGTTTTTGTATAATAATATAATCCTTACTTAATGAATTATGAATACCAGCTTGTTCATCAAGTTTTAGAGCTTCTAGATATTCTAATATAGCGGCAGTGTAATCACCTTGAAGATCCAAGATAGCGCCTTTTATAAAATAGTCTTGCGCAAGTTTTTCATTCGGCGAAATAGGTTTATTTTCTTCGGTGCTTAATTTATTGTCGCTTTTAATTCCAGTAGCTGAACAACCAAATATTATAAATAAAAGTGGAAAAATTAAAAATACTGTCTTCTTCATTATAACCTAAATTTTAACTTAAAAAAATATGATTTAGAGTTCTTAATAACAAGTATAAATGATGTTTTTAAGATTACTCCTCGTTTAACAATCATAATTAGGAATTGTTCTTTTTGCTTTGGAAATTAATATTTAGGTATATCTTCAATATTTTCAAGAATATTTAAATATGAATAATATCTTTCAACAGAAATTAATTCATTATCCACAGCTTCAATTACAGCACAACCAGGTTCGTGTTGATGCGTGCATGTATTAAATTTGCAATTGTTCATGTATGGCTTAAATTCAATAAAATAGTGCGATAAATCTTCATTAGTAATTCCATATGGAGCAAATTCACGAATTCCTGGAGAATCAATAATTATCGTGTTTTCATCCACTTTTTGTAAAACCGCTGAAACTGTTGTATGTTTTCCTTTATGCAATAGCTCGCTGACTTCTCCAACTTTAAATTCTAATTGTGGAAATAAGGAATTAAGAAGTGATGATTTACCAACGCCAGACATTCCACAGAAAAGATTTGTCGAATTTTTAAGTGCTTCGCTTAATTGATAAAGCCCAATATTCTCCTTTACAGATGTAACAAACACATCATAACCACAAGCTGTATAAATTTCTTTCCAATCCTCAATTTCTTCGGCAGTACCAATATCACATTTATTAATTACAATAATTACATCAACATGCGAACTTTCTGCCGCGACGGTTATTCTATCAATTAAACGATTATTAAATACTGGATTATTTGCTGACGCTACGATTACCACATTATCAATATTAGCGGCAAATATTTGTTCAAGCCGTTCCCCTTTTCCAGCAGTACCCTTTAAGAACGGAGCTTTGCGCGAAAAAAAATTTTCTCTATCCATTATTTTCAGAATTTCGCCACGTCCATCCTTGTTAATTGAAATTTTAACTCTATCTCCAATTGTAACAATGTCTAGTACTCTTTGTTTATTCTGTTTTAAATGGAATTTATTTTTGAATCTACCCGGAAGCCTACATATTATTGATTTTCCATTTTCATCAATAACATAATAGTCCTTACTCTCAATTTTGTATACTTTAGTTAAAATAGTTGTACCAATTTAATTTTTTGATAATTTAAAAATAGAGGAAGTAAAAGTGCATTGCAACTTAAATTGTTTGGCGAATTAGAAAAGTCTATTAAATGAAAGGATAATTAAGCAATTCAAAATTTTTGCTAAAATGAATATTGTTCAATTGAGTCCGCCATAAAGGATTTTCCTTTATTCAAAAAAGCAGTAACAATTTATAAACATAATAATTAAAATGATTTATTTTAGCTTAAAAACCCAACTATTAATTTGTTGTCATTGGTAGACGCTGGGTTAGGCATTTTTACTCTCCAACGAAGAAATATGATATGAGTTCCTTTTTCTTTGTTTGTCTAAAATGAATAGTCTCGTTGTTTTTAGAATTCCATTGATAAATGTCGCTATCCGATTCTTTAAGAACTAGACCAACATTAGGAACATAATATTCGTATCCATCATCAAAACTATAATCTGGATTAAAGTGGTAAGTTGTAAGTTTTATTTTTATTGCACTAAATGTTCCAGCAGTCACTTGAATTTCTTCTTTACCTATAACTTTTGCAACAGTCTCAATTATTGAATTATTTGTGGTTGTGTCAATAAACTTGTACCTAATCCAAGAATCATTTATTTGTAATGTGTTTTTTATATAAGGAACAGAGGGAAATTGCTTCTGCAAATCTGGAGGATTTGTAGTAAAAATAGTATAATCAAAAACCTTAAAAACACCGTGTCCAGTTGAAAACCCACCAGGTGAATAAGTTTTATTGTTTACCAATGAATCTAATTCACAAGATAAATCATATATTTTCCCGTCTCCATCAAATTGGATATAATTTGTTCTAGGCAATGTAAATTTCCAACTTGTATAAAAATCTTCGTCAACGTATTCCACAATTTCAGTATAGTCCATAATCTCACATATCCCATTTTGTAGTTGTGCTTCGCTGAGTGTGACTTTGGTAATAAGAGAGTCTGGCACATTGAAGAACGGTAAATTGGAGCCAATCTCTAACCAGGAGACAGTCTCTTTGTAGGTTCTTTCAGTGCCAACACCTCCAAGATAAATACTATTATTTATAGATGGCGAAGTTGGATTATTACCATCGGAACAAGAACTTAATAAAAAAGCAATTATGATAGCTATGAATAATTTAATTCTTTGCATATTTATCTCCCAATTTTAGTTGAATGCCTAACGATACATAAAGCGTCTGCCTTAAATGGCTTATAAAGACGCAACCAAAACAGCTTTTATTAAAAATTAACTTATAAATCTTGAACTGCTTTTTTTTAACCACAAACTTAAACGCACATTCCAAAACAAATGGCACGAGTTTAAAGGCAGACGCTGTGAGTTCGCCTAAAGGATTTTCCTTTATTCAAATTGATAATTTACAAAACATAATAATTTAAATACTTTATTTTAGCTAAAAAACCCAACTATTAATTTGTTGTCATTGGCAGTTCTGTCAACAATTGAACAACTAAACAATTAATACATTATTGTTGTAGTTAACATAAATGTATGTGAGTCAACCTTTTGACTTACCCTTGATAAATCACTTCCATAATTATCCGAATATGTGTCCCAGAATCCATAAGAATATGCTAAATCGAATTTAATAGATTCATTAACTTCAATACCAGCACCAGCGTTTAGATAAACTCTGTCAAAACTTGTTGGGTCATCTTTGTAAGGTGATTCGTAATACATTAAGCCGGCTCGTGCGCAAATACCCGTGTTTGGTACTCTTAACTCCGCTCCTAGATTATAATTAAGTGCGGCTCTAAAATTATCATTAATTACTCTATTGTTATCTTTAATAATGGATTGTTCAATATCACCGGAAAATTCCATTTGTGAGTAATCGATAAATGTTGCCTGCGCATTAATATTTATGATATGTAGATTTATTGAACCACCAAGTGAAAACTCAAATGGAGTAGTTATTTCGTAATTAATTAAGCTTTCTGAAGGATTTAGATCTATAAAATAATTGTCATTAAATTTGGAATATGCTTTCAAATAATAATTTTCTCTTATAACAAATGTGGTAGGAAGTTTTGTTGAAGCACCAACTTGAATAAAATCCATCCAATCCATTATAAATCCAAATCTAAATTCCCAAGCATTAATATCCCAAGAAATAGCGTCATTAAAATAAAACGTTTGAAAATTTTTTGTGTTTGGATCGTTAATATCAGTTGGCTGAGTGTATACTCGATTAAAATCATCTTCGTAATATTCTCTATTATTTGAATAAGTACCTGATAAATAATTAAGACTTCCACCAAAGTAAACGTTCTTTGCAAATTCAATTCCGGCACCAACGCTATATCTATTAATTCCGCCATCTTCCAAAGTTGTTCCACTTTGATTAAGTTGCCCATCAATAATTGTTTCATCCTTTATGTAATTATCGTTTGCATCCCATAATGGATAACTTAAACCTAGAAGATATGGTACATCATCATTTCTATTTGTTAAATCTTGAATCATGGAATTTCTATTTGGGTTAAACCCATTAAAATTTAGCGATGATGTAAAATCTTTATCCTTCTGGTAACCAAATCCGTAAACCAAACTTCCACGAGTTGTAGGAGCTTTATATAAATATCCTAACTGACTAAATTTAGTTGAGCTATTATCAGAAGCATTCTCTTCACCAAAAAAATCGGACGTATTTCCATAAGAACGGTGATAGAAACTTCCAGTTAATTGAGATTTTTTTGAAAGTGCTAATCCCGCTGGATTAAAAAATAAGGCTGAATAATCCCCACTTCTAGTTTGATAACTATTGCCCATTCCTAAAGCTCGCGCACTTGAAATTATTCCTGGAACAGCTAATCTTACAGCATCATTTTCATTCTGACTTTTAATAAGTCCAGAAAAGATAAATATTGTGATAACTGCTAACTTTAAAGCCAATTGTAATTTTGATTTATTTTCCATCATTATCTTTTCCCTTTACTTGAACTTGAACTTCTTGAACTATTTGAACTTGATGAACTGGAAGATCTTGAAGAACTACTTGATGATGAACCTGAAGATCTTGACGAACTACTTACAGAAGGGCGAGATGAGGAACTAGATGAACTACTTGCGCTAGGTCTTGAAGAACTACTTGGTGGAGTATAGTTTCTTGAGGTTGATTCACTACTCTTTGTTTTTCTGGATACGCTTGAACTCTTATTACTTGAACTTGATGGTTTGTAATATGAACGACTTGAAGTAGTTGACTTACTATTATCTGAACTCTCCGATGATGAATAAACTCTTTTGCTTCTATTTTGAGTTGAACTATTACTCCTAGTTTTATATTGTACATTAGCTTTCTTAGTAACAGTTTGGCTACTTGATTTTTTTGTTACAATTTTTTCTCTTTCAACGTCTTTGTTTATATTTTTGCTATCAATTCTTCTTTTTTCCAAATCTGTTGTTTTACGTGCTGTAGTTCTAACTTCTCCATCTTTTCTAATTACTGCTGTTTTTAATCTATTATTTTTAGATGTTGAAGAACTTACAGAACTTCCCGATGATCTTGTTACACGAAGGTCTCTATCTAAATCAAAATTTCTAGTTTCATTAACTCTTGTTCCAGTTCTTTTATCGGTAACAACATCAGAATTTCTATCTCTGGATGTAGATACTCTTCCACCATTATTTCTTAAACTTGTCCAGTGGCTTCTTTCAGTTCTGTATTTTGTTTGGGATGGATAATACCAACTTCCACCAGAACCCCAATATGCGTCTCCATATACGTATATATTTCCACCATAATAAGGATTGTAATATGGATAATAATAAGGTCCCCAATATGGGTCGTAAAAAGGATCATAAAATCCACAATAATTAAACCCTGTGTTTATATAAACTGGATAATTGTCCCAACCCCATCCTGGAGAATAATTATTGATGATTGTTATATTCTCTTGGTCTTCGCCAGCATATTCATCATCATAATATTCAGATGAATCATCATAATATTCCAATGAGTCATTATCAGCATTTATTTCATCTGAATAATAACCAAGATTTCCATAAGATTCCTGCTCGTAATCTCTTGGAACGAAACTGGTATAACATCCAGTAAGTGACAATGAAAATAATGGAATAATCCAAAGCCTATTTTTCATCATCTTAGCTATATTATCATATATTCGTTTCATAACATCCTCCATAAATATTTATTGACTTAAGTACAAAGATTGTGCCGTAAATTATAATTATTGCCATTCTCAGTTTAAGAAATTTTGCTTGTTTTCTTTATAAAAACGAATCTTTTGAAACTGATTTTTTCTAAAATCACTGAAATATTATTGCCAGTGTATAAAAAAAAAGATAGTTGTATAATTAATTGTACACAGTTAAAAATTGGAATTTATTCATAGATTTTACAAAATGTAAAATTATCAATATTCTTAATTTAGTCTAGTTCTTTTTTTGAAATAAGAAAAAAGTGCTTTATCAAAAGGAGTTTTAGTATCAATTTGATTATACTCAATTTTGTTGTTTAAGCATTCACTTTTTAGTTTATCCAAAAATTCGTTCATTGCCACCTGATACGCTTTTTGAATTTGAATTGGTTGTGTTGATAGCTCGTCCTTAGTTTCAATATCAACAAAAATTGCATCACGCTCAAACGCAAAATTCTTTTCTATTGGATCAAGAATTTGAAAAACGATAACTTCATTTTTTTTATACTTAAAATGCTTCAAAGCTGTAAGAATAGAATCAATATTATCAAAAAAATCAGAGATAATAATTACCAGACCACGCTTTTTAACTTTTTCAGCAATTGAGTTTAAACATTGAGCTGTTTCTGTTTTGTTGACTGGTGAAATATTTTCCAGTCCCCGAAGAAGTGTTTGCAAATAAATTTTTGTAGAACGAGGAGGAAAATAATTTTCTATTTGATCAGAATAAAGAGAAAGACCAACTGAATCTTGTTGCGAAACCATTAAATAGCTCAAACTTGCAGCAAGAATTTTACCATATTCTAATTTTGAAATAATCCCTTTATTCTTATAATCCATGGAAGCACTAATATCAAGAAGTATGTGGCAAGTTAAATTTGTCTCTTCTTCATATTGCTTAATAAACAATTTATCACTCTTCCCAAATACCTTCCAATCAATATTTTTAATTGGATCGCCCTGCATATATGCTTTATGTTCGCTAAATTCAACACTAAAGCCGTGATATGGAGATCTGTGAAGCCCAACCTTAAATCCTTCAACAACTGTTTTAGCTTTTAGCTCTAAAGAATTGAGTTTTGAAATTAAGGTTGGGTCTAATCTACTAATCAATTTTTGATTACTTTCACTCACAAATTATTTTGCCATATTTTTTAAAAGAATTTCGTCAGGAGCTAAACCCAAGTTATCAATTTCGGAGTGTGCTGATTCAGCCATTTCAGATTCAGGATATAATTTTAGAAACTTTGTATAAGCAACTTTTGCTGCTTCAATATTACCGAGTTCATTTGCTTGAATAAATCCTACCAAAAACAGTGCTTGTGGAGCTTTTGGATCATCAGTATATTTTTTTTGATATTCCGTATATGCTTTAATTGCCTTCTCAAAAGCAACTTCTTTTGATATTTCCTTATTTACAAGTCCATGATTTAGTTCGCCAGTTTGCAGCAATGCAAATTTATAATGCTCGCTTTCAGGAAACTCATCAACTATTTTTTGGAAATTAATAAGTGCGGCAGCATATTCTTTTGCAGCTAGCTCTGTTTTTGCTGTTTCTAAATAATCTTTATCGCTTTTTTGAGAGCAACCTATCACAAATATTGCTAATAAGGCAAAAATAACAACAATTTTTTTCATTATAACACCTGTTTAATTAATACTTTATGCAAATATACAAATAGAATTTCAAAGAGACTCAATCATAAATTTGGTATTTAAGTGTAGAATCTGCATGCACCAAACTTAATGTATCACTATAGTTGATAAAAATATTTTTTTTATTATGCAACACTGGAATGTCTTGCACAAATATTTTGTTAGCCAAATAATCTCTTTTCATTCTTCTTAGTTTACTTTTTTTAATTGAATCTATTTCAATGTTTTTTGTGAAATTTGTTAAAATGGAATACGTATCTTCGGAACATTCACTCATTAATCTTAAATCTTCTTTAGATAAATAATTTGGAATTGAATCACTAACAGATATATCTGTTGGAAGAATAATATATTCAGAACCGTTTTCAGTTTGACCTTTATAGACCCAAATTGGCAAATATCTAACTTCTGCTAAACTTATTTTTCCATTTAACTGATTTTTTTCAATGGTAAAATTAAGAATAGCTCCACCATCGGAATAACGCCAACGTTGATTTGAAATAAAATTGCCGAGCGAATATGCAACAAATCCACTATCAATATTAGAATTATTTGATTTAAAATACTCTATTGGTTGCAAAGTGTGTGGATGTGATCCAATAATTATATCTGCTCCAAAATTAATAGTTTTTTTTACAATTTCTTTTTGATATGAATTTGGACTTTTTGCATATTCCAAACCAAAATGGAAAAATACAATTACTAAATCTGCACCCTTTTTGCGATAATTTTTTATATCATTTTCAATTATTTTCTTGTCAATTCTGTTCACTAAATAACTTTTAGATTCTGGAATTTCATAAAGATTTACATCATACGTATAAGATAGAATAGCAAATTTAATCCCATTTTTTTCATTTATTACAACCGAATCACGGTTTGATTGAGAGCTATATGTCCCAACATTTTTTAATCCAATATTTTTAATATGCTTTAGTGTACTTAAAACTCCATGCTCATTTATGTCAAATGTGTGGTTATTTGACGTTGATAGAAAATTAAACCCAGCATATTTTAGTCCCTCTAAAAATTCTTTTGGAGTATTAAAAACGGGATAACCAGAAAAATTAACTCCTTTAACTTCAATAACCGTTTCAAGATTACCAACAATCACATCCGAATTATCAAAATATGGCTTTATTTCTCTATAAACAGGTTTAAAATTAAATGAGTCTTTCCCTACTTTAGCAAATTTAAACTGAGTGGAATGGCACATTATGTCGCCCACAAAACTAAAATCTACTGTAGAAAGCGAATCGCATCTCTGTCTATTTATTTCCAAGGAAAGCAATTTAGAAGAAAGCAAAAATATTATTGTAAAAATTATTCTATTTGTCATATAATAAAAAACCGCCATTTGAAAAATTCCAATGGCGGTAATTAACTTAGAAAACTAGCGACTTAAGCTTTTCTTTCTGTTTTGATATTTTGAACTTCGTTTCTCATATCTTGTGCTTTTTTCTTTAAATCACTTAATGATTTACGAAGACGAGTACCAGCAGCAGCTTGTCCTTTTTCATAAAATTTTTGAATATCAGCTTCCATTTCTTTTAAATGGTCTACTAAATCTTGATATGATTGACTCATGTATCCTCCAGATGTTTAATAATAGGTAATTAGTTATTTAATTTGTTCAAGAATAATTTCAGCAATATCTTTTACTTCAATTTCTTCGTTTTTTTCTTCAGCTTTTAAGCCGTCATTTAACATTGTCATACAAAACGGACAAGCAGAAGCAATTGTTTCTGCACCAGTTTTGATAAGTTCTTTTGTGCGTTCTTCGTTGATTCTTGTACCTGTGTTTTCTTCAAGGAACATTCGTCCACCACCAGCACCACAGCAAAAACCTTTATCTTTTGAACGCTCAGGTTCTATAATTTTTACACTTCCAATACTTTCAAGAGCATGACGCGGTTGTTCATAAATTGAGTTATATCTCCCTAAATAACAAGAGTCGTGATAAGTTAATTTCTGAACTTCAACGTCTTTTTTTAAAGAAATTTTATTTGATTTTATTAAGTTATCAATAAACTCCGTATGATGCAAGACCTCATATTTTCCACCAAAATTAGGGTAGTCATTTTTGATTGAATTAAAACAGTGCGGACAAGCTGTAACGATCTTTTTTACCTTGTAATTATTTAGAGTTTCAATGTTTTCTTGCATAAGAGTTTGTGCCAAATATTCGTTACCAAGCCTTCTGGCTGTGTCGCCATTACACTTTTCCTCTGTACCAAGAATTCTAAAATCCACACCAGCTTTCTGCATTATTTTTGAAAAAGCTTGCGAAACCTTTTGATATCGTGTATCGAACGAACCAGAACATCCAACCCAAAATAAAATTTCGCCTTCTGAATCTTCTGCTAAAGTTTTAATATTTAATCCTTCAGCCCAATTTGCTCTATCTTGTTGATTAAAAGCCCACGGTGAAAAATTAGTTTCAAGATTTTTAAATAAATTATTTAATTCCGAAGGAAATTGCGATTCCATTAAAACAAGATTTTGGCGCATATCAAGAATTGTGTCCACATGCTCAATTGTAACAGGACATTCATGAACACAAGCTCCGCAAGTAGTGCATGCCCAAAGCTCTTCTGGTTTTATAAAATCGTGAATTAATGTTTTATCTGTTATTCCTTCTGATTCCGAATTATTAAGTAAAAATGGACCTTTTTCTTCAACTCTTTTTCTTACATTTACAATAATTTCTCGCGGTGAAAGTGGTTTACCTGTAATTGCAGCTGGACAAACTGCCGTACATCTGCCGCATTCTGTGCAGGCGTATCCGTCAAGGATTTGCTTCCAAGTTAAATGCTCAATATCTGCAACGCCAAATTGCTCTGCGTCTTCATCTTCCAAATTAATTGATTTAAGAACCATTTTTTCATTTGGCAATTTTGAAAAATAAACATTTGGAATTGATGTGTAAACATGAAAATGTTTAGAATATGGTAAATAATTCATAAATGAAAAGACGACTAAAATATGCAACCACCAAAATATTTCGTAAGTAATTGGAGCTACATTAGAACCTGAAGTATAAAATATTGAACTCAACAACATTGAAATTGGACGGTATTCAAATTCAGAAAATTGAAAATCATTTATTGCAAGATGAGCAGAATTTTGTCCAAGCATTGTAATAACTACAGCAAATATCATTAAAAGGATAAATGTTGCATCAAATTTCTCGTGCTTCCCTTTCGGTAATCTTTCAATATTAAGGAAGTATCTTCTAAATAGAGCAACTATAATTGCAATTATAACTAGAACAGCAAAAACATCGTGTGTAAACGAAACTATGTTATAAAATTTCCCAAGAAATTTTAGGTTAAAATTTGAATAAAATCCTTGAATTATAGATTCTAGAACTGCCAGTGTAAAAAGCACGAAGCCCCAGAAAATGAAAAAATGGACTGTTCCAGCAATTGGATCTCTTAGTAATTTTGATTGACCAAAAACAATTTTGAAAACGTTGAATAATCTTTCATTAGGGTTTTTAAAGCGGTTTTCATCTTTTCCCAATTTAATAAGCTGATATTTTTTTCTTAAACTGTAGAATAAATAGGAAAACGCTCCTATAAAAATAACAGTAAATATTAAATTTTTCACATCCATAAAATTTTTCCCAAATGAAATTATTTCAAATTTTTATTAAAAAATGAATTTGTTTTTTCCAAAACTGAATTAAATTTGCTGTTTGTTCCCTCAAAAGGATGAACACAGCCAAATGTATGTCCTGTGTTATCAATTAAAATTAATTCGCTTTTTTCTTTATTTGACCAATTATAAATTTCTTCGGCTTCGCTAATTTTAACTGCCAAATCTTCTTTTCCATGAATTATTAGAAGTGGTTTATTTAATTCACTTACCGCGTTTTCAATATTTAAAGATCCATTTTTGTTAGCTTCTAAATCATCAAGAAGTGAAATATTAAGTTTCATTTCTTGCTTAGTTCGCATGTTCATAACTGAAAAATATCCTTTTTGCCTCCAAATATCTTTTTGGCGTTTAGAATATCTATCCAAGTTAGAAACACTCCCCCAAGTTGAAATTGCTTTAACATTTTCTAATTTGGAAGCAGTTAACAAAGCAATTGCTCCACCACGACTGTGACCGACTAATCCAATTTTAGGGTTTTGAACTTCACCAAAATAATTATTTTGATATGCTTTAATTACATCCTCAAGTTCAATAATTTCAAGTGTAAAAGTATTGTTTGCAAATTTTTCCATCTCGGTAAATTCAAATTTATTTTCACCAATGCCATTATGCGAAAAATTAAATGTTATTACCAAATAACCTTTATTTGCAAAATATTCGCCAAAATAAGGAGCATAACCCCAATCTTTAAAACCTTTAAATCCGTGAACTAAAATGATGCATTTATTTTGAGAGATGTTTTCATTTCCATAAGTTGTGACGGCAATTTTGCCACCAAGCGATGATGTTAGAGAGTAATTTTGAATCATGTGCTAAAATGGTAATTTTGAGCCAAAAAGTCAAGATTTGATTTGAATCTTTTACATTATAAATGTCAATTATGGATTCAGTTTGTTATTTGTATGCAAATGTGATTAGCTAATTTATCTATTTGGCTAATCACATTACAAATATATGACTGTCCGATTGTTTACCACTTTGTTCGTATCTGTTTTGCGATTCGGCGAATCGCACTACATTGTAGCTCGAATCGCTGATTCGAGAACTTTGCCATTCACAATACTAAAAATTGATAAAACAAATCAATATTATTTGCCTAAATATCTTGCAACAGCTTCAGCGCTTCGTTCGCCATCAATTGCAGCAGAAACAATTCCACCAGCATAGCCGGCACCTTCGCCAGATGGGAATAATCCATTTAACTCAATGTGCATAAGGGTTTCATCGTTTCTGGGAATACGGATTGGCGAGCTTGTTCTTGTTTCTGGCGCCAAAATTTGTGCCTCTTCGGTGTAATATCCATTCATACTTTTGTTAAAATGGAAAAAGCTTTTTTGAAGTCGAGTAACAATTCCTTTCGGTAACAATTCGTGAAGTGGAGAATTAATTATTCCAGGAATATATGATGTATCAGGTAAAGATTTAGAAATTCGACGAGTCACAAAATCAGTAATGCGTTGCGCTGGAGCTTGTTGATTTCCACCCCCAACTTCGAAAGCCATTTTTTCAACTTCTTTTTGAAACTCAAGACCAGCAAAAACGCCATGTTGAGAATGATGTTTCCAATCATCTTCTGAAACAGAAACAACTATGCCTGAATTTGCGAATGGTGAATTTCGCTGCGATGTTGACATTCCATTTAAAACTAACTCACCTGGCTCTGTTGAAGCTGGAATAATAATTCCACCTGGACACATACAGAACGAATAAACTCCTCTATTATCAACTTGGCAAGCTAAGCTATATTCCGCTGCTGGTAATAAATCATTTCTCTTTGGAGTATTATATTGAATTGAATCTATTAACTGTTGCGGATGTTCTATTCTAACTCCCATAGCAAATGATTTGGATTCAATTTTAATATTATGTTTATCCAACAAATAATATATATCCCGAGCAGAGTGACCAGTTGCAAGTATTACAGAATCACCAGTAAATTCAACTGTTTCATTAGCAATTACTCCTTTAATAGTTGAGTTATCAATAATTAAATCTGTAACCTTACTATCAAAATGAATTTCACCACCGTGCTTGATAATTGTGTCACGTATTTCTAAAATTACTTTTGGCAATTTATTTGAGCCAATGTGCGGATGGGCATCAATAAGAATTTCTTCTTTTGCGCCATGTTCCACAAGCAAATTTAGCACCCTTTTAACATCACCACGTTTTGTTGAACGCGTGTATAATTTACCATCGCTATAAGTACCAGCACCGCCTTCGCCAAAACAATAATTTGAATTTGGATTTACAATTCCATCTTGCTGAATTGCCTTTAAATCACGACGACGCTTTTGAACATCAGAACCGCGCTCAATAATAACGGGCTTTAATCCAAGTTCCAATAATTTGAGAGCTGCAAAAAGTCCAGCTGGTCCACTTCCAACTATTATTACTTTTTTACTTTTGCTCACATCTTTAAAATCAAATTTCACTTTTTCTTCAATACTAAATTCACCAATATAAACTTTCAAACGAATTTTGTATGTTGGCATTTTTCCACGTGCATCAATAGAACGCCGTAATTCCTTAACTGATGTAATATCGCTAGCATTAGCCTTTAAGTTTTTTGCTGCTAATTTTTTATAAAGTTCTTTATCACCCAATTTGTTTGGAAAGATAGATATTTCTGTTTCTTTAATCATTGTTTTAGTATCTCTTAAATAATTATAAAATTGAGTGTCACAAAGCAAATATTTTCTAGTTTGTCATTTCGATTTCAATGTTTTTTATCGGGAGAGAAATCTCCTACTATTCACAAGATTTTTCACCCACAAAACGGGTTTGAAATGACAGCCTTTTCAGAAGACTTATTTTTAGTACGTTGATTTTATAGCTCCGCCATCAACCTGAATTGTAGTACCTGTAATAAAACCAGCTTGTTCCGATGCTAAATACACAATCATTGAAGCAATTTCTTCGGGACTTCCCAAGCGCTTCATTGGTACGCTAAAAGCCATTTCTGCCAGAACTTCCTCATGTGAAACTCCAGTATTTTTTTCTTTAACTAAGGCAAGTTCGTACAATCTAGATGTAAGAGTAAAACCAGGTGCAACATTATTAACCGTAATATTAAATTTACCAACATCATTGCTTAGTGTCTTTGAAAACGCAGTTACAGCACTTCTTAGTGAATTTGAAAGCATTAAATTATCAATTGGCTGCTTAACTGCTTTTGATGTAATATTAATAATCCTTCCCCAATTTTTCATCTTCATTCCAGGTAAAACTTCTCTTGATAGGCGGACAACACTAAGTAAAACTTGGTCAAAGGCATCTAACCAATTTTTGTCATCTAAATCGTCAAAAACTCCTGGAACTGGTCCGCCGCAGTTGTTGACTAATATGTCGATATCACCAAAATGTTCTTTTGTCATTTTTACTATTTCAACAATATCATCTGGATTACTAACATCACAAACACCCCAAAATGGTTCAATTCCACAACTGTGTTTAATTTCTCTGGCAGCTTCAATTATATTTGCTTGATTGCTTGAACAGATAACAACTCTGCATCCTTCTTTGGTTAAAAGTTCTGCTGTCGCTTTACCAATTCCCTTACTGGAAGCAGTTACCAATGCAACTTTATTTTTTAAATTTAAGTCCATAATATTCCTTCGCATTTAAAGTTAAAATTATTCTCATTTGTTAAAAGTTAGTAATTTGAAATTAAATATTTTCAATTGCTAAAACCACAATTATTAAATATTGTTTATTCCAATTCATGTGTTATTTCAAAATTATAATTTGATAAGGATTAATTTGAATTAAATATTTACCTTTCTCATTTTTATAATTTCTATTAGAAATTAAATCACTCAATTCTACTTTTTTATTATCTAATGAAAAATTTTGAACTGAATTACTATTATTTATTGCGACAAATATTTCACTGTCATTTAAATAACGTCTAAAGATTAAAGTTTTATCTTCATTATTAAAACCAATAAACTCAAGTTCACCAAGCGATAATTCTTTATTATTCTTTCTAATTTTAATTAGTTTTTGATTCCAGTTAAAAAGAGAGCTATCAAATTCTACTTTATCAACAGGTCTTTTATTACCAAATGGTGAGCCGATTTCATCATCATAAATCATTTCTTCCCAAACCATTGGCTTTCTGCAATCAGGGTCATCACCGCCCCACATTCCATTTTCATCGCCATAGTATATCATTGGTGCACCAGGCATTGTCATTTGCAGAGCAACCATAAGTCGCTGCTTTAATCTCTCTTCAGAATTTGGTTTTCTAATATTAAAAACTGTATCCTTTTGGAAATGATCGTACCAATGATCTGGATTAACGGGCAAAGATGCTAATCGTTCGGCATCGTGACTTCCCAATAAATTCATAATTCCGTATAAATTTTCTTTTGGATAATCACTAATAATCTGATTCATTGCATTAACAAACTCTTCCGAAGTAGTTTGCGTTTTAACATCACTTACATAATTTTTAACAGCTTTTGTAAAACGATAATTCATAACGGCGTCAAAAGTTTTTCCATCAAACCAAGGTGCAGCGTTAAACATTTTATTATTTTGCCAATCGCTCCACCAAACTTCACCAGTAATATATGCATTCGGATTTATTTCTTTAACCCAAATTCTGAAATCTCGCCAAAATGTTTGCGCGACCATATCAGCTACGTCAAGCCTCCAGCCATCAATTCCATCGTCTGGATTTCCATCATTATTTGGGTCCATCCATCTTTTAACAATATCATGAATATGATTTCTGGGTACTTCAATTAATCCATTTTCATCTTCTCTAATTTCTGGTAAGTCTTTTACTCCGTACCAACCGCTGTATTCAAATTCGTTCTTTTCAGTATTTGGATCATCCCATTTATCAATTGTGAACCAATCTTTGTATTTTGATTTTTGCTGGTTCTTAACAACATCTTGGAATGCCCAAAAACTTGAGCCAACGTGATTAAAAACTCCGTCAATAATAATTTTTAATCCTCGAGAATGACATTCTTTAATTAGAGTTAGAAAAAGTGAATCCGCTGGTGTCCATTTCCAAGTTTTAGGATTTATTGGGTCCTCTGTTGCCCATATTTTTTTATCCAATTCTGGATTTGGTCCAAAATTATTATCAACATGGTGAAACATAGTTGCATCATATTTATGAAGAGAAGGACTTTCAAAAATTGGATTTAAATAAATTGCTGTTATACCAAGATTTTGGATGTAATCTAATCGATTAATAATCCCTTGCAAATCACCCCCATAACGTCGCGAACCAATATTCCAATAAAAATCGTGTTTAGGATTTTGCTCCCAAGCTTGAGTTGTGTACCAATCTGATGTCCAAGGCATAATTTTCCAATTTTCTGGAAATTGGTAAGGCCAGCCCATTTTCATATCATCAATTTTAGGGTCGTTTGTTTTATCGCCATTATCAAAACGCTCTGGAAATATTTGATACCAAATAGCCTCTTTTGACCAATCTGGAACTGGATATAAATTTTGAGAACTCTGCGCAACTATAATTGAAGAGAGAATAATAATTACGGATAAAATTTTTGTAGCCATAGTTTCCCTGTTATAAAAAAGATAATTGAATGAATTTAAATATAGGATATTATTTATTATAGAAAATATAATGATTTAATATTAAATGGTAATAAATAATTTAATCTGGAACGTAAATGGCAAGCAGTTTTCCAAAATATTTTTAAGAACGGCAAATATAAAAAAAATGGTGATGCCTAAACATCACCAAATTTAATTATTATTTTGTTAAACCATTTAATTGTTCATTTACAATCATTTCAGTATCTAGTGCTATTACTAGCTCTTCATTTGTAGGAATAACTAAAATTCTTGCTTTTGAATTTTCAGTTGCAACATCCAACTTTCCATTAACTTTTTCATTTTTCTCAAAATCAATATCTAACCCTAAATATTGCATATTTTCACAAACAGCTTTTCTAACTGCAACCGAATTTTCTCCAATTCCACCGGTAAAAACTAAAGCATCTAATCCACCAAGAGCTGCAATGTATGAACCAACATATTTTTTAATCCTATAAGTAAAAAGGTCAAAAGCATATTTAGCTCGTTTATCACCATCTTCAACTGCTTGCTCTAACTCGCGCATATCAGAACTTTCGCCACTAACACCAATAAGACCGCTATGTTTATTTAAGAGAGCGTTCATTTCGCGAACATCCAAACCTTCTTTTCCCATTACATATGTAATAATTGAAGGATCAAGATCACCGCAGCGAGTTCCCATAATCAATCCTTCCAAAGGAGTAAAACCCATTGAAGTATCAATTGAAATTCCCATATTAATAGCAGCTAGCGAGCCACCATTTCCAAGATGTGCGGTAATAATTTTTAATTCTTCATACGGTTTTCCTAACATTTCAGCAGCTTTTAATGCAACAAATCTATGAGATGTTCCATGAAACCCATATCGTCTAATTTTATAACGACGGTATAGTTCAAATGGAATTCCATATAGAAACGCATGATGTGGCATTTTAGCGTGAAATGAGGTATCAAAAACTCCAACTTGTGGAATATTTGGTAAATGCAATTGAGCTGCTTTAACACCCTTAATGTTTGCAGGATTGTGAAGTGGAGCAAGTTCAATGTTTTCTTTCAAAACTTCCATTACTTTTTCAGTGATTAAAACCGAGCCAGAAAAATCTTCACCTCCGTGAACAACTCTGTGCCCCACTGCTTCAATTTCTGATTTATTCTTTATAACTCCATGGTTTGGTGATAAAAGAACAGCCAAAACATATTCAATAGCAATTGAGTGATCTAAAATTTCACCAACAATTTTAATTTTTTCTTTGTCTTTTGGAGCATGCGTTAAAACAGCGCTGCTCATACCAATTCTTTCAACTTGTCCTTTTGCAAGAGCCTCTTTAAAATTTGTATCAATAAACTGATATTTTATAGAAGAACTTCCAGAATTTAAAACTAATATTTTCATTAAAACTCCTTAATTTGCAATTTTATTACCATCTTGATCATATTTAAAAAATCCTTCCCCGCATTTTTTACCTAACTTTTTATCTCTAACTTTTTGGCGAAGAATAGGACAAGGTCTGTAACGTGGTTCACCCAAAGCATTCCAAAGTTCTTGCATCCAATGAAGAAGTTCATCAAGACCAATTGTATCTGCTAATTCTAAAGGTCCAATTTGCAAATTATAACCCAATTTCATAGCAACTTCAATATCTTCAGCGGAAGCAATTCCTTCCAATAAAACGTACATTGCTTCGTTTAAATAAGGCACAATTACGCGTGTTGTAACAAATCCGGGATATTCATAAACTTCAATTGGGCGTTTACCAATTTTTTCGGCAAAAGCTTTTGTTTTTGTAACTGTTTCGTCCGAAGTTTCAAGTCCTTTTACCACTTCAACTAAATTTACTTTTGGAACAGGATTTAAAAAGTGCATTCCAATTATTTTTTCTGGTCTTTTTGTTATTTCTGCAATTTTTGTAAGACTTAAAGTAGCGGTATTTGAAACAAGAATTGTGTTTTCTTTTGCAACAGTATCTAAAATGGAAAATATTTTACGTTTAGTTTCAAAATTTTCCTCAACGGCTTCAATAATAAAATCGGCTTCATTAACTTCATTTATATCCAAAGACCATTGAATTCGGCTCATAATTGATTTCATTTCACTTTTGGTCATTGCCCATCTTGAAATTTCGTGTTCCATATTTCTTGTTAAATTTTCTTTAGCTATATCAACTCTTTCAACAGAATTTTCAATTACCAAAACATCAATTCCAGAAGATGCTATTGTTTGTGCAATTCCTTGCCCCATAACTCCAGCACCAATAATTGCAACTAACTCAATTTTATCAACTTCATCCGGTTGTGTTACATCACCTAATAAATCACTAAGTGAAACTTCATTACTTTTTAACATTTTTTTCCTTAAAATATATTTATTTTTTTTACTATTAACCTAAACATAGCGCAAGTTCTATTCCACAAAAAACATTCATTTTTGGACTAAATTAGTAATCTTTTTTTCTAAAAATGAAAATCGCTCCCAAAAGTATGAGAATTATATAAACAATTGAAAATATAATAGAATCAAAATTTTCAACTGAATTGCCAACAGCAAATGAAGTAGTAATAGTTGATAAATCTGAAGTTTGAGGAATTATATAATAAAGCATTTCAAATAACGTCTTCCAAAAACCGCTATCAATAAATGCAAAAATTGTATCGCGTGATGATAAAATTGGTGAAAAAATAAAAAATATCATATAAGAGATTACTAAAGAAAATGTTGAACTTTTTGATAAAATTCCAACAAGGATAATAATTGAATAAATAGATGCAAAAGCCAATGTAATTGTAAAAGCCGATAGTAGAAAATTTGCTTCCCAAACGCTAAATTTTATTCCTATTAAAATCCAAAGCATAAAAATTGCATAAAATATGTTGGAAAAAACCATAAAAGTTCCACCAAAAAATTTACCCAAAATAACTTGTGGACGAGAAACTGGTTTTGATAAAATTAAATCTATATTCCCTTTTTCCAAAAGTGTTGGAATAAAGCCCGCAACAGAAAAAATGGATAAAAACAATCCACCTGCATAAAGTGGATAAATTATAAACATTTTAATTCCATTTGCAATTGAATTATCAAAACTTGTAGTTGAGGCGTTTACAAATCCACCAGAAAATGATTCAGCAGAAACAAAGCCAAAAAGAAGCGCAAAAACGAGAATTACAAAAGTTGAAACCGAAAAGAAAAACAAAAATATTTTTTTGGATAGTGCTTCTCTAAAGGTTAATAATGAAATTGTGTATATATTTTTCATTTTTCACCTCTTCTTTCGTCATTTATTAGCGACATAAACAATTCTTCCAACGAGTGTTTTTGGATGGAAATTGTTTTAATATTTACTCCAGCTTTTCTAATTTTATCAATTACAAAATTTAACTCAAGATTATCTTTTACATTTACATTTAATTTGTTTGCGGGATCCAACTTTATGCTAATGTTATCAAAACTTTCTAACAGTAAGTTGTTATCAAAATTGCTTGCTGTTTCAATTATATAACTTTCTTTACTTGTGGTTAAATCCTCAACAGTTCCCTCTTTTAGAAGTTTTCCTGAGTTCATTATTGCAACTCTATCGCTTACTAACTCAACTTCGGATAAAAGATGACTGTTTAAAAAGATTGTTGTTCCAGAGTTTTTTAAATCATTTAATACATCGCGAATTTCCTTTCGTCCAATTGGGTCAACTCCATCGGTTGGTTCATCTAAAAATATCAATTCGGGATTATTCATCATTGCTTGAGCTAAACCAAGACGTTGCATCATTCCTTTTGAAAATTTGCTAATTTTTGTCTTTTTCCACTTTGTCATTTTCACAAGTTCAAGCAATTTATCAATCTGCAAACCAACATTTTTAATCTCAACATTACTAAGTTGAGCAAAATATTTTAGAGTCTGCTCAGCAGTTAAATAGTTTGGAAATTTGTGATTTTCTGGCAAAAAGCCAATTTTCTGCTTAATTCTAAAATCACTAATTGGACTTCCAAGAATTGTTGCAGATCCTGAAGTTGGAAATACAATTCCGAGTAAAATTTTGATTAAAGTAGTTTTTCCAGCTCCATTTGGACCAAGTAATCCAAATATTTCACCTTTTTTAACAATTAACGAAAAATTATTAAGTGCTGTAACTTCGATGTTTTTTTTACTGGTTTTGTAGATTTTTGTTAATTGATTAACTTCAATTGCATTCATTTATATTTTTTCTCATTTAGGAATACAAAAATAGCGAAAATATAATAACACAACAATTTTATTCAATTATGAATTTTGAATTGCTTGTTGCTTGGAAAAAGCAAAAAGTGAAAAAAGCAAAAGCATAGTGTCGTCCCGATGAGACTTTATGATTTATTATGCCATGTTCAAATTATCATAATATCGTGCCACTGGTACTTTTAGTTTTGTTTAACATATTCGTGGTACACTTTTAATTAAAAATAACATTTATATTGCTTTTCTGTCGAGGAATGGTCTACAACATCATAAAGAAGGAAAAATGATAAATCAAGGGAGAAAATATGAAAATAATCTTTTTAAGATATTTTTGTTTGTAATAATGCCAAGTTTAATTAACATCTGCAAATAGCCATTTTTACTATTAAAAATACAAGTTTAGGTACAATCGTTTTAACAAATTACATCTAATTAAATCACCAATAATTGCTAATAATATTGCATTTTCTTGTTCACAAAATCTAACTCGCTTTTCATGCTTATCTCCTTTTGTTAATACTAATTTAAGTATTACAGAAGTCCATTTCCATCGCAGGCTTTACATAGGAAATAGGACAAAATGTTGATTTTTTAACAATTATTACTTATTATCACCAATAAAAAGAAATGATTAACAATTTTGTTTGAATTATGCAAATTATGGATAATTACTAAATGATATACCTTTGACTTAAGAAAGCAAATTAGTAGTGAACAACATTTTATATCAAATTAAAATACATAAACATATGTCGAATTTGTGTCTGGGTGGGGGAATATACTTAAAAATTATTAACATCTTAGTAGAAGTACAATGAATGAGGTAATATTATTGTATTTAATTTCTGATAAGCTATAACACTATTACATTTAACTTAGAAAATTTTTCTGTAGACTAATATGAATGGGTGGTTGAAAAATGAATACACCAAATGAAAGCATTTCAAACAGCAAAATGAAATTTGCGTGGATATACATAATAATTGCGGTTGTTCACATAACATCTGCATATTTATATTACCAGTATGAAGAGTCGGTTTTAATAAAGCAAAAACAGTACGAACTTGAATCAATTGCCAAGTTAAAAATAAACCAGATGTCAGACTGGTACAAAGATGAAAAGGCAGATGCTGAGATACTTTCCCATAACACAATCCTTATCAAGGAAATTAAGCAATTGCTTTTGACCAGTGACCCTGCCGCTCTTGAAGAACTGACCGAAGTACTTACAGGCTTCAAAACAGAACATCATTATGCGGAGATAGTTATAACAACTACCAATGCAGAAATAATCACATCAACTAATTCAACTCTAAATAAACTGAATAGTAATTTAAGTAAGAGAATAATTGAAACGGCAAGCAAAAATAAGCTAACCGAATTGGATTTCTTCCGTTCAACATCATTCGGAGATAAGATATTCCTCGGTTTTATATCGCCCATCCTAATTGAAGAAGATAAACTGAAGGTAGTAATTACATTTTTAATTGATCCTGAAGATATTATATACCCTTTAACAAAGCTGTGGCCAGTTTTAAGCCGAACATCCGAAACGTTTATCTTCCGTGTAGATGCCGACAGTATTTTGTATTTGAATGAATTAAGACACCGGAAAAACACAGCTTTAGAGTTTGTACTTCCCAAATCGCTAAGCAATTTACCTGCTGCAAAAGCCGCAGACGGATACAAGGGAATCTACAGAGGTAAAGATTATAGAAACGTAAATGTTGTTTCTTACGTTTCCGAAATTCCCGGAACCAATTGGTACTTGGTCTCAAAAGTTGATGAAGAAGAACTTTTTGACGGGCTTTTCCCAAAGGTGGTTGTGATTAGTCTAATAGTATTGCTGATGATGATTATAACAGGTATCGGACTTTATCTGGTTTATTCATACAGGCAACATAGTTTAACAAAGAGTTTATATGCAAAAGAGAAGGAATTATGGAGACAGCAAGAAAATTTTAAAGTAACAATGGACAGTCTTGGGCAGGGAGTAATAACACTTGATGTTAATGGGCAGGTTAAGTACATGAATAAAATTGCTGAAGATCTTACCGGTTGGGAACTTCGCAGTGCAAGAGGGAGAGATTTGCACGAAGTTTACCCCGTAAAAAATGAACAAACTGGTCTTATGGAAACCAATATATTAGATAAGATATTCAAACACGGCATTGTAAAAGAATTAGCCAATCATACGATACTTATTACGAGAGACGGAAATGAAATACCTGTTATTGATACTGGTGCGCCTGTTTACGATATAGACAATACTATTATTGGAGTATCCATTGTATTCCAGGATGAAACAGAAAGGCGCGAACATGCAAAGAGAATTAAAGAGAGCGAAGTGAGACTCCGCTCTACTCTTGATGATATGATCGAGGGATGTCAGATAATCGGTTTTGATTATAGATATTTATTTTTAAATAGGTCAGCACTCGAGAGCAGCAGAAAAACAAATGAAGAATTACTAGGTAATACAATGATGGAATGTTATCCCGGGATTGAGAATACAGAAATGTTTAATAAGCTGAAAACTTGTATGGAAACAAGGGAGACTGCAAATATCGAGAATGAATTTAGTTACTCGAATGGTGAAAAAAGAATTTTTAATTTGCGATTTGAACCCGTTCCCGAAGGACTTTTTATATTGTCCGAAGATGTTACGGAATTAAAATCAGCACATGATTTTATCATAAAATTTAAAATGGGAATAGAGCTTTCCGGGGATGCGATATTTTTAACTGATAGAGATGGAGTAATTACCTATGTAAATCCGGCATTTGAAAAAGTGTTTGGTTACACAGCAGAAGAAGCTGTGGGTAAAACACCGAGCATATTAAAATCAGGGACGCTTACAAGAGAATACTACGAAAATTTCTGGAAGGATTTACTTTCGAATAAACCGGTCAATCATGAAATAATAAATAAGACAAAAGATAACAGGCAGATTTATGTAGAAGCATCGATTAACCCGATAAACAATGACGCAGGTGAGATTATTGGATACCTTGCAATTGAGCGCGATATTACCGAACGTAAACTTGACGAAGAAAGACGAAAACAACTCACCGCAATTCTTGATGCGACTCCAGATTTTGTTGCAATAGCAGATTCAAATGGAAAATCGATTTTTGTAAATGATGCCGGCAAAAGACTATTAGGATTCGAATTTGATGAAGATGCAGGAAAAATAACTATAGCTGAAGCACACCCCGAATGGGCAAGAAACATTGTTTTGGAGGAAGGATTACCGACTGCAGCCAAGGAAGGTATATGGCTCGGTGAAACAGCATTGCTGAGTAGAAATGGTCACGAAACGCCTATTTCTCAAATTATAATTGCGCATAAATCTGAAAAAGGAGAAGTTAAATATTTTTCAACTATAGGCAGGGATATTACAGAACGAAAACAATATGAAAAAGAATTAATTGAAAAGACAACTTTATTAGAGTCATTTTTTGATAATACACTTACTTTAATCGCGTTGCTTGATAAAGAATTTAATTTTATAAGAGTTAACCAAGCTTATGCAAATGCCGATGAACGTGATGTTGATTTCTTTGTAGGCAAAAACCATTTTGATCTTTATCCCTCTGATGCCAAAGAAATTTTTGAAGAAGTTGTAAGGACTAAAAAAGCTTTTCGAACAATAGAAAGAGCATTTACTTATGAAAAAAAACCCGAACGAGGTCTTACTTATTGGGATTGGAGCCTTGTGCCATTACTTAATGGACAGGGTGAAGTGGAATCGCTTATTTTTACATTGTTGGACGTAACCAAAAGAGTAAAAGCAAAAGAGGAATTAGTTAAAAATGAAAAATTCCTCTCAACTTTATTCAATTCGGTTAATGATGCAATTTTTACTGTGTCGATGTTTGATAGAACAATTCAAAACATTAATCTGGCTTTAAT
Organism: Bacteroidota bacterium; assembly: GCA_018818165.1. Taxonomy (GTDB): domain Bacteria; phylum Bacteroidota; class Ignavibacteria; order Ignavibacteriales; family Melioribacteraceae; genus 1-14-2-50-31-20. Next base: position 130,520 of record JAHISP010000036.1, on the reverse strand, counting down.
TGATTTATTCGGTTTTAATTCCGATGAAATAATCGGTAAACGAACCCAGATTTTATATCCTTCCGAAGAAGCATATTTGGAATACGATAGAATGTTATCTGAAGCAAAAAATGAGAACAAACCCTTTGTAAGGGCAGAATTAAAACTACTTAGAAAAGACAGAACAGAAATATTTTGTGATGTTCAAACAACCTTCTTAAGCGAGACAAGTAAAAGCGATTTAGTGATTTCTGTACTTAGGGATGTTACAGAAAAAAGAAAAATGATTAGTGAACTAGTTGTAGCTAAAGAAAAAGCCGAGGAGATGAATAAAGTAAAAACAATTTTCTTTGCAAATATGAGTCATGAACTGCGTACGCCTTTTGTGGGAATAATGGGTTATGCTGAGCTGCTACACGAAGAATTGGAGAATCCCGAGCATAAAGAAATGGCACAGGGAATTTTGAGCACCTCTAATAGGATAATGGATACTTTAACAAAAATTTTAAATTTGTCAAAATTAGAAGTCTATGATGAAGAAATCGACCTCAAAGAGGTTGATATAAACAATTTAATGAATACTGCTTACAAAATCTTTCTTCCCGCAGCACAGAAAAAAAATCTTTTGTTTGAAAAAACGATTGATGAAAATCTTTCATACTTAATAACAGACGAAGCTGTAATGTTCGATATTTTGTCTAATCTACTTAGTAATGCCATCAATTATACAATTGAGGGGGAAATTTCTTTCACTGCAGAGAAAAAACTAATTGAAGGGAAAGAATTTTGTTGTATTGAAGTAAGTGATACAGGTATAGGAATAGCTGAAGATAAAAAAGATATAGTTTGGCTGGAGTTCCGGCAGGCAAGCGAAGGAAAGACTCGTGATTATCAAGGCACAGGTTTGGGACTAACCATTTCAAAAAAGAATGCGGAATTGCTCGGTGGTCAAATTTCTTTTATAAGCGAAGAAGGTAAAGGAACAACGTTTACGTTATTACTGCCGATAGAGGTGTAGTGAACAGTCCACCAAGGTGGATCGGTGATTAGTCAGATTATGACACTCTTTCAGAGTTTTGGTAATTGGTTTGGAGCGATGATATTATTATGAAAAGAAATATGAGATGAGCGAGCCTGTGGGTGTGTTAATCTCCAATTTCTTTGGCTTCGAGACAAGAGTAAAAAAAATTGAATTGTAGAAGTTTTACAGAAGTTTACTAGGAAAGAATCTTATAGAAAGTCAATCAATTAAAAATGACATTTCTATACTTTTTTTGTAGAATGTTTTTTTATTTATGAACGTTATTAATCAACCTATTTCAGGACAATACAATTGAAATATGTACTGCATTTTAGTACATTAACATAAACAAATAAATGGTTAGAAAATGATACAGTTATCAGTAAATAAATTTCGTTCCAACATTAAATCTTTTGTTGATAAAGCAATTGACGACCATGTGCCTTTAAGAATTAACAGAAAAGCTGGGCGAGATTTTATTGTGCAGAGTTTAGAGGATTGGGAACGAGAGCGTGAAACATTATATGTACTTCAGAATTCCTCAATTATGATGCAAATAAATGAATCTCTAAAAACTTTTGAAACCAATAAAGGTTACTCACCTACAAAAGATGAATTAGATGAGATCAATAGTATTTGAAGGAAATACTTGGATTAAATATGAGGAATTAAGAAATAAAGATAAAATTCTTCACAAAAATCTTTGCAAAATAATTCAAGAGATGCAAAGGAATAATCCATCGGATGGATTAGGAAAACCAGAACAATTAAAGTATAATTTGAATGGCTTTTGGTCAAAGCGTATTTCTCAAAAGGATAGATTAATTTATAAATTTGACGATAACAACATATATATTTTTGCAATTGGTGGACATTATGACAGTTACTAATGGAGAGAAAAGAGAGTGAAAGCAATACTACTTTTTTGTCTTCTATTTATATCAACTATTTTCTATAGTTGTTCTTCTTCAAATATTGTCGAAGTTGATTCATCAAACCTCTCACCAACAATAAAAATGTTTTATAATAACTTCAAGTATTACTCTACATTCATTACTCCTCTTGGAGAATGGGAAAAGGAGTTTTCAGAAGCAGAAGTATTTAAACTTGCAAAACTTTATGAAAAGACAATCTGTGAAGATAAAAAAGGATATCTCTCTTTATCAACAACTCTAAACAAGGCATATTTTGACGAAGTGCAAAGAGCAAATGAAAAAGACGAAATAGTTTATAAAATTGAACCAAGAAAACTACGCCATTGTTTAACAAACTTAATTATTAATAATTATTGTAAAGCTACAAACGGGCTGATTAGAACACCACACTTATTAAGAGTAAAACTACTTCAAAAGTCAACTGAAACACGCAATATAGTTAATAGCAATATGAAATCTAGTTTAAAAAAAATGACTGTGCTTGTTGAAGATGTATTAAAAAGTAAAGATATTAACAATGGGGATACCTTAAAAATCTTTTATCCATTAAATGCTGATGTATCTGAGGATAATTTCAAAATAAACTCTTCATATTTTCTTGGTTTATTTTACTACAGCCTAGATTTAGAAGCATACCATTTAGAATTTTTAAACAATTCTGTAATACCGATTGAAAACGATATTATTTACTTCCCAAAATATGATTATGGATTAGGTAAAAATCTAAAATGGACAGAATTTAGAAAATTATTTAAAGAAAAATTCTTAATCTTTAACACTTACCTTTATAAGTAATAATTCTCTTATAATTACTCCATTCCCCCTTTCCAAATTTCTTTTTCCAATTATCACTATATTTAGTTTCCAAATTTTAATAAGTAATTTTTTAGTGATATGAACTCAAAATATGAAGCAGTAATTGGTCTTGAAGTACACGCACAACTTTCAACAGAATCTAAAATATTTTGTGGATGTTCCACAAAATTTGGAAGTGCGCCAAACTCAAACGTTTGTCCAATTTGTTTAGGTCACCCTGGAGTTTTACCAGTATTAAATAAAAAAGTAGTAGAATACGCAGTACTTATGGGCCTTGCAACAAACTGCAAAATTAGAGAGCGTTCAACATTTGCACGTAAAAATTATTTTTATCCCGATTCACCCAAAGGCTGGCAAACAAGTCAGTTTGATGAACCAATTTGTGAAAATGGATTTCTTGAGGTAACAACTTCAGATGGCGAAAAACATCACCTAAGAATTAATAGAATTCATATGGAAGAAGATGCTGGTAAATCAATTCATGATAAAGGAAGTGAAACGCTAGTTGATCTTAACAGAACTGGAGTTCCGTTAATAGAAATTGTTAGTGAACCAGATATGCGCTCTGCCGAAGAAGCATATCTATATTTAACTCAATTGAAACAAATTTTAACTTATCTGGATATTTGTGATGGCAACATGGAAGAAGGTTCGCTTCGCTGTGATGCAAATGTTTCCATTCGCTTAAAAGGTGAAACAGAACTTGGCACCAAGGCAGAAGTTAAAAACATGAACTCATTCAAGAATGTTGAGAAAGCAATAAATGTAGAAATTGCCCGTCAGATTGATATTGTTGAAGATGGTGGAAGAATTATTCAGCAAACGCTACTTTGGGATGCTGATTTGGAAGATGTTTTTCCAATGCGAAGTAAAGAGGAATCGCACGATTATAGATACTTTCCAGAACCCGATCTTATGCCAGTTTTAATTAATGATGGATGGCGAAATGAAATTGCAAAGAGTTTGCCAGAACTTCCAGAAAAAAGAAAAAATAGATTTGTTACAGAATTCAAACTTCCAGAATATGATGCCGAAGTACTTACAAGTAGCCGTCAGCTTGCCGATTATTACGAAAAAGTTATTTTTGTAACTAGTGATTATAAATCCGCAAGTAACTGGATAATGGGTGAGGTTCTAAAAGTTTTGAAGGAAGATAAAATTGACATAACTGACTTCCCTCTTTCTGCAGAAAACCTTGGAAAATTAATTGAGCTAATAAACAACAACACCATATCTGGACAAATTGCAAAAGATATTTTCCCAGAAATGTTGAAAACAAATGAAGACCCTGCTAAAATAGTTAAAGAAAAAAATCTAGTTCAAATTACTGACATATCTGAATTGGAAGGAATAATTAACACAATAATTTTGAATAACCAAGCACAAGTTCAGCAATATTTAAGCGGTAAAGAATCAGTAATTGGATTTTTTGTTGGTCAAGTAATGAAAGCTTCTCAAGGCAAAGCAAATCCAAAGGCTGTTAATGAATTATTAAAAAAACAATTAGATGAACAAAAATAGTTTTAAGTTAAAACTCTTTGAATGAGAGTATCACAATAGTAGATTTAAAGTAGTATTTAATAAAATTAAAGATTCATAGCCATTCACTTACATTTGAATCTTTTCAAAAATAATTACATCAAACGAATGAATGAAAACGAAATAATTGAAAAAGCACAAAAAGGTGACAGAGCTGCTCTTTCAAAGTTAATAAAAATGTACGAACAAACAGTTTATAACTTTGCTTTCAAAATCTGTCGCGATAAAGAAAAAGCTGAGCACACTATGCAAGAAACATTTTTAAGCATGGTAAAATCGATTAATCAATTTAGTGGAAAATCGAAGCTTTCTACTTGGCTTTATACAGTTGTTTCAAATCACTGCTTAATGATGGTGAGAAGCAATAAAAAACATGCTTATACATCATTAGATGATGATGATGCTCTTATTGATGAAAAAAACATAAGTGACTGGAGTATAACTCCAGATAAAATTACCGAAAATAGTGAACTTAGCGAAATACTTGATAAAGCAATTGATAAGCTGCCTCCTGATTATAGAATTGTTTTTATGTTACGAGATATTCAAGGATTATCGACTGAAGAAACAGGAAAAGCAATTAATCTCACAGTACCTGCTGTGAAATCTCGTTTGCATAGAGCACGAGCTTTTTTAAGAAACGAATTAAACAAAAGTTTTAGTTATGAACAATGATCACATAATAAAATGCAAAGAAGTAATGAATCACATTTGTGATACTCTTGGTGAAGACTTAAATTCACCTACATGTACTTCAATTAAAAAGCATCTTGATAATTGCCCAAGCTGTCAAAAGTATTATAATTCTATTTCGCAAACAATTCAAATTTACAAGAAATACGAAGTAAAAATAACTTCCGAAACACATTTAAAACTTTTAGATTTTCTTGGTCTCGATGATTGTGAATAATTAGTAAATTTTGCACTTATACATTACCTCATAGTTTCTAAATATTTATCCCCTTTCTGCATTCTACTCTTTTAAAACCTTCTTCTTTCTAAGATTTATCAACTTTTTGAATTTTGGTATTCCAATTTTCTTTTTTACATATTACATTTTCTCTTAATATTTTTTCTTAATTCTTGACTTATGCACATATGTTCATTACTTTTAAACTATAAATTTTTAAGGACAATATGCCACGGCCAAAAAAAGAAAGAATTGTTCATCAACCTCCAATATTTTCGGACTTTAAGCCAATTGGAATAAAGATGAATTACTTAAAACAAGTTTCTTTGTCTTTGGATGAATATGAAGCCTTCAGATTGGCTGATTATACTGGACTTTCGCATGATGAAGCTGCAAACGAAATGCATATTTCACGCTCAACTTTTACAAGACTAATTGAAAAAGCTCGCAATACAATTGCACAATTAATCATAAATGGAAATGCATTAAATATTGATGGTGGAAATATTCATTTTAGAAAGAACATAATTAAATGCAATAGTTGTGGACATATGTTTAATATTAATATTGATAAATCAATTTCTAATTGTCCAGAATGTAATTCCACAAATCTCCTAAATATTGCTGGTGGATTTGGACATGGAAAATGCTGTTCAACATAATTGGAGGATAAAATGAATAATCAAGTAAAAGGTTCTGGCTTAGGTTCTGGAAAAGGTTTAGGTAAAGGTGGTGGACAAGGTAGAAATAATGGCGGTGGTTTTGGCTCTGGTGGTTTTTGTGTTTGTGCAAAATGTGGAGAAAAAGTACCACATCAACGCGGTATTAAATGCACCGAACTTAAATGCCCAGCTTGTAATCATACAATGGTTAGAGAAGAATTATTAAAAAAATAAATCAAACTAATTCAAATCACTATTATCCCATAATTTGGGAAATAAACGGAGAATAAAATGGAAAAAGTACTTTATGCAATTCCTGCAATAGGTGGAAAATTGTCACCACATTTTGGACACAGTGAAAATTTCGTAATTGTAGAAACCGAAAACAATGTAATTACAAAGGAATATTCACTAGACCCACCAGAACATGTGCCTGGTGCATATCCAAGTTTTTTGGCAGGGAAAGGCGTAAATTTTATAATTGCTGGTGGAATGGGACAACGCGCTATTGATATTTTTACACAAAACGGAATTACTGTAATAATGGGAGCAGATTCAATTGAACCAAAAATACTAGTTAGCGCACATTTGGATAACTTACTAGAATCTGGTGATAATAGTTGTGGTAGCGACCATGAACATGACGATAACTGCGCTCATTAAAAACAATTATACACAAGATTTGAGATTTTGGACTACTCAAATACTTTTGCCTTTTTGTGAGTTATTAATAAAAATTAACTGATTATTTAACAAATAAAGATTGAGAGAAAGAATAATAATCTTGTGTCTCATATCTATAAATCTTAAATCTAATTATATATGAAAATTGCTATAGCTAGTGGAAAAGGTGGAACTGGTAAAACCACCCTTTCCACAAATTTAGCTTCTTATCTTTCGCAAAATACGCAAGTGGTTTTAACTGATTTAGATGTTGAAGAACCAAATTCTGGACTCTTTTTGAGTGGCGAAATAATTAATAAAGAAGATAAATTTAAAATGATTCCAGAGTGGATTGAAGATAAATGCAATGGTTGTGGAATTTGTCAAAATGCTTGTAAATTTAATGCCGTTCTTCAATTTGGCGATTTTATTTCTGTGCTTCCTGAACTTTGCCACAGTTGTTACGCTTGTTCCGAACTTTGTCCAACAGATGCACTACCTATGATTCCTAAAAAAATGGGAGAGCTAACTCACAAAAAATTAGGCAATTTGTCTTTGATTGAAAGCAGATTATCAATTGGTGAAGAACAAGCTGTGCCATTAATTAAGCAAACAAATAAATATGTAAATAAAAATCTATCCGCAGCAAAAATACAAATATTTGATTCACCTCCAGGTACTTCATGCCCAGTAATTGAAGCAACAAAAAATGTGGATTTTGTAATCTTAATTACAGAACCAACTCCTTTTGGACTTCATGATTTGAAGCTTGCTGTTGATACTATGCGAGAAATGAAAAAGGATTTTGCAGTTGTTATTAATCGATTTGGAATTGGCAACGATGAAGTAATTGATTATTGCAACAATAATGGTATTGAAATAATTGCCAAGTTTCCAAATGACAGGCGAGTTGCCGAGCTTTATTCCAAAGGAGAGTTGCTTTATTTACAAATTCCAGAATTTGCTCGCGAATTAGAGAAAGTTAAGAATTACATTTATAATTTAATAGAAGAATTTGAATAAAATATGAAAGAGATTGTTGTTATTTCAGGCAAAGGTGGAACTGGAAAAACGTCTATTACAGCATCGTTTGCATATCTTGCTGGAAATGATGTTTTAGTTGCCGATTGTGATGTGGATGCGGCTGATTTGCATCTTTTACTTAAACCAGATTTTGCAAAAGAAGAAGATTTTTATAGTGGTCTTATTGCAGAAATTGACCAAAAATATTGTACAAATTGTGGACGTTGTGCAAATGTATGTCGTTTTGATGCAATTCCATTTAAGAATAACCATTTTGAAGTAGATTCAATTGATTGCGAAGGTTGTGCGTACTGTGCAAAAGTTTGTCCAACTTCTGCTATTGAACTGAAAGCAGCCTATTCGGGCAAATGGTTTACATCCACAACTCGTCTTAACAGTCCAATGATTCATGCACGCCTTGGCATTGGCTCAGATAATTCTGGCAAACTAGTAACTAAAGTTAAAAATGAAGCTAAAATCTTAGCCGAATCAATTAGTAAAAGTTATATCTTAATAGATGGGTCGCCAGGCATCGGTTGTCCAGTTGTTTCATCACTATCTGGAGCAAATTTTGTATTATTGATTACTGAACCATCAATTTCGGGCATTCATGATTTAAAGCGCGTTTACGATTTGGTTAAATCTTTCAAAATAAAAGCTGGATGTATAATCAACAAATTTGATATTAATAAAAATGGAACCGATGAAATTCTCGAATTCCTAAAAAAAGAAAATATTGAACACATAGCTTCAATTCCATACAATGAAAATTTTACTAAAGCTATGACAAACGCTCAAACTATTGTTGAATATGACAAAGGCGAACTAACCGAAATTTTAACCAATAGTTGGGAAAAAATAAAAAGAATAATTGCTTAATTGTTAAAGTGTTTTATTGTTGGTAACAATTTAGCAATGTAACAATTGGTTAATAATGCTAAATAAATAATTAAATTTTAAAAAAGGAAACTTTATGAAAATCGCATTTACAAGTAAAGGTAAAGATTTAGATTCTATAGTTGATGCTCGTTTCGGAAGATGTGAGTATATTTTAATTTATGACGAAGAAACAGAATTAATTGATATTATTGAAAATAGTGATTCTGCTGCAGAAGCTCATGGAGCTGGACCAAAAACAGCACAGAGACTTTTTAATGCAAATATTGATATTTTAATTACTGGAAACGGACCTGGTGGAAACGCCGCAAAAGTTTTAGAACGCACTAAAATGCAAATATTTATTGGAGCTGGTGATAAGTCAATAAAAGAAGCTTTGGAGGATTTCAAAGCAAATAAGTTAGAAAAACTTTAATTTTTTACCCAAACAGTTTTAATAATTCCTAAAGTATTTTTTGTATTTGTTCTTTACGTTATGTCAAAAATAGAAGTGCAAAAATTGTATGAATGTTAAATTCTTACAACTTCTCATTTTAATATGAGCTGATCTTGCACTTGAAATAATCAAATAATTTCATGCTATATTAAAGAAGAAAATATATTTTTCGATAATAATAAAACCAATTATAGGAGATAGTATGTGGATTGAAGTTTTTGACAAATTAATTAATTTTGATCATATTACAAAAGTTGAAAAAGATATGAAGGGAAATAAAATTCATTTCTATACTGATCATGATAAGATTACGGTTGAATTTAAAACTGAGCTTGAGCTTGAACAAGTCTATTTCAATTTATTAGAAAGAATTCAATCTAAACCTATTGATGGGTTTAGAAAAGAAGAATAACCAGATTATTAAAAAATAAATAAGTAATTATTTGATGAATTGATTTTAGCCAATTATTTTGAATTTTATACGAGTAGATATTATTTATACTTATTTATTAAACCCCTTCAAAATATTTTGCAGGGGTTTTTAATATTAACACTTTAATTCAGATGCAACTTTCTTGTACACCTCATTTGTCAATGAATCATAAGAATGTCCAGCGGGATTAATGGGCTCTAAAAACTTTACACATATTTTTTTAAAAGGTCTTGGAATAAAACTCCCTTTTGGAAGCGCTTTATAAGCTCCACCAATTGCCACAGGAACAATAGGAACATTTAATTCGCTGCTTAAAATTGCAAATGTTTTTTTGTAATCGCCTAATTCTCCATCAACTGAACGAGTTCCTTCTGGGAAAATTATCATATTTTTTCCACTTTTTAGAACCGCAGCCATCTTTTGAAGAGATTTTTTTAAATCGTTATTTATATCCACAACAATTACATTATTCTTATTTGCTAAGAAATTAATAAACTTATTACCAATATGTTTTTTCTTTGCATAAAAATATGTTTGTTTCATAATTTTATTTTTAATGAACATTGTAACAAAAAGTCCATCAAAAAAACTTTGATGATTAGGAGCTATAATAAATGGTCCTTTGGGAAGTCTTTCAAGTCCTTCGGCTTTAATTTTAAAGTAAAACATAAAAACAAGTCTTGACCAGTTTTTGAATAAGTTTACGGTAATCCAGCTTTTAGGAAGATTAAGATTTACCGTTTCTTTAAATATTGCTTTCCAATCAATTGTTTCAATATTTATTTTAGTTTTATTCTCTTTTATATAATTAGATATTTTTTCAACAGTACAATATTTGACCAAATTATCTTCAACCAGTTCTACTCCAAAAGTTGAACTCAAAAATGAAAGAAATGTTATTTTATCAAGTGAGTCAAGAGCTAAATCCAATTCAAAATGGTCGGATGGAAAAACCTCTTTTTCCTTTTCCTTAACTAAGAAATCCTTAATTATTTTATACTCTTCAAATTCTAAATCTGCTTCTTTTTTCTCTTTTCTAATTGAATTTCCTTTCCCAATTTCTGGAAGCATAAATCGTTTAAGCTTACTTAAGCGTGTTCTTGGAAGCGGTTCTTCAACTATTGTGAAATTAGTAATTCGTCTGTATGATGGCGATTTTTCATTGTATTTAGCTATTACTTCCCACCTGTAGTACTCACTTATATCAGCAATTTCTCTTGTCTTTACTTTTACTAAATTAGGATAGATTATAGCAAATAATTGATCTTTCTCCATATAAACACCAACTTCTTCTGTAATATCATCAACAGCTAATAGTTTAATTTCAACTTCTTCTGGAGTAATATTTTTACCATTGGATAAAACAATTAATTCTTTTTTCCTTCCAGTTACAAATAAAAATCCCTCATCATCCAAATGACCTAAATCACCAGTGTGAAGCCAACCATCGATAATTGCTTCATTTGTTTCAGCTTCTTTGTTGTAATATCCTTTCATTAAATTTGGTCCGCGAGCAAGAATTTCGCCATCTTCAAATTTTACTTCCATTCCAGGAAAGACCTCGCCAGCCGAACCAATTTTAACTCTACCAGGTCGAATAAAAGTAATCATAGGTGATGTTTCTGTCATTCCATAACCTTCAAGAACTTCAAAACCGAGAGTTTGGAAATCGCGTGCAACATTTTCATCAAGCTTTGCACCACCACTAACAAAAGTTTCAATTTCACCACCAAATTTTTCGTGTACTTTTTTAAATATTTTTCTTGAGAAACTTCTTGATTTTCTCTTTTCAGCAATTTTAAATAGTAATGAAGCAATTTTATTGGAATCTATTTTCTCTCTAATTCCCTTTCGGATTAATGCAAAAAATCTTGGAACGGAAACAATTATATTTATCTTGTGGTTTTGAAGAGTTGCTATTACATCTTCAGAAAGCAAAGATGGTGAAAAAACTATTGTACCTCCAACATAAAGCGGCATTAAAACAGTTCCACCAAGTGGAAGAATGTGGTGCAATGGAAGCAAAACCAAAGTGCGCGAACGTTCTTTAAATATTTCAACGTATTTTGTTGTTCCATAAATATTTGATTCAATATTGCCAAAAGTCAGCATAACACCTTTGGGCTTTCCTGTTGTTCCAGAAGTATAAATAATTGAAAAAACATCATCATCGTTATATGGAGCTAATGCACGCGTTTCACAATCTATTTCGGCTAAATTTATATTATCAATATTTATTTTTATCATTGCGTGATTTACTTGCAATAAAGTTTCGTTAACACGCGTTTCCGTTTCGTTGGAATAGAAAATTACTTCGGGCTGGCAATCGTTTAAAATATATGCAACATCATCTGGTGGAAGCATAAAATCAATTGGAACAAGAATTGACTGCGTCATCATTCCAGAATAAAATGTGTAAACCCATTCTGGACGGTTTTCCAAATAAATTGCAATTTTTTGGGTTTTTGCTTCATCAAACAAAGTTGAGTATTGCGAAATTGTTTTCAAAAGCAAATTATAACTAATCACTTCATTTTTATAAATAATGGCTGTTTTTTCAGATGGTTGCAAAAACATAAATCCTCGCAAAATTTCAAATTGTAAAATTTTATTTTAGTAAGTTAGTTACTAAAATACATTAATATTTTTATAATTATTAACTTAAAATACTATGAAAAAAACATTACTTTTTTATTTTTTTGCGTTAAATTTAACAATTTTTTCGCAACATCAATTTGATACTTTATCAATAAAACAAGTTGCAAAAGGCGTTTTCCATTATTCTGTGCATGAGCCAAATGTTCCGTGGACTTTAGATATTCTAAAAATTGACTTACAAGAAGAAATTATAAAAATTGAAGCTGGAATTAGTAAGGACAAAATTACTGGATTTGAAAAAACTTCCGCCATGTCAGCGCGTTATAATTCTGAAGGACATCATATTGTTGGTGCTATTAATGGTGGATTTTTTGACGGAAATGGTCAAGATGTTGGAATGCAAATTAGAGAAGGTGAAATAATTACGCAAAATAATAATTGGTCAACAATTGGTTTTTCTTCAGATAAAGAGCCTTTTATCGAGCGACTTTCATTAAGTTCAAAACTCATTTTGAGTGATAAAACTTCTAAAAACATTAATGGAATAAACAAAACTCGTGAAACTGACTTTCTAATTCTTTTTAATTCTTATTTTGGAACTACAACTGGAACCAACCAATATGGAAGCGAAATTTTGGTTGAACCAATTTCAAAAATTCAAGTAAACGACACAGTAAAATATATTGTAGTTGATAAAAAAGTTGGACAAGGCTCAATGGCTTTATCAAAAGGAAAAGTTGTACTTTCTGGACATGGAACTTCAAAAGATTTTATTGATTCACTAATTTCAATTGGTGATACTATTTCCGTGATTCAAAAAATTTCTCCCGCCCCAGAAAATATTGTAACTCTGCTAAACGGATATCCAAAAATTGTTAGTAACGGCGAAAACTGTGCTCTTGCTTGCTATGTCGAAGAAGGCGGTTCAAACACATTTGCGTCTGCACGCCATCCAAGAACTGCGGCGGGATTTAGTGAAGACAAACGCTATTTATATCTTGTAACAGTTGATGGAAGGCAAACAACAAGCAATGGAATGTCGTTACCAGAGCTTGCTGATTTTTTAGTCAATTTCGGAGTTTATCGCGCTGTTAATATGGATGGTGGCGGCTCAACAACAATGGTAGTGCGAAATAGTATCGTAAATTCGCCATCCGATGCTGGTGGTGAACGCAGTGTTTCAAATAGTTTGATGGTTGTTTCGTTGGATAATAAATCTAGCTTATCGAAAATAAATTTAAACACAAAATATGCAAAAGTGTTTTCTGCTAAAAATTATCAATTTAATGCTAGCGGAACTGACGAGTTTTTTAATCCAATCACTATAACAACTGCAAATGTAAATTATTCATTAAGTCATAATTTTGGCTCAATATCAACAACTGGATTATTTACAGCGGGCGGAAAAGCTGATACTGGATATGTAATTGCCGAATACGATGGCTTGCTTGATTCATCGCTTGTAATTGTAAATTCAATTGTTAAGTTGCAAATTTCACCCGAAGTTCTCTTTGCCGATACGACAAATAGCGTTCAATTTAGTGTTAAAGCTTTTGATGTTTTTGGATTTGACCAAAAACTATCAACTAACAATTTTAACTGGACTTCCACAAATACAAATGTTGGAACAATTGACTCACTTGGAAAATTTACCGGAATTTCGGAAGGAACAACAAAAATAATTGTAATTTGGAACGAAATTAGCGACACAGCAATTGTTACAATTTCAATGAAAAATGGAACTTCCATTTTAAATAGCTTTGAAACTTTGGATAATTGGAGTTTCAGTGGCGAAAATATAGACACTTCTAAAAGCAATATTGAAATTGCTAACTCGCATTTTACTGAAGGAAATTCCTCAGTTAAACTAAATTATAATTTTGTTTATCAATCTGGAGTGCAAAATTGGGCTTATTTAAATACAAATATTCCAATTGAAGGAATTCCTCTTAATTTTGGATTGGACGCAAATGGGAATGATTTTAAGCACTCAATTGCATTTATTGTAACAAATTATAGTGGCGAGGAGTTTGCAATTCTTGCTGATAAACAACTTGATGTGGACGAGCATTTTGATACTTTGAAGGCAAAATTTTCAAAACCAATTCCATTAGTTGCCACAAATGTTTTCCATTTTCCAATCACTTTAACCAGAATAGCTGTTATTTTAGCATCGGGAAGAGTTGTAAATACAAATTACTCTGGCTCAATATTTTTTGATAATCTTACGGCAAATTACTCCGAGCCGACTGTTTCAGTTGAAGAAAACAATAATTTAGTTTCCGAATTTAGACTTGACCAGAATTTTCCAAACCCATTTAATCCAACAACTACAATCCAATATGCAATTCCTCAAAATGCAAAAAACAATTACACACAACCAATTACATTAAAAATATATAATATTCTCGGACAGGAAATAGCTACTCTTGTAAATAAAGAACAAAATGCTGGAAATTACTCAGTTCAATTTGACGCAAGAAATTTAGCTTCTGGAGTTTACTACTACACTTTGAAATCTGGCACTTACACACAAAGTAAAAAAATGCTACTTCTTCGCTAAATTACTTTTCCATAATTAATTTAATCCAGTTTCGGAAAGAAATAAATATATTTTTGTGCTATTTTAGTTATCAAAATATATTTTTAGTGAGGATTTTTTGGCTAAAGTTAAAATACAAAAACAGACAAGTGTTGTAAAAGATAAAAAAAAGTATCCATTTTATTTCAATTTACTGCTTCTTTTTATTCCAATATTTTTAATCGTTTTTTTAGAAATTGGACTTTCTATTTTCAACTATGGAGAAAAATTTAATCAATGGGAATATATAGATTCTCAAAAAATGATGTGCAATCCAGAAATTGCTAAACGATATTTTTACACTACTGACGCTACTCCTTACCCATCTCAAGATTTATTTGATATAAACAAAAAAGATAATAGCATTAGAATTTTCATTCTAGGTGGAAGCAGCGCCGCAGGTTATCCTTTTACACCAAATGGCTCATTTGCTCGATATGTAAAAATGCGTTTGGAATTGCTTTATCCCGAAAAAACTATTGAAGTTATAAATTGCGCAATGGCAGCAATAAGCAGTTATTCATTACTTGATATGATGCATGGAGTTTTGGAGCAAAAGCCAGATTTAATTTTAATCTATGCTGGTCATAATGAATATTACGGTGCACTTGGAGCTGGCTCTTTGGAATCTCTTGGTAATTCAAGATGGATTGTAAAAGAAATGCTTTTTGCCAATAAATATAAAACCGTTCAGTTATTACGCAATTTTATAAAAAGTGTTATGTCCTTGTTTCCAAAACCAGAGGGAAAAGGTGGCACTTTAATGTCGCGAATGGCAAGTGACCAAATGATAGAATTTGATTCACCAGTTTATAAAATTGGAATAAATCAGTTTGAGGGAAATTTAGACGAAATGCTGCAAATGGCAAAAGATGCTGGAGTAAAAGTTATTCTATCCGATTTAGTGAGCAATTTGAAAGATCAACCACCTTTTGTTTCTAACAATAAAAAAGATGATACTTCCGCTCAATTTAATTATGATTTAGGAATGGATGAATTGGTTTCCAAAAACACTACAAAAGCATTGGAGTTTTTCACAAAAGCAAAAGACTTGGATGCCCTACGCTTTCGAGCGCCCACTGAAATTAACGAGGTAATAAAACGACTAGCGGAAAAATACAATTATCCAGTTGTTTTTGCGGAAGAAAAATTCAATAAAATTAGTCCAAATGGAGTTGTTGGAAATAATTTAATGACCGACCATCTTCATCCAACAATTACTGGTTATCAAGAAATTGGTAAATTATTTATTGAAAAAATGTTGGAGGATAATTTATTGCCAGATTCCAAAATTGACATTGTAAATAATGAATTTCAAGATAAGTTTGTAAGAGAACATTATAATTTTACTCATCTTGATTCAACAATTGGCAGATACAGACTTACAATTCTTAAAGGCGATTGGCCTTTTGTTAAAAGTCCAAAATCTTTGGCGCAAATAATTGAAAGTTTTGATGTTCAAAATTTTTCTGATTCATTAGCTCTTTTTGTAATAGATAACAAATTATCGTGGGAACAAGCACATCGAAAAATGGCTACTTGGTTTTTCAAAAAAGGTGATATTAAAAATTATTTGGCAGAAATGGATGCCGTAATTTTTCAATATCCTTTTGTATATGATTATTATGAAATGATTAGCAATAATTTAATTACGCTAAAACTGTTTGATGAAGCACTTCCCTATTTATACAAATACGATAAAATTAAGGAAAATGCGTTTGCAAGTAAATGGATTGGAATAATTGAATTGTCAAAAAAGAAGACTGATATTGGAATAAAATATTTAAGCAAGTCATTAAAATACAATTCACAAGATGCTCAAGTTTATTACAATTTAGCAGGCGCTTATTCATTGACTCAAAATTATAAAGCCGCACTTGATGCTATAAATAGTTGCTTAATGGTAAATCCAAGATTCAATGGCGCTAAAAATTTACAGAATCAATTGCTAAACTTTGTAAGAAATAACTAACGCTAGAATATTGCATAAATAAATGGTGCTAATGCTGAACCTTGTGTTAGCACTATTAAACTTCCAAGTAAAACTAAAAATATTATTATTGGAAGTAACCACCATTTTTTTCGTTCTTTCAGAAAATCCCACAACTCAGATATAATTGATATTTTGCTCATAGTTAAAATTGCTTTTCGGTTGATGATTTGTCGTAATTTTCATTTCTTAAATTCCAATACGACTTTTTGTCTTTTTCTATCTTCAAATTTAAGAAATCTTTTTGGAATATCTTTGACAGAAAACTAATTGGAGTGATTACCAAATAGAATAAAATTGAAAGAATCACTCGTGTCATTACAAATCCCATTATTACTGCGAAAGTCATCCATATTTTTTGAAATGGTAATAATATTATTGGGAATATATATGCTGCTGCAACTAGAAAACTTCCAAGACTTAAAAATATTGGGAATACTGCCTTTGAATAAATAAGTAGTATAATTCCTATTAGCAATAGAACTAATCCAACTGATTTGCCAAATTTCTTTAATTCTTTTTTATCACTGTTTATATTTTTTATTTCTTCTATAATCATAGCTTTACTTCTGTTTAAAACTTCAAAATTAATTCACCAAATTATTATAAATTCTTCACAAATTATCCGTCATTCCAACATGTTTCTAGGGGGAATCTTTTCATTAAGGAGATTCCCAATAATCCATACAAGTCGGAACCGGAATGACACTTTTTATTTCTAATAAACAACCAAACTTTAGAATTTAACTAATCCAAGTCAAACTCTTTTTTCCAATCAACATCTTTTTCAAGCTTACCCATTTCATTCTTATCCAAAAGAAAATTTCCAAGAAGAAGGTAATCCATATCCGTTCGCATAAAGCATGTATAGGCTTCTTCTGGTTTGTTAACAATTGGCTCACCGCGAACATTAAACGAAGTATTAACAATAACGGCGGAACCATACAGTTCATCAAATTTAGAAATAACTGCGTGATAAAATGGATTTGTTTCTTTATTTACGGTTTGAATGCGCGCCGAATAATCAATATGAGTAATAGCTGGAATATCCGAGCGCTTAATATTTAGTTTTTCAATTCCAAATAATTGTTGTTCAGCATCTGTCATTTTTTCTTGGCGTTCCTTTTTCACATCGGCAACAAGAAGCATATACGGACTTTCGACATCCATTTCAAAATATTCAGATACTTTTTCCTCCAAAACTGATGGCGCAAATGGACGGAAACTTTCGCGAAACTTGATTTTTAGATTCATTATTGATTGCATTTTCTGGGAACGAGCATCTCCAATTATGGAACGGTTTCCAAGTGCGCGAGGACCAAACTCTGAGCGCCCATTAAATAATCCAATAACTTTTTCATCATTTAATAGGTTTGCTATTGCGGTTGTAATTTCTTCATTAGATAATTCTTTATATTTTATTGAAGCAGAATTTAAGAATTCTTTAATGATTTGGTTATCAAAATTTGGTCCCAAATATGAGCCATTTTGCGAATCACCTTTTTGATTAACCACTCTTTCATTTCCAAGATATTGGTGCCATATAAAAAGTGCAGCACCAAGTGCGCCACCGGCATCGCCAGCAGCAGGTTGAATCCAAATGTTATCAAATATTTTTTCTTTAAGTATTTTTCCATTACCTACACAATTTAGTGCCACGCCACCAGCAAGACAAAGATTTTTTTTGCCTGTTACTTTTTTCACATGTCTGGAAATTCGTAGCATAACTTCTTCTGTAACATCTTGAACTGAACGGGCTAAATCCATTTCGCGTTGTGTTAATTCTGATTCTGGCTTTCGTGCTGGTCCACCAAATAGTTTATCAAACTTTGAGTTTGTCATTGTAAGACCAGCAGCAAAATTGAAATATTTCATATTTAGCTTAAATGAACCATCGTCTTTTAAATCCATTAATTCATTTAGTATTAAGTCAACATATTTAGGCTCTCCATAAGGCGCAAGTCCCATAACTTTATATTCACCAGAATTAACTTTAAATCCCGTATAATAAGTAAATGCAGAATAAAGTAAACCAATTGAATGAGGAAATTTAATATCAGCTAATATTTTAATATTATTGTTTTCGCCAATTCCATAGCTAGTGGTAGTCCATTCACCAACTCCATCGATGGTTATAAAAGCTGCATCGGTAAACGGTGAAGGATAAAATGCAGAAGCAGCGTGTGATTCATGGTGTTCAGGGAAAAGTATTTTACCAGAAAAATTCAGTTCCTTGCTAATTACATCTTTTAACCAGAGTTTTTCTTTAATCCAAAGTGGCATTGCCTTAATGAAAGATTTAATTCCCTTTGGAGCAAAAGTTAGATAGGTTTCAAGAATTCTTTCAAATTTTAGGAAAGGTTTATCATAAAAAGCTACATAATCAATATCATTTATTGATAAGTTTGCTTCTTCTAAACAATAGTTAATTGCATTTATTGGAAAACGATGGTCGTGTTTTTTTCTTGAGAAGCGCTCTTCTTGAGCGGCAGCAATTATTTTTCCATCAATAATAAGTGCTGCTGCACTATCGTGATAAAAAGCTGAAATTCCGAGTATATTCATATAAATATATTTTAAATTTTAGATAATAGATTAAAAAGAAAAATAGAAATTTGATTAATATATATTGTTATAGGTACAAAAATGAATAGTAAAGTTACTTAAAGGAAAGAAAATAAAAAAGCCAGTAATAGTTTACTGGCTTTAACAATAAGAATAAAAACGACCAATTAATTCATTTTATCTACAGAATTTTTTAATTACGTCCATAGTCAGGAGCACCAAGACGTTCCATATCAATTTTCAAAATACTCTGTCCGAATCCGGGATTTGCTACAACAGCTCTATCATTAGGGAATCTATCTCTTATTACAAATAATTCAGTACCACTTCCCCAAGTAAAACTAGAAACCCCTGAAGTAATCAGTCCAGGATACCAAGTGCCAAAAGAGCCATCGGTATTTACGTACATAATTGGATCTATTGGATCGGAATTAGTAGATAAAGGTGTAGTTGCAATGTACATTTGACCATCAGCTGCAAAGGTAAGTGAATTAGCAACAACGCCTACAGGAACATTTGACGAAAATGGGAAATAAGTTTCAACAGTACCTATGCTATCTGGATATATAATTGGAAAACGCACAATATTTTGATTATTATCTTCACCAGAAATTGCATAGAGGTAGTCGTTAAAAACTCTTAATCCAGAAATTTCATCTGTATACTCAAATAATTTAAATGATTTATCAGGTTTTGCCCCAACTATAAAGCCACCTTTACCTGCTGCCCAAATATTTTTGTTTTTATCAAAGTCGAATGAATTTAATTTAATGCTATTATTATTTGTATTGATTAAAACAGCTGGTTTCACACCAGATTCAATCTTAAATATTGCTTTATTCCCATAAACACCAACAAGGTATCCGTCTGAATGATATTTTAAATCATTAAAAAATGTTTCACCACCCTTAGGGGCAAATTCAGAAAGCGCACCTTCTATATCTATTTTGTATATTCCTTTACCAACTGTTGATTCTATGTATGAGAAATATATATTTCCAACTAAATCAATAGTTGCAACATAAGGTTCTTGGTTTGCTACAAAGGAATAATATTCACTAACAGCAGAACCAAGTTTATAGTAATAAGTATTACTATAGTCTTCAACTCCAACTTTTTTAGTATATATTCTAACGGAATCACCACTTATAATTGGAGCTTTTACAACTAATTCAGTTGTTGAACCCGATAATATTTGAGCCTTTTTTGAGCTAAAATAAACCGAATTTTCTTCAAGAACTGGACTAAAGTTTTTGCCAGTAATAGTTATTGTTGTAACTCCAGAGTACCCACTTTCTGGGCTAACAGAAATAATTTCTGAAGGAATACCTTTATCGTAATTACTTTTATAAAGACTAGGATTCGTATCAGGAGTACAGCTAAAAACCATAATTGCTAATATTATTAGCATAAATATTTTTGACAAAACTATTTTTCTATTTTTCATCTGATTATAACCTCATATTTTTTACAGATGGAACTATTTTTAAAATTATTAAAATGACAATTTGACTGACATTCTGTGGATTGGGTCAAAATCACCAAACTCTGTGTAAGAGTAATCAAATCCAAAGTTAATTCCTATTAATTCATAATTTACACCTATGCCATAATTCATTCCAGCAAGAGTTGTTTCTGGAGTTACATAACCAATTCTTAAAGAAAGAATTCTCATAAATCTATATTCACCGCCAATGTGCAACATCTCTTTATTGTCTCGTGGGTGTTCTGCATCAACTGAGAATAAAAACGAATGATTGCTAGGGTCAACACTATAAATATCCAATAGATTCATTGATAGTCCTAATCTAAAAGAAAGTGGTAATTGGAAATTTTCTTCATAATACATAATTTCTTGCGAGAAATTTCTTATAGACATACCAAAGTTTAGACTTTTATAACCAGTCTTATATAACACGCCAAAATCAAAAGCGTACACATCCAAATCAATTTTAGTAGTTTTATAATTTGCTTCAGTTCCACCAATAACAAAACCTTCACCAATGTTTTGATAAACATATCTAACATTTCCACCAACTGAAAATTTATCTGATAGAGCTCTTGCATAGCCTATGCCTATAGCTAGAGCAGTTGGAGAATATGTTCCAATATCTAATGCACCACCGTCAGGTCCAATAATTGTATTATGAAATAATCCATAATCAACACTTTGAACTGATGCCCCAAAAACTCCATACAATCCATTACTAGGAGCATAACTTATAGCCGCATTTATATGCTTAATGTCTGCAAACCATTGTGTATTGGAAAATGTAACATCAATTTCATTTGATTGACGAGACATCGCAGCCGGATTGTAAAACATTGATGAGGAATTACCTTCAACAGATGTGACGGCTTCTCCTAAAGATGACGCTCTTGCATCACTACTAACACTCAAAAACTTCATTCCACTTTGAGCAAGCTTTACTTGTGCTAAATTAATTTCTGCTACAAAAAATATCATTATAACAGACAATATAATTTTTAATTTATTATTCATTTAAGTACCTATTATAATTTTTATCTAATTATTGAGAATTTTACAATTTCTCTGTTTCCAGTCTTACTATCTGTTATAACGGCAATATAGATTCCACTAACAATAAGTTGGTTTGATGAAGTTCTTAAATCCCAATGATGAGACCCACCACCATTTGTATGCTCAATTTTTCTTATAAGCTCACCCAATTCAGTATAAATATCAATTGTACATAAACCAGAGAGGTTATCGAAAAATATTCTGTTTCTTTCAGCACTATTACTTCCGAACATCCAATTATCGGATGCGGCGATAATATAAGGATTAGGATAAGCTCTTACTTTACTTGTAATATCTGGTAATCCTGGCCTATTTTTGTATGCCGGAAAATAAGATTGAGTATAGGCTCTGTTGCTTTTAAGAGTATATGCCGGAATATTTAAGGTTGAATTGCTAGCAACATCATCACCTATAGAAACGATATAATAATAATATGCAATATCTTGACGTGATGTTGTATCGGCAAACGCTCTTAAATCTGCAGGGAAGACATAATTAGTATCGCTTCCATTTATTTCATAGATAAGTTTTTCATATTTCGAAAACCATTCGTTACTCGCATATCCCTCAACTGGAAGAAGAGTATTTCTATAAATTTCAAACCCGTTAACTACAGGACCTTCATCATAAGTTGTCCATTCTAAATCAATTTTCCCACCGCGAGAGTTTACATAAAAAGATTTTGGAGGGTACGGTGCTTGAGGAATATTCCAGCCATTTTTGTATGCATCCATAGCTCTTTCAAAAGAAACTTTAAGTGAATCTTGGCCGCCGAGTACTGCTATATTTTTATCAGCAACACTAATCTGACCTTTCATAAATTGTTTACCAATTCTGATTGATTCATCTCTACTTAAACCAGAAGAACCTTCAACAAGTATTAATTTAACACTATCACCATAAGCTACTTGGTACGGTCCATAACCGTTTACATAAGAATAACCTGCAGTATTTGCAGATTTATCTCCACCAATCGTTGTAGAATTAACATAATCACCACCAGTAATCCAATCAGCATGACTTTGAGCAGGATGACCTTTTACCATCCACGCATATCTTTTTTGCATTTGCCCACCATCAAAAACATCTGAGTTATAATTTAAGTCAGCATCAGAAGATTCATAACCTGTAGTTGAGGGCTGCAATGGGTCGTCAATAGTTGGGTCAATTCCATTTTGAGCAAAAAGAGTTAAAGTGCCAGCAAATTGTGCGCATCCCAAACGTCCAACTGTATCTGCATCATTAATACGCTGGGTGCTACCAGAAGTACCTGGATGCCAAATAGGACCACCAACATTATTGTAACCACCCTTAAATCCACTCCAGTATCCGTGCCACGCATAAGAGTAACGTAAATCTTCATTACCACCAGCTGCATAAGGTCCAACTTCATTATTTAATGTATTAGCACCATATTGGGTTTCAGAACCAAATAAGTAATTTGTTTCTTGAACAAATCCCATTCTATTTTGGAAATAAAAGTAGACATCTTCCAAGTCACCGCTTGTTCTTTCAATTTCCTCATCAGCATCAATATTTCCGGTATTAATAAAAGTATATTCAATTACATGGAAATTATCGTAATACGGATTACTGAATTGATATATTTTACGTTTCATACTCATACCAATTTGGGTATTAACGTAATTATAAATCATCTGATCTGAAATTAAATTTGGATCAATAATATCAATATTAACTTCTTGACCAGGATAACCAGTTAGTGCATCATCAACACGAACTTCAGTTGGCTTAAATTTAGCGTAGTGTTTGAATTCAATTGGAAAAAATTCACTTTCCCCACCAGTTTGTGGTCGTGGACCACAGTGTACCACTTTGTAATCGAATTTTGTATTATTTGCTTGTGGGTCAGTGTAATTTCTTGTACCAATCCATAATCCTTTAGCTGCTTGCTGGTCTTGTCTTGTATAAAAAGCAGGCCATTGCCATCCCCATAATTGTATATATTTAGGAGCTGCTGGATGATCCTCTTCTCTTTCACCACCAATACTTGAATACCAGTTATGAAAAGAACCAACATTTAGCCACTTTTCAACTTTTCCTAAACCTTGTCCATTATTATTATTCAGCGGTATTATAATAATGACAGATAAAAGTATTAAAAACATTTTGATAATATTATTTTTCATATTAGTCCCTTTAAATTACCTTATTAAAGCTCTAAATTAAATTTAAGTCCAAAGAAAATATTTCTTGGATTCAAGAATGAAAAGAATCCGAAGTTAGGCATATCAATGTATGCTTTGTCTTTGAGTATTTTTTGCATCTTACTATCATCAACTCTATCCCACCCTTCTGTATTGGAATATTCATAATATCTTTCGGTATTTGCATCATAATAGATTTGACCAATTGTAGGTGCTTCAATATTATTTATATTTCCAACAGCTTCAATAGGAACAAAAGACACATCATCTTCTCTATAATCACCAGGTCTATCTTCTCCCGGAATATTGTTATATGTTGTAAGTTTGTCACCAACATTTTTGGATAGATGAAGTGATTTCAAATAATTATCAAAATCGTAATCTCCGTGAGAAAATCCTGTTGATGATAATCGTTTTGCATTAAATACATTGTAAATTTGAACATACAGTTGAATATCAAAGTTACCAAAATCCAATGTTTTTGATATTCTGATATCAGTGTTGTAATAATCTAACCAGTGAAGATTATATCTTGATTCAGCATTTATACCTAATCCGCCATTCCATGATGCATATTCACCAGATTTCCAAGTTGATAATACATTTAACCTCCAATCACTAAGTAAATGCCCCATTCCACTTGGAGTGAAAAAATCAACATTAATTCTTGCAATAGGTCGTGGAATTGGTTTGGTTTGTTCAAACCAACTTTGTCCCTCATTATCTATATAGGTCTTTGTATCAACAGGTGATTCAAAATATTTTCCCCATCCGAACTTACCAAGTGAGGTAGCCATATAATTATAATTAATAAAACCTGTAAACCAATCACCACGGTTTTTATTTATCTGAATTTCAAATCCTCTAATATCTCTGTATTCAACAGGTTCTGTTTTATTATAGCTTACAGTTGCATCGCTGCTTTGATATAAGATATCATCTGATTGATTAGTTATGTCTTTATAATAACCAGTTATTCTTAATAAATATTGATCTAACAAATTATGCTCATAACCAACTTCGTAAGTAATTGTTTTTTCATAAGACGCATAAGGATTAGCCATTGATTTAATTTGCCCAAAAGTATCTTCTACTTGTAAATACAAATTATTAGGTGTTGGTAGTGTTTGATAATGACCATAGTTTAAAAACAATTTACTGTTTTCAGTAATTGGAAAAGCAATTCCCAAACGAGGCATAAAAATTATTTGAGAATCAACTTTTTTCTTTGCTATTAAATCATCTCGATAATCAGAATTGGAAGCAGAAAATCCTTTATCAAAAGGTGAATAATCATACCATTCCGTATTTGGGTCAGAGTATTCAACTCGAACACCAATTGTAGCAACCATAGCTTCAAATTCTAATTTATCTTGCACATAAGCAGCAAACAACAGAGGTTGATTATCCCATTGATAATCTCTATTATTTGTGCTGTAAAGTTCAGATCTCAATCCATAATGAGTATTGTAATCATTAATTCTAAATAAGAATCCTGTCTTAATCTCATTAAATTTATCTAACTGGGATACAAAATCAAACTTTAAATTATAAACTGAAGTTTTACTCCAATCTCTACCTTGACTGTAAATTGAACCCATTAAAATACTACCACCATTCCAAACATCTGAAGCACCTTGATAATAGCCAAAAGGAGCTTCATCCACATAATAATTATTTCCGAAAAGATATTTTTCAGTAAGGTCTCTTGCACGTCCAGGTTGTGTAATATAATCGGAGTTAAAATTACTAAATATTAAATCATAATATGTTGTTGAACTAATAGCATGAGTCAATTTAGCAGCAAAGCTTGAACGCTTAATGGTTGAAGGTGTAAAGTATGCATCTGAGAAAAGTACTGCATCTGTATAACTTCCATAATCAACTCTATCAGCAAGATACCAATCATTTTGAAACATCCCTGGATCGGTAGGTAGGCTTCCATATGTTGCACCACTTGTGCTAGTTGCAGTTCCCGCTTGTTCCCCATAAAAACCTTCAACCAATAATTTTATTCCTTTTGATAAATCAGAAGTCAATTTTAAGGAAGCATTATAGTCTTTATAATCAGGAGTAGAAAGTGGAACTAAAAGCATTGTTCTATTTTGTTTAAAACTTGATAGGAATCTTAAACTACCTAAATATTTACTAATTACTGGCACTGGACCACTAATAGACATGTCAAAATCATAATCAGGCTCAGTTATATCAAAAGTTCTTCTGTGTTGCCATAAGAATAATCTTTGAGCAGCTTCGGGAGTTAAGTCATCAGTCGGGTCATCATTTTGGAGTGTTCCTTCAGCAAATGCATTCCATCCTTCAAACTCTGGATATTGTCTTTGCATATATTTATCCCACGCTCCATTATTTGTACCTGTCCAAGCAACATCATCATCAACAAATGGACGAATATAATATGAGTTTGGATCATTTACAGATTGTCCAAAATGCTTATTAGAAGCTGGACGATATTGTCCTTGGAAACTAACTGTGTATTTATGTTTATCGCCTTCTTTGGTAACAACTTCAATTAAACCAGAGCGAACATCACCAACATCAGCGGTAAAACCACCTGATTGCACACGAATTTGCTTAATAGCAGTCATACTTAAATTATTATATGAAGAGTTGTCACGTCCATCTCTCATTGAGATACCGTTTACTTCATAAACAACTTCGTCGCCGGAGCCGCCCCTAATCGTTCCACCATCAACACCAGCTTGAAGACCAACAACACTTGCAATGTTTACAACAGGCAAGTTTTTAATTTCTTCGGCATTTAAGTTGGCGCCACTGGAAGCAACGTCTCTTTGAACTACTGGAGTTGTTGCAACAACAACCACAACATCAGTTTGAATTGATTGATCGCTTAGTTTAAAATTTGCTTCACTAGTTTGACCAATATTTACACGCAAATTTGTGATTGTTTGTGGTGCAAAACCAATGTACGAAGCTTTTAAGTTATACGTACCAGGAGAAACATTTAGGATAACATAAAAACCATCCACATCTGTGGCGGCACCTAAAGAAGTTCCTTCAACAATAATATTTACACCAATTAAAGCCTCGCCAGTAGTAGCATCTGAAATTGTTCCAGATATTTTGCCTGATTGAGCAAATATTATTGAATTAGTAAGTAATAAAATGAAAGCTAATAGTAGAAATTTTTTCATGTAATTTCCTCTACGTTAACAGTTATTTTTAGTTATTAGATTTGTTATAATTTCTTATAGTAAAGTAATATTTTATTTTGTATAAAACAGAAATATTACTTA
The DNA here is from genome assembly GCA_018818165.1 of Bacteroidota bacterium. Taxonomy (GTDB): domain Bacteria; phylum Bacteroidota; class Ignavibacteria; order Ignavibacteriales; family Melioribacteraceae; genus 1-14-2-50-31-20. The sequence goes on along the minus strand of JAHISP010000036.1, from coordinate 103,487 downwards.
ATTAAAAGCATTTTTTTAATATATGTAAAATCCTTTGATTCCAATCTATATAAATATAATCCACTAGTAAGTCGTTTATTTACAGAATTAGCATCGAAATTCACTTTGTAAACACCAGCTTCCAAATAATCAGAAACTAGCACAGCAATTTCTTGACCTATTATATTATAAACAGTTAAACTAGTCATTCCAGCTTCTGGTAAAGCAAAGCTAATTGTTGTTGATGGATTAAACGGATTTGGATAATTCTGTTCCAAAGAATATTCTACAGGAATTTCTAATTCACTTTCTTCAACTGCAAGAATAGAATCAGCCGCAGTTTTAAATTGGAATAATCCTGTCCAATTACTTTCGCCAACATCATTAAGAGCCATTACACGCCACGAATAGTAAGTGTTTACGCTTAACCTATTAAAATATAAACTAGTATCAACAACAACTGAATCAATTAAAAGTTTACTCATATTCAAACTCAAACCAGCTGACAATTGAACTTTGTATTCAGTTGCCAAATCTGATTTTGTCCATTTAAATATTGGATCAAGTTCTTTATTTATTTCTTGATAGCCAGGATAAACCAAGCTAGGCATAACTGGAAATCCAGTTGAGAATTTAAACGATTGAGAAAACGCACTACTTCCACCATTATTATTAGCTCTTACACGCCAGTAATAATTAGTTGCGCCTTCAAAACCACTAAAAGTAATTGTTGTATCTACCAAATTATCATTATCGTATATTCTGGATGAAAATGATTCAACTTTGGAAACTTGAATTTTGTATGTATTTGCATATTCTGCACTATTCCATACAAATGTGACTGTTTCACCTGCAGTATTCAAATCATTAATTGGCGCTAGCAATATTGGAACATCTGGAAGTATTACCATAGTTTTTAACTGAAATACTAGAGACCAAAGACTTGTGCCGTATTGATTTACAGCATTAACTCGCCAAGAATAAAAAGTTCCAGGTTTTAAATTTGTTAATTGTACAGATGTATCAGTCATTACTGTATCAAGAACTATTTGAGCGGTTACAATTCCAAGACCTTCAGAAATTTGAATGTGATATGAAGTAACACTTGGATTACTATTCCAAATAAAAACTGGATCTAAGATAACATTTAGTTCTTGGAATAATGGAGTAAGTAATGTTGGCGCAGAAGGATATCCGGTTGTAAAAGAATAACTAGCTGCATAATCACTACTTCCTGCAAGATTTTCTGCTTTCACGCTCCAATAAAATTCTGTTTCACCAGTCAATCCTGTAATTTGAAATGTTGTATCAATAATTGATGATTCTGAAATAACAATATTTGCAAATGCAGCATCAGTAGCTACTCTTAGAGAATATGAATTAGCATTCTTAGCATAATTCCATACTAAATTTAATGTATCCTTAACATTGGCATGAGCATTTAGAGGTAATATTAAATTTGGTGTATCAGGTAAAACTAATGCTGGCTGATATTCAAATTTATTGCTCACTCCACTTTCATTATTATTCCAATCAAGGGCTGTAACAAAATAAAAGGCATTATCGGTTGGAAATTTATTATCAATTTGAACAAAATTCTTAGAAGTAATCTTAAATATATTTTGAGGATCAGTAGTATTTAGTGAATCAAAATTTGGATTTAATGAACGATATAAAACATAGAACTTAATATCTTCACCACTAGGAATATCCCATGTTAATGCAGTTGTTCCAATTCCACTAACTCTATCAAATCTTAAACTAGTTGGATTATTAGGTGCTTGAGTATCTTTCCAATCCATTGTAGGAACAAGTGCAGGATATTTATAATAATTATTTTTTAAAGTATCGGTTACACCACTTCTATTTTCGTTAAAATTATTTGCAGTAAAATAAACTTCACCTTGAATATCATTATTTGTTCGATTATACGAAATCATTTTGCCAATTTGGGTTTTATCAAAAGTGGCTTCACCAACTCTATAATAGGCTAAACCAGGATATACATGTCTGTCGTTGCTAACACTTGCCCACCAAGGAGCTAATTTACCATAATCTTGGCCTCCACCAAAGGACCAATAAAGTTGTGGCGCAAGGTAATCAATAATTTGCTCGTTAAACCAAGTTACAGCGTCACAATAAATTGAGTTATAAACATTCCATCCATAAGTTCCTTCAGGTATGCCACTTTTCCAAATTCCAGGAGGGCTTTGACCAAATTTTACTCTTGGATTAATTGCTTGAATTTGTGCATAAATCATTCGTAATAATTCATTAACATTATTTCTTCGCCAATCGCCTAAATTAGTATAACCATTTGGATATGTTGCAAAAGTTTGAGCATCTTGATTTGTAATTCCTTCAAGATAAAAGTAATCATCAAAGTGAATAGCGTCCACATCATATCTTGTAATAATATCTGTTATTACATTTACAATATGTTGTCTAACTTCTGGAATACCTGGATTTAATATTTCATCGCCATTTATATTTAACACCCAATCTGGATGTTGAACTGCAACATTTTTTTCATCCAAATTTAAGTTATAACTTGCTAATCTAACTCTATAAGGATTTAACCAAGCGTGCAATTCCATTCCACGTTTATGTGATTCTTCAATAGCAATTTTTAATGGATCATAAAATGGAGATGGGGCTTTGCCTTGTTTACCAGTTAACCATGAAGACCAAGGTTCAATATTAGATGCATACATTGCATCGCTTGCGGGTCTTACTTGCATAATAACTGTGTTAAGATTGGCATCTTTTAAATAATCAATAATACGAATTAAATCTGAAATGTTTTTTTCAGTAGAATTTAATGAGCTTGTAGGCCAATCGATATTGCGGACTGTAGATAGCCACGCAGCTCTCATTTCCCGCTTTGGTGCTGTTGCTTGAGCGAATAATTGAGAAGCTAATAGTAATATGAAAATTAATTTTTTAATGGGATATCCTATGTTATTAGAATAATACTAAGAACCTAATTTATACCTTAAAGTTAAGATATTTTCTTTTGAACTCCAAAATATTTTTTTAATTAAATTGACTAAAAACAAAAAACCCACGAGAAATTTTTCGTGGGTTTTTGTGAATTAAAAATTAACGCCAACTGAAAAATGCTGGGCATCTTTCAGTATACCAAACTGCTGGTAGGCATAATCAACAAATAAGGTTAGCTGAGGTGAAAAATTATACTTCAAACCAAAACCAAGAGTTAAACCTTCTTCTGAGTTTTCGAGTAGTAGTGATTTGTAACCTCCTCTGAGTGCAATCATATCAAAAACTAGATATTCTGCACCAACATTTATAGATTCTTTATTATCACTTGGATGAAGAGCATCTAAAGCAAATGTTAATTTATGATCTTCCATATCTAAAATATCCATAGCAACACCTATTTTGAATGTTAATGGAAGCGGCCATTTATCAGTGTTTAATGTGGCAAGTATCTGATCATTATTTCCATATTGTGTTGGGTCAATATCGTGTTGAACATTCAAATCACTTCCAGAAATTTGCATATCGCCACCAAGATTTGTGATGGTAGCACCAATACGCAATCCATAAATATCCGAACGGAATAAAACTCCAAGATCAACAGCAAAAGCTGATGCTGAACTGTTCCATATATTTTGTGAAATATATTTTACGGTTCCACCAATTGAAAATCTATCAGTTAGATTTTTAGAATACGTAAGAGCAATAGCTAAGTCGTTTGCAGTAAAAGTACCGCCAGTACCTTCAGATTCAGCTAAAGTTGTAATTTCCATATCACCATAGTCTAAATTTGTGACAGAAACACCAAGCACCCCAGCATCATCCATATTTATTACAGCACCAGCCCAATTATATGCAATATCGGCAAACCATTTTGAATGAGTAAATAATGCACCGCTTTTATTCATTCTCGCTGCTCCAGCAGGGTTCCAGTATAGTGAGCTTACATCATTAGCCGTTGCTACAAAGGCGCCACCCATGGCAATTGAGCGAGGCCCAATACCAATATTTAAAAACGGTGCAGCTGTTGAGCCAGTTTTAGATTGCCCAAACAAACTCACCGATAAAGTCATCAATATGATTAATATTATTTTTTTCATCATTTCACTCCGTTACTTTAACAAGGCAAATTTGCCGATTTTTGTTTCACCATTTTCTGTTTCAACCACAAAAATATAAACGCCATAAGCAGCATCAAGATTTTCTTCTGTTCTTAAGTTCCAATAAACATCACCTAAAAATAAATTATCTTGATGGAGTGTTTTAATTTTGTCTCCACGAACAGTAAAGATTGATATTTTTGAACCAGGAGGAACTCGAGTAAACCTAATTTCTCTTTCTCCACGTCCACTTGTTTGGCTGCTTAAAAGTGCAGCTTCACCACTATGAGTAACAACATAAGGATTTGGAACAACTTTTATTAAGTCAAGATTCATAGAATTTCCGGAAACATCCATTCCAGGACCTTTTACAGTAAATGTTACAACATCGGCTCTGCTGAATGGTTTTTCTGTATTAATTATTAACTTACCAGTTGTCTCTAAAGGAGTTTTTGGTTCTAAATAATTAATATTAACACGCCATGTTCTAACGTATTTTCCAGAAATATTTTCTTTAAACCAAATACTATGTGTAGTAGTAATTGTGCCAGTTTTCAAATAAACAAAAGCAATTTCTTTTCCATTAGTTTTATTCCAAACTTTAAGATTAGTTTTCTGTGCAGGAATTATTGTATAAAATGGTGGCATTTTTTTACCAATTGTATCAGCAGCAGACATATTTACGAAAGTAGTATCGAAGAACTGTATTTCATAATCGTCTGCAATTCTAATTCCATTATCAGCTGGTTTATCAGAATTTACAAACGGCTGGAATGTATGATTTACTTCTTTAAGTCCACTAATATCAACAAATCCAGAACGAGCTGTATCTTCCTTAATAATACTGTCATTATAAATTTGTAATCTAAAACCTTGAACTATTTTAGTATTTCCAATAAAAGTAGTGTCCTTATTAACTAAAGTATCAAAAACTGCAGTATAATAATCTGTATCTATAGTCTTTTGTTTTCCATTAACATAAATTGTATCTGAACCAGTTGGAACAAGAATTGAGTCCATAGGATTTACAATTACTGTACTGTTTGATAAAGGGAAATAAACAGTATCTGGTGTTTGTAAATCAATAAGAGTATAGTCTTGGGTATATCCTTGAAGTGCTGTATCTCTAAATGTTAATTGATAAGAATAATTGTCGTTAATTGCAGCATCATCAACCATTTCAACAATTATATCACCAGTAGCTTTATATGTATCATTTTTCTCAAATTTTAACAAATTAGCTTTTTCATAACCGGTTGGTCTTCTGCCAGGAGTAATATAACCCGTATTATCATCTGTAAGAACATTTCCAGAGGCTTCTCTAAAAATAAACTTAGAATTTTCAGATGGAAATATTGCTAATTCCGCGTCTCCCGCATCGTAAGCACATACAGCATAATAGTAAGTAATACCAGGAGTTACAGTTGAATCAATAAATCTATTTACAACTCCCGTATTATCACCAAGATAATAAGTTGTTCCGCCAATTTGTTCAAGCATTCCAGCAGTTGGATAGTAGAAACCACTTATTGAATCAGCTAAATCGTATTGCACAATTGGTTTATCAAATGCTAGAACTCCAAAAGCGTTAGTAATTGAGCGTGCATCGCGGAAACCAGCATCTGTTGTTCTGTATATTTTATAACCTTGGAAATCGTATTTTTTAGTAATAAAATCTTTTGAACGTTCAGTTGGACCGTTATTCCAATAAATAACAACTTTTCCATCATCTTGTGTAATAGTAATTTTTGGCTTTCTTGGTGGTTGTGGAAATTTGTAACCAGAATTGTAAATCTGTTGTACAATTTTTTGATTACTTTGAATATCCTTTAAATCCTCACCAAATAAAAGTGCTTCGGAAAAACGTTCAATTTTTTGAGATAATAATGGAAAATATCCAGATGCATAAATGAAATCACCATCTTGGGGAACTGGAGGTATAACGTCAAAGCGTCCAGGTGTCATTCTAATCCATAGAAGAGAATCGTTAGACATATCTGGTGATGCTGCTTGAGCAAAGAAATTAAAAGCCGTTAAACCAATTTGATCAGATTCATCAGGATCGGTTCTTCCAAAGTTAGGTTCACCTTGTGTGGGAACTCCATCACCTTCACCAAGGTCTTTTCCTGGATAATTTTCATCATCAGGACCTAAGCCATCTTGTCCTAAATCATCCGAATCCATTGCCCAGTCTCCATCTTCGTCAATGTCATTGTCTCTTCTTTCATCAATAAGCAAATCAGAAAGACCTTCACCAGTAAAATAATTAATGTATTTAACTGGATCTTGAAATTTAATAAACCTCGCGGATATATGAATAGCTTCATTTTCATCTATCAATCCATCTAAATCATTATCATATCCATCAGAAGCACTGATATCAGGGATAGAAATTGTTCCATTCGCGTAACTTGCAATATGACCTTCTCTTAAAGGAACACCATTTTGAACAACAATCATTTGCCCAAGGGAATAAACTGTATCTGGAAGGGTACCTAAAATATATTTAGTTCTTTCATAAGTTGTTTTATCAATCAAAATAACTACATCTCCAGCAGAGTAATTTTTCGCTAAAAAATCCTCGGAACCTGATCCATCTTTATGACCACCACCATCACCAGGTTTAAAACTTGGGGAAGCATCATTTTCCGAATCACCATCGTTATCAATTCCATCAAATGGATTACCTGGAGATTCTAAATAAGCGTAACCAACATAACCAACTTCTTGCCCTTTATTACCAATATTATCATTGTCCCAAGAATAAGTGATTGACTTTTCAACATCAAAAGAGCCAACATCGTCACCGCTATCGCCATCACCACCAGCAAGTGTTCCAACAACAGTTCCAAAATCTGCTCGTCTATAATTTGCAGTTCCTATGTTTTGAATATCCATCAACCAGAAGACTACATCTTCAGCTAAGAAACTAGCCCATTGGAAACCACGTTGTATGTATTGCAAACCCATTCCATGGCGTGTTAAATCAGTGTTATCAGGAATCCACAGAGTAGCTTCACCTGCAGAGTTCACTCCATTAAACTCATCATCGTTTTGATCATCAGCAACAAAAAAGCTTTCTTGATCTGCTTGCATAATTCCACGACCAAAATATCCCCACCATTCTGTATTTCCATCTTTATCAACGTAATTTGTAACTTCTGGAAAACCGCCTGGATCACCCCAACCGCCAATTGGCCAAGAATTTTGCAAATGACTCATTGCAACAGATTCACCGTTTGGATTTAGAAAACCAGGAAGAGGATCAAATCCCCAAAAATACCCTTGGGTTGGATGTCTTTCTTCACCCTGGTGTGATCTAGGTCCACGAGAAATAGTAACAGATTGCAATGTTTTACCATTTGTGTTAGTGAACTCAACTCCAATTAATGGTGTAACATCTCCAATGTAATTTTCACCAGAGCCAAGCGGCCATTCGCCTCTAATATCAACACCTTGGCGAAAACCAGTAATTGCTCCATCATTGTAAAAAGATATTCCAACTCTGTTTCCAGTGTGAAATCCAATTTTTCTAAGAGTAGCATCCCCTCTTTCTTCTGCAACAATTTGCAAGGAAAGAAGAAGAGAAAGCACAATAAATATCTTTAATATTTTTATCATCATTTTTATACCCGAAAATTTTTAAAAGTTATAAGATAAACCAACTTCAACTCTTCTTGGTTGCGAAAAGCGAGTTGGATCAATAAAATTCTCATCTAGTGTATTATAATACATATTAGGATTTATTCTTTCAGCTTCTGTTTTTGATATAGTATAATATGGATCACCAGTATCTGTATTAACGTTAGTAGGATTATCCCAATCAAGTAGGTTCATTACACGTGCAAAGATTGAAATATAATCTTGACCAAGTGGAAAATCTTTATAGAGACGCAAATCAATATTAAAATTTGTTGGTTTTACTGCACTATTTCTAGGATATGCATTTTGAGTAACTCTAGTAAATTTATTTACTGCTGGAGTGTATGGCTGTCCTGTAAAGAAGTTAGATATAATAGAAAAACCCCAATCTTGCGATTTGGAATATGCAACTGAAACATTAACAGTGTGTGTTTGATTCCAATCTAAAGGAGCAATAATTGTTTCAGGCAAAGCTCCACCAAGCACTGCATTACGAGCATCAGCTGGATTAGAAGCATTTCCTTTAGTTTCAGAAAACGTGTAATCTAAATTAAGAGCTAAGCCACCGCTTATTCTTTGTGAATATTTTAATACAAAGCCTTTTGAAAAACCGAAATCGGAATTTGCATAACGGCTATAACTTTGAGCTCCACCAAATACAAGTACTTCGTCAGATTGTGTTCCTGTTAAATCTCTAAAATCTTCGAAGAAAACAGTTACATCAACAGCAGAAAATTCTCCTATTTGCTGTTGAAGACCAATTTCACCTTTTACTGTACTCTGTGGTTTTAAATCAGCATTACCAAATAGTGCTGAGTTACCAGAGCCAACACCAAGTTCAAATTCTGGATTTGAATAGAGGTATTCATATCTTGGTAATTGGAAAAAGTGCCCATAAGAAAAGTGAATAACCCCCTGATCAGTAATTGGAAATGCAATACCAATTCTTGGTGAAAGTTGAGTTTTAATTGAAGCATTTTTGTACCAATAAGCTAATCTTTCAGCATCAGATTTTGACGCTTCACCATTATCTTGAACACCATTTCCATTTTCATCATAAAATTTATTGCTTGGTTTTAAAGGATTTTTATAGTTTGGATCTCTTGGATCGGCAAGTACAACGCCATCAGGATTAAACATGTCAAATCGCAAACCAGCATTAATAATCATATTAAAAGCTTCAACTTTAATTTGTGCATAGCCAGCCATTTCAATAGGATTGTGAAGATATTCGTTATTATCAACAGAAGATAATGGTGGGATTTCAACATTATAAGGGTTAGTTTTTTGTCCGTTTTCATCTAACATGTCAACAAGATTAATATCGTGATAATATAATTCTTGTCTCTTATATTCAGCACCAACCTGCAAATTAAGTTCTTGAGTTAATTGTGAAACCCAATCGAACTTTCCAAGAAAAGCTTTTGTGCTTCTTTCAAATCTATTTTTTGTTGTACCACCAACCGCATAACTATATGCTGGAGTAAAGTGAAATGTATTGTCAACATATTCAGTTGGTTGATTAGGGTCACCAGTATAAATATTTTCAAATAAATAATGATGATATTCCTTAGTATAGTAGCTAGCATTTAAAGTATAAAAACTGCTATTAGATATAGCATGGTTCAAACTAAGAATATGTGAATAAGAATTTTGGAATCTTTGTAGACTGTTACTTGGTGTAAGTTTCATATCATTTAAATGATCATCAGTATTTTTGTAACGTTGTTGGTCACCAATAAAATTATAACTAATTTTCATCCCATCAGCTAATCTATATGTAAGTTTCCCTTGTCCAAAATATTTTTTGAATGGATTTAAAGAGACATATTCATCAGTTATTGCTGGGTCCAATAGAAAATAATTCTCTCCATCTGTACCAATAAACAAATAATCTGATCCACCAGAATTTGGGGCCTCAACTGCAAAATCAGTAACTTTAAATTGGTCTCTACCATATAAATAACCCAAGTTTTGGTAATATCTAACATTAGCATAAAAGAAAAGCTTATCCTTAATTATTGGACCACTTAAACTAGCTTCAATATTGGCAACAGTGAAAGGTGATATTTCATCAATATTCCAAAATACATCTGTTCTGTTTGAAATATAATCACCACTATATGCCTGTATGTTGCCACTATATTTATTTGAACCATCTTTTGTAACTAAGTTGATAACACCGGATAGTGCTTGTCCATATTCTGCATTAAATGCGCCACTTATTATTTGCATTTCCTTAACAGCATTCTGGTTAACTTCAACAACACTGCTTCCATCGTAAGAATCCGTAACAGGAACACCATCAATTTGATATGCAACTTGTCCACTTCGTCCACCTCTAACATGAATACCACCACCAGGTGAAACTACAATTCCAGCTTGAAGGGATAATATATCTCCTAAATCAGTAACTGGTAATTCTTTAATCATGTCATCGCCAACAACAGAAGTAGATGCAGTCAAATCTCTTTGAATCATAGGCTTTGATGCAATAACAACAACGTCTTCACTTAAAGAGATTGAAGTTTCTGTAAGTGTCATATCAATATTCGTAGTTAAATCAATAGAAACACGTACATTTTGAACAACAGTTGAATTATATCCTATTGCAGATGCTTTTATTTGATAAGTACCTGGTGGGATATTAATAATTGAAAAATAACCATCAATGTTTGAAGCTGCTCCATAGTTTGTTCCTATTACAATAATATTTACAAACGGAATTGCTTCTCCTGTAGCATCAACAACCCTACCAGCTATTTTACCAGTTGTGGCAAAATCATAATCAGCGGCAAAGTTTGACACAGAAATGGTTAGAAAAAGAATAATTAGAACGTATAAATTTTTCCTCATAGTACCTCCCAATAACAAAAAGGAATAATTTTTAAAAAGTTTATGCAAGTTATGAAATGATTAATAAAAATAAAATTCTTATTTACTTCGAGTTATAAATTGCTTCAATTATTTTTTATTTTTTTTGAAATATATAAATGTGAAATTTAAGTTTTTTTTTGGCTACTAAAATTGTTTTTATTTATTTGTTTTTAAGATAAAATGCTGCTTTAAAATAAATTTGTGTTTATTGTTAATAAGAAATTAAATTAGTTAGTCTTTTAATGCACAAAAGACTAACTAATTTTAATCATAATTGAGAAGTTTGTGTTTGCAAATTAGCTTTCATGTTTTATTAAAACAACTGCAATTAATCCATAAATGCCTGTTATAAGAATAATAATTGCATCTAATAACTGAAACTTATTATCTCGTTTTCTACTTAAAATGAAGTAAAAAATAGCTAAAAGGCTGCTTACTATTAAAAACCTTAAATCAGAAATTTCGGAATAGAAATCCACATACAAATTATCCGAACTTGTTAACGAAAGTTTGAATGGAAACAAATAATTGGAAACATCACCAACTAAGTAATCTTCGTTAGTTTTTAATGTTTCTTCATAAGTATCAATAACTTTGTAGTTCCTATCAGTAACAATGGTTTTAACTTTTTTGTCAGAAACAAATCCAATTTCACGATAGAACATATTGCCTTTAATTACTAATTGCATTTCTTTTCTATCATATCCCTCGGATGGGACTTCAATTATTCTATAGTTATCGTAAGAGATAATAAATATTTTGTTATCATCAGTTATAAAAAGAGCATATTGCTCTTTTAAGTTGGACTCTCTTAAATGAATATAATCTATTTTAATGCCTTCTGGAATTTCAACTTTTCGAACAAATGGTTTGTTTTCAATTCTTTTTATGTGAAATAGTTTATCACTGTTATCAACAACTAAGTAGCCTTCATCAAATGGCTTTCTTGTAGAGGGATTTCCAAAAACATTTTTTGCAGGAAAAGCAAAGCCATTTTCAATAAGAGCATTATTAAAAAGATTGCTCAATTCTGCTTCAACTTCATTGGTACTACAGTTAATAAATTCCATTTTCTCCGCAATTCGGAAAAACTCGTGAGGCATTTGTAAATCAGGCCTCCCTGGTGCTGATTCGATTAATGGATTAAGCATAATTGTATATCTAAATATATCGTATGGTTTAATAGCATAAAATACATTGTTCAATTTTACGTCTTGAATATCAAGTTCAACGCCATTTAATGAATCTGGCATTTCTTCGCGATAAAGTAACTGTCTATAATTGAAAAATGGAGTAAGTCTCTCAAACTCTTCACGAGTGTACATTTTACCCTCTCTATCATACCTTAATACGTCTTTTCCACCAGCTTTATTAAATAAAAAATCTTTCGAAACTGGACTGAAATAAACTCGTGGAACTGGATATGAGTTATAAAACAACATTGAATAAAAAGAAGGTAAAACAATAGAAACAACTATAATTGTAGTAATAACAAGTAAATATCGTGATAATTTAGCCGAAAATATCATTTTGAACCTCGCTTGAATCTTAATCCAGAAAGCATGTGAGCGTAATTGTATAATAAAGTAAAGACAATTAAAACCACAATTATTTTTATAAATCCACCCAAAATAACATCAACTAAAAATTCATTTATTAGAAAAAATCCAATAATTGCAATTACTAATCTTCTGCTCCAAGCTGGTTCAATCATAATTGCTGAAACAAAAAAGTAAGATAGGAAGCCAGATAAAAACCATGGAATAATTGAAATTATCATTGCATAAGTAATTTCACTAGGAAACACAATACTTGAACCAATAACCAAAACAGCAACTAAAGGAATAAAAAGGAGTAATAAAATTGTAGTTCCAAAAAGATTTAGAAAAAGCAACACTCTATTTTCCTCAAGAGGCAAATGCATTGTAAGTTTAAGTTTCATATCTAATACTTCTGGTAGATATTGAGCTACAGAAATAAAAATTCCGATAACAAAAGGAACATATTTTAAGCTCTGAAAAAACATGTAACTTTTGTAAACAACTGAACTCCAAATCATTTCGGCACTATTGTACTCAATAACAGCCCTCAAATTTGTAAAAATATAAATAAGAAACAGTAATTCTAAGATTAGTGAACCAACTGCCCACCATCTTATTTTAATCCATTCTTTATATGCTAAAGCTTTATACATTTTATCTCCATTAATATTTTCCAGTTAGTCCAATAAACGCATCTTCTAAATCCATTTTGTGATCTTTGAAATCTGTAAAATTCACACCTTTTGTTCTCAAATGGTTCTGAACATTTTCAATATCATTAAATGAATAAACAGTAGCTTTATTCTTAATAATTTCAAAATTATTTATTACTCCATCTTTTGAAATTAACTCAGTTTGATTAGTATTAAATTGATACATTTTGAATGTATTTTTAAACTCATCAATTGGCATTTGAAGCACAACACCATTATAATCAAGAATAACGCAATCATCTAAAAAGCCATCTAAATCTTGAATAATATGCGAAGTGATAAAAATAGTTTTATTTTCAGCTTTGCCATATTCTTTTAAGAAATCTAGAAAAAGCCTTCTATAACCTGCATCTAAACCCATTGAATAGTCATCAAGAATTAACAAATCGGGGTCTTGAGCTAATAATAATCCAAGTGTTACTTGCGATCTTTGTCCGCATGACATTTTTGATATTTTTTGATTATCCAAAACTTTTAGTTTTGACATTAAATCGTAGTAAACATCCTTTTTCCATTGGGGATAAAATTGCGAATAGTATTTTTCAATTTGGATAATATTCATAAATGAGTATTGAATATGACCTTCAATTAAAAAGCCTATTTGCGACTTTGTTTTTGGAGAGAGCTTATATGAATCTTCACCAAGTATTAAACACTGCCCAGATTTTGGTTTAAGAAATCCGTTCAAAATGTTAATTGTTGTTGTTTTTCCAGTGCCATTTTTACCAAGTAAGCCAAAAATACTACCTTTCTTAATATTAAAATTAAGATTTTCGTGCACTTTTTTGCTCCCATAATAGTGGGTCAAATTTTTAACTTCAACTACGTATTCCATTTTACCTCAAAAATTTAGTTTAAAAGTTCATTAGCTTTTTTAATTACGCCTTCTGGTTTAGACTTAAAAGGGTTTTCTACATATTCAATTTTTCCACCTTTAAAATGTACTTGCATTTTTGTAGAAGATAACGCAGCTTTAACAGTATCTAGCGGAGTAACTGCATCTTTGAAATATACGCATGCTTTTGGCCCATCGTCATATAATGTTGTTAATCTAACTATTCCTTTCCAATTTGATAAATGGCTTGTTAAGTAGCTAAGCTTAATGTAAAGAGTAGTAACAGCAGCTTCTTTCATTGGATAAATTAAAACGCTTAAACTATCCACATTTTGTGCAGCATATTTATTGAATTTTTTATCATATTCTTTGAACATTCCTTTTTCGTAATCCAGCATAGATATTTTGCCAAGATTTATTCCTGCTTCTTTAACTTCAAATTCAATTTCCTGCTTCATTGTTGAGCCATCACGCATTTTTAGTTCAACTTCATCAGCTAAAATTAGCTCAATAATTGTGTCAATATTTAGTTCTTGTTCATCATAAAATATTTTTGTTTGAACTGGTTCGCCAAAAATTGTTTCAAATCCAAAAACTCCATCACTAACTCTTAAAGCGTAAGTTAAATTGTTAAAATCGGTTCTATCAAAGAAATTATCAATTCCAATTTGTGCAACGGATAACGAATCCAAACCAGTTTTTTCAGCAGCTCTAACTTTTTGCTTAACTGGTTGAAAAATAGATTTTTTAACTTCTAACTCGCTAATAACTTTTGGATTGTAATAAATATCAACAGAATGTGAAGTAGCATAAGCATCCAAACCAACAATACCATTAATACGAGCTATTTGAGATCTAAATGAAGAAGCGCTTCCAAAACACTTGATTGATGTTAAATCTTCTTGGTGATAAACAGATACGCTATCTATTTTTTCAAAACCACCCCATCTTTCTGAAAGAGTAGTAAATTCATAAAATGAAGATGCAATTAGACCAGCGATAACTAAAACCACAGTTCCAATTGGAGCAACATATTTGCCATATTTAGTTGGCATTTTATTAACTGTTAAAGTTTGTTTAACTGGGCATGCATAAACGCAATCTGTACAAAGCATGCAATCAACATGATTAACTGCATCATATTTAGAAACTTCAATTCCTTGAGGACATTCGTCATCACATCTTGAACAAGTTGGACATTTATCTTTGTTTCTTGTAATCTTAAATAATGGGAAAAAGTAACTTTTTTTGAAAATTATTTCACTTAGTGCTGCAAGTCCTACAACGCCACCAAGTAACCACTCAAGACCAAGATTTGCGCCAAAGAAATTAGCTCCAAAATAAACGACAGTAGCAATTATTACTACAACAAAATTTGAGAATATATTTCCAATTGCACCAAGTGGACATAAATATTTGCACCAGAACATACGTGTAAATAGTGACCCAAGAATAACTATTGCAATTGAAATTGCTGACAAATACCAGACAATGTCATTATTTTGGAAAAAAGTTACAGAAGCCAAATATGGGTCATATTCTTTGCAAAACAATTCGCTTGCAGTCATTGTAGCATAAATTGTGTAGTATAAAAGCGCATATTTCAAAAGACGTAAAGGTCTATCTAAAAATTCTGGAATATTAAATCTAATTTTAAATTTATCACCTATTCTGCCAAGCCATTCAGTAAAAGTACCTATTGGGCAAAGATAACTACAGAAAAGTTTACCAAAAATAATTGCCCCAACAATTAAAGAAATTCCCAACATCATTTGAACTTCGCCCATTTGGCAAGAGGAACTTCCAAGATTTAATTTACTCATTAACGAAGCAATTCCACCCAATGGACAATAGGCTTCGAAATCGGGATTAAAAGCAGAATCAAAAAAAGGACGAATAATTGCATATAAAATTATTGCAACTATCGATAGCTGAATAGATAAACGTATTTTATTTTTCATTTAATTTCCAAGTATTTGCTAACAGATTCAATAATATTAAAATATAAAAAGAGACGACCAAAATAGTCGTCTCTCAAAATAACACGAAAAGGATAGCTTATTTTATAAGCATCATTTTTTTAGTGGCGGTAAAATCACCAGATTCTATTCTATAAATGTACATTCCAGTAGTTAAATTAGAAGCGTCAAATGATATTTCATAGATTCCAACTGGTTTAATTTCATTAACTAAAGTAATAACTTCTTGACCAAGAGTATTAAACACTTTAAGTGTTACGAAACCACTATTAGGAATTGAGAATTTAATAACAGTGCTTGGGTTAAACGGATTAGGGTAGTTTTGACCTAATTCATAAACTGTTGGAATTTCAACATCAGTTTCAACATCGGTTACAAGGGCAAAAGCTTTTTGCGAAACCTCACTATTATTTCCTGCATAATCAACTGCTTTAACTAAGTAATAATAAGTAACACCTTGAATAACATCACTATCATTAAACAAATTTTCAGTTGTAGTGTATGTAGCGACTATCATAGTATCAGTAGTAAATTCTGCATCCGTTGAACGATAAATTGCATAATATTGGAAATCATTTTCTACATTTTTATCCCAAGCAAGTTCAATTTTTTCATCAAAACCATTAGCAATAACTCCAGTAGGAACAACTGGTGCTAAGTTATCAATTGAATAACCACTATCCGCAGGTGACATAAAAAATACTTTAGGATCAGATGTATGTGCAGAAATTCTAAAAGTTGACCAAACTATTCCGTTAATTGTTGAATCGCCCAAAGTTGGTGAAACAAAATGATAATTTGTATCTTGAATAGCATTAAAACTACCAATAGCGTCCCAACCGTTATTATCCATTTTTCTCCAAACTGAATATGATGTATTAGTAGTGCTTGTTGAAAACGAAATTCTTACTTTTCCACCTTGGTCATTTGGTATATCTGAAATAGAATAAATAAGTGGCACACTTGGAATTGCATCACTATTAAAGAAAATTTGGTTAACCCAAATATCTGAAGCGTTGACAGCAAAGTTTCTGTTTTCCACTGATTCTAATTCATTATTTATTGCATATAAATAGTTATATATTTTTGACGTATCAGTAGGCATATTTATCATTATTGAATAGATTTGATTTTGATCCTCGTCTAACAATTGGAACATATTTCCTTGCCAATTTCCATTTGGGTCTTTTGCATCAACTTGGAAATCTCCTCTAACATAAACAGCATCTTCGTATGGATTAAATGTACCATTTGCGATTTGAACTGCAAGATTACATTCAAGATATACAATTGTATGCGCTTTCATTTGACCAAGCCATAAATCAATACCTGAAGGTGCAA
Organism: Bacteroidota bacterium; assembly: GCA_018818165.1. GTDB lineage: Bacteria > Bacteroidota > Ignavibacteria > Ignavibacteriales > Melioribacteraceae > 1-14-2-50-31-20. Next base: position 86,480 of record JAHISP010000036.1, on the reverse strand, counting down.
GTACAAATGGGTCAAAAGTAGCAGGGTAACTTTTAAAATATCCTGCAAAATAAATAGTTCCATCATCATTTATATGAGCAGAAGTTATATAATCATCTGCAGCTCCACCATAATTTTTAACCCAAACTAAACTGTCTTGAAACATTTTTATAACAAATGCATCTCTACCACCATAATTAAGCAATGTATCTCCATTTACCACTAAATTACTTTTGGTGATACCAGAAATATAATAATAGCCACCAGCATCCTTTATTGAGTTAATCGATACTGCTTCATCATCATTAGTGCCACCGTAGAAAAAGTCACCATCGTAATCACCAGCATCTGTATAAGCAAGTACAAAGATATCTTGTCCACCATTTGATTCATGTAAAGTAGAAGATGGGCTAACATAGATTGAATCTTCAAAAGAACCAGCAACCAAAATATTGCCTGGTTCAGTTGTACCTCTATCAACATATTCAATAGAATTTGCTTTAACATCTTTTGGACCATTAGCAGAATGCACCCACTGATATTCTCCAGCAGAATTTAATTTTGCGATAAATGTATCATAGCCCCCAGTATTTGGGAGAGTATATGAACCAAATTTAGCTTCTACATTTATATAATACCCAGTAAAATAAATATTGTTATTTTTATCAATAGTTAAAGAAGAAGGATAATCATTATCTGTTCCACCTCCATTTACTCCCCAAATAGCATTACCATCAGAATCTGTTTTAAGTACAAATATTTCTCTCTCACCATTTGAATAAATTTTTAGACCATCATATGTTAATGAGTCAATTGCATCATCACCATAATAACCAGTAAATACATAATTACCATCAGCATCAATTTTGGCATCTAATATTTTATCTTGGTTTATTGAATAAGCTTGTTTCATCCAAAGATAATTTCCATTAGCATCAAATTTTGCAATAACTACATCAAAGTTACCATGACTTGTGAGGGTATCTGAACCTAAAATTACAGTTTGGAAAAACGCAGCTGTAACAATAACATTGCCCAAAGCGTCAACCATTACAGTTCTTCCTTCATCTGCACTAAAACCACCAAAAGATTGAGCCCATTGAATTTCGTTGTTAGCATTATATTTTGCAACAAAAATATCATTATTATCTACTGGAGTTATTGCAACTCCATTCCCAAAATCAATTTTCGCCTTATACTTTCCAGTAATATACTTGTTGCCAGCAGCATCGGCACAAACATCATAAGTGTAATCTGCTCCTGTTCCACCATTTTGCTTAACTGCGTCAAATAGGTAATGCTGACCAAAAGAAACAGAGCTAAGCATTAGTATTACTAACAAAGTAAGTAATTTTTTCATAACATTTTCTCCAAGAACTAATTAATAAATATTTTGAAATAACCTACATTACTCAATCTATTTTATGAGTAACATTTTACGACTTGCCGAAAGTCCGGCATTTTTTAGAGTATATATATAAATCCCTGAAGAAAGTTTAGATGCATTAAACTCAACTTCGTAGGTACCAGCTTTTTGTGTTTCATTAACTAAAGTAGCAACTTCTTGTCCAAGCATATCATATACTTTTAGTAACACATTTTGTTCTGTTGATTTAGGAATAGAATATTGTATTTTAGTTGATGGGTTAAATGGATTTGGATAATTATTTTTTAAAGCAAAATTATTTAGAAAATTATCGTCTGTTTTTTTAACACTTACTTCTGGTGAAACTGTAAATATTTCGCTACTTCCACAAGCTAACCAAGGATAACCTAATGAATCTACAAATAAATCATAGTTTGTTGAAGCAGTAACAACTTCCAAATCAATTATATTTGTCCATGTTTCGCCTGAGTTTGTAGTTTGGAAAAGATATTTAGAGCCAGTAACATACCAAGTTGATTCATTTACTATTTCAACAGCTTCAATTTTTGAAGGAAGACCTTCAATAGCAATATAATTCCATGTTTTACCAGCATCGGTTGATTTTACTAATATTTCGCCAGCAGCTAAGCCTAAATTACTATTAAAAAATTCAACTTCATTAAAATCAAACTGCCCACTAATACCATTAATATTTGCTATTGCCCAATTGTCACCACCATTACCTGTATAAGCCAAAACAGATTCATTGCCAACCACAACTCCGTTGCTTTCATCAAAAAAATGGAGTGAATTTAATTCATTTGGTAGAGTAGCAATCTGAGTTGTCCAAGTATTTCCGCCATCAACTGTTTTATAAAATGCACTGATATCTGAAGCTAATTTTCCTACAACAAAACCAATATTTTCATTAATAAACTGAACGTCAAGGTTATTGACAGATGTAGCCATAGTGTCTTTCATAATTTGTGTCCAAGTAAGACCACCATCTATTGTTTTGGAAACCATCCTATTACGGTGAGCTGCATAGCCAATATTATTGTCAAGGAAGAAAATATTTTCTACTGTTGGACAAACATTATTACCAGCAATAAATCTACTTTCCCAATTTTCGCCTGCATCCGTTGAAATCATTAAACCACCATAAAAACCAGCAGCAAGTATATTTTGGTTAGGCAATTGCTCAATGTCATAAAGTGTGGAATTGACTACTGGAGTAATCAATTCCCAAGTTTGACCAGCGTCGTTTGAAAGAGCAATTCCACCAATACTTCCAACAACACAAATTTTGTCATTTATCATACTTATTGATTTTCCTTGGAACCCAAAAGGTAAATACGTTTCTCTCCAGGTTAAACCTCCATCAGTAGTTTTATAAGCTACTGTTCCTTTATAAGTAGAGCCACCTACTGCAATACCTGTCATTTCATTTAAAAAGGTCATTCCTTGCAGATTTACATACTGTCTATTTTTTTCTGCTTGATTTTCATAGTTCCAATTAGCTCCACCATCTTTGGTACGAAAAGTAAAGGAGGGTTGCAATCCCGCAGCACTTGAACCCCAACCAGTCGCACATGCAACACTATCGTTAGCCATTGCAACGGCATACAAATCGGTTCGTGTATATACAGATGGAAGGTTTGTTGGAGTTGGAGCTTGATTCCAAGTCAATCCATCGCTGGTATAATAAAGAGCAAAAACTCCCGATTTTCCACCAACACAAATTCCATGTTCTGGTGAACTAAAATCCATAGAACGTAGTTCGGTAGTTACACCTGTTAATTGAACAGACCAAGAATCACCACCATCATTTGTATATAAAACTTGGTAACCGTTCATAATCCAACCAGTGTTTTCATCAGCAAAATATAATGAGTATATATTTCCAGAAGTTGCTTCAACGTCAACTTGATTCCAGGTAGCACCTCCATCTAATGTTTTCAACAAAAGATTACTAGAACCACCAGCATAGCCAATATTTTCATTAGCAAAAAATATGCAGTTCATTGTTGAAATAACTGGAAGTGTATCCATTGGAGTAAACCATGTTGAACCACCATCCATAGTTTTTAGAATTGTTCCAGATGAACCGGCAATCCATCCAAGATTTTCATTTAGAAAAAACACATCAGTAAGAGCATCATATGAAGATTGGCTAACTTTGCGCCAATTTTTACTGCCATAAATTGAAACAGACAAAGTTAGCAATAGTAAAATTAATAGTTTTTTGAGCATGATTCCTCCAGAATGATTTAATTAAAATTTGTAAAACCTAAATGTGGTATATATTCCAAAATAATTTTTATGCAGTTCGTTTGCTGAAAGATTTGTAGAAGAATACTCTATTCGAGGTTCAATTTCTAATGCTTCAGATATTTTTGCATTTCCACCCAAAGTGATGTAATGGGTTGTAACGTTATCGCCACCAAATATAAAATCATGTTCTTGGAAAATAAAATTGTATCCAACTCTAATTTTGAATATATCATTAATTGATTTTTCTATTCCAAGTTTGGCAATATGACTAATTCCACTTATTTGAGAATATTTGTCATCAATATATTTATTTGAATCTGCAGCTATTGATTGTAATTCATATTCTGCACCAATTAAAAAATCATTTTCCAAATTAGTGTAAGTTGCTCCAATTCCGCCATAAACATTACTGATGTTTATATCCCAAATAGTTAAATCGTGCTTACTATTTTTTGTCCAACTATTATCGTCATTATAACCGCCAATAAATCCAAACGTTAAGTTATTGCTTTGCATCCACTTAGCCATAATTACAATTTCGGTATTTTCTTGGCTAGTATATCCATCTTCAACTTCAATTATAGAACTAAATGGGAAAAGTGACTTAGAATTATGAAGCAAATAGTTTGCATTTAATCCAATTGTAAAATTATCAAATGGCTTATACTGAGTTTGAAAAGCTACTGAATTTCCAAATTTCTTAAGTTTATAACTTTGTGATGTACCACGAAGTTCAATGTTATAAATTTCGCCTCTATATAAAAATGTTTGAACAGTTCTGTTATTAACATCGGTAGCAACTATACGTTCTTGCTCATCAATTATTTTATAGTTAGCACCTAAAACTAAATTATCAGATATTTTATAAGCCAAACCAACATTTCCCGAAACATTACGGTATAATGTTTCGGCATAAGTATATACTTTTTTTAATCCATCCAAAATTTGGTAATTAACAGATGCTCCCAAATAAAGATTATCAAAAATTTCGAGGCTGTGCATAAATTCAAAAGTTGGTCCGCTGTATTTATAATCGCCAGAAGTAGTATCAGTGAAAAAGAAAGCATCGCCAGAATATGGATTTAGAGTTAGAATTTTATTTCTATCCTTATGGAAATCATACTGATATGTAGCAAGACCACGGAAAGTTCCATTTTTACCAAGTGGTTTAATTCCTATAAAATTAACTGAATAATTGGAAACATCGCCTGATTCATAATATCGATGATAATCGCCATTGCTATTTTTAAAAACTGGAGTAATATCCAATCTTTGATTTAGTTGACTATTAACTAACCAAGCTGGATTTCCCCCAAGAATAAATGGGTCAATTTCCGAATCAATATCAAGTATCGAATAACTTAATCCACCAAGTTGATCTAACCTACTTTGTTGAGCAAACAAACACGTATTCACAAAAAGAGAGATAATTGCTAATATTTTAATCTTTGAATTCATCTATTTTATTGCCATCCTGGAGTTGGTTTGGGAATCACGTTCCAATCTAAGGTACCATCGTTAGTATCAATTCCTTTTTCACGGCGTTGCATTGATTCACCATTATATTTTGGAGGTGCTTGAACCCAACCTCGGTCAATTCTATCATCAAGAGTTTTTCTGCTACTATTACTTGATTGATATTCCACTCCATCCAAAATGGTTTCAATGTCTATTCCATCTTCCCAAACTGTATCAACTCCACTCGCTAAAACAATTATATCAGATGTAAGGCTAATCATAAAATCAGATGTTTTATCTAATCTAATACTAATTAAATTAGGCACTTTAGGATTATCGAAATCAACAGCATTAAATTGATTTACAAACTCCCAATCAGCCTTACTTAAATCTATACTTGTTCCAACAGTAGCAGAATGATCAATTGCATCTTGAGCAATTGTTACAAAGGTTTGCGGCTCAAATGGATAATTTTTTTCACCACTTCTGCCTGGAAATTTGAAAGCATAAGAAATACCATCAATATCATCATCGTCATCCCAATCATCGCCAGGATCTTTGGTAAAATTGTCTGTTCCTGAAACTCTAAATATTTGCATACCATCTAAATATTTCACCTCATTACTGCTATTATACAACTCAATAAATTGGTCATAAAAAAAGAAGATGCTATTAACTGGACCGCCTGCATAAATTTCATTAATAGATATTCCAGTTGATGATATTGGCTTTGTAAATATAGTATCAACAATTTGCATGCCGCTTAAAACTTCCAAATCGTTCAAATTTCCAACAAGTAAAATTGTTGCATCTAAAGGGTGCTTTCCACGAGCTGAAATTTGATAAACGGCTGAAGGAATACTCTTCAAATGTAAAATTCCATTTTCGTCTGTATATTCAGTTCTTATACCATATTCTGAAACAAGAATCATTTCCGAATTAGCTAAAGAAATGTAATTTTTTATTGAATCAACTGCCGAATTATTCCATACGGCTACAATTCTTAACTCCGCTTCGCCATCAACCTGTAGTGGTGATTTTTCTTGGCATGAAAAAAGAAGTGTTAAAAATAATAATGGTAGTAATATTTTTTTCATTGTTTTACTTCCTAATATATTCATTCAAATAATTTATCAAAGATCATACTAAACTCCATTCCGTAAAATAGGTTAGGATTTCTTGTGGTTTCGCGGTAATAATCTGATGGTGGATAATAATAATTCCAAATAGCTGGGTCATCTAAGAAATTATTAACGTAAAATGAGACTTCCGCGCCATCAAAAAGTGATTTAGAAACGTTAAAACTAAACAGCCATTTTGGAGGTTTAGAAATAACCGATTCTTCATAATCACGACTAATTTTTCCACTTTCTGTAAGTAGATTTTTGTCAACAGGTATTAAACTAAAGTTTTGATATCTATCAGAATAAAGTTGTTCTGCACGAAGTGTAACCCACAATCCTAAATTTCTGTTAACGTAATTTAAGTAGTAATTTATCTGAAGTTTGTCTCTCCATTGACCTGATGATGGATAATAAAATCCAATTAATGTATCTGTTTCAACTCTTGGAACTTGGTAATTAGCATATTGCCCTATTGATTTATTATAATTATATGTAAATGAATAACCAGTACTTGGTGATTTATCGTAGCTATATGCACCTGTTATTTTGAAATTGGTATTGAGAAAATCAATTTTTGCCGTTCTAAAAGTGAATTCAATCCCTTTGCTAAGATGCTTTCCTGTATTATAGCTAAGCGAGTATTCACCAATATAATATATTTCCTTTTTTCCATTGTTTTCAATTTCTGTAAACACTGGAGTGTCTTGATAGTCAGGTTGATTATTTCTTTCGCTATAATATGCTGTAAGGGAAATTCCCATTTTGTTAATAAACTTGTGGTCGTATGATAGTTCTAATTGTGTAGTTTTATAGCCTTGTAAATTGGGTACACGTTTATCATATCTAAAATATTCATTTGTTCCCAAAACTGGATTACGCCATGTAAAAACTGTTTCTGGAGGATAAACTGTACTCATAGCAGGCGATTTCGAACTACTTCCAAAATTAATTCTTAATTGGTTCTTAGATGAAAAATATGTTAAAAGACTAATACGAGGATTAAAAAAACTACCTTGATAAGAATTAACCAAATCTCCATTGCCCCAAATTCCACTTAAATTTAGCGAATTAGGTCTATACATTTCATATCTGAAGCCAATCATAAATGAAAAATCAAATAAAAAATGCCCAGTTAATTTATCTTCGGCATACATGCTTAATAATATTTGGGCAGGAACGGAATCAAAACTATAAGGTCTATTTTGTGATTCTACACCATAATAATTGTAAACTGTATCAAACACAACTCCCTCACCAGTATTTGCATCGTATTGAACTTCTGTTCCAGCAAGAATATTATGAATATAATCGCCAGTATAAAAAACGTTTTGCCATTCTAAACGTCCACCAGCAAGCCATTGAATTCCTTTATTTTCTAATTTCCCAATGTAAGAAGAAAGAGTATCATTTTCTGGAGTGATTAAATATTCTGTAACTAATTTACTTTTCATTGAATTGATTTTTCGCATACTAACATAAGCATTATACTTAAAATCAGAAATTTTGTTAAAAGGTTTAATCGTTCCCCAAGTATTAAATCCCAATGTGTAACCACGATTGTAATCCTTAGTTTGAAGCAAATCGCCTTGTGGTTCTTCTTCGTCGCTAATAAACTGTCCTTTAAATTTATAATTTGCAATCCAATCATCAAAGTGTTTTAGCTCAAAAGTAAGTTGCGAAGTAAATCGCGTATATTCATCACCGATTAATCTTAAATCTCTTTCACTTCGGGCAATGTTAAAGTTATAATTTACTGAATTGCTATTTTTTAAGTCAAAGCCACCGCCGAGGTTTGCTTCTGTGTTTTGGGGATTATTTTTAACTTTAATTCTGTGAGGAGCAGCACCCATTTTTGTGCTAAGTTCAATAATTCCATTTGAAAAATCGCCATATCTAACAGAAGGCATTCCAGAAATAACTGAAACTGATTCAAGATTATCTGCTGGAATTTCGCGTAAATCAACACTTCCACCAATACTATTTACTCCAAATTTTGAACCTGTCATAGCTTCAAACTGCATATTGGAATTGTTGGAAATTGGTTCGCCATCAATAATTACTTTGGTTCCAAAAGCTGAAATATTATCGCCTTCGCTCGCTCTTATTGCAATTTGGCTTGTTTTGCTTATTCCAGGATTTGCTGATTTTTGCACTCCAGGAACTAAATCGAGAACATCACCTAAATTTGTTGCTTGAAAATGCTCAATTTCGCCAGAATTTATATCCGTTTTGGTTGCAATATCTCTTGGAAGTAAATCATCTTTTGCTGTAACAGTAATTCCACCAACGTTGAACGACTCTGGTTTTAGGTTAAAATCGAGTTCAATAAATCTATTTTCAATAATCTCTATATCTACTATTTTTTTTGTGTATCCAACATAAGAGGCTTGAATTTTATATTTCCCAACAGGAATATTTTCTATTCGATACTTTCCTTTGAAACATGTAGCTACACCATAATTAGTGCCAATTATAATAATATTTGTAGAAAACAGGACTTTCCTATTTTCATCATAAACTATTCCTTTTATACCACCAACTTTATCTATGTTTTCATACGGATCATTAAAAGGACTTGGTGTCTGGTTATTGAGTGGGTAAGCTGTAGTATTAGATAAAATGAAAACTAAAATGAGTAAAAAAAGCCGACTTAACTTCATTCCAAACAACACTCGCTGTATATACAAATATTTTTATTAATAGGTTTAATGAACCTACAACATCGATTATTAAAATTCAATATATTTTTTTATAATGTAAAGCATTTTTATCAAAATTGAATATTTATTCGAATTTTATTTTTATGAATACCATTTATTTGAATAATTGGCTAAAAAGGGACAATTAATACAATGCAAAATAATTTTTCCCGAAGGTGATATATATTTGTATTATAATATTTATAAACATGTACACCAAAACAAAGAACTATTTACTTCTTTATTTTGTAAAATTTCCATATTTTTTTATTATTTAAATTTAGTCTAAATAAGCATAAATGTCAATGATTATATCAGAGAACAAAATAAATAATAGAGGCTAAAGCAGATTTTCTTGACTGTCAATGCCCAATTTAAATATTCCTTATTATCTTACATATACATTTCCAGCATTGATTATAAGTATATAATTCAATATGTACCAATATTAGAGAGTCTAATAATGTAATTTCAAATTATTTGTATCCGTTTGGATTTTTAGATTGCCATCGCCACGAATCTTCACACATCTTATCTATTCCAAATTTTGCTTCCCAATTTAGTTCCATTTTAGCCAAAATTGGATTTGCATAACATTTGGCTATATCACCAGCTCTACGTTCAACAATATTGTATGCAATTTTTTTATTAGATGCTTTCTCAAATGCTTTAACAACATCAAGCACAGAATACCCTTTTCCTGTTCCCAAATTAAATTCTAAACATCCTGGTTTGACCTGTAATTTTTCCAATGCCCTCAAATGTCCATCAGCTAAATCAACTACATGAATATAGTCTCTAACTCCAGTTCCATCATGTGTTGGGTAATCATTTCCAAAAACTGAAAGTGCATCTCGTTTTCCAACAGCAACTTGGGCAATATAAGGTATCAAATTATTTGGAATTCCATTAGGATCTTCACCAATCATTCCTGAAGAATGAGCTCCAATCGGATTAAAATAACGCAGTATAAGAATATCCCAACTTGTATTAGATTTATATAAATCTCTCAATATTTCCTCTATCATCAATTTTGAACGTCCATATGGATTTGTAGCTGATAGAGGAAAAGTTTCATCAATTGGCACTTTATGAGGGTCGCCATAAACGGTTGCAGATGAACTGAAAACTATTTTTTTCACACTATTTTTCTGCATCACTTCCAGAAGATTTAATGTACCAGAAATATTATTTTGATAGTAGTGCAAAGGAATTTCAACAGATTCGCCAACAGCTTTTAATCCAGCGAAATGAATTACTGCATCAATCTTTTCATTAGCAAATATTTTATCTAAAGCATCCTTCTCTAATAAATCGGTTTTATAAAACTTAATGGATGAATTTGTTATTTTTTCAACTCGTTTTAATGCTTCAAATTTACTGTTACTTAAATTATCAACTATTACAACTTCGTAATTAGCTTCAATTAATTGAATAACTGTATGACTGCCTATGTAACCAACGCCACCTGTAACTAATATTTTCATTTTTTCTGACATAGATTCTTCTTTTTATTTATTTGTGTTATGCAATATAATATTTTGATATTTGAAATATTAGGATAATTCTGTAACTTTCTTGTTCATTTATAAACATATATAACCACTGAAAGGTAGGTGATAACTTTGGTTGGCATTATTCTATCTGATAATGAGAATATTGACAGAGCTCTAAAACGCTTTAAAAAGAAATATGAACGTTCTGGTGTTCTTAAAGAATTTAAAAAGCGTCAGTATTTTGTAAAACCGTCTATTGAAAATAGATTGGAACGCATTAAAGCAAAAAGAAGAGCTTATAAAGAATCTCGTAGAGATCGCTAAAGTTAAAAAACCCCTCAAAGTTGAGGGGTTTTCTCTTTTTAAAACATCTATATTTCCTAGGTATTTTTAATTTGAGCTCTGATTTAAGTAATACTTTTCAAAGTGAGATGTTACTTTAGTAAATACTTCATCAATAGTGCTACAAAAATCAAATAATTTCAAATCATTTCGGCTAATTGTTCCATGCTCAATTAATTTTTCAAAGTTTATTATTTCTTTCCAGAATGTTTCATCATAAATAACAACTTTCATATGCTTTTTTATTTTTTGTGTTTGCATTAACGTTACAACTTCCATTAATTCATCTAATGTTCCAAAACCACCAGGAAAAACAATTAAAGCTTTTGCAAGATATACAAACCAAAATTTTCTCATAAAGAAATAATGAAATTCAAATGTTGATTCTGGTCTAAGATAAACATTCCCAAATTGCTCAAATGGAATTGAGATATTTAATCCTATTGAATCACCACCAGCAAGTCTTGCGCCTTTGTTTGCTGCTTCCATAATACCAGGTCCACCACCACTACAAACAATAAATCGTTTTTCGTCTTCAGATAATTTCATAGACCATTCGGTTAATCTTTTAGAAAGCTCAACCGCATCTTCATAGTAACGAGACATAATAACCATTCTTTCAGCCTGAGCAATTTCTGCTTTAAGCTTTGGAGTCATTTTTTTATCAGATTTTGTTAATTCCTTTAATTTAGCTTTTGCTTCTTTTTCTGATTTGATGCGAGCTGAACCAAAAAATACAATTGTGTCAATAATTTTATTTTTATGAAATCTTAACTTTGGTTCAATAAATTCTGCTAGTATTCTTAATTCTCTAGCCCCTGCAGAATTAAGAAATTCTGAATTATTATAAGCTTTAAAAACTTCTGCCTTCTTTTTCGTCATGTTTACTCCATATCTTTAATTTTTGGACTGTGAATATACAAAAAAACCTATCCCTTCCTAAGAAGAAGATAGGTTTTATAAAATATTAATAAAATAAAATTATTTTTCAGTCTTAGTAGGAACTTCTTCTTGAGTGACAGGAAGAGAAGGAGTAGTAGGCACTTGTTGAGTTTGAGCATTTTGAATAATGCTTTCTCTTTGGTCACTTGTTGTTTGTCCTGGTAAGAAAAATAAATTAATAGCTATAGCTAATACTAACAATGAGCCACCTAACCACCATGTTGATTTACTTAAAAAATCAGCAGTTCTGCGTGAGCCAAACATATTTCCAAAACTTCCAGGTGATCCACCAGTAATTCCAGCCATGCCACCACCTTTGCTTGATTGTAATAAAATTACTACAACTAGCATAAATGAAATTATAATTTCAATTGTAATTAGTAATGTATACATTAATTTTTTCTCCTAATAAATTTGTAGCGAGGGAGGGATTCGAACCCCCGACACGTGGATTATGATTCCACTGCTCTAACCTACTGAGCTACCTCGCCATAATTTTGAAAATACAGACTCTAAATATAGAAATAGAATAAAATAATTACAAGAAATATGATTTAAATGTTTTTTTCTTTCTTGGCTTAAAAACATAGAATAATATATATTTTTCATCAAACCACAATTTCATTTTTTTGGATTTGCGTACTCATCTCTTTATTGAGAGTTATTCAAAATTTATGCTTGTCGTTTTTTCAATAAATAAATAAATGTTGGTGCGCCAATAATAGCTGTTACAACACCAACTGGAAGTTCAGATGGAAGTATAATAATTCTAGCAATTGTATCAGTTATAATCAAAAATATTGCACCAATTAGAAATGACGCTGGGACAACTATTCTGTTATCAGTGCCAAATATCATCCTTACGACATGTGGAATTAACAAGCCTATGAAACCAATAATTCCGCTAACAGAAACAATAATTCCTACTAGCACACTTGCAAAAATATAAATTACAGATTTAACGGTTCTTGTGTTAAGTCCAAGGTTAGATGAATCTTCATCACCCATTGCCAAAAGGTTTAGCTTATATCCAAAAAAAGAAAGTATAATTGAAATTATTATTGAAAATATTACAACGTAATAAGCAGAAAAATTATCTGCCATTGCTAAATTTCCAACAAGCCAAAAGATAGCAGTTCGCAGAGTGTTGTTTAGAAAAGTAAGCATTAATAAAATTGCAGCTGAAAAGAAAGCCCCAATCATAACTCCAGTAAGCAGAAGTGTATTTGGTTCTAATCTTCCAAATCTATGTCCAATAAGAAATACTAAAATAATTACAACTAAAGCTGCTACAATAGAAAATAATTGAACGAAAACAAATGATAATCCAAGAAGCAAGGCAAGAACAGCACCAAAACTTCCTCCGCTAGATACACCTAATATATATGGGTCTGCAAGCGGATTCATTAATAAGGCTTGAAACACTGCGCCAGCTACAGAAAGCCCACCACCGACACCAATCGCAAGAAGTAATCTTGGAATTCTGATATTAAAAATAATTTCTTTTGCAGTACCAGCATTCTCTGAATTTACGAATAGCTTATAAATTTCGGCTATTGAAATATTTACCGAACCGAGTTGCAAAGAAACAATACTAGCAATTAATAATAATATAAAAAGAATTGAGAGCTTTAAAACAAATGATTTTAGATTTATTGTTCTATCAAATTCCATAAAGCATCAATTAAGTTTGAAGTACCATCTTGTGTTACTGATGAAATTAGGAATGGTGTACCATCATAATTCTTTATTTTTTTTGTTTGTAATTTCTTTTTCTCCTTGTCGGTTAATAAGTCCGATTTTGTAAATACAATAACTCTTTTTTTATCCTTCATCAAATCACTGAATTCAATTAACTCATTTAATAAAATGTCATATTCTTTTTGAGGTTTTTCAACCGTTGAATCAATTAGAATTAAAAGTACTTTTGTTCTCTCAATGTGTTTAAGGAATTTGTGACCAAGCCCTTTGCCAACATGAGCTCCTTCAATAATTCCGGGAATATCGGCAATAACAAAACTTCTATAATCTTTATGTTTTACTATTCCAAGATTAGGTTCAAGAGTAGTAAAAGGATAATCTGCAATTTTTGGGCGAGCAGCTGAAACTACTGAAATGAAAGTAGATTTTCCAGCATTTGGGAATCCCACAAGTCCTACATCTGCTAGAAGCTTTAGCTCAAGAATTATGTTCATTTCTTTGCCTTCAATTCCAGGCTGAGCATATCTTGGTGCTTGGTTAGTTGCGGTTGCAAAATTACTATTTCCCTTTCCCCCAATACCACCTTTAAGAAAGACAACTTCTTTACCGTTTTCATCAAGGTCTACAAGCACTTCCTGCGTTTCTTCACTTTTAATTACGGTACCAACAGGAACTTTTATAACAATATTTTCAGCATCTTTTCCATCTCTAAGAGCTTTTTCTCCACGTCCGCCATTATTGGCAATAGATTTTCTTCTATATTTAAAATCTAAAAGTGTAGTTAAATTATTATCAGCAACAAAAATAATATCTCCACCTTTGCCTCCATTACCACCAGAAGGTCCACCTTTTGCAACAAATTTTTCGCGTCTAAATGCAACTGCTCCGGGACCACCATCTCCTGCTTTAACATATATTTTTGCAAAATCAATAATCATTTATTCTCTTTTTTCAATTTCGTTTTCGAAATAGTATTTATTTAATTAAAAAAATCTGATATTATATTTTTAAACATTTTAATTTCCTTTACTGATGAATCAATATATGCTCTTTTAGCTATTTCATCAATAACCTTATGTGCTTCTGTTTCACTTTTTGCTTCCGAAATGTCATCAATTGCAGAAGCAAAATCTTCCATATCATAATCAAAAACTACTTCTATTATTTTTGATATTTTTTTGTTTTCTAGTAACAAAGAAATATTAATTGTTTTGAAATTCTCTTCAGTTGTTAAAATAGATGCAGTAACTGATTCATTATGTTCTTCATCTGCTTCCTTTTGGTCACTTGAAAAACCTTCGAGCTCCTCTTCATTAAAGAGCATTGGCTCTGCCTCTTCATCTCCAAAAGCACTTTCATCGTTCTCAATCTTCAACGGTAAGTCATCGTTATCGTTTAAGATTGACTTAATTTCATCCATAACTTCAGAATTAGGCTTTTCACTAACTGTCTCTGAATCAATATTCACATCAATATCATTCTCTTGGGTTTTATAATTGTCATCAGCATTACTTGAAGATTCAGTAGCCCATCCTTCTTCTTCGCTTTCATGAACTGGTTCGTTATTCGTTTTAGAAACAAGATCATTTGCATTAAACTTTATTGCAGAACCAAGTTGTACAAATTTTTCGTTATAAGTTTCATCGTCTTTTTGCTCATCAGAATTTATTGTCTCTACCGATGATGTTGCGTTTTCAATTCCTTCCTCAAATGGATTTATATTTTCATCAATTTCCACTCTTGAAAGTGTTGAATATTCTTCTTCAACAAATGAATCTAATTTCTCTTCTTCAGTTACCAGCTCGTAAATTTCATCAATATTTTTTTCATCTACTCTACGATCTTCATCCAACTCAGGTAGTTCAAGGTCTTCATTTCCCTTAGTTTCTAAATGGATTAAATCATTGTCTTCTACTTCCATTTTTGCATTGTCAATTTCTTGAAATGAATTTCGTTCATCTACCAATTCCACTTCTTCATCATAATCATCCGAAAGTTCATCGCTAGATTTTTCAATATTATAATTTGAAAGATTTTCATCATTATTAAAATTTAGAATTGCAGTTTTGAATTCACTAATATCAAATTTATTTTGAATTCCACCACTAAATTTTTGAGCAAGAGGAATTTGAAATTTCTCTAGTCCTTTATCTACTAAAAACAATTCTACAAATTGATTAGATATTTTTCGGTTCTTTATCTCACCAGCATATATAAATTCTGCTATACTTGAAAAAGCACTATCCAATACTTTGTCAAAATTACTTTCGTAATTAATTTTATCAATTTTATCCAATAAGTCTTCAAGCTCGGATGCAGAAATTGAAATCATTCTTTTCTTATCAAAAAAATTTATCAACAATCGTTTCAAATAAGGATAATAGTATAAATAATTCAATATCTGTTTAACTTCTGTAATTTGCTTTGTTGATTCATTTTCATTTTCAAAAATAAACTGCATTAGCGACCATTTGGGGCGAATTAGAAAATTTGCATTAAATGATGATGCGTGTAAAAGTAATTTGGTTAGATATTCATAAGAAAATTTTTTTGTTCTCTTAATTTCCTCCCCAATACTCGAAAATAGTTCAGTTATTTTATTTCCTGAATAATCAAAAAGTGAATCCTTTAGCAGTTTTTGTCTATCTTCATAAATTAAAAAATCAATTTCAGCGGATAAATATTGAAGCAGGGCTGGATGTATATTTGTATTAAGCAATTGCTCATAAGTTATGAAAGAACCTAAATGTTTAATTTTATTTAGGTTGTATTTGTAAATAAATTCAATCTCTTTTTCAAACATTGTATTGCTCTTATTCTAAACAGACTTCAATTAATTGATTAAGTCTGTAAATTTACCAATTTATTTGGTAATGATTTAATTAAATAATTAAACCCCAAATTATAGAGAAAACCAATTATTAGGATTATTGTCATAAAATATTTTATGAGTTCTAAATAAGAAGATAATTGGAATCACTGCAAATAGGGACTGTTAAATAATAGTAGTTTACTTACACAAATTTTTAAATAAGCATATAGATATTTGCAGATATTCTAAAAATTAATGGCCTGTTTTCAGCTTTCACTATTCCAATTTTCTTAGTTTTCACTACTATTTAGATTTACATTTTTAGCTAAGTCTTTTTTGATAGTAAAATAAAATTTACTGCCTTTTCCTAATTCACTTTCAACGTGTATTGTTCCGTTGTGTTTAGCAACAAATTCGGCACATAAAACAAGTCCTAACCCAGTTCCCTTTTCGTTATTTGTCCCAATTTCAGAGTGGTGAACATCTATTTTAAATAACTTATTTTTATGCTCATCAGACATTCCCACGCCCGTATCTTCAATATAGAACTCAACATTATCATTTTTATCTGTTAATCCAACAGATATTTTGCCACCAGCTTTGGTGAACTTTACTGAATTTGACACTAAATTTCTTATAATAGCATTTAGCATATTAAAATCAGCAACTATCTCAAACTGTTCTGGAATTTCATTATGGAGTGAAATTCCTTTATTGTGAGCATTGCCTTTATTCAAAAGAATGATGTCTTCAACAATAGAGTAAACATTAAATTTTCTTGGACTAAATAGCATTCTGTTTGATTGTATACTTGACCAGCTCAACAGATTTTCTAATAAATTATGAGCTTTAGTAGCTACACTAAATATATTTCCCGAAAACTCTTTTACTTCTTCTCTAGTTAAATTATTGGCTTCATTGTACATAATTTCAGAAAAACCAATTAGCGAAGTGAATGGCGAAATTAAATCGTGCGCAACAATTGAAAAGAACTTATCCTTGCTATTATTTAATTTCTCTAATTCAATATTATATTCCTTAATCTTTTTTTGTGCAATAACTCTTTCGGTTATGTCTAAGATACTACCCTCAATTGCAATAATTTTTTCGCGTTTATTTTTAATAATACGCGCATTTATAATTACAGAAATTTCTCTTTTGGAAAAATCTTGAAACGAATATTCTTCATCATGAATAGCATTTCCTTCAGAAAGTTTGGAAATAAAACTATCGTAATCGCTACTAATGGTAAAAAAATCTGAAAACTGCATTTGACTAATAAGCTGTTTCTTATTTTCATATTTTAATGTGCTAACAAATGCTGGATTGACTGACAATAAAGTACCATCTGTCGATATTTTAAATATTCCTTCGGAGGCATTATCAAGATAGTTTTTAGCTTCAATTGATTTTTCTAATACTTCAGATCTCAGCTTCAAATTTATAGCTGCTGCAACAATGCTTAAAATACTTATGAATATAACAAACAGAAAAGCGGCGAAAAATGAAGGCAAAAAGTAGATAGACTGACTATTTAATAATATTGATGCTGCAAAAAGGATATTATAATAGATTGCTACAATTATTTGGTTCTTTACATCCCAGCTTAAGAACAAAGCAGATGTAAAAACAATTAAAGACAATAATTGAGAATTTATGAAAATTGATTCTGGAATTAGTAGAATTATTGAAACAAATGAAGTGATTATAGTTATTAGGAGAATGTGAATTAAAATAATAGGATGATCTTTTCCACATCTAAAATTGGTTGAAAGCAAAACTAAAAACCCTATTAAAGTCGCAATTAAACGTCCAAGATAAATTTTAATTGAAAAATCAGCAAAATATTTCACTTCAAACATTAAAGCAAAAACACCCGCAACTATAAGCAAAGAAGCCAATAATTGTAAAGGAGTTATAAATAATTCATTTGTAACTTCTTGTAAAGAACTATTTTTTGATGATTTGATAACTAACTCCAAGTATGTTAATCTTATTGAACAAAATTTAACAAAATTAAATCATTAGTGTAAAATTATTTAACAGTAACACCATTTTTTAGTGAATTAGATTTAATAATTTTAATCGAATCCATAATAGTTTTTACTGAATCAACATAAAGTTTATATTTTGTAAAATTCTTTTCAGTAATTGGGTTTGATGAAACCACCTTTTGTGTTCTGGAATTTACTTGCTCACCATTTTTCCAGAATCGGTAGCAAACATGAGGACCCGTTGCAAGCCCTGTAGATCCAACGTAACCTATTACTTGATCTTGCTTAACCGATACACCAGGTCTAATACCCTTTGCAATTTTAGACATATGAAGATACTGTGTCATGTAAGTTCCATTATGTCTAATTTTAACATAGTTTCCATTATTGCTTTTATACTTTGCTTCAATTACAACTCCATCGCCAGTAGAGTGGATTGGAGTTCCAGTTGGAGCAGCATAATCTGTTCCTAAATGCGCTTTAAATCTATGTAGAACAGGATGAAATCTATTTTTACTATAACTTGATGACATTCTGCCAAATTTTAAAGGTGATTTTAGAAATGCTTTTCGCAAGCTTTTGCCGTTTTCGTCAAAATATTCACCATTCTCTTTTTGTTTATAATAGAATGCATAAAAATATTCGCCACCATTATTAAAGTAAGCTGATTTTATTTTTCCAATACCTACAAATTTATTGTCAATGTATTTTTCCTCAAAAATCACCTTAAAGCTATCTCCATCATAAAGTCGATAAAAATCTATTTGCCATGCAAATACATCAGCCATTTTAAGAGCAAGCAAATCACTTACATTTTGTGAATTAAGTGTTAAATACAATGAGTTTTCAATAATTCCAGAAACACTACGTTCCTTAATTGTAACTTCCTTTTCACCAGTAATTACTGTGTTAATAGAATCTGTAAAATCAACAATAGCATAATTTATTGGGTCACTTTCATAAATGAAGTACTGTATTTCCTCAGTAGAATCATTTTTGGAAAAAATTTTATACTCATTTCCACTATTTATTTTACGAACATTAAACTTATCTTTTGCAAGATTAGCAATTTCAGAAATTGTCTTATAAGAAACATTATGAGGAAGTAAAATATCTGTAAGAGTTTCGTTCTTTTTAACCACACCTTCATAAATATTTAAGGAATCTACATAGAGTCCATAAATATTTGGTTTGGGAGGTTCTACTTTTTCTTTTTTTACTTCATTTGAGCATGAAAATAAAAGTAACGCTAATAATGATAATGCAATTAGAGAAAGTTTAGTTTGTAAATAATTCATATTTCTTAATCAGCCATCAATTTATTAATAATATCAAGTGAAGTTATTCCATCAGCTTCTGCATTAAAGTTTGGAATAATTCTGTGGCGTAAAACAGGAATGAGCGATGATTTAACGTCATCAATACTTGGAGTATACCTTCCATCCATAATCGCTTTTGTTTTAGCAGCAATAATTAAATACTGCGATGCACGTGGACCCGCTCCCCAGCTAATCCATTCTTTCAATTGTGAATTCTTGGTTTCAGATGGTCTTGTTTCTTTAACTTTTGAAATTGCATATTCAATTACATTATCAGCAACTGGAACTCTCTTTACAAGTTTTTGAAAATCAATTAACTCTTCCTTATTTACAACTTTGTTAAGCACTGGAATAATTTCAGAAGTAGTTGATTTTACAATGGCAATTTCCTCATCATATGTTGGATAGTCTAGCCAAAGATTAAACATAAATCTATCAAGCTGAGCTTCTGGCAAAGGATAAGTACCTTCTTGTTCAATTGGATTTTGAGTTGCCAATACAAAAAATGGTTCATCAAGTTTAAAAGTATTTCCCATTGCAGTAACACTATGTTCCTGCATAGCTTCAAGTAAAGCAGACTGAGTTTTAGGTGGAGTTCTATTAATTTCATCCGCAAGAATTATGTTTGAAAATATTGGTCCACGAATGAATTTGAATTTTCGTTCTTTAGAAATTTTATCTTCTTCAATTATTTCAGTTCCAGTAATATCACCTGGCATTAAATCTGGGGTAAACTGGATGCGACTAAAGTCAAGATTTAGAACATTGGCAATAGTTTTAATCAATAATGTTTTTGCAAGACCTGGAACCCCAACAAGTAATGTGTGACCACCAGATAGTAGCGCAACTAGTGTATTGCTAATAATTTCATCTTGCCCAACAATTACTTTATGGACTTCGCTTTTAATATTTTTAACTGTTTCATTTAATTTTTCAACTAATTGAACATCGTTTGAATTGCTATTGCTTAAGCTCAAATTTCACCTAAATTTTAATTTCCCAATAAATTTTTGATTTTAGTTCTTCAACCCAATCATTATAAAGCTTTTCACGTTTTCTAAATTGAGCTAAACGTTTAATATCATCAAAATCTGTATCAATATTAGCTACATGTTCTGGTATTCTTTTATACAACTTAACAATATGATAACCATAATTTTGAGCATCAATATTTATTTTTTTAGGAGGTGATATTTCTCCTTCTTTCATTGCATAAATTGTTGAAAGAAGTTGCTTTTCAATTTGTCCAACTTCCATTGTTCCAAGTTTGCCATCAAATTTAGCGGTTTCCTTATCGTCACTATATTTTCTTGCATAATATTCAAAAGTATTAGTTTCGTGACGAATGCTATCCTTAATATCAGTTAATAACTCAATTGCTTTATAATCTGATTCATCATCGCTCTTAATCATAACTAAAATATGGCGTGAATGAATTTGGTTTCCTTTTCTTTCAAGAAGCTGAATAATATGAAATCCAACCGGAGATTCAACAATATCAGAAATTTCGTTATCTTTTAATGCAAATGCGGCAGCTTCAAATTCTGGATAAAACACACCACGGTCAACTGTTCCCAAATCACCACCTTGCGCTTTACTACCAGGATCATCAGAATATTTTGATGCAAGTTTCGCAAAATCTGCACCATGTCTAAGTGAATCTAATAGCGATTGAGCAAACAATTTTGCTTTATCTTTAACAGCGGAATCCTTTTTAGGATTAATAAAAATATGGGAAAGTGTAAATTTTTCAGGAATCAATCCTAAAGAATCTTTGTAGGAATTGTAAAAATCGAATACTTCCCTGCGTGTAACATCAATTTGTCCAAACTTTTGCTGTTGCACTTTTTGAGCCATTATATTCTTACGAGTTTCTTCTTTAAATTCTCTTTTAATCTGTTCAATACTCATTCCGTAAGTTTCTTCAACTCGTTCACGAGAACCATATTGCTTAATAAAATAGTTCATCTGATAGTCAAGTTGTTGATTAATTTCTTCATCAGTAACTTCAATAGTGTCTAATTCCGCTTGTGCGTAAAGTAGTTTTTCGGCAATCATTCCATCCAAAACTCTTTTTTTATTTGCCAAAACAGTGGGGTCAAACTTTTTTTGCGAAGCTTCAATGTTTAATCTTAAATCAAGTTCCGATTTCAGAATAATTTCGTTATCAACAACCGCTACTATTTCATCCAACACCTCTTGAGCAATGACCGAACCGAGCATTACAAACAAAAGAATTATTATTTTTTTCATATTTTTATTTTACCTCTCAATTTCAGAACCATATTCTGAAAAAAGTTTATTTAAATAATTATCATAAAGTTCTTTCCTCTTAAGGGAAAGGTATTTTTGTTCAACTTCCTCTTTTATTTCTTCAAATTTTGGTACATCATTTTTGTTGTATCTTTTCTTTAATTGAACAATAGTAAAAGTATTGTGTGATACTTCAACAATTCTACTAAACTCATTTTCTTCCAACATCAAAATTTCTTCTTTTAAATTTTCTTGAAGAATGTTGTAAACATATTCAATTCTATTTTCGTTAAGCGATATTTTAGATTTTTGGTGTGCAAAATTTTCTATTGTATTTTCCCAATTGCTTCCAATTAGCAAATGAAGAAATTCAACCGCTATATTTCTATCTGTAAAGGAAACTTGATTGAAAACTAAAACAGGAGTTGTAACTTTAAATTTTGCAATATTATTAACATAAAAATCTTCTATTTCCTTTTTTTCAACATGAACTGAATTTTCAGAAATCATATTTTTTATAATAAGTGCGTTAGCAATTTCAACTTTTGATTTAGCAATAATATTTTTGTAATCAACAGAATTAATAACACCACTTTTCTTAGCATCCAAATAAATTAGATGTTTTTCAATCCACTCACGAATAAATTCTTCTCTAAACTTATGAATATTATTTGTAAAACCTAGTTCTTCAGTTATATCTGCTTCTGTTAAGTAGTAATTTCCAACTTTAACAACATAATTCTTCTCTTCCTTTTTGGAACAGGAAAACAGCAAGAAGAGAAGAATTACAAAAGTAAATATTTTAATTATTTTCAGCTTTGTATGCATTTGTTAATTTATCGTAAAAATACTTTGGTTGATAAAAATTATTCAATACATTTATGTAATTATTTTCAAGTCTTTTACTTTCATTCTCTTGATATTTGCTGGATAATTCGGGCAAAGCTTCTTCAAAAGTTTTAATTCTTGAAGGAACTTTCTTACGCAGAATTACTATTGACCAACCGTTATCCGCAACAAATGGTTCGGAAAAATCACCATCATTATTTAGCGAGTTTGCTTTTTTTGATAGTTGATTATCGTTAACATCCTTAAAACCGTGTCTTCCAAATTTAGCTTTAAAACCTGGTCTTTCTGTATATTTTGCAGCTACAGAATCGAAATCAACTCCATTTTTTAGCATTTCATAATATTCTTCAATCTTTTCTTTACTTCTTGAAAATATTTCGTTGAAATTTACTGTTCCGCTTATAGTAAATTTATCTTTGGAATTATTATACTCTTCACGCAATTTTGTAGTATCAATATTTACTTTATTCCAAACTTCACTTTCTTGTAATTTAAAAATGAAAATTCCATTTTTATAATCATTCATTAAGCTTGTAAATTCTTTATCAGAATTCATAAGTGATTTTGATTTCATTTTTAACAATAAG
Source organism: Bacteroidota bacterium (assembly GCA_018818165.1). Classification (GTDB taxonomy): domain Bacteria; phylum Bacteroidota; class Ignavibacteria; order Ignavibacteriales; family Melioribacteraceae; genus 1-14-2-50-31-20. The sequence goes on along the minus strand of JAHISP010000036.1, from coordinate 63,285 downwards.
TTATATCCAAATGAAGATGCTCCTTTAGTAACAATATCGCCTGACAATGCTCTGTTAGCATAATCTGGTTGAGCAAATAAAAATTCAAAAAATGATTCAACATTATAATTTTTTGAATCAACTGAAACTAAAGTCGAATCTTTTAACATCAAATACTTTGAATTTTCCAAAAACTCACTTGAAAATGTACTATCTGCAAATGCTGTGCCCAAAGTAGTAACTAAATTATTATTCATTTTAAAGTTGTATTCTGTCTTCAATCCTTCAACATATTCATCATAATCTGATTGATATCTATTTTTTTTGTATAATTCTCTAAGAGTTTCAACTTCATCCTCATAGGAAGGATAATCCAATACTTCTGTAACTTTTATAATGTGGTAACCAAAACGAGTAGTAACAATATCTGATACTTCGCCAACATTTAATTTAAAAGCAGCTTCATCAAAAGGTTGAACCATCATTCTTCTCTCAAAAAATCCAAGATCTCCACCTTTTGCGCCAGAACCCTGATCATCAGAATATTTTATAGCCAAAGAATCGAAATCTACACCATCCATAAGTTCTTTTTTGATTCTGGTAATTTTTGCAAGTGGTTTTTCTCCAGGAATTGCATCAACCATATTGCCCTGTTTTTCATCATTTTTTACTAAAATGTGTTTTGCTCTTATTTTGTATTTTCTTGGTTCTCTATCAGTAACTTTCAAAATATGATAACCAAATTTTGTTTTAACAACTTCTGGATAAACTTCTCCAACAGGCGTGTTATATGCGGCTTTTTCAAACGCTGGAATAATTTGTCCAGCTGTAAACCAATAGATATCTCCATTTGCACCTTTTGAAAAACTATCTTGAGAATATTTAGAAACCATTTCTTCAAAGGATTTTCCGTTTTTTATGCTATCAAGAACTGCTTGTGCTATTTTCAAAACATCATCAGATCCCATTTTAAACATAATATGACTAACGCGAACTTCTTCGCTGCGTTCCTTGTAGAATTTTTTCATTCCAGGAGTTACAATTTGCTTTTCTTCAATATAACTTACGCCAACTTTTTCTTTATAATCATTTAACTCTGCAATTAAATCTTCGTCATTCTGAAAATTGCGAACATAAGCATCACGAAGTTTCATTTTATAAGGGACATATAATTCAAGGAATTTTTTATAGTTTTCAACGGAATCTTTTTCTGCCGATTCAATTCCTCCAACATTTTTTGCATATGCTTTTTCAAACTCACCGAGAGTAATTTTATCATTGTCAAATTTTGCTACAACAATATCAGCATGTCTTGTTGCACAAGAAGTAAAAATTAACCCAACTATTGTAATCATTAATAATTTTGATACTTTTCGCATTAGTCTTAATCCTCCATTATATTTTTTAATTTAAGTTTTAGTTTAGTTATTTTTTTTGTAATGCTTTTTTTACTTTTTACACAGATTACTAATCTGTGTTACAATAATTTCAAATCTGAATCATTTATTTTGTGATTATTTTTTTGCAAGTTTGTGCTATTTCGTTCCCAAAAAACACCATCGTGATAACCTTGAATATTATTGTTGTCATCCACCATTGTAAGTCTTTTTTCACATGTAATTGCAAAATTTTTATCCAGCTCAACTCCAACAAAATTCCTATCTAATTTTTTTGCAACAACCGAAGTTGTTCCCGAGCCAAGGAAAGGATCAAAAACCAAATCGCCTTTTTTACTGCTTGCAAGAATTATTTTTGCCAATAATTTTTCCGGTTTTTGTGTTGGATGCTCAGTATTTTCAGACATTGACCAGAAAGGAACTGAAATATCGTTCCATAAATTAGATGGAAATGTTAAACGAAACTGACCGCTTTCTGTATCATCCCAATCCTTTGGTATACCGCTATTTGTTCTGTAAGGTGCAATAACTTTTCTTTTTAATTTCACAGCATCTGGGTTATAAAAATATTCCTTCGATTTTGTTCCAAACCAAATATCTTCCGAGTTCATTTTCCAATTTGTTTTTGCTCCCCTGCCTTTTTCTCGCTCCCAAGTAATTCGGTTGCGAACAACAAAATATTTTTCCATTACTTGATGAATTGAAGTAGAGGATTTCCAATCACCACAAATATAAATAGATGCAGTAGGTTTAATGCATCTATTTAGCTTTGAAATTAAATTATCTAGCCAATCGGTATAATCTTCAACAGAACTTTCTTTAAATTTGGAAGCACCAAATTTCTTATTCATATTATATGGTGGATCGATAAAAAGTAAGTCAATAAAACTATCTGGTAAAAATTCAATTGCATCAAATAAGTCTTGATTAATTGTTTTATTAATCAAATTATCGAAAGAAATATTTTTATCTAAGTGAATTATCTTTTTCTCAAAATTTTCAAAATCTTCTCCAGTAATTTGGATTGTCTTATTTCTTGGAGCAGGTTTTTTAATTATCATTCCTTATAATGCCTATCTTACTTTCAAACCAGAATTAAGAGAATTATTTACTTCAACAACATTTAATTTACCGTTTTCATCTTCAATTGCTAAAATCATTCCCTGCGATTCAAGTCCAAAAAGTATTGCTGGTTTAAGGTTTGCAACCATTACAACTTTCTTTCCAACCAAACTTTCTGGTTTATAACTTTGCGCAATTCCGGCTACAACTTGTCTTTCCGTTTTTCCAATTTTAACTTGAAGTTTTAATAATTTTTTGCTCCTCTTTACATTTTCAGCAGCAATAATTTCGGCAACTTTTAAATCAACTTTCATGAAATCTTCAAAAGTTATTTCTGGAAACTTTTCTTCTTCTTTTTCTTCCACTGTTGCTGGATTGCTCCATTTTAATATTTCTGCATCAATTGTTTTATCTTCAATTTTAGTAAATAATATTTCCGATTTATTTAATTGATGTCCAACTTCAAACTCTGTCTTTCCAATTTCATTCCAATCAGCAGATTTAACATTCAACATTTTAAATATTTTTTCTGATGAAAAAGGAATTACTGGTGAAAAAACTTCTGCCAAAGTATAAATTGTTTTAAGACAAATATTTACTGTAGTAGCAGTTCTAGTCTTATCATTTTTTACGCTAACCCAAGGTTCAGAATCGTTAAAATATTTATTGCCTGCGCGTGCTAGCGACATCATTTCAAAAACGGCATCTCTAATTTTATACTTTTCAATTAAATTGCCAATTTTCTTTGGAGCTTCTGAAATAAGAGCTAACATTTCTTTATCAATTGTCTCAAGTTCACCTCTTTCGGGAACTTTTTCATCAAAATGTTTGCTTGCAAAAATGAATGTTCTGTTAATAAAATTCCCCAAAATATCGGCTAATTCGGAATTACTTTTTGCTTGAAATTCCTTCCAATAAAAATCCGTATCCTTATTTTCTGGCAAGTTAGCAGCCAAAGTATAGCGTAAAGAATCTGCTGGAAATATTTCCAAAAATTGCTCAACATCAATTCCCCATCCACGCGATTTAGAGAACTTTTTGCCTTCAAAATTCAAGAATTCATTTGCAGGTACATTTTCTGGAAGTACAAATTTCTCGTCGTTTGTGTCATTCCAAGCCATTAACATTGCTGGAAATATTATTGTGTGAAATACAATATTGTCCTTTCCGATAAAAGCAATGTAACGCGTTTTTTCATTTTGCCAATATTCTTTCCATCCTTCGGGGTTGTTTTTTTCTTTAAAAAGCTCTTTTGTAGCCGAAATATAGCCAAGTACGGCTTCAAACCACACATAAAGCACTTTTGCATCAGCATTTTCGAGAGGAACTTTTACGCCCCAATCCAAATCGCGAGTAACAGCGCGATCTTTTAATCCATCCTTAAACCAGCCTTTACAATAATTAAGAACATTATCTTTCCAATTAAACTTTTCGTTTGCTTCATTTATATATTTTTCGAGGCGTTCTTGATATTTGCCAAGCGGAAAATACCAATGCGAAGTTTCTTTTAATTCTGGAGTTCCACCAGAGATTTTACTTTTAGGATTTATCAATTCACTTGGGTCATATAAATCACCGCATTTTTCACATTCATCACTGCGCGCTTCTTCATATCCACATTTAGGACAAGTGCCTTCAACATATCTATCGGGCAAAAACATTCCAGCTTTTTCATCATAAAATTGCAATGTTTTCTTTTCTGTAAGAATTCCTTGATTATTGTAACTCATGAAAAAATCTTGGGCAGTTTGGTGATGAGTTGGAATGCTTGTTCTTGAGTAAATGTCAAAACTCATTCCAAATTTTGCAAATGCTGCTTTGTTGCTTTCGTGATATCTATTAATAATATCTTGTGGAGTTAATTTTTCTTTATCGGCTGTAATTGTTATTGGAACTCCGTGCTCATCGGATCCGCAAACATAAATTATATCGGATTTGGTTAATCTTTTATAACGAACAAAAATATCCGCAGGTAAATAAGCACCGCTTAAATGCCCTAAATGGATTGGACCATTTGCATATGGCAATGCAGAAGTTACAATTATTTTTTCATTTTCCAATTTTAATACCAGTTTTATAAACAACCGTGAAATATACTAAAATTCTTTGAAAATGTTTTTTTGGTTTCGAAGATTCATTCCTAAGCGGACATTGGTGCTATTTTAATTAATATCATTTTATCGTGGACTAATTTCGTTATGCTACAAAAGTATTGACAATGAGAATTAATGTGGCTATAATACAGCCATATTTAATAATAATATTCTGGTAAAAAAATGGAAAAAACTGCAACAGTTAGAGCAATGATAAATCCTAAAAAAAAAGAAAGAGTGGCAAAGATACTATCTCGCCTTGGTATAAATCACTCTGAGGCTATAAATATTTTTTACAGTTTAATAGAGGAATACAATGGTTTGCCTTTTGAATTACGAATTCCTGATGAAGAAAAAGAAACTTCAAAAGTTAGCAAAGAAGTGATTTCTAAACTAAAAGAAAGCATGAAAAAAAATTATCGTCTTGGTGAGTTGTTAGCCAAATGAGAAAATATCTATCGGTTGCCGATTTATTAGAGATACATAAAGAACTAATTGATGAATTTGGCGGTATTCATGGCGTTAGAGATATTAATTCAGTTGAATCCTCAGTAATGCGCCCTCAAGTTGGTTATTATAATAATATTATTGAGGAAGCTGCTGCTTTGATGGAAAGTTTGGCAATGAATCATTCTTTTTTAGATGGTAATAAGAGAGTTTCCTTTTTTGCGGCGGATGTATTTTTGAGAATTAATGGATTTTATATTTCATGCGATAGTGAAGAAGCAAATGACTTCTATGTGAGGAATTTGTCTGAGCACAATTTTAGATTTAAAGTAATATTTGATTGGCTTGAGAAACAGGTTAAAAACATTTAATGGATCAATTGACCCAAATCACAGCTCAAGCCAACTACCCAAAATGATATGGCATTTGTGCAATTGATACTTTTGAGACAATTTTAATGGCTTTTACAACATTAAAAAAGACACATTTTTCTATTTTACTTCTAATTTGAGTTTATTAGATACTAATTTCCCAGAAAAGAATTTAAGAGTTGGTTTTTGCTCAATACTATCAAGTATTTTTACAACTTGCTCTTCATCCCCAATATAAATCATCTGAATATAATAAACCCCTTTTTTAATATCAAAGTTGAATAAATCAATACGTATTGTATCGTTATATATTTCAGAAGTCTTTAGAGAAATTTTACTATTGCTATACTCCTTACTATACTCTTTCAATGTACTATCCCCCATAGTTTTGAAATTATTCCAATACCCATTATTATAAGAAGTGTCAAAGTCTTTACCAATAACAACACTTTCTATATCAAAATCAGCAAACTCCGAATGTCCAAAACATTGTGGGAAAGTAGTCACGTATCTGTTTTCTTTATCTAGTAAAAAAATATATATACCAGTAATGTAGTCATTCCGAAAAGTATCATTCAAACCCACTACATTTAGATTGTATAAATCTATGGGCTCTTTATCATTTTGTATAGAAAAAGATATATCCATTAATGTATTATCTAAATTTATATTTTTTTTGCCTGAATCTATTTTTAATAAAATTTCATTGTTATTCACACACTTTACACAGACAAATACCAATATAATTGGTAGTACAAACCTTATTATCGGCTTTTTCATAATCATTTCCATATATTTTACTGCTGTCGAACACCATTTAGACTTTCTCAAAAGTATGTTTACTATCTTAATAAGTAAAATCGTTTATGTAATTTGTTAACTTGTTCATTTATCCGTTTTTAACTCCTTTTACTACACAAAGTTAAGCATTTCAAAAGTTAGAAATCAACTGCTGAAAACTGTGAAGCAAAGGATGAGAAATAATTAATTAGAAATTTTAATTGTTTAATTATTTTTCCAATTACATGAGGGAACGAATATTTTCGTTCCTTCTCTACAGTTATTTATATATCACACATTTCAATTATACTTGAAATATATTTTGTTTTAGGCAATTATTTCTATTATATTTGAAATAATTTTCAAAGGAAATATATTTAATGGAAAACTTAAAACGAAAATTTTATTTAGATAAAGTAGAGCCTTTTATAGGAAAGAATTTAATTAAAGTTTTAGTAGGACAAAGACGTGTTGGAAAAAGTTACCTACTACTTCAATTAATTGATTTAATCAAAGAAAAGGACTTAAATGCGAATTGTGTTTTTGTGGATAAGGAAAAATATCAATTTGACGAAATAAAAAACTATTCCAATTTGATTGAATATATTGAACAAAAAATGGAAATAGATAGGACTAACTACGTTTTTATTGATGAAATTCAAGATATTGAAGGATTTGAAAAAGCACTCCGCCATTTTTATTCATACGATAATTTTGATATTTATTGCACCGGCAGTAACGCAAATTTGCTTTCGGGAGAATTGGCATCTTATTTAAGCGGAAGAAATATTGAAATAAAGGTTTTTGGACTTTCGTGGAACGAATTTTTACTCTTTCATAAATTGCCTAATGATAAATCGAGTTTGGAAAAGTATTTAATTTTTGGCGGACTCCCTTTTATTAAAAATCTTCCTCTTAAAGAAGAAATTGTTTTTGATTATCTAAAAAATATCTATTCAACTATTATTTACAAAGATATTATCTCACGTTTTAATATCAGAAATACTAATTTTCTCGAAAATTTAGTAAAGTTTGCGGCAAATAATGTTGGAAATATTCTTTCGGCAAAAAAAATAAGCGACTATCTAAAATCTCAAAAAACAAATATTTCGCCACAAGTTGTGTTAACTTACTTAGATTATTTGTGTCAAGCTTTTTTGATTTACAAAGTAAATAGATCAGATATAGTTGGCAAAAAGGTTTTTGAAGTTGGAGAGAAGTACTATTTTGAAGATTGGGGAATAAAAAATGCAATTATTGGTTATCAGCAAACACACATTAACCAATTGCTCGAAAATATTGTATTTATTCATCTAAAAACAAATAATTATGTAGTTTTTGTCGGGAAATTAGGTTCTAAAGAAATTGATTTTATATGCGAAAAAGATGGAACCATAGTTTATATTCAGTGTGCATATTTAATTACCGATGATAACGTTAGAGAACGTGAGTTTGGAAATCTTTTGGAAATTAAGGATAATTACAGAAAAATAGTCGTTTCTTTGGATAATTTTACTCTTGGTAACTATAAAGGAATTGAACATCTACATTTGTTTGATTTTCTAAATACATTTAACTAATAATTCGATTTTGGATGCTTCTCAATTCTTGAACTGATAAATTGTTTTATTGCTAAATTGTTGAATTTTTCCTTTGCTTTAGAGTACCATTCCTCGACATTTTTGCTTTGCTTGCGAAATTTTTCTTCCATTTATTAGTTTCTATTCTTTAATTCCATATTTCTTCTATTTCTCATGCTTTTCTGTCGATGGAAAAAGTCCTCAAACACCATTAAAACTCCTTTACTACACAAAGTTAAGCATTTCAAAAGTCCATTTCCGTCTGAAGCTTTACAGTCTTACTGCTCCTAGACAGCCATAAATTAACTGTGGAATATACAAAATATATGATTTAATTATAAATTTTAGTATTGAAGGACTAGATGCAATTAAAAAGACACTTTATCTCAACATGGCGAGTTTTTCGTCTTATATGTCGAATAATTAATTCCTTTTCCTAAGAATCCTTTATTTTTACAATAAATTCAACTTGGCATGGTTATGGAATAAATTGCATTAAATTATTTAACAAAAAGGAGATATCATGAAAAAGAAATATTTTGGAATTACAATATTATTGTATGCTTTAGCATTTGTTGGTTGTACAAGCGACAATTCAATTGTTGCGGCAGATGATTCTGCACTTAATGTTGAAGCTCAACAAATTGAAGATGCAATTGCAAGTCTTCCTAAAACTGAACTTTCTGACTCAGCCGAAAATGGCTTAATTTTTATGCGCGAAGAAGAAAAACTTGCTCGTGACGTATATTTGTATTTTTATGAAAAATACGGTATGAGAATTTTTAACAATATTGCAAAGAGTGAAAGTACTCACATGACCGCAATAAAAATGCTTTTGGATAAATATGAATTAGCAGATCCAGTAACAAATGATGAAATTGGAGTATTCCAAAACCAAGATCTTGCAGCATTATATACGCAATTAACAGAAGCTGCAAATGTTAGTCTTCTTGAAGCAGTTAAAATTGGTGCAACAATTGAAGATTTGGATATTAAAGATTTAATGGAATATAGTGCCGAAATTGAAAGTGAAGATATACTTTTAGTTTATAATAATTTAACAAAAGGTTCACGAAATCACTTGCGTTCATTTTATTCAAGAGTTTTGCAATATGGCGGAACTTATGAACCACAATTTATTTCGCAAGAATTATTTGATTTAATAATTAGCTCTCCAAAAGAGAGAGGTTCTTGGTAAACTCAACAAGGGGAGAATGTTAATCTTTAATATTCTCCCCTTTTACCTCAAAAGCTCCTATTTTGCTTGTGCTAATTCTACTACCTGCGGCTTCAATCAAATAATTATCGGATGAAACAATACTTGTACAAACTTCTTTTTCTGCAAGTTTACAATCATTTTACAGTAATGCGGGGTCAAATATTTTAAAACACAGATTACTAATCTGTGCTACGCCAATTTTAGCAAATACAACATGAAAAATATTTTTTATTAAAAGTGAAACCTATTGTACTATATTGCTTTACATTTGACCCCGCATCGCTATCATTTTACCATTATGGACTTATTAATTATTCATTTTATATTTTAAATATATTAAGTTTGCAGTCGAGTACAACTGCGACTTTTTACTATTAGATTTTAGCAAGGATTGATATGATGAATATCAAAGACATCTTTAGTTTTAAGCCACTTAGCGTCTTTGTAATATATGTGGCTTTGGATATCTTCTGCATGGGATTAGGAATGGGAGTTCCTTTCTTCAATATTTTATTTGGTTTTTTTTGTTGGATGGTACATTATTAAATGGGTATCAATTAATACGAGTGAAGTGAAGGAGATTCTAAAACGATTGTTAATTTATTCATTTATTACTGCTGGAATAACTTTCTTGGGAATGTTGCTACTATGGGGATGGAGTGCCAAGATGTTGTCTGGTTCCGATACCGAAATAGCAAACTTTGGAATACCGCTGATTCTATATGAACCTAGAATTAGTTTAATTGGTTGGTTAATGTTGATGATTGCAATTTCGCCTTTCCTTCAATTGTTATCAACTGTATTTGCAGGTCACTTAACATTGTTATCAATATACAAAAAGGAAGAAAAATCTGGAGACACAGCTTAACACGCACCTCAACAATGTTATTTTGTGATGCCTGTTATTAGTAAAAGTGTTATGTTGCAAAATATTATTAGGAATATTGAATGAATAGAATAAACCAAGTTGACGCATTAACGTATATCCAACAAGGTGAAAGTGAATTTAAATTTAATATCGAGTTAAGTACTTTTACAAAATTACAACTTTATCTTACTGGACAAATATTGAAAGGTGTTGAACTATTTGGGATTGGACCTCAAGAGATTATTAGAGGAGTTGGATTCATGTTTGATTTTCATGAAATAATAAATACTGCCGTTAGTAACGAATATCGCGTATTTATTATAAAAGAGGGAAAATATTTTGGAAATGGAAACTGGTATTTAGTATTTACGAAAGAACCTGAATAACTAGATAGCCGTTGTCCCCCTTTGATTTTATTTGTCTTTTTGGCGTTTTTGTAATTTTAATTTTTTCTTCGCTTCGGCTTCAAGCAAATAATTATCGGATGAAATAACACTTGCACCAATTTCTTTTTCTGCCTCTTTTCTTGCATTACCTGCAACGGTGCCACCTCTTTTTGCTACTAATTTGTTTTTATCAAATGTATTAGGTTCTTCTTTTTTAGAAATTTCAGTTGTTACTTTTTCGCCCAACATACTAAAAATCAATTCTAAATCAGTCATATGGTCACGAAGATTTTCTTTCTCTAATTTTTTGTATTGTTTATATTCACTTGGTGTCATTCCAAAAGTAGCTTTTGATATTTCTGCTGTTAATATTGAATATTCTATTTCCTTCTTAATTCCTCTTTCTTTCCATTCATCGGTCAAGTTTTGCCTTATTGCAATTCCACGAAGTCTTTTATCTATCCAATCTTTTGAATATCCTTTTTGCTCGTACAGTTCTTTCATTCTCTCTTGGGCAAGTTCTGGATTTTCAATTTCTTGAACTCTTTCGTAACCAACTTTTGCTAACCAACGCTTAAATGGTTCGGCTTTTGGTGATGGAATTGATTGAATAATACGGAAAATTCCAGCTGTATTTGCACAATCAGTTGCTCGCATCTTACCGTCTGGAGCAATTAATTTCAACCCGTGACAAATTGTCACGACTTCACTTCCTTCTTTTTTTAACCTTTGTTTTAGTTTTCTCCAATATGCTCCTCCATCTGCACTCTCAACTAATACAGCACAGATATCTACAACAGAAAACCACCATTCATCATTGTGAATTGTTCGTCTTATCCCTTTTCCATTAAATATCGCAATTTTGTCACTCATTTTTTCTCCCTTTCTATTATCACTTTATGTTGTCGACAAGTCAACTTAACTTTTCACCTTTGACTAGTATGCTTCTCAGGTTTAATTCTAATTTAACTCTTAAGCAATTCCTTAAGAACTTCACGAAAGGTCATATATTTTTTTAGTTCTCTATAATCCGATGGTTTTAAGTTTTTTCCACTATAGCATGCGAATACACATGAACTTTCTTTTATCCTTTTTTTATTTTCATCCATAATAAGCATCTCATCATTCATCCTTTGAATATCATTCTTAATTAACTCAATAGACTTAGGTTGTTCTCTATGTGTTCCAATTTTAGGGAAATATATATTACAACTTGAGAAGATTACTATATGGAAAAGTGACCGTTGTTCTCTAACAATTATAAGATCAAATTTATGTTTTTCCAAAATTGAACTTGGAGTGTCAATGCAAAACTCAATTCTAAAACTATTCAAAGATGCACTCCAGATATTCTTGTTTTTATTGATAGCATATTCAGTAGCTGGGAACATATATTCAAAATCATTTTTTACTTTCTCAAAACACTCTGCAAATTTATTTTTAAAACATATTCTTATTTCATTTTCGTAGTCTAACCGAACTAGATTTCTATCATTCCATGTAATCTTTATTTCTTCTAACTCTTTTATTGATTTAGGTACCACTAAAATCCTCCTTTTTTGTTCCCCTTCTTAATTCTTAATTACCTTCTTTACCAACTTATCTATTTCTTTCATTTCTTTTTGTAAATACTTTTTAATATCAACTCGGTAACGACCTAAGCGAACTGCCGATAATTCATGTTCTGGAGGATTTGCCTTAATAAATAACGCTGCATTTTCGTGTGCTGTTTTACTTATTTCTGCAAGTTTTAAATGTTCTTCTATATTTTCATCAAACTTTGGGAAATATACATCAAGAATTTTTTTAGAAACATGACGTGCACCAAATAAACCTCTTGCTTGAAAATCTTTCATTATAAGATTGGGGATTGAGGAGTTCAAAATACTTGTTATATAATAAGCCTCATTTAAGTTGTTTAGTTCAACTCGAAAAGTTGTGTAATCAATAATGAATTCAAAGTCTTGCATTTCCCTAATTACGAGGGTTGAATAAGCATCTTTTCCAGACATATTATACAGAACTATATATTTGGCTTCTAAATTTTGAACTGTTAATTTATTTTGCCAATTCAAGTAATTCTCGCATGAAATCTTTTCATTCTTTTCGGTTCTATAAATATCCCAAAATCTTTCAGCAGTTTTAAACCATTTTGAAGCATTTATATAACCATCACTCATTAAATCATCAGGCGAATGCAGTTTTATCACTTTTTCATCGTTGTTATCTTTTTCTATTGTTATTGGCAAAACAACTAAATCAGGTTTAAACAATGCAAAAGGTAATATGCTTTTTGAAAGAGCAGTTCTAAATAAAAACTGACTTTCAATTTTTCCACTTATGTCCAGAGATTTCCATGGTTCTTTAGCATCTTGCTTAATATCTTCGGAAGTTTTTAGATTAATTATTTTGTCATTAAAATTATCAGGCGTTTCTTGTTCAAGTTTAACAAAATAAAATGAGCGTGGAACAATTGTGGCTCCTTGTTTAAAACTTTTTTTATATGGGTTTTCTCTTTCTTCTAATTTTGACCTTTTATTAGAAAATGCAGATGAATTACCCAGTTTAGAATAAAACCATTTAACCTCGTTTTCGCTTAAAGTAGTTTTTGCGACATCAAGTTTACAATTATGTGCGGGCAACTTTCCACTAAAAGATAATCCTTTAATACCAGCAACAGGCAGACTTGTTTTAACATTATCCTTTTCTTTATTTGCAAATAAAACCGAACTAGGAATTCTAAAAAGTGGTGAAACATCATTTAAATCCCAAATGTCAAAAATCTTAAGCCCTTTTGCTTTTCCACTTCTCGTATTATCGTGATGGTCGGCACTAAAAAAACTACGTGGTAAAACAAAACATATTTTGCCATTTTCTTTCAAAAAGTAATTTGTGCAATAAGCAAAAAATATTGCAGCAATCTCAAGATGAGGAAAATTTGCAACTTTTGTTGGTTTAACATTATACACTGTGGCAAGTTCGTCAAGAATATTTTGATATTCTTCATTTTTAATTGAACTATAAGTAAACCATGGAGGATTGCCAATAACAAAATCGAACTTTTTAGAAAGAAAATATGGTTTATAAAGATTTTGTATTATAAATTTCCAAATGCTGTCCCTTCTATTAGCTTTAACCTTGCAAAGGCTAAGATAAATTTTGTAAAAACTATCAATTACTTGTTTGTTAATTCCACTCGTAATTCTTCTATTTAATATATTTGTAAAAGTTTCAACTGGTACCTTTTGGTGATATGTTTGCTCTGCAAGGTCTTCGGCAGTTTCAAGTGCCTCATCAAATATTTTAACATCATCTAAAATTTGAGAACTTAGTTCAAGCGATTCTTTATCAATCTGCATCTTAAAATTATTTCCAAAAAAATCTTCAACTCCATCAGGGGCAAGCAAAGTATTTGCTAATATTACATTTAAATGAATGGGAGTTCTTGCGTTTACAACCTCTTTACCAAGTGCTAATAAAATATTTGTTTTTGCAATTTGAACTGAAAGTGGATGAATATCAATTCCGTAAATACTGCTGTTTAATTCCTCAACAGAAATATTAGGATTTAATTTTCTAAAACGATGAACAGTAGCAATTAGAAACGAACCACTTCCGCAAGCAGGGTCCAAAACTCTGTTACCTTCTTCAAAATTAAATTCATTCACAATTCTTTCACACAACCAATCAGGTGTATAATACTCTCCGAGAGCATGCCTTGTATCAAGGTCAATTAATTCTTGATAAACTCCTTTTAGAATATCTTCGTCAACATCTTGGAAATCAAATGTGGAAATTTCTTGTGCAATTAGTCTGAAAACTTTTTTAAGTGCAGTAAAGTCTCTATCATTTTTTACCCAATGGAAAAAATCATCATCTACAAAATTTCGTATGCTATAACTGTGAAAAATTGTCCCATCAATTATGCCCCTCATTTCCTTATCATCAATAAAATCATCATTAGAAACCACAGCATAAGCAAGCATTTTAGCAAAAACACTAAGATAAGTATGTATAAGAAAATTACCTTCACTTCCATCAAATGAACCATAGGCAATACTTAAAAATTTGCTCCATTGCTCGTAAGCAACCTGAACTTCGCCATATTTTTTAGCATCGTTAAAATGATTGGTCATTTCACGGTAAGATTCAAGAAATACGTTGCTACTATAACCAAATGCTTCTTCAATTCTTGTTAAAGTAGCTTTTTGTTTTTCTTCCTTAAATAAAAATCTGTCAATCCAATAATAAAAATCATCTGTGTTATTCTCAGTTAAAACAAACATAGCACTTTTAATTTCATTGAGTATTAGTTCATCTTCTGTTAATTTTGCAATCTTTTCAAGACACGAAACATCGGGTGAATATACTTTCCATGTTATGCAATCTGTAGCAATTAAAGTAAAATTATAACCTTCACCAGCTTTAAATTGTCCTAACAAATAACCCGCTAACTGTTCTTTTGCATGTGTTTCTGTTATTTTTAAATTATTTTCAAATTCAATTATTATTTTATTGTAAAGAGTGTCTGCACTTCCTCTGTGTATTTTATCTTTTCTAGGGATTTCAAGAATTGCTTTTTCTGACCCTAAAGTTATTTTATCAATAAGTTCTAATAATTCATTTTCAGTAGAGTAAAGCCTATTTAATAAATCTTTAAAAGCTTCTTTTTTAGGTAGTTCTTTGTTGGCATTTTTTACTTTCTTAAAATATTCCAGAATATGTTTATTTTTCATTTATCTATCTCTTTAATTGAAATTTGATTCCCCAATTGCTTAATTCAAAAATAAACATTTTTCAAACTTTAATTGAAATAACATTTTAATAACTAGAAATTATTTTTAACAAGTACTTCTGCTTTTTCCCTCGCTTATTTTTGAAGAGTCAAAAGAATTAGTACTTACTATTTTTTAAATAGATTACTATATTACAAATGCACTTAAAAAGATTTTTATTGAAAAATATTTTAAGAATAACATATAAGCGTTTACATGAAATTTCTATTTAATTTAACTGGTCTTATCATAGTAAGTAGCATTGGTTATATTTTAATTACATATTTTCCCTCTGTATTTTCTTCCCTTTTCTTTTTTTTAGCTCCATGCTATTTTATAATTAGGCTTTACGAAATTGTCGATTTCAAATTTGATTCCTAATACTACCACTATTCCCTTTCAGCAAAAAGATAAATATCATTTGAAGTTTCAGAATTAAAAGCTGTTTTTTTTAAGTCTTGGTATACCTTCACTTTATTAAAAACAATTTGTTGTAAAATTAAGTATATCTTTGTAATATACATGTGTATGAAAAACATTTATGAAAATGTTGAAGGATTCCAATGGGATGAAGGCAACATTGAAAAAAACTGGATAAAACACCAAGTCTCTCATATTGAATGTGAGCAAATATTCTTCAACGAACCTTTAATAATTGCAGATGATGTTAAACATACACAAAGAGAAAAACGGTGGTTTGCATTAGGCAGAACAGAAATGGATAGAAGAATATTTGTTGTCTTTACAATAAGAAAAAACTTAGTTAGAGTTATTTCTGCAAGAGATATGAACAAAATTGAAAAAAGAAAATACGATGAAGAAATTAAAAAACATACCTAAATTTAAGACCGAAAAAGAAGAAAAAGAATTTTGGTTGAATAATGATTCCACAGAATATATAAATTGGGAGAAATCGAGTTTAGTTTCTTTTCCTAATTTAAAACTATCCACAAAAACTATTTCTTTACGATTACCAGAATTTTTATTAAACGACATAAAAATAATTGCGAATAAAAGAGACGTTCCCTATCAATCTTTAATTAAAATAATATTAAAAGAAAGAATCGATAGTGAACTTAGAACTTCTGTATGAATTAACTATATTTTCCAATACATTTATAATTTCAGTTGTCGACAAATTATCGACAACTCAACTTCATTTTAATCTTTTATTCCCTTTCAGCAAAAAAAATAAATATCATTTGAAGTCTCAGAATTAAAAGCTGTTTTCTTTAAGTCTTGGAAAACCTCAACGTTATTAAAATTATTTTGATTTAATAAGTCCAAAAATAATTCCAGAGTGTGGGGATAAACTTTGGTTGAAATTAGTTTCCTCAGTTTAGGATTTTCAATATCAAATTTTAGAATATTAAAATTGATGAAATCCTTTTCAAAGTCATAAAACCTAATTATATATTCTTGTTCACCTTTATTTATATTTACAATTCGCTCATTTTCGCTAATTATTTTTTCGTAATTCAAAATATGGAAGAGTACCTTTCCGTTATTAGTTAAAAGTTCTGCAAACCTTTTAATTGAATCAGAAATATCTTTTGGAGGAATATTTGCGACAGTATTACCGAGCGAGCAAACAAAATCAAATTTAGAATTAAAAGTATTTGGAATATCTTGTGCAGAATAATTATAAAAGCTGATTACTTTATTTTCATTTTCAGCATTTATTTCAGCTTTTTCAATCATCATCATGGATGAATCAAATCCGCAAACCTCCAAGCCAAGCGATGCTAGCGCAATGGAATCAATTCCACTACCACAGCCAATATCCGCAGCATTTTTAATTTCTGGTGACAAAAACCCCTTAAGATTTGCGGTTTTATTTTCCAAGGATTGCTTAAAATTAATCATGTTGTCATAATATTCAGAAACATCATTATAAAAGTTTTTGTTTGAAATAGAGTCCATATTATATTCCTTTAATCCAATTTTGCAAAATTTGACAGGAAGAACATTGAGAATTGTCCGTATCACTAATTGCAAAGTAACCAAAAAATATTTATAAAAAGGTTAAAAATTATAAAAATCAATAATATTTATATTTTCAATTTTCTAAAATGTTGATTATCTTAGTAAAATTTTACAAAAGGTATATTATGGACAACAATTCAGTTAAAGACTATATAAATAAAATTCCAAAAGCAGAACTGCACTTGCACATAGAAGGCACATTCGAACCAGAATTGATGTTCAAAATTGCTGATAGGAATAAAATTAAAATAGACTATAGTTCTGTTGAAGAATTACGTTCTGCATATAATTTTAATAATCTTCAGGAGTTTCTTAATATATATTACACTGGTGCAAAGGTTTTGCAAACTGAGCAAGATTTTTATGACCTCACATGGGCATATCTAAAAAAGGCAAATGAAGACAATGTAATTCACACAGAAATAATGTTCGACCCTCAAACTCACACTGAAAGAGGAGTTGCTTTTGATACCGTAATAAATGGAATTCACGCAGCACTTAAAGATGCTGAAAAAGATTTTGGAATATCATCAAAACTAATTATGTCGTTTCTGCGCCATTTGCCACAAGATTCTGCATTTGAGATATACGAAAATTATTTTAATCACAGAGACAAAATTGATGTTTTAGGATTAGATTCCTCCGAAACTGGTAACCCTCCAACAAAGTTTAGGGAAGTTTATAACAGAGCTTTTGGTGATGGATTAAAGCTAACAGCACACGCCGGCGAAGAAGGGCCAGCAGAATATGTTTGGGAAGCTCTG
This sequence comes from Bacteroidota bacterium, assembly GCA_018818165.1. Classification (GTDB taxonomy): domain Bacteria; phylum Bacteroidota; class Ignavibacteria; order Ignavibacteriales; family Melioribacteraceae; genus 1-14-2-50-31-20. Next base: position 45,578 of record JAHISP010000036.1, on the reverse strand, counting down.
GATTTACTTAACGTACACAGAATTGACCACGGAAATCGTTCACTAAGTGATAACAAGTTAATTGATAGAATTGTAGAGAAACAAATAGCGCTAACCGTTTGTCCATTATCCAATTTAAAGCTTAGAGTTATTGATGATTTAAAGAATCATCCGCTAAAAATTATGTTGGATAGAGGAATTAAAGCAACAGTTAACTCCGATGACCCCGCTTATTTTGGTGGTTATATAAATGAAAATTTTATTCAAACAGCAGATGCTTTGCAGTTAACAATTAATGATATTAACAAACTTGTTAAAAATTCATTTGAAGCAAGTTTTGCCGATGATAATAGAAAAATTGTTATGTTAAATAAGCTTGATGAGTTTGGTTTTTAATATCAGTTTAAATATTATCTGTTAATTGGAACCCTTTGCATAAACAAATAGAGACTGTTATTCCCGAATGCTTTAATCGAGAATCTATCGTGTTTCCTGAGATTCCCACTAAGAGAGAGCGGAAATGACACTGTAAATATTACTTATTTTGCAGAAACTCTAAAGTCTTATTCCTAAAACTTAAACTCTAATCTGATATTAAAAAATCTTTTACTCAAAATATGTGGAATTTTAATTGCTGCATTAATATCTTTAAATACTTGAGCCCATTGATAGGATCCAATATTGTAGTGATCAAAAAGATTAAGAATTTCTGTAGTTACAATTAATTTGTATTCATCACCAAAATCGAAAGTAGTTGATAATCCCATATCAACACGCAAGTAATAAAGAAATTCCATAGGATTTTTAGAAGCTACTTCTAAGTAGGAATCGCCTGTCTCATCATCTTTAACCACAACTCTTGGATAATAAAGATATCCCGAGCCAATAAGGAACCGAAGGTGCGACTGCCAATTTTCATGTTTAGGCATTCTATCTTGTAGGAATACTTGAATAGTGTGTGTTTGATCGAGTAATCGCCTCTGATAATTAGTCGTTCCAATTTTCCTTTCGCGAGTATCAAGATAACTATATCCAAACCAGCTTCTCATTCCCTCAACTACTTCACCTTCAATCATTAAATCTAATCCGTAGGCATATCCTTCTCTATTATTGTTTTCTGTATAAATCATTTTAAAAACATCGTAGTAAAATGGAATTAGATTATTTAAATCTTTGTAATATAATTCAGCTTTAAATTTCATATCCTTTTTAAAATAATATTCCCATCCCGCAACATAATGGATTGCTCTTTGTGATTTTAGTGAACTAATTTTAGTACTTCGTAACTCATTTAAAAATGGAGGTTGATAATAATATCCCCAGCTAAAACTTATTGCATGCTGAATAGAAGGTCGGTAAAAAACAATAATTCGTGGAGAAAATAAATTTTCATCACTAAATTCATATCTTAAATATCTCAATCCCACATTCATTTCAAATGCAGAACTAAACACAATATTGTCTTGCAGAAACAGACTAAGTGAGTTTAGTTTATATGAATTATAATATTTATCTAAAACTGGTTTTTGATGTAATGTACTATCACCTATTTCAAACAGATATTCGTCCAATTTGTTATCTATCTTCTCACTTCTGTACTCTGTGCCAAAATTGAAATTGTGGATATTATGCTTTAGCTCTAATCCAAGTTTAAATCTGTACGAATCTAGCTTAATAGAATTATCCCCATTTTCATATCTTGTTTTCAGGTATTCCCTATCATCATAAGGACTATATGCATTTGGTGAATAAAATATGTCGGAGCTTAAATTATAAAATTCTTTTTCCTCAGTGGAATATTTTGCAAATGATAAATTTATTTTATTACTAGTTCCAAAATTATGATTAAACTTAGTCCCAATTAAATTTGTTATTTGTGAATAATCTCTACTTCCAGAATACTCAAATGTAACTCCGCGATAATCCCCTCTTGTTTGGAAACCAAAAACGCCATCCCATTGTTTTGGTGTAATTTCAATTTTATTTTTAGAATAAATTCCTAATAACTCCAAACTAGAATTCTTTGAAAAATCGTAAGTAGTAAAAAGCTGAATATCTGAAAAGGAGGGATTGTAATCACCTCTAGTTTGCAGCCCACCCAAAAAAGCAGATGGATAAGCATATCTTGCACCAATATTCCAATTTAAGTTTCCAATTTTATTGTTAAGATTAATTCCCATATTTAGAAAATCTGCATGTATTGAGCCATGAATTTTATTGCTATGCTCATTGGAATAATTAACCTCCAGCGCAGATGACATACGATCTCCAAATTTTGCTGGGAACGCCCCATTGTAAAATGTAAGCGACTTAACCATATCGGGATTTATTGTAGTTTGACTTTCTTCATATCCAGTTCTTAACAAAAAAGGTCTATAAATTTCATATCCATTCAAATAAATTAAATTCTCATCAAACGTTCCACCTCGAACATTATAACCACTACTTAATTCACTTTTTGTTGAAACACCCGCTAAAATCTGCACAGAGCGTAAAACATCAGAATAGATATTTGGCATTCGCTGAATATCTTTTGGAGTTACATTTTGCAATATAGTTGATGGAATATTTTTGTCAGCAATTATTTTAACTTCTTCTCCTTCAATTTCTTTGGGCTCCATTTTAATTATTACATGAGTAGTTGATTGATTTTCCTCAAGAGAAATAGACTTTTGAATAGTTTCATAACCAACATAACTGAAAACTAAAGTACATTTTTTAGCATCAAGAGTTGTAGTAAAAGAACCTGAATAATCTGTTACTTCTCCTTTGTTAGTATTTAAAATTGATACGTTGCAATTTGATAAAGGTTTGCTAGTTTCCAAATCAATTACTTTTCCTGTTATTGTAATCTGTTCATTTTGGGCAAATATATTAGAATTTATAGTTATTAAGAGCAGTAAGAGAAAGAATTTGTGCAACATTTGTACCTTTTGGTTGAATAATTAAAAGAAATAATATTATTTAGGATTTAAAAATAGAAATCTTTCATCAGGGTAAATAGTCAAAAAATAATCTCAATTTGCTCTAACTAGTATTATTTAGCGAAATTAATAGCAAACTAAAAATAAGAACTAATCCATATATTTGCGGATGCTAATTCAAAATTTAAAACAGAGACAATCATTCCCAATATTGGTGTTAATATTTTTATCACTAATTTGGGGCAGTTCATTTATCCTTATTAAAAAAGGATTATTGGCTTATTCCCCACTACAAGTTGGTACACTTAGAATTCTCTTTGCAAGCATTGTTTTACTACCTATTGCCATAAAGAATATGAGGGGAATCATAGAAATCCATTGGAAAAAGTTACTTCTTCTTGGTTTAATTTCTAATTTGATTCCTGCAATATTATTCGCTACTGCCGAAACAGAAATGAGCAGTTCATTGGCTGGAATGCTAAACGCATTAACTCCAGTAATGACAACAATTGTAGGAGTTCTTTTTTATAAATCTAAAATTAGTATGCCTATAGCACTTGGATTAGCAATTGGGTTTGCTGGCTCTTTTGTACTTAGTTTTGTTGGAGGCTCTGGTGAACTTGGCAATTTCAATTTTTACGCGCTTTTTGTAATACTAGCAACTCTATTGTATGGTATTTCGGGAAATATGGTTAAGGAATATGTTAAAACTTTTAATCCTGTGGTGCTTGTTTCATTAGCAACATTACTAACCGCGCCAATCTCATTAGTTATACTTTTTTCGTCCGACTTTACAACACGCATAACTTCTCATCCCGATGCTTTACTTTCTCTTTTAAGCATATTTATATTAGGATCAATAGGAACAGCATTTGCCCTCGCTATTTTCAACAAACTTATAAAAAGCACTAGCGCTGTATTTGCATCCTCTACTACATATTTAATTCCAATAGTAGCAATTGCTTGGGGAATATTGGATGGGGAATCACTTTTTCCGCTACACTTTGTTGGCATGGCACTGATTATAGTTGGAATTATAATACTAAATAAATACAAATAATTGATAAATAATGATAAATATTAGCAATTCTCATTTTTGATTTACTTCCCAATTGCTATTACTTGCCAAAAAGAATATTTTTTGAAGTGAAAATTATGAGGTAAAAATGAATGCAGAACAGATTATTAGAGAAGTTCCTAAAGTGCTTCTACACGACCATTTAGATGGTGGTTTACGTCCAGAAACAATAATTGAATTAGCTGAACAAATCGGTTATAAAAAACTTCCAACAAAAGACCCAAAGGAATTAGCCGAATGGTTTTTTCGTGGAGCAAACAAAGGTAATTTAGTTGAATTTTTGCAAGGCTTTGAACACACAATTGCCGTTATGCAAACAAAAGAAAACCTTGAGCGCATTGCTTACGAAATGATGGAAGACATGCACAAAGACGGTGTTGTTTACGTTGAAACAAGATTTGCTCCAGTTTTACATACCTCGAAAGAGCTTTATTATGATGATATTATGGAAGCCGTTCTTGACGGTTTAGAACGTGGCAAAAAAGATTTTGGTGTTGGCTTTGGAGTTATTCTGTGTTCACTTCGTAACATGACAAACTCGCTTGAAATTGCTGAACTTGCGGTTAATTTTAAAGATAAAGGAGTTGTAGGATTTGACCTTGCTGGTGAAGAAGGTGGTTATCCCCCAAAAAATCATTTAGAAGCTTTCCAATTTATTATGCGCGAAAATTTTAATATTACTATTCATGCGGGTGAAGCTTTTGGAAAAGAATCAATTTGGCAGGCAATTCAAATTTGTGGCTCACATCGCATTGGGCATGCAACCCGTTTGAAAGAAGATATTGTTTATGATGCAAATGGTGATATTTTAAAACTTGGCGATTTAGCACAATACATTTTGGATAAGCGAGTTCCGCTGGAAATTTGTCTAAATAGTAATGTTCATACTGGTGCAATTGACAAATTAGAAAATCATCCATTCAAAAAATTATATGATGCAAAATTTAGAGTGTTCTTAAATACCGATGATAGACTTATGAGCAATATAACATTGACAGATGAATATTTAACTGCAACAGAAAAATTTGGAATTACTTTTGACGATATTGAAAAGTTAAATATAAATGCTATGAAATCTGCATTTACTAATCACTACGAAAAATTGGAATATATATATAACGTTATTAAACCAGGATACCAAAAGATGAGAGAAAAGCTTCTCTCATTAAAAGCTTAAAATAAAGGAAATTTATTGATGAAAAAGTTATTTAAAAGTTACACATACGATTTTGATAAAAATGAAGCTAAAATTATTACTAGCTTTTGTAAACAAGCAATTAAGCAGATGAGTTCTAACCAAGATTTCTATAAGGATATTAAAGCTTTCGAATCAATTCAAGATAAAATTGCTGAAAATCCATCTCAAGTTAAGTTACTAAAGGATGAAAAGACTAGATTGGTGCATCAGCTAACCCAGAATAGAAATCAGTTAAAAATAACTATGGCTAAAAGTGGATTTTTGAAGAAATGGTTTTACAAAGCTATGTTTAATCAATATAATAATTTGTTGGAGACACATTTTTCGGATTATTAAAAAAGATTTGTCACAAATTTGAGGATAAAAAAATTAGTAAAACTATTCGTGCCATCGCGATTAATTTGTCTAATTTTAAAAATAGGTATTGAAATGATAAAAAATATTAAAGCCCCAAAAGGCACAGATTTAACTTGCAAAGGTTGGATTCAAGAAGCAGCTATGAGAATGCTTATGAATAACTTAGACCCAGAAGTTGCAGAAGACCCTGATAATTTAATTGTCTATGGTGGTAGTGGAAAAGCTGCTCGTAATTGGGAATCGTACGAAGCAATTATTGAAACACTTAAAAATCTTGAAAATGATGAAACGATGCTCGTACAATCGGGTAAACCAGTCGCAGTTTTTAGAACTCACGAAAATGCACCACGGGTAATTATTTCAAACTCAATGCTTGTCCCCGATTGGGCAAATTGGGAAGAATTCCGAAAGCTTGAGGCAAAAGGATTAACAATGTACGGACAAATGACTGCTGGTAGTTGGATTTACATTGGTAGTCAAGGAATTGTACAAGGTACTTACGAAACATTTGCAGAATGCGCAAATCAGCATTTTGATGGAACTTTGGCTGGTAAATTTTTATTAACTGCAGGTCTTGGCGGAATGGGTGGCGCTCAACCACTTGCTGCTACTATGAATGGAGCTGCTTGCCTTGGAATTGATGTTGACAAATCAAGAATTCAAAAAAGAATTGATACTGGATATGTTGATGTTTTAACAGAAGATTTAGATGAAGCGCTTCAATTAGTTCAAAAAGCTAAAGAAGAAAAAAGAGCACTTTCTGTTGGATTAGTCGGAAATGCAGGCGAAATACTTCCACAAATTTTAGAAAGAAATATTTTGCCAGATATTGTAACTGATCAGACATCTGCACACGATATGCTTCAAGGATATGTTCCAATGGGAATGAGTTTTGAAGACGCACTTAAACTAAGAAAAGATAATCCAGATGAATATATTAAACAAGCACGCAAAACAGTTGTAACTCATGTTAAGGCTATGTTGGAGTTCCAAAAACGAGGCTCAATTGTTTTTGATTATGGCAATAATATTCGTGGCGAAGCAAAAGAAAATGGAGTTGAAAATGCATTCGATTTTCCAGGCTTTGTGCCTGCATATATTCGTCCATTGTTCAACGATGGTAAAGGACCATTCCGCTGGGCTGCTCTTTCGGGCGATCCAGAAGATATTTATGTTACAGATAGAGCTGTAATGGAGGCATTTCCAGAAGATAAAGCTTTAATTCGTTGGATAAAATTAGCACAAGAAAAAATCCATTTTCAAGGAATGCCAACTCGAATTTGCTGGTTAGGATATGGCGACCGTGCAAAACTTGGCAAAATATTTAACCAACTTGTTGCTGATGGAAAAGTTAAAGCTCCTATTGTTATTGGTCGCGATCATCTGGATTGTGGCTCAGTTGCCTCTCCATACCGCGAAACTGAAGCAATGAAAGACGGAAGTGACGCAATTGCCGATTGGCCTATTTTAAATGCTTTGTTAAATACAATTGGCGGCGCAAGTTGGGTTTCTGTTCATCATGGCGGAGGAGTTGGTATTGGTAAATCCATCCACGCAGGAATGGTAATTGTTGCCGATGGTACAAAAGAAGCTGAAATACGTTTAGATCGCGTGCTTACTTACGATCCTGGAATGGGAATTGTCCGTCATGCAGATGCTGGATACGAACGAGCGATTAAAAATGCGAAAGAAAAAGGCATAAAAATTCCAATGATGAAGTGAAGTAGAAATAACAAATTTCAAAATATAAATAACAAATAAATACGAAAGCTCCAAAGTGCAAAAAACCAAGTTAAATTTATTTCTAACGTTAAGTGGATTTTATGATACTAAATCGTATAATTATATAATGTTTGGTACTTATTATTTTTGAATTTGTCTTTTATTTGATTTTTGATTTTTATTTTTTGGATTTTTGTTTAAGTATTAAAAATGTTTAATGAATAATTAATTTGAGGTAACCTATGAAAGTATTAGTAGCAACAGACAAACCGTTTGCAAAAGTTGCAGTAAATGGAATTAAAGAAGTAGTTGAAAATGCTGGTTATGAATTAGTATTACTTGAAGGATATACTGATAATTCGCAATTACTTGAAGCAGTTGCAGATGTTGATGCAATGATAATACGCAGCGATTTGGCAACAAAAGAAGTAATTGATGCCGCAAATAATCTTAAAATCATTGTCCGCGCCGGTGCTGGTTATGATAATATTGATTTAGCAGCAGCAACAGAAAAAGGTGTAGTTGCAATGAACACACCTGGACAAAATTCAAACGCAGTTGCAGAGCTTGCTCTTGGAATGATGGTTTACGCGGCTCGTGGTTTGTTTAATGGTAAATCCGGCTCAGAGTTAAAAGGCAAAACTCTTGGAATTCATGCATATGGTAACGTTGGTAAATTAGTTGGTGTTATCGCAAAAGGTTTTGGAATGAAAATAGCAGCATTCGATCCTTTCGTTTCTGCCGAAGCAATTGAAACTGACGGCGTAAAAGTTTATAATTCAGTTGATGAACTTTACTCAAATTGTGAATACATTTCATTGCATATTCCAGCAAATGACAAAACAAAAAATTCTATTAACTTCGAGTTATTAAACAAAATGCCAAAAGGCGCAACACTTGTAAACACTGCGCGTAAAGAAGTTGTCAATGAATCTGATTTAGTTAAATTAATGACCGAAAGAACTGACTTCAAATATGTTTCGGATATTGCACCAGATAATGCAGAAGAGCTTTTATCTAAATTTGCTGGCCGTGTTTACTTTACTCCAAAGAAAATGGGTGCACAAACTGAAGAAGCAAATGTAAATGCTGGCATAGCCGCAGCAAATCAAATTGTAAATTTCTTAAAAAATGGGGATAAAACTTTTCAAGTTAATAAGTAATAAAAAACCTCCGAAGTTTTAAAAACTTCGGAGGTTTACAATTTTCACATTCCAATCCCCTTCCCAACAACAAAACTTCCAATATTTAATTATAAGTTTCTACATATCGTTGCACTAATAATTATTTTAGAAAAGTGGATTAAAATGATAGATTGTAAAAATTGCAATATTGAGCAAGTTGGTGTTCATAAAGTTGGTAAAAACACATCGAGAGCAATTTTTTTCAAAATCAATTCTTGATACTTCGGATATTAAATTAAACTAATCACTAAAAAAGCACTGACTAAAACCATTTGCAAAATTGGAACTTAACAACTTTAATTTTAACTCGCAGTTATGAATACTGCAGAAAAATAACTTCAATTTTGTAATTAATAGTTGTACATTAACTCTATATTTCTCTATTATTTTCGTCTTTTCACATTTAATATTTGTATATTGACAAATAAAGGACGATAACAAATAGACTGATTTTGAACATTGTTTATGGAATGACGTTAGCAATAATAATAAATCCAGAGAATGCAACAGTATTAAAATGATAAGTATAAAAAGGGAATAATCAATACATCAGTGGAATTGCCCAGATAAAAAGCGATGAAACAAGATATGACTAAAAAGATTATTGTAAAAGCAAATATTTTCAAAAACTTAAAACTTAGGCATAAAATAATTATTCCTTTATTATCAGTTATGTTGTTTTTGTTTACAGCAATAATAATTGTTACAGTCTATTCGCTTAATCAAACATTTAGTTACAATACTGACAGACTTATTGAAACCAAAATTATGGAAGTAAACGGGGCAATTGAAGAAGTAAGCAACATAGCTTTATATATTGCCTCAATTAGCTCTGAAATGAAAATTGTTCAAGACGCGTACACCGAATATTATAAATCAGGAGATTTGAAAAAAGCATCAAATATTATTGATAATCAGTTTTCAAAAATCAATAAAATAATTTTAGAAAGTTCCGGATACGAAGCTCGAATTCATTTTCATTTACCACCCGCAATTTCCTTTTGCAGGTGCTGGTCGGAAATAAGAGGCGATGACATATCAGGTTTTAGAAATTCAATACTCAAAGTTTACAAAGAACATACTTTTGTAAAAGGGATTGAAACCGGACGAGCAGGATTTGTTATTAGAGGAATTGCTCCAATTTTTTCAACAAACAAAAAATATTATGGTTCAGTTGAAGCTTTTTTTAATATAAATATTCTTCTACAAAAAATTCAGGGTAAAACTGATGAGGATTTTGCCATTTTTATGAAGAAAGATTTATTAAAGATTGCAACCAATTTTTTAGAGGACTCTTCTTCAAACATTCAAACTGAAAAACAAGTAATTAGTAATTACATCTTAGTAGATAAAACAGAAAAATTCGTATTAGAAAATATCATAAAAAATAAAACCAAATTAAATATTTTAGAAAATTACGGTTTTGAATATAAAAATTACAAATATGCCATTATTCCAATAAAAAATGTTAGCCAAAAAATTGAAGGAATTGGAATACTGCAAGTTGATATTACGGATTATCAAAAATTAATTAGAGAAATAATTGCATTCGAAATAATTGTTTTAATTCTTCTTTTAGTTCTTGTTGTATTTATATTAAATTCATTAAGCAATAATCTTATTGTAAAGAAAATTATAAGAACCGATTTGTTATTACAAAAATTATCACAAGGCGAAATGACAGAAAAAATAGCTGTTTGCGGTAGTGATGAAATTTGTAGTATGCAAAATTCTTTAAATATATTAAATGAAAATATTACTAAAAATACAAGTTTTGCTATTCAAATAGGCAAAGGTAATTTAAATACAGATTATGAAATTATTGGCAAAACCGATTTGCTTGGAAAAGCTCTGGTAGAAATGAAAAATAATCTTATCTTGTATTCAGAAGAAGCCAAAAGTGCATTAGAAAAATCTATTAAAAGTGAAGAAAATTTTAAAAACTTATCAAATTTAACTTTTGAAGGCATAGTAATGCATGATAAAGGAACTGCCATTGATCTCAACCTTTCATTCGCAAATATGTTTGGATACACGCGTGAGGAAATATTAGGTAAAAATATAATAAAACTTCTTATACCTGTTAAATATCATAGTCTTATTTCGAAAAATATAATTAAAGAACATGCCTTGCCATATGAAATTGAAGGAATTAAAAAAGACGGGTCCGTATTTCCTATAGAACTAGAAGCAAAAAACTTTGAAAGCAAAAAGAACAAAACAATTCGTGTTACAGCAGTTCGTGATATTAGCCGACGTGCAAATGCAGAAAAAGAAATTAGAAAGCTTAACCTGGAACTTGAACAACGCGTAGCTGACCGCACCGCTCAACTAGAAATAGCAAACAAAGAACTCGAAGCCTTTGCTTATTCTGTGTCTCATGACTTACGAGCACCACTAAGACACATTAATGGATTTCTTGAAATGCTTAGAGATAAAATAGAAACTGGTCTTGATGAAGAAAGCCAGCATTTTATGGATACAATCTCTAAATCTGCCAAACAAATGGGCAATTTAATTGATGATCTTCTTTCCTTCTCCCGTATGAGACGTTTTGAAATGTCAAACTCCCATGTTGATTTTAACACATTAGTACAAGATGTGATTCTGGAACTGAAACCAGAGACTGAAAACAGAAAGATTAAGTGGCAGATTGCAAAATTACCAGTCATTCTAGGTGATCGTTCTATGCTGCGTATGGTGTTGGTTAATCTCATTTCAAATGCCTTAAAATTTACCCGCTTACGTGAGAAAAGTGAAATTGAGATTGGCTGGTTGCAAGAAAAAGAAACAGAAATTGTGATTTTTGTCCATGATAACGGTGTAGGTTTTAATATGGCTTATGCAGATAAGCTTTTCGGTGTCTTTCAACGCTTGCATAAGGCAGACGAATTTGAAGGCACAGGCATTGGATTGGCTAATGTTAAGCGTATAATTAATAGGCACGGTGGAAATACTTGGGCTGAAAGTATTGTAAATCAAGGTGCAACTTTTTATTTTTCACTTCCAAAAATAAATTAAGGAAATATTTAATTATATTTTTCTTGTTGAAGATAATACGAGGAACTCTAAAGTAACTATTTACAAAATAAATAAGCACTAATGGGAAGTTTTAAATAGAGTTTAACCAAATAAAGCAGTTCTTTAGTTCTTTTAATTTTCAAATCCTCTACAAGTAATAAATCCACTACAAATTACATTCGTCCCTGTTTTTTTCTGTGTTTCTACATATCGTTGTCCTAATAATTATTGTAGAAAAAGTAGATTAATCATAGATTGTAAAAATTGTAATATTGAGCAAGTTGGTGTTCATAAAGTTGGAATAAAACACATAGAGAGCAATTTTAAATTTCAATGCAAAAAATTACTATAATTGCTATAAAGTAATCGCAAAAACAATAGAAGTTGATTATTATATGTTTTATTATGGAAATTGGATTGGTGGAAAAAGGTACTATTAATTTTCAACAAAAAAGTCAAAAAAATAAAGATTTAAATACTTAACCAAGCGGGCAAAACAGCCTTTTTACAGCAATTTAGCACAAATGGTTACTTAGTGTCATTGCCGTATTGAAGTAAAATAAATAATATAAAATCATATTTTGTAAAAGCAATTATTTTTTTTTATACTTAGCTATACTTTATATGTGTGCTGGTGCAAATACTAAACTATGTTCTGGATTTTTTAAAAGGAAGACAGATATGATTGCTCAAGTAAAAGAAGCGTACAACCAGGCAATTTTTGACACGGATAAAAATGCCGCTCTAAAAGTTGTTTATGAAGCTCTACAACAAGGTTTAACACCTGAAGAAATAGTTTTTGAAGTTATTGTCCCTTCAATTGAATTTATGTCAACTTCAATCAGTCAAGATTTCGGTGCAAATCTTGCACAACATTTTATGACTGCACAAATTGCAGCACAGGCTACCGAAGAACTAATTTCTAAATTCAAATCACCTCCTAAAATAATTGGGAGAATGGTAATCGGTACCTCGCATGGCGATTTTCATGGGTTAGGTAAGAAAATTGTTATCGGGTGCTTGAAAGCAAATATGATTGAAGCCGTTGACCTAGGATTAAATGTTACCCCCGAGAAATTTGTTAATGAAACTATTGCACATGAAGCACAGGTAATAGGAATATCTTCAATGATGATGCATACTGCTAATGGAAAAAACGGATGTATTAGGGTACGCGAGATTCTAAAAGAAAGAGGACTTGAAAATAAAATTAAAATTATTGTTGGAGGCGCGCCATATAAGTATAATCACGAACTCTACAAAATTGTCCATGCGGATGCTTGGGCTGAAAATGGAATTGAAGCCGGTAAAATTGTAACAAAATTAATTTCGGAGGTACGATCATGATAACCGGAATGGACAGACTAATAGCCGCAGTTAATGGTGAAAAATCCGACCGTATACCAGTATTTTGTAACATGTTCGATCAGGGAGCTAAAGAATTGGGGATGTCATTGAAAGAATATTATTCAAAGGGTGAATATGTTGCCGAAGGGCAGTTAAAAATGCGTGAAAAATATGGATATGACAACCTCTGGTCTCTTTTTTATGTCGGTAAAGAAGTAGAATTGATGGGTTGCGGAAATATTATTTACTCGGATTATGGTCCGCCCAATGTTGGTCAAATGGTAATCAGGAAACCTGAAGATATTCACAAACTCGAAATACCTGATGATATTTTAAGCCATCCGAAATTTGAAGAATCCCTTAAATGTTTGCGAATCCTAAAAAAAGAATCTGATGGTAAGTACCCTATATGTGCCTATATAACCTCGTCAATGACTTTGCCCGCAATGCTAATGGGAATGAGCAAGTGGATGGAACTGCTTTTAATGGGACCAGAGGAATTGCGGGATGAATTATTAGCCAAATGCAATGACTTTTTTATAAAGGAAGTGGCGGCTTACCGTAAAGAAGGAGCCGATGTTTTATTCTACGCTAATTTCTTTGGATCAACAGATGCGGTTCCTATGAAATACTTTATGGACCAATCTCTCCCATGGATCGAAAAGGACATTAGTTCTATTGGGACTAAGGATATTGTATACTTTTGTGCGCAGGCACGCTTCAATAATGTACTGGATATCCTGCTAAAACGGACCGGGATAAGAAGTTACTACCTAAGTCCGCTGGATGATGTTGCTGAAGGCAAACGCATCATTGCTGGTCGCGGATTAATATGCGGATCAATTAATGATATAAAGCTAATCGACTGGTCAAAAGAAGAGATAAGAAATGAGGTAAAAAGAATAATTGATGCCGGCATGCCTGGTGGAAAATTCCTTTTCACAACAGCGGTAATGCCATTAGCTATTCCCGAAGAGAATATTAAGATAATGCTTGAAGCCGCTTACGAGTTTGGCAGTTATGAAAAATAATACAAACAAACATATTCTTGTTGGATGCGGTATTTTAAAAAAGGAAATCAATTGGCTGATAAAAAAAAACAATTGGTTGCTGGATACTGTTTTTCTTGATTCGTCTCTTCATATCAATTTCGAAAAGTTGCAAAAGAACCTTTCGTTAGCACTTAAAAAACAATCCGATAAAAATACATTTGTCTTTTACGGCGAATGTCATCCTCTAATAGATAATATTCTTCGGGATGCTAATACATTCCGCACAGCAGGACAAAACTGTGTTGACATATTATTGGGGAATGAAGTGTTTACCAGAGAATTATCTAACGGAGCATTTTTCCTTTTAGAAGACTGGGCGAACCGCTGGAACTATATCTCTAAAAAAACCTTTGGCGATAATAAAGAAATCGTACAGCAAATTTTCCGGGAAGATAGAAAATATATATTAGCTTTAAGAACACCATGTTCCGGTTACTTCTCAAAAGAAGCCGAGATTATGGCGCGGTATGTTGATCTGCCCTTGAGATGGTTGGATGTCGGATTAGAAAATTTAGAGTCGGTTTTATTTTTATCATTACAACAAAAAGGCGATAAATCAAATGGATGGTGAGATTCTTATTTCAAAAGAAGAGTATAACAACCTTCATGAAAGAGTAAAAAAACTTGCAATTGAAAAATCCTATTTGCAGTTATTTACTCACCTGATGGGTAAAATGAGCGCTGTTTCGGGATTACAAAACACAATTCAAAATCTATTACAAATTATATTCGAAAATATTGGCGGATCAAATATTATTATTTACTATGTAATTGACGATGAGATATACTATGCCGATGTATTGGGTGAAACAAAAAGGATCGACCTGATTGAAGATGAATTTGTAAAAAAAGTTTTCGAAACAAAAACGCTTATTGAGTATCAAAGTGATTTTAGCGACACCAAATTGCTCACAGCTGAATCTACAAAAGCAAATATATGGGCATTCCCGCTTACGATTGGCGTTGATCTTATCGCTGTTATTAAAATCGAAGACTTGTATATTAGCGCGAGCGACTTACGTTCCAACTTGCCTACATTTTTCAGTTATGCAGCTCATATATTAAAAAACGAGATACAGGGTCAAACAAAACTTAAAGCTGCTTTCGACCAACTTTCCGAAGAAAACAATTTACGCAAACTTGCCGAAGAAGAACTAAGAACCATAAATGAAGAACTTGAAAACAGAGTTGAAGAGCGAACAATTGAATTACATGAAGTGAATAATGTACTTGAAGACGAGCTTGCTGTGCGCCAACGCGCTGAACAGCAGTTAATATCACAGTATACCTTACTCTCAGCATTGATTAATAGTCCCGGTGATATAATAATTTTCTCTTTAGATACAGACTATTGCTACACGGCTTTTAATGAAAAACATCGCGAGGCAATGAAAACAGTTTGGAATGTTGATATTAAAATTGGGATGAACCTGCTCAACTGTATGTTGATACCGGAATTAAGGGAATCCGCAAAAAATAGTATGGATAGGGTGTTACAAGGAGAAACGTTTTCGGAAGAACAGCATCAGCCGGAACCAGACATCTATTATGAATTCAGTTGGAATCCAATTTTTCAACATGAAGAAATTGTTGGTATAACTGCATTCATCCGTGATATTACCGAGCGCAAGCAGGCGGAGAAGCAAATAGTTAAACTCAATCGTATTTATGCTGTACTCAGCAATATCAACCAGACCATTGTTAGAATTCATGATACGAAGGAACTACAAAATGAAGTCTGCCATATAGCCGTTGAATATGGTATGTTCAGAATGGTATGGATTGGGTTGGTAAATCCTATTACAAATAAAGTTGAAGTTGGAGCTTCCAATGGTTTTACCGGAGATTACCTTGAAAAAATTAACATCGACTTAAATAACGAGTTGCTAAGTAGCGGTCCAGCAGGACAAGCAATTAAATCAGGCAAATGCAAAATATCAAATAATATTGAAACAGATGAGACCATGATCCCATGGCAAAAAGACGCAATTAAATATGGTTATAAATCTTCTGCATCATTCCCGTTGATTGTTTTTAATAAAGTGGTTGGAGCGCTAAGTATCTATGCCGATGAAATCAATTTTTTTGAAAAAGAAGATATTGACCTTCTCGTAGAAATGGCGTTGGATATTTCTTTCGCTCTTGAATTTATAGAAACCCAGAATAATCGAATGATTGCGGAACAAGCATTATTAGAAAAGTCGGAAGAATTGGAACGTTACTTTACAAAGTCGCTCGATTTATTGTGTATTGCAGATACTGATGGATATTTTCGCCGGCTAAATCCCGAATGGGAATCAACACTTGGTTTTCCATTAAACGAATTGGAAGGCAAACGGTTTCTCGATTTGGTTCATCCTGATGATTTAGAATCAACTTTGCTAGCAATTGCAAATCTTGAAAAGCAGAATGAAGTGTTACGGTTTACTAACCGATACCTTTGCAAGGATGGTTCATACAAATGGATTGAGTGGAATTCCTTCCCATCAGACAAATTAATATATGCGGTTGCCAGAGATATAACCGAGCGCATACTTGTTGAACAGGAACGTCTGACGAATCTGCATTTCTTTGAAAGCATAGATAGAATTAACCTGGCTCTTCAAGGCAAAGATTCTCTTGAGCAAATGATGAGTGAAGTACTCGCTACAGTGCTTTCTATTTTTGATAGTGATCGTGTATGGCTTTTGTATCCCTGCGATCCGGATGCATCTATGTTTCAAGTTCCAATGGAAATTACAAAACATGAATATCCAGGTGCCGGAATCTTGAATGTGGATTTACCTATGCCATCCGATATGGCTGACAATTTAGGACAAGCCCTCAAATCCGATGAACCAATTACTTTCGCAGAAGGCAGTGACAGACCAATCAACAAAGTTAGTAGTGAAAAATTTAGTGTAAAATCAATGATAATGACAGCCGTGCGTCCGAAAGTAGGAAAACCTTGGGCGTTTGGGATGCACCAATGCTCATATGTACGAACCTGGACTTTTGAAGAAAAACGGCTTTTCAAAGAGATTGGTCGAAGATTGGAAGATTCGCTAACAAGTTATATTGCACATAACACTCTAAAAGAAAGTGAGGAAAAGTTCCGTCGGTTAACGGAAAATGCTCGCGACGTAATTTATAGAATGTCGTTGCCTGATGGTAAATATGAATATGTAAGTCCGGCTGCTCTTTCCGTTTTCGGCTATTCTCCTGAAGAATGTTATAATTCGCCAATGATTATCAAAAAATCAATACATCCCGATTGGCATAAATATTTTGAAGAGCAATGGGCAAATCTTCTTAAAGGTGAAATGCCTCCTTTTTATGAATATCAGATAATTCATAAATCGGGAGAAGTCCGTTGGTTGAATCAACGTAATATTTTAGTACAGGATGTATCCGGCAATCCAATTGCAATTGAAGCGATAGTTACAGATATTACCGAAAGAAAACGAAATGACGCAATAAATACAACACGATTATCCCTATTGCAATTCGCAGCAACCCATTCATTAGATGAATTATTAGAGGAAACATTGAACCAAGCCGAGCTACTTACTGGCAGTCTCATCGGTTTTTATCATTTTGTTGAAGATGATCAAAAAACACTTACACTTCAGAATTGGTCAACAAGAACAAAGGCTGAATTTTGCAAAGCTGAAGGTAAAGGATTACACTATGCAATTGATGCAGCCGGTGTTTGGGCTGAATGTGTATATAGGAGAAGACCTGTAGTCCATAATGATTACACCTCACTACCAAACCGAAAAGGTATGCCGGAGGGGCACGCCGAATTAATAAGAGAACTTGTTGTGCCTGTGCTACGAAGTGAAAAAATAAAAGCAGTCCTTGGTGTAGGAAACAAGACGAGTGATTATAATAAAAAAGATATAGAAGTAATTTCAATTCTTGCCGACCTTACTTGGGAAATCGCGGAACGCAAGCGGGCGGAAGAAGCAGTATTAAAAAGGGAAGCTCAGCTCAATGAAGCTCAACACCTTGCACATATTGGAAGCTGGGAATTGAATTTGAGCAATAATGTTCTTATTTGGTCTGATGAAATATATAGAATATTCGAAATTGACTCCAAAAAATTCAAAACTACTTACGATGCTTTTCTCGACACAATTCATCCCGACGATAGGGAAGCAGTTAATTTTGCTTATACAAACTCGCTTAATAACAAAACTCCCTACTCTATTGACCATAGACTTCTTTTTTCTGATGGACGTATTAAATTTGTGCATGAGCAGTGCGAGACTTTCTATGACGGAGATAAACCTCTTCTATCAATAGGAACAGTGCAGGATATTACAGATCGAAAGCTGGCGGAAGCAACATTACGTTCATCGGAAGCTGAATTACGTGCATTGTTTTCAGCTATGACTGATGTTGTGCTTGTACTAAACTCAGAAGGACGCTATTTAAAAATCGCTGAAACGAATCCTTCTCTCTTATATAAACCGCCAAAGGAATTATTGGGGAAAACACTCCATGAAGTATTTCCAAAAGATCAGGCTGACTATTTTCTAAATTATATTTCACAAACTCTTAAAGAAAGCAAATTACTTAGTATTGAATACAATTTACCTATTGGGAATAAGATACTCTGGTTTGATGCTACCATTTCTCCAATGTCAGATAACACAGTACTAATGGTTGCAAGAGACATTACCGAGCGCAAGCTGGCTGCGGAATCACTACGTCAAAGCGAAGAACGGTTCCGACGCTTAGCGGAAAATGCACAGGATGTGATTTACAGAATGTCGGTACCTGATGGAGAATATGAATACGTAAGTCAGGCTGCTCTTTCTGTTTTCGGTTATTCTCCTAAAGAATGTTATAATTCTCCACTACTTATCAAAAATGCAATTCATCCCGATTGGCATAATTATTTTGAAGAGCAATGGAAAAATCTAATTAAAGGTGAAATTTTCCCTACATATGAATATCAATTCATTCATAAATCGGGCGAGGTTCGCTGGTTTAATCAACGTAACATTTTAGTACGCAATAATGCTGGAAATCCAATTGCTATTGAAGGTATTATTACAGATATAACCGAACGAAAACAGGTTGAAGAGGCATTGAAAAAAAGGAAAGATGAACTTGAAAGATTTGAAAGATTAACAATTGGCAGGGAACTAAAGATGGTTGAATTAAAAAAACGAATGGCTGAACTTGAATTAAAACTATTGAGAAAGGAATAGAAAGATGGAAAACGAAAGTCTGTTAAATCTCAGAAGATTTGTCATCCCGGAATTCATTTATGGACAAGGGGCTATTAATTTAACCAGCCGTCATATTAGAAATTTTGGTGCAAAAAAAGTGATGCTTGTAACCGATCCTGGTATAATCCAGGCTGGCTGGGTTAAGAAAGTGGAAGAGAATTTAATTCAAGAAGGAATACAATATGTTCTTTTTAAGGATGTAACGCCAAATCCTAAAGATTATGAAGTTATGGCGGGGGTAAAAACTTTTAGTGAAAATGGCTGCGATATAATTGTTGCTATTGGCGGTGGAAGCCCACTGGATTGCGCAAAGGGTATTGGAATTGTATCAACCAACAATAAACATATTCTTGAGTTTGAAGGCGTAGATGAAGTGCCAATTCCCGGACCGCCTTTAATCTGTATTCCAACAACTGCCGGTACTTCGGCTGATATTTCTCAATTTGCAATAATAGTTGATTCATCTAGAAAAGTTAAAATTGCTATCATCAGCAAAACTGTAATCCCAGATGTTTCTTTAATCGATCCTGAAACCACAACCACAATGCCAACCGAGCTTACAGCAGCAACAGGAATAGACGCATTTGTTCATGCATGTGAAGCTTATGTTTCTAATTTAAGCTTTCCCATTACGGATCTTGCTGCGCTAGAAGCCATTCGTTTAATAAACGAAAATTTAATTCATGCGCTTAACAATCCTATGGATATGAAGTACCGAAACAATATGATGATGGCAAGCTTACTTGCAGGTATGGCTTTTTCAAACGCCAGTTTAGGATTGGTTCATAGTATGGCGCATAGCCTTGGAGGTTTATTAGGTTTAGCGCATGGCGTTTGTAATGCCGTTTTGTTGGAATATGTTATTGATTTCAATTTTGAGGCCTCGGTCGAAAAATATACTAATATAAGTGAAGCCTTAAACCTTGATATGAAAATGCAGAATACAAGGGAAAAAAAATCTCTTCTTCTAAATAAAATTGCACAACTTAGAAAGGATGCAGGAATAAATATAACCCTTGGTGAATTAGGAGTAGGTAAAAAGGATTTAGATCAATTGGCAAAAAATGCTATTGAAGATCCATGTTTAGCCACCAATCCACGAAAACCAAAATTAGAAGATATAAAGGCAATTTATGAACGCGCACTCTGATTCAAAAGATAAAGAATATTCAATACAAGAAAAATTAATAGGTATTGGCGAACATTCTTTCCGTAAAACTTATTATCCTCAATTACTCGAACAAATGGAGTATCTTGAGAAAAAATCGGAAGCCCTTTTAAATATGTTGGAAGACCTGGAAGAGACAAGAAAAAAATTAGAGGAAAGTGAAGAGCGTTATCGTCTTATTGCCGAAAACACTGCTGATACAATTTCTATTTTAGATATGGAGCTTAAACCAACTTATTTAAGTCCTTCAGTATTTAAACTTCGTGGATTTACAGTTGAAGAAGCTTTGGTGCTTTCCTTAGATCAAATTTTACCACCTGAATCATTTAAGAAGGCAAAGAATGTTCTCACCGAGCAATTATTGTTTGAGACTAGTGGAAAATCCGATCCATCAAGAACTATTTTGCTTGAATTAGAAATGTATCATAAGAATGGTTCTATAATCTGGGTTGAAATGTCTGCATCTTTTCTAAGAGATGAAAATTTTATTCCTCAAAATATTTTAACTGTTACAAGAGATATTACAGAGCGTAAACATGCGGAAGAAGCTTTGCTCAAAAGTGAGGCACACTATTATCAGCTATTTGAAGATTCTCCTATTTCTTTATGGGAAGAAGATTATTCAGAAGTCAAAAAGCTTATAGATCAACTTAAAGAGAGTGGAGTTACAGACTTGCGCAGCTTTTTTGATAATCATCCTGAGGAGGTTTTAAAATGTGTTGATAAAATGAAAGTAAATTCATTTAACAATGCATCATTGGAATTATACAAAGCTGAGGATAAAGTAAGTCTGTTGAACGGACTGAGTAATGCAACAACTGACGAGCTGCTTAAATATGTAAAGGAAACTTTTATTGCTTTAGCTTCTGGTAAATTTAAGTTTTATGGTGAAGCTACACTTAAAGATTTTACCGGTGAAATAAAAAATGTTGTAATTAGGCAATCAATTGCCAAGGAATATGAAAATAATTGGGATAAGGTTATTGTTTCGCTTATTGATATTACCGAGCGTAAACATGCTGAAGAAGCACTGCAAAAAAGCGAGGCTTTGCTTAATACTACACAACAATTGACCAAAGTGGGTGGTTGGGAATTTGATGTTAAGTCGGGTAAGATGTTCTGGACAGAAGAACTCTATAGGATACATGAAATACCCAACGATCCAAACATAGATCATATAAAGGAAAGTCTAACGTGTTACGGATCAGAAGATAGACTAATCCTCCAAGATGCATTTCAACGCGCTTGTGAGCAGGGTGAACCCTATGACTTTGAATTTCAATTCACCACGTTCACAGGGAAACCTTTGTGGATTCGTACAACCGCCCAACCTGTTTATGAAGAAGGTAAGGTAGTGCGACTTGTAGGAAACCTTATGGACATTACAGAGAGCAAGCTGGCGGAAGAAGCTTTATATCTTGCTGCGGAAGAAATTCGTGATCTTTACAATCGCGCACCGTGCGGTTACCATTCACTGGATAAAAATGGTGTGATCGTAAGAATGAACCATACTGAACTTGAATGGCTTGGCTATACTTTTGATGAAGTTGTTGGAAAGATGAAATTCATTGATATTATTACTAAAGAGAGCCAGGAGATTTTTAATAAAAACTTTTCTGTATTTATGGAAAGAGGATTAATAAATGATTTAGAATTTGAATTAGTTCGTAAAGATGGTTTAGTCTTTCCTATAATGCTTAATGCTACAGCTCTAAAAGATAGTAATGGAAATTTTATAATGAGCCGTTCAACAGTATTTGATATTACTGAACGCAAAAAAGCTGAACAGAAACTTATAAACAGAGAAAGAGAATTCAGAACTTTAGCTGAAAATTTACCTCATCATATAATGCGCTACGATATTAATGGAAATGTAACATATCTAAATCATCAAAATGCAGTTAGTAATTATTCAGATACTTCTATTATGGGACAAAGACTAATTGAGCATAAATTTAAAAATTCGGAAGATGTAACAAAGTACCAGGAAAATCTATTAAAAGTTTTAAAGACCGGTAATCCAATAGAAATGGAAATAGTATTTACCGATCTAAATGATAATGATAATAATTATGCAGTAGCATTTGTAGCAGAGCACGATAGTAATGGAATAATAATTGGTGTTTTGGCAATCGGGCAAGATATTACCGAGCGCAAAATTATTGAGCAAGAACGGCAGGAAAATCTCCGCTATTTTGAAAGTATAGATAGAATTAACCTGGCTTTTCAGGGAACGAATAATCTTGAGAAAATGATGAGTAGTGTACTCAATACCATGATTTCGATTTTCAACTGCGACCAGGTATTCTTAATGTACCCTTGCGATCCAAATATTGAAACATTGAAAGTACTTATAGAGAGAACTAAACCGGAATATAGCGGTATTCTTGAATCAGGACTTGAGATACCTATGGATACACAAGTAGCAGGCATACTCAGGCTTTTGCTTTCAAATAACGGACCTCTTCAATTTGGCACTAATACTTCGTATCCACTACCTGCAGAAGTATCGGAACAGTTTGGTTTCAAATGCTTAATGTCGGTTGCAATTTATCCCAAAGTAGGCAAGCCATGGCTGCTTGGATTTCATCAAAGTTCATATGTACGTATTTGGACTAAAGAGGAAGAACGACTTTTCAACGAGATCGGAAAACGGTTGGAAGATTCACTAACAAGCTTTATCGCATATAACAATCTAAAAGAAAGTGAGGAATACTTTAGGTCTTTAATAGAAAACTCAAGTGATGTGATTTCTCTACTCGACAAGAATGGTGATATTATATATGAAAGTCCTTCCCATGAAAGTGTTTTGGGTTATAGGCACGGTGAACTTATTGGTAAAAGTGCTTTTGAGTTTGTTCATCATGAAGATATTGAACGAATTCAAAAACAGTTTATCGGATTATTGCCGAAAATTGGAGAAACGGAGAAAGTTGACTTTAGATTTTTACACTGCGACGGAAATTGGCGTTACTTAGAGGGGACAGGTAAAAATTTATTTAATGTGCCGAGTGTGAATGGGATTGTTATAAATTTCCGTGATGTTACTGAACGTAAACGGATTGAACAAGAGCTTAAAGAGCAGATAGACGAAATTAATCGTTTCAACAGACTTATGGTTGGAAGAGAAGAAAAAATGATTGAGTTAAAAAAAGAAATAAATGCGCTGCTTGAGAAAGAAGGAAAACCCAAAAAGTATAGTGTGCATAGTTAAGACAAACAATAATAAAATATAATAATTAATTATCATATACTCTGTATATGGAGTACAAATGAAACCTAAATCAGAAACAAACAAAATATTTACAAGGTATGATATAAATGTCGAAGTTGCTCGTCAAACTGCAAGGAAAGTATCGGAAGATGAAAATTTACAAAAAGTAGCAGATTGCATTGTTTCGGGTAACGAAGATGAATTGGAAAACCTAGTTAAAAGTATTCTACATATTAAAGAGCCAATGGAAATTATTAACGGCGGTTTAATTGCCGGAATGAAAGAAGTAAGCCGTTTATGGGAGCTTGGTGTTTACTTTCTTCCACAAGTTATTTTATCCTCCGATTCTATGATTGCGGGTATTAAACTATGTGAACAGAAATTGGGAAGACCAATGGAAAAGAAAGCGAAAGTTGTAACACATACTGCCGAAGGTGATATCCATGATATCGGGCAGGTTATTGTAAATGCATTATTAAACGCAGCCGGTTACGAAGTAATAAACCTTGGAGCTGATGTGCCTGTTGATGATGTAATCGAAGCATGCCGTATTCATAAACCGATAATAGTAACAGGAACAGCTTTAATGACAACCACAATGACTGCCTTTCCTAAAATTGCATTTGGATTAAAACAAATAAACTTAAACATACCTTTCATATGCGGTGGCGGTGCAGTGAATGAAGAGTTTGTAACAAGTTTCGATTTAGGTATTTGGGGCAAGGAAGCAAGTCAGGCTCCAGCTTTGGCAGAAGACGCTCTAAATGGATTAAGCTGGTTAGAAATGAGAACTAAGTGGAATGGTTAAAATTTACTTTTAAATTAGAAGGATTATAAAATGAAACTGAGCAATTCGATGGCTTATAAATCTGCTAAAGAAATGATATTCGGCACTGCTTTAAAACCGGTTAAAACAAAACGCGGATTGATTTTGGGCGGAGGTTATGTTATTCCTGAAATTGTTCCCCATCCGCGCCCAGGAAGTGAGAAAACTATTAAATCATTGTTGCGCGAGTTTGAAAGAGCTAACGAAGATGCATTGGAAAGATGCGTAATTGTTGGCATACCCGCTATTCAAATTGAAAATGAACATGTTTTTCAGATGACCGATAATCCCCAATGGGGTATGGAAATAGCTGCACAAACTGCCCATCAATTAGATGAATATTATGAAAAGTATGGACTTAAGTGTTCGTACCGTTCGACTATTGCGGATATACGCAAACCTGATCAAATAGATATGCGTAACTCGGAACGCACCGATAAAATTTTTGAAGCATTTAAATATAGTTCCAAATATGCCGATATTATATCAATCGAATCCTTAGGCGGTAAAGAAATATTTGATTACAGCATTATTCGAAATGATGTTACGGGATTACTTTTCGGGCAGGCTGTGCTTGGTGGAAGAGATATGGAATGGCTATGGACAAATATTGTTGATATTGCCAAAAATAACAATTGTATTCCAGGTGGCGATACCAGTTGTGCTCATGCAAATACTGCAATGTTTATGGCTGGTGGTTTTATTTCGAAAGATATTCCTCAAACTCTTGCAGCTTTAAGCCGGGCAATAAGCGTTAGCAATACTCTTGTTGCCTATGAATGCGGAGCTGTTGGACCCGGTAAAGACTGCGCCTACGAAAATCCGATAATCAAAGCTATTACCGGTATTCCTATCTCTACAGAAGGAAAAGCGAGCGCTTGCGCGCATATGGATCTTTGCGGTAATCTGATGGCAGCCGTATGCGATCTCTGGTCTAACGAAGCAATTCAATACACCGATATGTTTGGCGGTTCTTCGTCGGCTGTTTTTACAGAAATTCTGGGATACGATGCTGCTGCATTAAATTCAGCAATTGAATTAGGATTTCAAAAACAATTCCAGGCATGCTTAATCAATTCTGACCGCTACCGGAGTCCACATAGCTTTATACTTTGCCCCGATAATGCTTGGGCAATTGGTAAAGCTGTTGTTGATAATAATGAAAGTCTATATTCACGAGCAAGAGCCGCCGCATTAAAGAGCGGTGAACTTATGTTTAACGACCCTAATTTACAATTCACTGCATTCGAAAAAGAATCGTTAACTAAATATATTAAAGAACTAGAAGCACTGCCTGATAAGGAAGATGATTTTATTGATATGTGTTTAAAAAAATATAGTAAAGTAAAGGGATTTAAACCCTCTTCATACAATTTATAAAAATTTTATATAGGCATTTAATGACACAATTGGCTGTGGCTATAGATTTGGGAACCAGTGGTTTTCGCGCTCAATGTATTAATATTTCTTCAGGAGAAATATTGTCCACTGCTATTACGACCAATCATCCTTTACCTGGCTCCAATATTATAGATCATCTCCATTTTGCTTTAGAATATGGAATTGAAACAGCCCACAATATTTTTATTGATGCAGTAAACAGGTTGATTACCGAACTTTGTGTTGATACAAAAAATATTGTTCGCTTGGTTGTGTGTGGAAATCCAACACAACTTTCTTTATTCCATGGAACTGAGATTAAAGATTTAGCTTTTGCCGGAAGCCGTAAATTTGAATCGATGCAAATTGAAATCCCGGATAGAGATGCAATTATTATTCCTGCTGAATCCATCACGAATTTAAACTTACTTAACTGTGATGTAATTATTCCCCCGTCTATTTGTCATCATGTAGGTGCAGACGCATTGGCAATGATTATTCAAACCAGCATGCTCGATAAAGAAGAAACTTCAATATCTATCGACTTCGGTACAAATGCCGAGATCGCTCTATTCCACAAAGGGAAAATAATAACAGCTTCGGCAGCAGCGGGTCCAGCGCTTGAAGGACAGGAAATTTCTTGCGGTGTCTTAGCTATTCCCGGCGCTATTGCAGATGTGGAATATTCTAAGCCTTATTTCAAATTGACCTTACTTGATAATGATTTAATGCCTGTTGAAGGCTCTTTGGTAGATATGTCCGGGAAATCTCAACCTGTTAATTCTAATTTTCCAAAACCAATCGGGATAACAAGCACAGGCACAATTGCAGCAATGTATAAAGCTATTGAAACCGGGCTGATATCTTTACCGCGAATTTGTACAGCAGATAAGCGTCTTCACTTTGGGAATAATATTTCTTTTACGGAAGAAGATTTAGCTGAAGCCGGAAAAGCAATTGGAGCTATACGAGCCGGTTATCTTACTCTTTGTAAAGCAGCAGGTATTTCTGTAGAAGATATTCACACAATTTATATGTCGGGCGCGGCGGGAACTTATGTTGATGCTAAAAAAGCTTTACAGGTAGGAATGATTCCTCCGAGTGTAAAAAAAACATATCAGGTGGGAAACACGTCTTTGGCAATGGCTTGCCGGTTAGCAAAGAATCCTAACGACTTGGAATTTATGAGTTCGCTCGCATCTAAATTACGCGATACTCATTACATTTTTGCTTCATCCGACATCTTTAAAAAGATTTTTATTTTGGAGCTTTCATATTGGACAGAGGGAATGCCTTTATCAATGTATAGGAATTTTCTAAAAAAATATTCATTCCCCGCTCTTCCAAATGCTGATGGAAATCCCGAAATTATTCGTACAGTTAAAAGAGATATTGATGATCTTGGTTTATTTGGATTAAAAACTATTCCAAACATAGGCAGAATTGTTAAAAGAAATTTTGATCAATGTACCATATGCAATGTATGTATTGATGTATGTCCCACGAATGCATTATCAATTTTAAGTGAGAGTGGTTCCATATCGATTATTCTTAACGAGGCGTTATGCCGAGGAGTAAGTTGTAAAAAATGTGAATATGCTTGCTCAATTAAGATAATGACTTTAGACAGTTTTTTTAAAATCCATTTTGATGATAAAACATCAGAGGAAGAAATATAATGGCTGTTTTAGGTATTATAACGTGCGAAATTTTAACACAAGAATTTGCTTTTATCTTGGGAACAGATTCTGGGATAGGCAGAATTTCAATAATTGAAAACTCCAACTCTACACGGTTAATCCAACTTCTGGAATTAAAATACTCAAAACAAATTCAATGCATTCCTCATCTTAATAGTTACCGTAAAGAACCTTCGGACAATCTGGAGGTTGTTGTTGTTGTACTTGAGTTGGAACTTCACCGAAATAAAAAAATACTGCGCAAAGCTATTCTTGAAACCTCACGTAATCTTGCACACTACGTGGATGCATTTTTGCTGGGATATGGTTTGTGCGGAAACGCTCTCAATAATCCAGAAGAACTAATTAAAGCAAAAGTACCTGTATTTATACCTATGGATGGTGAACATCCCGTTGATGACTGTGTAGGATTAATAATTGGAGGAAGAAGTTGTTACTATGCAGAGCAGTGTAAAGAACCAGGCACTTTTTTTATGATTCCAGGTTGGACATATAATTGGAGAAAAATTCTAAATAAAAACTTACCCGGTGAAAGTATCAAAGCAGCAAAAAGCATGTTCAAGCGATATAAAAGAGCACTATTAATTACTAATCCTACAATGCCTCCGGAAGAAATGGAATATAATATTGAAGAATTTATTAAGCTTACCGGGCTTAATACTGAAATCAGGCAAGGTACAATTGATATTTTATTGCGAACATGGAATTCGGTAAAAGAATATTTTATGATTAAGAGTGATATAATCGATGCAAGTGAAAAGTAGTAAACAAAATATTCTATAAAAGGAAAATGTGAAGTTATATGAGAGAAAAATTATGACAATTTATACTTATAAATATCTTACAATGGGCGGCAGACAAGCTCTCATACAGCAATATATTGCTGGTGTAACTATCAAAGAAGCATTGAAAAAAGAAATAAACATTCTTCTTGAAAATGAAGGAAAACCAAAAAAGTATGATATACCAATATAGCGCGGTAGGTAATGGGAAATTATAAAGATAGAAAACGGAAAATTAGAGATGGAAAATGGAAAATATTTTAATAAAATAAATCCTAAAGATGAAAGCCACATAATTGAAATTTTGATATTGAATTACAGCGAGTTTTAACTAGCGGAAAGAATTAACTAAAAAGTTATGAGCATCAGCTCAAATAAATTATTTTTATTTGGCAGAAGCCAATAAAGGAGTAAAATGTGTTTTCGAAAGTTGAGCCGTTACATAGATAGTATGTGCAGCTTTTGTATATTTAAGGCATATCTATACGAAGTATTGGGAATTATTTGGATAGCAATGGTTTAAGGAGTTATATCATGAAGTACTTTTTGATTGTTTTTAAATTTGTTTTAATTACAACCATCGCAATAAATTTAGGTTGTACGAAGCAAGAGAAACAAGACTACTCGCCTAACTTCGGTAGGAAATCATCAATACAAAACAATGCAGTTGAATATATTTTTGCAGTACACCCATTGCATAATTCTCGTCATTTTTTCGAAGTTTATCAACCCTTAGTAGATTATATCAATAAAAACACAAAAGAATTTTCTATTCGCCTTGAGGCTTCACACGATTATGCTCACTTCGAAGAGAAACTTAAAAACCGGAAATTCCATTTTGCATTACCTAATCCGTATCAGAGTTGTTGGTCGATAGATTATGGTTATACCATTTTCGGAAAGATGGGCGACGACGATCAGTTTCGCGGAATAATCGTGGTTCGTAAAGATAGTAATATTAATTCGATTAAAGATTTACGAGGTGCTGCAATAAGTTTTCCATCGGCAACAGCGCTTGCCGCTTCCATGATGCCAAAATATTTTCTTAAGACAAACGGGTTGGATGTAGAAAAGGATGCAGATTGCCTCTATGTTGGCTCGCAGGAATCATCTATTATGAATGTTTATGTTGGCAAAACAAAAGCAGGCTGCACATGGGCTCCACCATGGGAATCGTTTATTGAAGCACACCCAGATGTGGGAAATTCACTTGTAGTAAAATGGCAGACTGTACCCCTAATTAATAACGGTTTGGTTGCTCGCAATGATGTGCCGGTAAATCATGTAAAAATCTTTTCTGATATATTAGTCAATTTGCAAAAAAGTTCTGAAGGTAAAGATATTTTGAAGCGAATTAATCTATCATGCTTTGAGGCAATAACCCAGCATGAATATTCTTTACGTGTTAACGCTTTTTTGCAAAAGTATAAAAATCTATTCGGGTTGTTACCAGGCATGGGAGAAAATAAATAATGACAAAATTCTTCAAATGGATTGTAGGTAAGTCAATAAAGCGCCAACTTATACTAGGCGTTGCTTTTGTGCATTTATTATTGATGACAATATTTGTGTATGATCTTACACAACGCCAGAAGAATTTTTTACTTGAAAAAGCTAATAGCGATGCTTTATTTCAGTCCAATGTATTAGCATTAAGTTCCGAAGTATATTTACGAACTGACGATCTCATTGGTTTACAGGAAGTGCTGGAAACATTTTCCAAAAATCACTCAATCAGTTATGCAATGATAATTAATAAAAATGGACTTGTTTTAAGCCATACAGATAAAAGTAAGATTGGATTGTATTTAAACGATTCAGTAAGTATTGCATTGCTTAGTGGTCCACATAAAACAACAAATCTCATTTCGTCTGAAGAAAATATTGAAACTGCTGTACCGATAATTGTGCACAATACATTCTTAGGCTGGGCACGTATTGCAGAAAATCTTGCTGAAAATCGTATACATATTGAATATGTGAATCGTACAGGTGTGTTTTATACATTAGTGGCAATATTTATTGGCACATTGTTCGCAATCGTTCTTTCCCGAGTGGTACTTAAACAACTTAAATTATTACTTACAGGTGCAGAACAATTTGGTCTTAAGCAAGAAAACATTCCCATTCCTATTATTACCGATAATGAAGTTGGAGTTGTAAGTGAAGTGTTTAATAAAACTATGCAGCTTGTTGATGATCAAAATAGTATTGTAAAAATGAGCGAAATAAAATATAGAACACTCATTCAGAAAATTCAGTCGGCAGTTGTTGTGCATGGTTCTGATACACAAATATTAACATGCAATGCAGCAGCGGAAAAACTGCTTGGACTTACTGAAGATCAACTTTTAGGAAAGAAGGCAATTGATCCCGATTGGCATTTCTCTCGTGAAGATGGAACGATTATGCCTCTTGAAGAATATCCGGTTAATCGGATTCTGACCACACGCCAACCTTTAAGAAACCTTGTTGTTAGAGTGCATCGATCTAACAATGAAAATGATGTTTGGGTATTAGTAAATGGAGATCCTGTTTTTAGCGATGATAATAAATTAACGCAAGTAATTATAACCTTTACCGATATTACCGAACATATAAAGGCAGAGCAAAACATTGCTATTATGAACTTCGCATTAAACCATGTTCGCGAGACGGTATTTCTGATTGATGAACATGCCCGATTCCACTATGTAAATGAAGATGCCTGCCGTATATTGGAATACTCTCGTGATGAATTACTAGAATTGAGTGTTTATGATATTGATCCAGACTATCCAATTAGTCGGTGGTCAAGCCATTGGGAGGAACTTAAAACTAAGTGTTCGTTTACTTTCGAAGGTAGACACAAAGCAAAAGATGGACGTATTTTTCCCGTTGAGGTTAACGCCAATTATTTTGTATACAATAACAAAGGTTATAACTTGGCTTTAGCGCGTGATATTACCGACCGCAAACGAGCGGAAGCAGAACTGAAAGAACAGTTGGATGAAATAAATAATTTTAATAAACTCATGATAGGCAGAGAAGATAAAATGATTGAATTAAAAAAAGAAATTAATATCCTTCTTGAAAAAGAAGGAAAACCAAATAAGTATGATATACCAATATAGAAATAGCAATTTGGCTTTTGTGAATGTTGAAACAAACAAAATGAGAGTTAGTACACCTTTTATTTTTGATTTAGTTGTATTACTAATATATTTTGTTTATTTATGAGAAAATGAGTTTTAAGAAAAAGACTATGTGGTACGCGAAAATTATTTAAAAATCTATTATTAAATATTTTTTAAGAAGGAGATGATGCAATGAAATCGAAAAATTGTAGTATAGTAATTAATACTATCTTTATATTGATATTTCTTCTGTCTGTATTTCCAAATGATTTCTCAGCCCAGGAAAAAACGTTAGATGAAATGACTTTTCAAGAATTGATGGACCTTGAAGTTATTACCGCTTCTAATAGGATGCAAAAGTTGGTCGAAGCTCCTGCCACAATCTATGTAATTACCGAAGAGGATATTAAACAATACGGCTACCGCGATCTGAAAGATGTTTTGCAGAATCTTCCAGGAATTGAATACGTTAATGCGCATTCTAACCTCCAGGGCGGGCAGCGAGGCTTTGCGGAAAACTGGTCACAGACAAAAATATTAATTAATGGGCGCCAGGTAAATAAGTTATGGTCAGGGGAATCATATATTGCATCTCAATACACTTTAAACAATGTGAAGCAGATTGAAATAATCCAGGGACCGGCTTCGGCCTTATATGGGGCAGATGCTTATACTGGTGTGATTAATATTATTACAAAAAACAGTAATAATACAAAAGAGCATTCAGATTTTTCTTTCGCCCTGGGAAGTGTGGATAAGGTATTAGATAGTAAGCAATTCAGTTTCAATGTAATCACCCAAAAGAAGAATTTGGGTATTACTCTTAACGGAACTATTTTTAATCAGAACGGACCTGATTTTACTAAATTTGTTAGAACTGCACAATATACCGAGGATAACAGGCAGTTAAGAAATGAAATGCTCGACAATGGAAATCCATATAGAGATAACAACAAGGCATATAATGCAAATATTGATTTGAATTATTCTATTAATAATAACACAAATATCATGGCAGGTACGTATTATTTAAGAGATGAAGACGGTGGTGGAATTGAAAGTCCAGAAATCTCTTATACTAATTTTAGTTACATTTCCGAACAAATTTTGACTTATTTAAGGTTTGAGAAGAAGTTCGATTCTTTCCCCCTAAAATTAGCAGTTGATGCTTTACGCGAAGATGAAAATGATTTTATTCGTTTTCAAAATCGGGAAGATGAGGGTGATAATCCTCCCTACCTTGGTGTATTTAATATTGAAGATTGCAAATCACACACAATAAACGTTCAACTGGATTATACGCCGGAGAGTATCCCCAATTATCTGATAGTCGGTTTTGGTTATTATAATGTAAATATTGGCGAACCTGCTTTTACAGGTTTAAGTAACACAGACAGCACTTTAGGTAAACCGATTGTGGGTAGATATCTATTTCCACCTAAAGGTTATTTTTCTAATTTGAATCCATTCCTGGATCAGAATAAAACATATTTCTACCTGCAGGATCAACATTCTTTTCTTGATGATAAACTTCAGATAACTTTAGGCGGCAGATATGACCATCATAATATTTACGGAAGTATAACAAATATAAGAAGCGGTTTTTATTTTAAATTAGTACAAGGTTTTGCGGTAAAAGCACTATATGGAGAGGCATTCCGTGAACCTACAATGTTCGAATTTTCTGAGAATCCCGATCTGCATCCCACTGAAATAAATACATGGGAGTTATCACTTCATTTTAACCCTGTAGAGAATATTGTCGGACAATTAGTTTACTATCAGAATCATGCTTCCAGAATTATCGAAGAAGCCCCGGGTATAGAAGATATTATTGTTAACGGAGGCACTAAAAATGTAGATGGATTTGAAAGCATGGTAAAATGGCAGTATAACAATTTGCGTGGATATATCTGGTATAATTATGAACGCAATCCAGATGATCCTGACTTCATGGAAATTGCGAAAAACAAATTGGGATTTGGTTTTATTTTCAACATAACAGAAAAATTATCTTTAAGCTTTCAGGGAAAGTACACAGATAAAATTAAGGGCTACGCTCTGGATAAGGATTTTAACGAAATTAAGATCACTATTCCGGAGTATAAGTCTTTCAATTTAACATTCCTGGCGCACCAGATAAATTTTCCAACATTCCCGGAGATTGATTTTTCGTTTTCCATCTATAATTTGTTTGATACGGAAAACCTTTATCCTGATGTCAGAGGATCGAATCCCAGCCGTTATTTAGAAGAGGGGAGAAGTTTTTATATAAAAGGTACAATTAATTTTTAAGTAGCAGTAAAATGATGATAGTTGTTTGCACTTTTGTAAATTTTTTACTGATTTTCAAATGACGAGTTAAGGCTTATGGTTATAAAAAATATTATACTAACATTGTTTATTTTCTTTATGCCGCTTTGTCTTTTTGCTCAAACAGCTATATTTGATGAGTACGAAGTGAAAGCAGGTTTTTTAGAGAAGTTCACCCGCTTTATTGACTGGCCGGCTGAAGTTAAGATGGAAGATGTGAGTAAACCTTTTGTTATTACAGTAATGGGTGAAAATCCTTTTGAATCTGTACTTGAAAAAATGTATTCTCAAGTAAGCATAAAGGGCAAAAAAGTTGAAATACAATATATTTCAACTGTTAATGAAATTGATGATTGTAATATTCTATTTATCCCAAAATCAGAACATTACCGAATAAACAAAATATTATCTTATACAAAGAAAAAGCCAATCCTTACAATTACCGATTACAAAAGATTTGCCAAAAATGGAGTTCTAATAACTCTGTTTTTTGAAAACGACCATATAAGTTTTGAAATAAATAAAAAAGCAGTACAAGATTCTGGTTTGTATGTTAGCAGCTTGCTGCTTAATCTCTCAAAAGTTGTAAATACAGAGGAGAATTAATAATGAAAAAGCTCCTCAAACTTTCTTGTATAATTAATAATATTCTTATCACTTTAGGAATAGGTTTTATAAGGATTATCATAAACCACATTAGTTTAATAAAATGAGAATTGTAAGTAAAAATATAATTGGATTATATTGTAAAAAAAGTGTTATATAAATAGTGAAGAATAATGTTGTATAAAGGCACCATGTGGAAAACGGAAAATATAATGAAAATGAACTTTCTAAATATTATAGTAGAAGGAGATGATAAAATGAAAAAACAATTTGCCCCTATGTTAAAGGCTATACTTGCATTAATATTTCTCCTATCAGTACTACCTATTTGTATATATGCTCAGGGAAAAACGATAGAAGGAATGACCATTGAGGAGTTGATGAATGCTAAGGTCGTTACAGGCTCATTAACAACATTAACTAAATTAAAAATACCCGTATCGTTAACAACAATAACCACAGAAGATATCGCTGTAACTCCCGCTCGAAACATTGCCGACCTTATTGAAATTTATGTACCAGGCGCAATTTGGTTGAATCATACATCCCCAAGGATTGGAATCAGAGGCGTTATTATTGATAGAAATTATAAATTCCTAATGCTGGTTAACGGTAAAAATATGAATCAAAAAGGCATGCAAGGCGCAGAGCTTGAGCTTAGTAACTGGGATTTAAATGACATCGAACGAATTGAAATCATAAGAGGTCCCGGTTCGGTAACATACGGACCCGGCGCAATTGTTGGGATAATAAACATCATTACAAAAACTGCCACAACTTCTAACGGAGTATCAATTGGAGTTGAAGATAATTTTGCGTACAACTCTAAAGGAGGTTATGCAAGTTTAGGATTTACAAGAAAAGATTTTAACCTCTTTGTCCATGGAAGTTTACGCTATACCGATGGTTATAAAAATGCTGATTATTTTGCAGTAGATCAAAATACTGGTACCGCAGGATATTTAAATACTTCTGATGGAAATGGCGTTATGCCAATATTTGGAGACAACTTGGGAAAACCTCAGATAAAACTACATTTTGATATGAATTTTTTTGATGAGTGGCGTGTTTGGGCAAGATATACTAATTCAGATCAGCCGGCGCTGTTTCGTCAAAAGATGACACTCGCTGCAGGTGAAAAAGTTCCGGTTTGGTTTACTGGACAGAAAGGAATTGTAGGCGTTCTGGAAAACAATCACTCATTTAGTGAAAACATTTCACTTAAATCTAATATCAGTTATAAGTCGGAAAATCATTACAATTATTGGGTAACAAAACCGTTACTTCATTATGACGAAGGCGGTTTTAACAGCCCTCATGGCGCGGGAAATATTGTTTCTGCCTTCTCTGAATCAGAAATCTTTTTGAGTAGCATAATTAACATCTCACAGAGGGATGAAAAGTATAAGTATGCTTTAGGTGCAAGTTATTCGTACAACATATATGGTCCGGGATGGGGCAATAATAAAATGTATATGCTTTCCAACGATTACAAAATTCCTGACGGCAGATATATTGAAGATATTATTGCTGATGGATTTAACACAAATACAATATCTGTTTTCAGCGAATGTAATTTTGAATTCCACCCTTTAGCCAATCTATTACTTTCTGCCCGGATGGATAAGAACAACTATTCGAAATATTTCTTTTCGCCCAGAATAGGAATAATATCGGAGGTTGAAAAAAACAATATAATCAAATTAATATGGCAGCGGTCTGTTCGCATGAATACTGCCGAAGAATTGTATAAAGAACATTTATATAACACCAAAGCAAATCCGGAAATGCTGGACTGTATTGAATTAATGTACAGTACTTTGCCAATGGGGTACTGTTTAATAAATGTATCAGCGTCTTATAACTGGGGTGAAATGCTGGGCTTTGTTTATGATCCCGCCACAATCAAAGGTGAAACGAAGCCAATTGGAAATTTAGAATATTTCACTGCTGAAGTTGAAGCGAAATTCAAATTTGAAAAAGCGACATACGGTATCAATCATTCGTATGTAAAACAGATTAGTTGGGAAAACGCAACCGGAATTACTTCGCAAGGAATTAGTTATGCCGATTATAATTTTAATGGATTAGTAAGCACAGGAAATGATCTTAATAATTGGGCAAATCATTCTACCAAACTGTTCGCTAATGTTGAACTGCCGTATCAAATAACTTTGCATGCGGATGGACAATTTTTTTGGAAATGGGATGGATATGAGGATGTACAATTAATGTATATCGCTAAGTATGGTAATAATAATTCAGCATGGGAAATTCTTAATGACAAGTTAGATGATGAAAACTTCGCTGGTACCGATGTGAAATTAAATTTATCTATTTCTAAATATTTCCCTCAATTTAATTCCACCATTTCTCTGTATTGTATTAATTTACTGGGTAGTAAACGTTATTCATATTCAACCGGTGAAAGATACAATTATCCGTCAAGAGTTATGTGGGTTAATGAATCTGCAGCATTTGGTATCAAAATTAATGTAAATTTATAAGAATAAAGTAATTTATATTTGAAGCGTAGAGAAAATGAGATTATTGATTACTATAAAAAAGATGCAGAACCATAGTTTAAAAATATTATTTTTTATACTGATGCCAATTTGTGCACTCGCTCAATCTAAATATTTTAGTGAGTATGAGGTGAAAGCAGCATATCTGGAAAAATTCACCCATTTTATTGATTGGCCTGCCAAAGTTAATATTGCAGATACCAATAAACCTTTTATTTTGGGCATTATTGGTAGTAATCATTTTAATGCGCTTCTTAAAGATAAGTTTAGAACAAAAAAAATAGAAGGTAAAAAAGTTGAGATATTAGAGGTTTCCACCTTAGAAGAAATTGCACTTTGTAATATTCTGTTTATATCAAAATTGGAAAGTACCAAAATTGACCAAATATTATCTTATACGGAAAATAAACCTATACTTACAATAAGTGATAATGTAGAAAATTCCAAAAATGGTGTAATAATAATTCTGTTTTTAAAAAGCAGTCATATATATTTTCAAATAAACAAAGATGCTTTGCAAAGATCGGGGTTGTACGCAAGTACTTTGCTGCTAAATCTTTCTAAAGATATAAATATAGAGGAAAATTGATAATGAAATTCTTCCATAATATTTCTATAAAGAATAAAATAATAATAATAGTATTGTTGGCAACAACTATTACAATTGGAATTAGTTTTACAATAAATACAATTGATGGTATAGCAAAATTTAAAGAGGATATGGTTAATAATACTTTAGCCAATGCAGAGTTAATAGGGGAATACAGTGTTGCTCCTCTTTCATTTAGAGATACAATAGTTGCTAAAGATGTTATTAACAAAGTTGGAACCATATCATCAATTATAACCTGCTGCATTTATGATGAGAACAACAAATTATTTATTTCATATCAAAAGGTAAGGGATGATGAACTTCCTTTATCCATTAGCACGAAAGCCATCCATATTTTTGAAGAAGAATACTTGAAAATATTTCACCCAATAGAGTATAAGGGTGTTAAATATGGCACTGTGTATATTAAAGCATCTACAGATATGTTGACCGACAAAATAAATAGGCAAATAATTTTAACAATAACATTATTTTTAGGAACCTTAGTTTTATCATATTTCATTGCTCTAAAACTTCAAACTACTATCTCAAAACCACTCATAAATTTAGCGCACACTACAAATAAGATAACTGCAGAAGCAAATTATTCACTTCACGTTCAAAAGCAAGGAGCAGATGAACTAGGATTATTGTACGACAGTTTTAACGAAATGCTTATTCAATTAAATAAACGTGATGCAGCCAGAAATAAAGCTGAGGAATTACTAAAGGAAAATGAAGAATACTACAGAACACTATTTGAAACTATGGTACAGGGGGTTGTCTACCAGAATGCAAAGGGAAACATTACATCAGCCAACCGTGCTGCCGAACGGATTTTGGGTTTGACACTTGATCAAATGTTAGGAAGAGAATCCATTGACCCAAGTTGGAGAGCCATTCATGAAGATGGTTCGGAGTTCCCTGGTGACACACATCCAGCAATGGTTGCTTTAAGTACAGGAAAAGAAGTACGAAATGTAATTATGGGAGTATTCCACCCAAGTAAAGAAGAATACGTTTGGATGAACATTAATGCCACACCCCAATTTAAACCTGGTGAAACAAAGCCTTTTCAAGTTTATGCAACCTTGGAAGATATAACTGAACGTAAGCAAGCAGAAGAAAAAGTTAAACAACTTAATAAAGAAGAAAAAAGAAGAAATGAAGAATTAGTTGCAAAAAATCTTGAGCTTAAAAAAGCCCGTATTGCTACTTTAAATATTATAGATGATCTTTCTAAGGAGATTGACGAAAGGAAACATGCTCAACAAAGAATCTCCCAACTTGCAGCAATTGTTGAATATTCCGACGATGCTATTATTGGTAAGACCCTGGACGGAAGTATTACAAGTTGGAATAAAGGTGCTGAAAATATTTATGGTTACACCGAAAGTGAAATGATTGGCAAGTCTATTTTTATACTGTCTCCAGTTGAACGTAAAGAAGAGATACCCCTCATTCTTGAAAGGATAAAAAACGAAAAACACATCGAGCACTTCGAAACAATACGGCAAAGAAAGGATGGGCAACTCATTGATGTATCCCTTACTATTTCGCCTGTGTTGGATAGAGATGGTAAAATAGTTGGCGTTTCAACTATTGGACGGGATATTACCGAAAGTAAGAGACTTGAAAAAGAGCGAGCCCGTATGAACCGCTCTCTTCGTATGCTTAGCAACTCCAACGAGGCTCTTATTCATATAACGGATGAAGCGACATTACTGAATGAGATATGCAAAGTTATTGTCGATATAGGGGGTTATCGACTTGTGTGGGTCGGTTTTACCGAGCATGATGAAGCAAAAACTGTGCGCCCTGTGGCTAATGCCGGTTTCGATTCTGAATATATTAATTCTCTAGAGGTTTCCTGGGCAGATAACGAACTTGGTATTAGACCCTGTGGTATAGCAATCCGAACAGGGAAACCTTGTACCTTACATAACATACCAACCGACCCTGCTTTCGCTCCCTGGCGCGAAGCTGCAATTCAACATGGATATAAATCTATTATTGCACTTCCTCTCATAAGTGAAGAAATAACTTTTGGAGCGTTAAGTATTTATTCAGTTGATGAAGATGCATTTGATACTAATGAAGTGAAAATCCTTGTAGAACTTGCAGATGATCTAGCATTTGGAATTAACGCTTTGCGCACACGTGAGAAGCAGAAGCAAGCAGAAGCGGTACTGATTAAACGGGAGCAGGAATACCGCAGTCTGGCGGAAAATTCCCCTGATAATATTATCCGTTATAACATGCACAGACGTGTCATATACTGCAACTCCAGAATGACTCAAACCTTCTCTATGGATCCTGAAATGATACTCGGCAAAACACCACTGGAGTTTAAAGCCGCCGGTGCTGAGATCGACGCTGAATATGAAGGGCATATTTTGCGTGTTCTGGAAAGTGGTGAGTTGAGTGAAATGGAATTAGTGCTATCACTTCCTGATGGTGGATTCAACTACTACCTCGTCCGATTTGTGGCCGAGCGAGATGCTGAGGGAAACACTGTAGGTGTTCTATCCATTGGTCAAGACATCACCGAAAGGAAACGTACCGAACAAAAAATAAAAGAAAACGAACAACTGCTAAGAACGTTGATCAATTCAACGCCGGATATTATTTGTTTTAAAGACGGTTACGGGCGCTGGCTTGAAGCGAATGACTCCGACCTTGAACTATTCTCTTTGAAGGATGTTGATTATCGAGGTAAAACAGATTCCGAACTGGCTGAATTCACGAATCCTATTTACCGCCAGGCTTTTTTGAACTGCGAATCTACAGATGAAAAATCATGGCTTGCCGGTGGAATATCCCAGGGTGAGGAAACTATTCCTAAATCAGACGGTACTTTTAAAGTTTTCGATGTAATTAAAGTTCCGATATTCGAAACGGATGGTTCAAGAAAAGGACTGGTTGTGCTGGGCAGGGACATCACCGAGCGTAAACGGGCTGAAGAAGAACTCCGGGATCGTGAAGAATTTTTATCTTCAATCATTGAAAATATTCCGCATATGATTTTTATTAAAGAAGCTAAAAATTTAACATTTGTTCGGTTTAATCAAGCTGGTGAAGATTTACTTGGAGTTAGGCGTGATGAATTAATAGGCAAATCGGATATTGATTTTTTCCCTATAGAGCAGGCTCAGTTTTTTATTGAAAAAGATAAACAAGTTCTAAACAACCAAGAAATGATTGATATAACCGAAGAACCAATCAACACAAAATTTGGTGAGCGAATACTGCACACAAAAAAATTACCTATTCTTGATAAAAATGGAAAGCCAGCTTACTTGCTAGGTATTGCAGAAGATATAACAGAACGAAAGCAAGTAGAAGAAGAACGTCTTGCACATTTTAAATTTGTGGAAACTATGGATCAAATTAACCTTGCCATTCAGGGAACAAATAATCTTGAACAAATGATGAGAGATGTTCTTGATATAGTACTTTCTATCTTTGAATGCGACCGGGCATTTTTACTATATCCATGCGATCCAAACGCTGCCACATGGAAAGTACCAATGGAGAGAACCAAGCCTGAATATCCAGGCGTTCTTGAATCAGGTCTTGAAATTCCGATGGATCTGCAAGTTGCTGATACAATTCGAACCTTGCTCTCAGCGGATGGCGTTGTGCAATTCGGACCTGATACACCATATCCACTCCCAGCAGTTGCATCGGAACAATTTGGTTTCAAATGCTTGATGTCAATGGCTATTTATC
The DNA here is from genome assembly GCA_018818165.1 of Bacteroidota bacterium. Taxonomy (GTDB): domain Bacteria; phylum Bacteroidota; class Ignavibacteria; order Ignavibacteriales; family Melioribacteraceae; genus 1-14-2-50-31-20. The sequence goes on along the minus strand of JAHISP010000036.1, from coordinate 4,540 downwards.
CCAAGGTGAGTAAACCATGGCAATTTGGTATTCATCAATGTTCTTATGCACGCATCTGGTCGCCAGAAGAGGAGCGGCTGTTCCAGGAAATTGGTAGAAGACTAACAGATGCCCTAACAGGGCTGTTATCAATTCGTGACTTACAAGAAAGCGAGGAGCGCTACCGTATGGTATTTGAAAATTCCCCTGTTTCAATTTGGGAAGAAGATTTTTCTGAAGTGAAGAAACTTTTTGATGACCTAAAAATGATAGGGGTTACAGATATTGAAACCCATTTTAACCAACATCCAGAAATAATAAAACAATGTGCAGATTTAACAAAGATTGTTGATGTAAATAAAGCTGCTGTTGAACTACACAAAGCTAATAAAAAAGAAAATTTAATTACTAATCTTGTTAATACATTTACACCAGAATCTTTCCTTACTTTCAAGCAGGAACTGATATGCATATGGAACGGTGAGACCGAGATGGTAAGAGATGCAAGTGTAAAAACATTAGAAGGTGATATATGGAATGTTACAGTCTATTTTTCAGTATGCCCCGGTTATGAAAAAACTCTTTCTAAAGTTATTGTTTCACTTGTGGATATTACAGAGCGAAAAAAAGCCGAAGAGGAAATCCATAAGCTTAATCAGGAACTTGAACAACGAGTTACCAACCGCACCGCTCAACTCGAAATAGCAAACAAAGAACTAGAAGCCTTTGCTTATTCTGTGTCGCATGACTTACGAGCACCACTTAGACACATTGATGGATTTCTTGAAATGCTTAGAGATAGAATAGAAACTGGTCTTGATGAAGAGAGCCTGCATTTTATGGATACAATCTCTAAATCTGCCAAGAGAATGGGCACTTTAATTGATGATCTTCTTTCCTTCTCCCGTATGGGACGTTTTGAAATGTCAAACTCCCATGTTGATTTTAATACATTAGTACAAGATGTGATTCTGGAACTGAAACCAGAAACCAAAAACAGAAAGATTAAGTGGCAGATTGCAAAATTACCAGTCATTCTAGGTGATCGTTCTATGCTGCGTATGGTGTTGGTTAATCTCATTTCAAATGCGTTGAAATTTACCCGCTTACGTGAGAAAACTGAAATTGAGATTGGCTGGTTACAAGAAAAAGAAACAGAAATTGTGTTTTTTATCCACGATAACGGTGTAGGCTTTAATATGGCTTATGCAGATAAACTTTTCGGTGTCTTTCAACGCTTACATAAGGCAAACGAATTTGAAGGCACAGGCATTGGATTGGCTAATGTTAAACGTATAATTAATAGGCATGGAGGAAAAACTTGGGCTGAAAGTATTGTAAATAAAGGTGCAACGTTTTATTTTTCACTTCCTAAAATAAATGAAGGAGTAAAATAATGGAAATTCTAAAACAAATTCTTCTTGTAGAAGATGACCCAAGAGATATTGAATTAACAATTAGCGCATTTAAAAAATATAACCTTGTTAACAGAGTTGGGGTTGTTAATGATGGTGTTGAAGCGCTGGATTATTTGTATCGGAGAGGAGATTTTGCATCACGCCCCAATGGTAATCCAATTGTTATTCTGCTCGATCTTAAAATGCCAAGGATGGATGGCATTCAGGTTTTGCGGCAAATCAAATCGGATGAGAATTTGCGTTCAATTCCTGTTGTTATTCTTACTTCATCATGCGAATCACGCGATCTGGAAGAATGCTATAATCTTGGTGTTAATGCATATGTTGTAAAACCTGTTAAGTTTAAAGAGTTTATAGATGCTGTTAGTGAAATAGGAATATTTTGGGCACTTATAAATGAACCACCACCAGGCAGTATAAAATAAATAATTCACATATTACTTAATACTCACGATAAATTGTTTAGGATGAAATGGAAAAAGTAATACACATATTGCATTTAGAAGATGATTTAACCGACGCAGAACTTATTAAAAACAAACTTAACTCCGCTGGTATGAACTGCAATATTACGCTTGTACAGTTTCGTGAAGAGTTTGAAAAAGCTTTGCATCATGGCGGATATGATATTATTCTCTCGGATTACAGACTTCCTGAATACAATGGAATGACGGCGTTAAAGCTAGCTTTGGAAATATCTCCAGATATTCCATTTATCTTTGTCTCTGGTTTTTTAGGTGAGGATGCAGCTATTGAAGGTTTGACTAAAGGAGCGACAGATTATGTGATTAAGCAAAAAATTTCGCGGTTAGTGCCAGCTGTTAAACGTGCTCTGAGAGAAGCGCAAAACAAAGCTGAGCGAAAACATGCGGAAGATGCATTACAAGAAAGTGAAAAACGGTTTCGATCACTTTTTGAAAATTCTATAATTGGTATTTATAGAACAACTCCTGATGGAAAAATATTGCTTGCCAATTCTGCTTTAATAAAAATGCTTGGTTACACTTCTTTTAATGAACTTGCCTTTAGAAATCTTGAAAAGGATGAATTTGAACCTACATATGATCGAAAGAAATTTGTGGAACAGATGGAAACTAAAGGAGAAGTAAAAGGGTTTGAGTCAATCTGGAATTGTCATAACGGATCTATTTTACATATAAGAGAAAGTGCCCATGCAATTAGGGACGCTAATGGAAAAATTATATTTTATGATGGAACAATTGAAGATATTACCGAACGCAAACAGGCAGAGATAATTATAAATAACCAAAAGGAATATCTTGATTCACTATTAAATACTATTAGCGATGTTGTCTTAAATGTTAAAACAAAAGAACGAATAATTGAATATGCAAACCGTGCTATCACGCTACTGCTCGGATATAGCCCTGATGAAGTAATTGGGTATCAGTCAAGAATATTTTACGAAAACGAAAAAGATTATTCGCATTATAACTGTTTGCTTGATGAAGCAATTTCCAACGGTCAGAATAAATTGCAAGCAGAATTGAGACTAAAAAGAAAAGACGATACCTTGGTTTATGTCGACATCCGATCAACAATTATTTTAAATAATGGAGAAGTTGAGAGGATTATTAGTGTTTTACATGATATAACAGACCGAAAACAAGCCGAAGAAAAAATTAGAGTTTTAACCAGAGGGATTGAACAGAGTCCAGTAATTGTTGTAATAACAGATATAGAAGGAAAAGTTGAATATGTAAACCCAAGTTTTACCAACACAACCGGTTATTCGTTTGATGAAGTTTTTGGGAAAAATCTGTCTGTGTTAAAAAGCAATTTAATGGATGTTAAGGTATATACTGAATTATGGGACAAAATAACAAATGGTAATGAATGGAGCGGTCAATTTATAAATAAAAAGAAAAATAATGAACTATACTGGCAAGCAAGTCATATCTTTCCAGTAAAGAATGAAACGGGAGAGGTAACTCATTTTGTTGGAATAATGGAAGATATTACCGAAAAAATTAAACAAGAGGAAGAACTTTCAAAATATCGTCTTCATCTTGAAGAACTAATTGCAGAAAGAACGGGTGAACTATCAAATGTAAATAAATTATTACAACATGAGCTTGAGAAACAAAAAGAAACTGAAATAATTATTAAGCATTCATTAGAAGCAGAAAAAGAAGTAGGTGAATTGCGAAAAAAATTAATTTCAACAGCATCGCATGAATTCAGAACTCCGCTTACTACAATTCTTTCTTCCGCACAACTACTTAGTAGATATGGCAAAAATTGGGATGATGAAAAATTTAATAGTCATGTTGACAGAATAGAGGAGCGTGTCTATTACATGGTAGATCTTATTGATGATTTACTTGTTATTAGTAAATCTGACAATCAAAAACTTGTGTTTTCTCCAAAGGAAATAAGTCTAGATTTTCTATGTCATAGTTTTGTTGAAGAGATAGAATCTTTACTAACTCCAAAACATAAACTAATCTATAAAGCAGAACTGTTGAGAGAAAAATATTTTGTTGATGACAAAATATTAAAATATATTATCATTAATTTACTGACCAATGCAATTAAGTATTCTCCTGATGGAGGCAAAATCATGTTTTCTGTTGTGGAAAATGATAATCAATTATCTTTTATTGTAGCTGATGAAGGAATAGGAATTTCCACAAAAGATCAAAAATATTTATTTGAATCCTTTCATAGAGGTGAAAATGTTGGAGATATAAAAGGGACAGGTTTAGGAATGTCTATTATAAAAAGATATGTGGAACTTCATAGTGGCGAAATAGAATATAAGAGTACTCAAGGTAAAGGTACAACTTTCACCGTAATTCTTCCAATTACAATGATGTAAAGAAATATTTGCAATTGAGGTTTAATGCAGCGATATAAAATTGGTTGACTAAAAAGGTGGAATTGCCAATAAAAATGAGACAAAAAGCTTAAAAAATCATACTACATTTTTGACTAAAATATTTAAAGAAATAATCGAGTATTTGGTTTATTAATCCAAGTATCTGAAATTTTGGTAGTGTAGAAAGTTTTGTGTAAATGGTAAAAATCCATGAAGCGAAGGGAGGCGTAGCCGACCGTAGCTTCATGGATTTTATTGAAAAAATTATTAACTTAATTATTAACCATTTACAGAAGGATTT
>JAHISP010000035.1 GCA_018818165.1 Bacteroidota bacterium | reverse complement strand
TTATTGTTACCCAATCTTCCATACTGATCACCTTTTCTTCTCTCTCATTGTTTTACAATGGGAGTAATTTATTGATTATTTATTTTTTAGGTGGTCAATTTTCAGGCGGATTTGTGGTCAGTTTTCAAACGGATTTAATATCTACAAAAACGTCCTTAAAATAAATTTAGGAGATATTGGTAATATTGAACATGCAAAACGCAGTAGGCATATTCCAGTTGTTTTTTCACCCTCCGAAGCAAAACAAATTTTGGAAAATATGAGCGGTGTAAATAAACTAATGGCATCACTTCTTTACGGAACCGGAATGAGGCTTATGGAATGCATTCGCTTGCGAATTAAAGATGTAGATTTTAGCAATAACCGTATATTGGTCCGTGATGGAAAAGGAGATAAAGATAGAGTTACAGTTTTACCAGATAAGCTAAAAGAAATTCTTAAAATTCAAATAAAACGCGTAAACCTACTTCACCAACAAGATTTACTTGAAGGTTTTGGTTCTGTTTATCTACCTAATGCATTATCGGCAAAATATCCATCAGCAGAAAAATCTATCGGCTGGCAATACCTTTTCCCATCCTCAAAACTCTCTAAAGATCCTCGTAGTGAAAAAATCCATCGTCATCATATTCACGAATCCGTTTTGCAAAAAGCAGTTAAAACTGCAATAAATAAAACAAACTTCGTGCAACCAGCAAGTTGCCACACTTTTCGCCATTCAACCCGTGAGATAAATAATTATAAAATAGCAATATGAAATACTTTTACGTTTATATACTACAGTCAGAAATGGACTCTAATTTTTATACGGGTTATACAAATAATTTAGAAAAACGACTTCTTGAGCATAAAAATGGTAAAGTTAACTCTACAAAAAACAGAAGACCTTTTAAGCTGGTTTACTGGGAAGGTTGTCTAAATCAACAAGATGCTACAGAAAGAGAAAAGTATTTAAAAACAGCTTGGGGAAAAAGATATATAAAGAATAGAATAAAAAGATATCTCACGGGTTAAATTTGCAACTCATCTTTTAGCAAACGGATACGACATTAGAACTGTTCAAGAATTGCTTGGTCATATTAGTGTTCATCCCGTGAGATATGGAGCAAAAGATATATTAAAAATAGAATTAAAAATTATCTCACGGGATAAAAACAACAATGATCTACACACACGTTTTAAACAAAGGTGGATTAGCAGTAAAAAGTCCTCTGGACTAAAAGGTTAGAAGAACACAATAAGGGCAAAGTTACTTCAACAAGAAACAGAATACCACTTAAGTTAGTCTATTGGGAAGGTTGCTTAAATCAGCAAGATGCTACAAAACGTGAGAAATATTTAAAAACAGCTTGGGGCAAAAGATATATAAAGAATAGAATAAAAAGATATCTCACGGGATAAAAACTACAATGATATACACTCATGTTTTAAACAAAGGAGGCTTAGCAGTAAAAAGTCCTCTGGACTAAAATGCCAAACTCCAAATTGCCTTTCCTCCTCATTTGCGTCTTTCTACCTAAGTAGTTTTCTTCTTGCCCTATCCGCTCTTATCAGTTTCATTAGGGTCACAATTCCTTTTTTTTAATTCCCTCGTGCCTTAATGTCTTTGTGGCTGTCTTTCTTCTATCCGTTCTTATCATTCCAATCAGTTCAATCAGCGTTCCAATTTCTCGCCCCGTGGAATGCTTCCTGTCCCGTGGAATGCTTCCTGTCCCGTGGAATGCATTTGGTTTTCTATTCCACTGGGATTTCTTTTGGTGTTCTGGAGTCACAGTTCCTTTTTTTAAATTCCCTCGTGCCTTAGTGCCTTTGTGGCTGTCATTCTTCCTTTTAAATTCTATACGTTCTTATCAGTCCAATCCGCTAGATCTTTTCATGTTCCATTCGTGTCTTTCGTGGCTATTACTTGTATTCTAAATACCTTATCAATACGTTTTGAATACGTTTTCAATACGTTTTGTAAACGGTATAATTTTGTTAATATTTTACTTTTATTCTATATATTTAAATGTGTATTTACCAACAAACTGAAAAATAAACATTATTATAAGATAAAAAATGGCACAAATTGGCAATAGTATTCTAGGCGAAGTTAAAGGCAAAATTGGGACTGTAGTTTTTCGAAGCATAAATGGTAAAACTTTTGTTTCTCAACGCCCAAGCAAATATAAAACTACAAATAATCCTAAATTGAAAAATGCTAGAACTGGTTTTTCAAATCTTTCAGCGTTTGCAGCATATATAAATTCAATTCCTATTCTTAAAAAAGTTTGGAATTTAAATATTGTTAAAGGTAAGAGGGCATATAATAAAATATACAGCCATAATAGTAAATTCATAAAACAAAATGATAATTACTCAATTTTAACAATTCTTCCTGCCATAAGTAATTTTGAAATTCAATTAGGTAATTTATCAAAAAGTGATAATAAAATAGAGTTTAATGTTTTTATTCAAAGTGAAAAGTATATAAATTCAGAAAACACTTCTAATCTAGTATTGGTAGCATTTAATAAAACTGAACGTAAATATTTACACCAAATATTTCCACTCAAAATTGAAGAATTAAAAGATAAAAGCTTAATTTTTGTTGAATTAAATGAAGATATAATAAGCTTTGAAAATATTGATAATATATTCTGTGGCTTAACAGTTGAAGATAAAAGTGGTAAAGTATTAACTTGGACTAATATTTTATATTTATAAACATAAGTCCGCTCTAAAAAGGTACAATTGAAAATAATAGAATATTTGAGTGAAATATTTGCTTTATAATTTCGAGTAGTTGCATTTATTTTTGATTATTTAACAAAAAAATGTAACATGTATTTTGATAATATTTTTGATTTTGAAATTTTTGGGTAGAATCATAAATTACACCAACGCTAAAGCTCAACAACCACAACATAACTTTTTAAGTACATTACCTTATCATTTTTAAAATACTGAAAATAATATTCAACTACATTAATAGTAGATGATTCAATAGAGTATGGACTTTTTATAATAATTGTAACTTATGTAAAGCTTGCCTCATAAACCATTTTTCTAAATACAGCAATAGCATCAAAATGAACAAGCGCAAAAAGAACACACCCCTTGATGCGGAAAAACGCCGCATCCTTCCCCTCTCAAGAGGGGATTATTTGGACTGCGATTTTAAAAGTCCCTACCGAAAGCTTTCGGCAGGGATTTAGGGGTGTGTGCCTTTGCCAGTTTGGCATTATACTAAATGTATACAAACCTCCAAGGTTTCCAAAACCTTGGAGGTTTTTTTCACTACAACTCAACAACCACAATATCACATTTCAAGCTCATTAACTTATTATTTTTCAACTGCTGTTGGCATTATTTGGGAATCATCTTGAAAGATATCTTCAATTTTCAATCCAAATAGCCGAGCAACTTTGAAAGCTAATGGTAAACTAGGATCAAATTTTCCTGTCTCAATAGCATTTATTGTTTGGCGTGAAACTTCCAGAGCAGTTGCCAAATCTGCTTGAGTCCAATCTCGTTCAGCACGTAGTACTTTTAGTCTATTTTTCATTTGTACCGCCTGTTGCCTATGAAAATTCCAATACTATATGTAAGCCCCATTATTATTATTAAATTAGAAATTTCTGCATGCTGGTGAACTATTTTTGCTTGAGCGAGCAGGCTATATGTAATTCCAGTAACAACTCCAACAACTAGTGATAATGCAGTAGCTTCTAATTGTATTTTTTGCTGCAATTCATCCAATCCCTTAAGATGGTCTTTATTAGCAATAATAAATCCAATACCAATTACTAGGTTAAATAAAATTGCAATTAGTGAAATGGTTTCATTGTCTTCCCAAATATATAAACGCCCGAATGTAGCTATTGCTAATGTTGTTACCCAGGCAAATGTCCAGCTGAAAAGTCGGATAGTATTTTTTTTAGAATTTTTATTCCAATTGCTTGAATAGCTTGTGTGTTTTTCCATGTGTCTTACTCCTTTGTCTTATTGTTAAGTTTACTTGACACAAATGTAATGATGTTTATACAAATAGTCAAGTATATTTTACAATAAGATTGGTAAGCATGACTATTTGTTCGTATTTTAAGCTCATTCTTTAGAAAAATTGTAATTATTTCCCATTTGGTCTTACTAGATGAACATATGTTGTTGTTGTCGAGGAGCATTGTGGCTTTCTTAAAAGTTCTTCTAATAGTCTTTGCGAGGAGTTTTACCCCGAAGCAATCTTTGAAAGATTGCTTCACCCAACAAAAGCGTTGGGTTCGCAATGACGTTTTCTGCTTATGAGTAAGTAAAGTTAATGTTATTATCATTACTCCAATCAGAAATTTATCACGCCATTAACTTCCAAAACAATTGAATATATTATGAACATTTTGTGAGATTGAGATACAATTTGTAAATTGAATGTATCAACAATTAAACTTAATGCAACCGTGATAGCTGATTAAATAGGTTCATTATTATTGATTTTGGAACTAAACTGAAGAATGAATAAAATAATTATAAGAGAGAATTTGGAAAATTATTTTGATAAACAATTTGAGTTAAGATATTTTGAAATGAACAAAGTGGGTGTTGCATCGCCAACTACTATTTTAACTCTACTGGAAGAAACTGCTGCTGATCATTGTTATTCAATAAATGAAAGTCTTTACGACCTTGAGAGGCAAAATATTGGATGGGTATTAGTTTCTGGTGTTTTACTAATGGAGCGATATCCTTGTTATAAAGAAAAAATTATCATAAGAACTTGGTTATCAAAGTACTCTTTAATAAAGGGGATTAGAGAAAATATTATTTATGATGAAGCAGGTAATATTATTGGAAGAGGTAAAGGTCTTTGGGTTTTTTATGATATTGAAAAGCGAAGACCAATTCAAATATTTGATACCATTAAAGAGAAATGGTCTTCTTGTTTTGAAGAAAGCATAAATCATAATATTACAAAAAAGATAGAAGCACTTGACTCTGCAAATTACTTGAAAGAATTTAATGTAAATCGTTATGATACTGATATGAATAAGCACGTAAATAATATTAGGTATTTACAATGGGTAATGGAATCAACTCCAGAAGAGATTATTGATAATTATTATTTGCATTTAATTGATGGACGCTTCATTTCAGAAGCTCAACTTGGTGATACTGTTTTATCTTTGACTGATAGAAATTTTAACAGTAATTCATTTGCTCATACAATAAAAGTGCAGGGAAGCAGCAAAGTATGTGCTACAGCAAATACAATATGGAAGAAAATTTGAAATCAATTAAATTGAAAAAACAACTTCACCATTAAAAATTGTTTTATTGATTTTTATATCCTTGATTTTACTAGGTTGAGTCTCAAATAGGTTATCGGATAAAACTACAAAATCGGCAAGTTTGCCAACCTCAATACTTCCAATTAAATTTTCTTGAAACGCCGCATAAGCAGCATTAATTGTGTAGCATTTAATTGCTTCGCTAACAGATATTTTTTCTTCTGGAATTAAACCATTTGGATTTCTTCCATCCGATGTTTCTCTTGTAACAGCAACGTGAATTCCTTTAATAGGATTTATTGTGGAAACAGACCAATCGCTTCCAAAACATAATTTAACTCCAGCATTTAGCATAGATTTAAATGAATAAGTTTGCTTTAGTCTATCTTTGCCAATTAATTTCTCTGCCCAGCAGCCGTCATCAAATAAGTGATATGGTTGAGCAGAAATTATAATTCCTAAATCTGCGCATCTTTTTATATCTGTTGGACGAATTGTTTGTGCATGTTCAATTCTAAATCGTCTGTCCCAGCTAGGGTTTTCAGAAATCATCGCTTCCGCAATATCTATTAATTCTGAAACGGCTCTATCACCAATTGCATGAATGGAGCATTGTAGCTTATTCTTATCGCTTGCAAGTATCATTTCTTTCAACTTACCATTTGTAAGTTCCTCCATTGGTAAACCAAAATTATTTGGGTTGGAGTTATAGGGCTCAAACATATATGCACTTTCAGAACCGAGTGAACCATCCGCAAATGCTTTCATTGAGCCAATTTTCAATAAATCACTTCCAAAATTATGTTCAATTTCAATATCAGAAAAACTACTACTTTTTGTAAGTAATAATCGTGAATAAACTCGGCTTGTCAAACGGTTTTCTCGTTCCGCTTTTTGAAGTGCTCTAAAATGGTGATTATATGAAATGTCATGAATAGAAGTAACTCCATTTTCTCTAGCCAATTTCATTGCAGCGTCAATGGCGTTTACATATACCTCATCAGTTGATTGAGGAATTATTTTATAAATTAAATCCATTGCTTTATCAATTAAAATTCCAGTTGGTTCACCATTTGCATCTTTAATAATTTCACCACCTGCTGGGTTTGGAGTTGCAGATGTAATTCCAGCCAATTGAAGCGCAAACGAATTAGCCAATCCCATGTGATAATCCATTCTTTGTAAAAATACTGGAGTTGATTTCGTATCTTCATCAATCCACTCTTTGCGTGGTAACTCAGAATCAGCCCAATTATGATGATTCCAATTACCTCCAGTTATCCATTTCCCAATTTTATCTTTAGCAAAAATTTTAATTTTTTCAGAAAATAATTGTGGGGAATCGACATTTGTTAAATCAATACTTATTAAAAATTCACCACCCATTACAATATGAGCATGTGAATCGATAAAACCAGGAAGAACAAATTTGCTTTCAAGATCAATCACTTCTGTAAAAGTATCAATATGCAAGCTCGCTTCTTCATTGCTGCCAACAAACACTATTTTATTATCGACTGTAATTATTGCTTCTGCCCATTCTGCTTTAGGGTTTACAGTATATATTTTTCCATTTATAAATGCTTTTTTATATTTCATTATTTTTAATTGTCCTAATATGAGTTCTGTTTATTTCATTAATATCATTTTCATAGTTTGAGAAAAATTATCTGTTTCCAATCTATATAAATAAATTCCGCTACTCAAATTTGAAGCATCAAAAATTACAGAATGCTCTCCAGCGTTAAGCTCTCTATTTACCAGTTCAGCAACAGTTTCCCCAAGTGAATTAAAAACTTTTAAATTAACGTGCTCAACTTTAGGTATTGTGAAACTTATTGATGTTGCAGGATTAAAAGGATTTGGATTATTCTGAGCCAAGAAATATTTATTTAGGTTGGAAACTGAAATCTCAGAAATATTTGAATACTCAAAATTTCCATCTGTATCTATTTGCTTTAATCTGTAGCTTCGACTCCGCTCAGCTACCATATTGTGATTATCAATGAAAGAGTATTCTTTTGGCGAGTTACTATTTCCATGACCTTCAACAAATCCAATTTTTCCCCAATCGGTGGCAGAGCTTGTCGAAGCCTCAATCTCAAATCCATAATTATTAACTTCTGTTTCTGTTCTCCAATTTAGAACAACATGGTTATTAATTAACTTTGTGGTAAACGAAGAAAGTTCAACTGGAAGCGGGGCAGTATTTTGTACCCAAACAGAATAACTTCTTGCTGGAATTTGGAGAATCACTTTACTATTTGCGACGGTAGTAGTTGCAAGAGTTGCATTTCCAATTTGATCTCCAAAAGTATCACCATTTGAAACGTTAGTCATGTTTATTCCAATCTCAACATCCAATGGCTCTCCTGCATAATTTATTGCAACAATAACATCTTTACCTTTTGGAGTGTTCATTAGCTGATACACTAATGTTGTAGTAGTAAATCCAGTAGTAAAAGTTGGAGCATATGGTGTTCCAGAGCGAGATAAATAATCCCTACTTGATGACCCATAAATAAAGTTTTTATGAACTTCCATTAATTTATTAATCTCATTTTTAAGATTACCATTTGAAAATCCAACCACGTGATAATAATCTGGATAGAAAACAGTAGGAACTCCAATTTGGTTATTTGTAAGTAAATAAGCATAACCAAGAATTGGGTCATTCTGGATGGGCTGATCACCATCTCTAAAATCATGATTATTAAGGAAAGTAACTACATTAAATCCACTGCCACCCGCGCCATCAACAATACCAGCATTAAAAACAGCGCGTACATCATTTCCAAAGGAATCTGAAGCATCCTTAAGTGCTTGACGTAATGAAAAATCAAATATTCTTGGAGTAATTGCTGCAATAGTTGCAGCATCCATGAATGAGTAAACATCATCAACCCAACTCTTTAGTAGAGAAGGATTTGAATCATAAAACTCACCAACCACAATACCGGGATCAATACTTTCTGTATGTAAATAATCAAGCAAGTTCCCAACAAATTCTGGAGGGAAATGTTTTACGGCATCCATTCTGTAACCTCTAATTCCAACATCAGTCCAAAGCCACTTACTCCAATTCAACAGAGCCGTTTGAGTTGAAGCAGAGGTTTGGTCATAATCGTAAAAGAACCACATCCAATCCCAATCACCGCTCAGGTTAGTGGCACTTCCATTTGGTTTGAAGTTCATATAATTCATACTTCCATTGCCGCTTGGCATATTTGTAAAATCTGTATAAGTCTGATATTGAATATCAGCTTGGATATCAGAAGAAGTGCCTGTGTACCAAAGTCCATAAATATAGTGATCAGAATAATTTCCATTACTATTTGAAAGAACGATATAAATATTATCGCCTGCAGAATTAAAATCATCTGTTGTTAAAGTAAGCGCAAATTCATCAATTCCACATGCATCTGCATCAATGTTAGCAATAAAGTTTCTGCCAAGAGTTACAACATTATTTGCTTGTCCACAATTTCCTCCACCATTGGGTTCTACCTCTGCAGTGTCTGCTAATGCTTGCCAACCAACAGTATTTGTCCAAGCATAGAATTTATACTCTTTTCCATAAAAATTTGAATGTTGTGAAGCGGAGCGGATTTTAAAATAATAGGTTCCGGCTCCTTTGCCAGTTGCACCACCAATTGGTAAAACACAACGAAATCTATCAGAAGGATAAGCGTTATCGCCACTATTTACTTTTGTTGAGGTGAAATTCTCAATCCATCCTTCAACTGCAGTATTTGTTTCTGCGGCACCACCATCTCTGTGATTAAATACTACATCAGCAACTGCATTAATTCCATTATTATTAAAAATTGTAATTAAATTATCAACATCAGTTCGTGCGCCAAAACCAGTTGCACCGCCACCAAACTCACCTAAATCGTACAAATCTTTTGGGTCATATCCATTACTGCTATTACCTGAACTTGCACGAGAAAAGGGAGGAAGCCAAATATGCGTAAAACCAGCATTAGCTAATTCAACGGCTTTATTATTTAATGTGTCTGCCCAATTATAGCCAGAAGTTGTTTTGGGATAATCCCAATACCAACCTTGCATTAAAAAATCTTGGGCAACTATAGTAGTACTTAACAAAAGGATAAAAACGAATGTTCGGTTTTTCATATGAATAATCTGCTATTATTTTGTAATAAAAAAAAGCGATGCAATTTTGTATTACACCGCTTTCAAAGTTAAGAAATTTTGATAAAATTTTTATCTATTTCATCAGAATCATTTTCATAGTTTGAGAAAACTCTGCGGATTCTAATCGGTAAAAATAAATTCCACTAGTTAAATTTGCCGCGTTAAAATTTAGGGAATGATTACCTGCATTAAACTCTCTGTTTGCAACTTCTGCCACAGCTTGTCCTAATGCATTATAAATTGTAATGTTAACTTTACTTGCTTGCGGAATTGTAAAGCTAATTTCTGTTGTTGGGTTAAAAGGATTTGGGTGATTTTGTGAAAGCTTATAGCTCAAATTCATTTCAACTTCTACAACATCGCTATATTCAAATCCACCATCTGTATCAACTTGTTTAAGTCTGTAATACTTTGCATTATCTGTAGCAGCAAAATTATAATCTTTGGGTGAATTGCTATTTCCGTGTCCAGCCACAAATCCAATTTTTGTCCAATCGGTGGCTGAGCTTGTTGAAGCCTCAATTTCAAATCCGTAATTATTTACTTCTGTTGCGGTTGTCCAGTTAAGTATTGTGTTATTACTAATTTTATTTACTGTGAAAGAAGTTAGTTCTACAGGGACAGGATATTCAATAGAACTTTGTACCGTTCCTTGTTTTCTATCAGTTGTAAGACTATTATCAAAGTCATTATCATATGCAAATACTTTGTAAGTAATAGTTGTTCCACTTGAATAAGGTAATGCATTATCAGTTTCATAAGTATCCCCTGATAGCAAGGAAAGTTGTACTTCTCCATCATAATTTGTGCTGATTTCTCCATCGTCATCATAAATCATATATATTCCTTGTCCACTAGAACCAGTTCCATCGTCATAAATTGAACTTGCATCAGTTATATCAATTCTTAATTTTTTAGTACCCTCTACAAATATTGCATTATTGAAAGCAGGAGCAATATCATCGTCATCACTTGCTGTATAAGAAAAATAGCTATCACCTTCGGTCCAACTAGTGCTATATCCTGTAGAAGTAATTCTACCCCATGCTGATGCAAGATCAGAATCGCTAATATAAATAACATAACGAACCTCAGATGTTGCATAATTAGAAGACTGTGGGATAGTTCCTAACCATGTTCTATTTGGGTCGTTGAAATTATTGAAAGCACAAGGTTGGGTAATCCCGTTTGTTTTATCGGGTATAGTTGAACCGTCAGATGTATAAACTAAATAAACATTTTTTGAAGAAGTATCATATATGAAATTTACAAAAATATCTGTGTTATCTGTATCTGTAATAGTATTATCCGCCACACTTTTATCAGATGTAGCTTGTCTTTCATATGGTTCAATTGAATACCCAGCTGGTTTATAGGACAAAAGATTATTTGGAGCATGACCATTTCCACTTTGTGCGTAACTAATGCTTGTTATTAGGATAATATAAAAATAGACTATAACTAGATTCTTCACAAAAACCTCCTTAAAAATAAAAAACTATATTTGTAATTAATAAAATTGTTATTGATTTTAAGTGTGCAGAAATTAAAAAAAAATACATCGAATCACAAAGAAAAACTAATTAAATAATAAAAAATTTAGGTTAAATAATGAAAACTTTAATATTTCTTTTTTTTCTAGCTGGGTTGTTTTTTGCGTCAAATAAAGATTTTGATAAACTACAGAGCTTAATTAACATAGGTGAATTTTCCAAAGCAACAGAATTGGTGGATAATTTAATGATGGATGACAATATTTCTGTGGAAGATCGTTTGAAACTATCCTTCCAAAAAGAAAAAATGGATAGAATTAGAAAGGATTTTTGCAAAACGGAAACAGATATTTTGAATTATGTTAAGAAATATTATCCAAATATAACTTCTAACGATTTGAAAAAATGGGAGGATGATGGATCACTTGAATTTAAAGTTATTGATGGAAATAAATTCTATTTTAATCGTGCCGCTAGTAATTTATTTAGAATTAACAAAGAAGCAAAACTCCAAAAGGAAAAAATTGATGGAGTTGTAAAAGATAATTTGGATGAATTTTTAGAAAGTTATATTCCAGAAATTTTAAGTAAAAAGGATGCAAATTCACCTTTCTTTGAGAAAAAAAGAATTAGATTAAATTATAAACTAATTGTAAATGCAGATGCAGTTCCAGAGGGAGAAGTAATAAGATGCTGGTTACCATTCCCGAGAGAAAAAGGGGAGCGACAAAGCGATGTTAAATTAGTTTCGATTAATAATGAAAATTATGTTGTATCGCCTGACGAATATTCACACAAAACTATTTACTCCGAGCAAGTTGCAGAAAAAGGGAAGCCAACGGAATTTAAATTGTCTGTTGAATTTACTGGCGCAAATGAGTTTCACAAATTAACTCCAGATTTAGCAACAGAATACAAAACAGATTCGGATGACTATAAAAAATATACATCTGAAAGACTTCCACACATTCAATTTACGGAAAGAGTAAAAGAGCTTTCCAAAAAGATTGTTGGGGATGAGACAAATCCAATTGTTAAAGCAAAGAAAATTTACAAATGGATTAATGATAACATCCCTTGGGCTGGTGCGCGTGAGTATTCGACAATTGATAATATTTCGGATTACTGTTTAGCTACTGGTCATGGTGATTGTGGAATTAAATCACTCACATTTATTACACTTGCTCGCTATAATGGAATTCCAGCAAGATGGGAAAGCGGCTTAATGCTTCATCCAGATAATTTGAACTTACACGATTGGGCAGAAGCTTATTTTGAAGGAATTGGATGGGTTCCAGTTGATCAATCATTTGGACTTACTATTTCAGAAGATGAAGATACAAAATGGTTTTTCCTTGGTGGAAATGATCCGTTCCACATGATTATAAATAACGATATTGCACAACCACTTTATCCAGCAAAAATTTATCCACGAAGTGAAACTGTTGATTTCCAACGTGGCGAAGTAGAATGGCGTGGTGGAAATCTTTATTTTGATAATTGGGATTACTTTATTGATGTGGAATATTTGGACACGTTGTAATGGAGATTTCAAAAATTATTCATATTGCTATTATTATAATATTAACAAGTTTTGCTATTATTACCAAACAGTTAGGTAAAAGAAAGTTTTATTACGTGCTAAAACCATTAACTTTACTTTTAATAATTGCTTTGCCGCTATTGGAATTCCGAGAGGAATATAGCACTTATGCTTACTTAATTATTATTGGACTAGTGTTTTCATTGCTCGGCGATTTATATCTTCTTTTTCCAGAAAAATATTTTACAAACGGATTATATTCATTTTTGGCTGCTCATTTATTGTACATTCTCGCTTTTAATCAAGTCATAAATACTTATTGTTACGTACTTTTAGTGCCGATTATAGTCTATATTTTTATTGTCGCAAAGTACTTAAAGCCAAAACTTGGTGGAATGAAATATCCCGTGTTTGGTTATATTTTGGTTATTTCAATTATGCTGTTTTCTGCTTTGAATATGGATTATCAATTTGGGCAAATCTCTTTTGTTGGAATTGGAGCTGTTCTTTTTGCAATTTCTGATACTACTTTGGCTTTTAACAAGTTTTACAAAAAATTTAGCTTTGCCGAGCCAATTATTTTATCAACTTATTTTATTGCTCAGTTGTTTTTTGCAATGTCAATATAAATTATTGACATTCTTTTTTAAATTATCTAGTTTAATTCACAACAAAATTATAAAGAGGTAATTATGAAAAAATTTGCTAATCAATCAATCAATCAATCAATCAATCAATCAATCAATCAAGCTTTCCTTATATATTCTCTGAAGATTTATAAAAATTGGAGTCGCGTTATGAGGAAACATTTTTTATTTCTATTATTATTTAGCACAATTTTAACAAGCCAAATTAAAGCTGGAGTTGATTCTCTATATGTTGAAATTAAAAATGACACTGTTTTTGTTTGGAACGTAAATGTTTGGGAACAGTGCGATTTTAAGCTTAATTATATAACCTACATGGGAAAAAGCAGTATCACTATTTATCAAATAGATACTGTTTCAGAAGCAACAACTTGTTTTTCCTACCATGATTTTTGCATGCCAATTTCCAATCTATATAGTGGTGAATATACTTTAGAGTTGTATAGGATAAGTCGAGGTGAATCAACTGAAAGATTTATTGGTTCAATTCAATTTGAATATACTAATACTGCTTATGTGGCAGAAAATTTTTTGTTAGATGTGAACCGATTTAAATTAGCACTAGATAATAAAGGAGTTATTGCGGATGTAAATTCAAATTTAAGAGGAGATTTTGACGAAAGTACAGTCCTTTTCTCTGGTGGATTTGGTTTATCGGGTTATGCAAATGGTGAACTTTGGACTAATGCTGTAATGTCAGCTTCAAGAATTGAAGATTATCAACCTGGCAAAGTTGGCTCTGAGCCTCAAGACCCATTTAATTTAAATTATATACTAAGAAGTAGTGACACAGATTTTGGCAACTCTTGGCAAAGTTGGAAAAAAGCTGTTGAACTCGGTGCTAAATTTATTGACGGTGATAATAACGGAATATATAATCCAATTGACCTAAATGAAAATGGAATTTGGAATGAAGGCGAAGATAGACCTGATTTAATTGGCGATATGACCGCTTGGTCAGTATTTAATGATGGAGTTGAAGCTGAATTTAGGCGGTTTGATGTTTCACCAAAAAACATTGAAGTGAGACAAACAGTATTTGGATATTCTCCTAATACACATAAAGAATTGGATGGAGTTTATTTTATAAGATATATTATTGAAAATAAAAGTTCTGAGCAACACGATTCAGTCTATTTTTCCCACTTTGCTGACCCGGATATTGGTGATCCTTATAACGATTTAGTCGGTTGTGACACAACACTGAAAGTAGGTTTTAGCTATAATAATGGTTTAGATGATGTATCTGGAAATTCCCCTGCACTTATTACTGCAATTCTTCAACGCCCACTCGTGTATATTGTTGGCGAAACATTTACTGATAATAATAATAATGGAATTTTTGATATTGGCATTGATACTCCGCTTGATACCGCAAATATTAATAATGGTAAATATTTTCCAGAACAAAAAATTGTTGGTGCAAAAAATCAAGAGATAACTTCATTTATGCAATATATGCACAGTCATCCAACTATGGGAGATCCTAACGACAAAGTTGAAATGAGAAATTATCAACTAGGTTTAACAAAAATTGGTGGTATAATAAATCCATGTGAATGGGAATATGGAGAGGTTTTTGGATTTGATTGTAATGGCGTTGACCCAAATTTTATGTATTCAGGTGATCCGAATAAAAATATAGGTTGGCTTAATACTTCAAAAAATGACCAAAGAATGATGCAAAATACTGGACCATTTACATTAAAACCAAATGAGCCAGTCGAAATAATTGTGGCATATGTTGTTGGAAGAGGAAACACTTCGCTAGAATCAGTTGATGTAACAAAGAAAATTGCAAAAGATGCAATAGGTTTTTATAGCACAAATTTCAATTACGTTCCAGTTGGAGTTAAGGATAAACCACAATCACAATTGCCAACTGAATATAGTTTATCACAAAACTATCCAAATCCATTTAATCCAAGTACAACAATTAGATATGAGATTGGAGAAACAAGACAAGAGACTCAAAACGTTAAATTAATTGTTTATAATATGTTAGGACAAGAAATTGCTATTCTTGTAAATAAAGTACAAAAAGCTGGTAATTATGAGGTTAATTTTGATGCAAGCAATTTTAGTTCTGGAATTTATTACTATCAACTTATTTCTGGAAATTTTGCAACTGTAAAAAAAATGATTCTATTAAAATAAAATTCGGAGGCGATGTTAAGCATCGCCTCAAAATTTAATCCAAAATTGACTTAAGGAATCAAAACTGCTGCAGAAACAACAGTTGTCCATAATCCATCTTTATGACCAATAGCAGATTGAGTGATATTTGAAGTTCTAACTACTTTTCCAGAAAGTTTGAAAATCTGTTCTTTTTCGTTCCAGGCTTCATCAGCATTAAAGTTTTCAATTCCCATTGTAGAAGCGAGCATTCCAGCTGCAAGATCTTCTGCATAATCACCAGCTTTATCAGCGGGTTCACCAAAAGGATGATGTTCAGAAAGATAGCCATACATATTGTTATCAGCTGGGATTGCAGTGCCAATAGAAGATGCAATTTTTCTTCCAGGTTCGTTTGTTGAATTACGAGCCATTACAGCGTGAACAATTTGTCCAGGTGAAAGCTCTTTAATTCCTTCTTCAATTGATACTTTTTTGCACCCAATTGGAAAAATACTACTTACACTAACCAAGTTGTATTTCTCGATGTTTGCATGTCTTAATGCAAGCTCAAAAGATGCTAAATACTCTTTGTGTCTTCCAACACCTTTAGTAAAAAAGATTTTTTTTGGTAGATACATTTCTTCTCCTAATTTCACGTCATTTGACAGAGTCAAATTGACATTAAAAACACTTTTAGCCTTTTAGAAATACATCAAAAAGTGCTAAAATGACAATAAATTACTTGTTTGACAACAGTTTTAAAAATTTTCTTTTTCCAACTTTTAAAATCTTCTCATTATCAAAGATAACCTCGTGGGAAAAATCTGTAATTTTATCTCCATCAATTGAAACACCGCCTTGCTGAATTAGTCTGCGAGCCTCGCCTTTGGAAGGTGCAAAATTTATATGTGCAATTAAATCAATAATTGTCATTTTATCAACATCAAATTTCATTTCATGAATATCTTCTGGAATTCCTTTATTTATAAAAATATTATCAAATTCTTCTTCTGCTAAAATTGCTGCTTCTTTGGAATGATACATTTCAACTAATTTGCGTGCAAGTTGTCTTTTTAAGTCACGTGGGTTATTGTTTTTGTCTTCCAAAAGCAATTTAATTTGGGATAACTCATCAGTGGAAATATCAGTTGCAACTTCATAATAGTTATAAATAATATGATCAGGAATAGAAAGAGTTCTTCCATAAATATCTTTTGGTGAATCACTAATCCCAATATAATTATCATAAGATTTACTCATTTTTTCAACGCCATCGGTTCCAACAAGTATTGGCATTGTTAAAATTACTTGTGGAGTCATTTCATTTTCTCTTTGAATATCGCGACCAACAAGCAAATTGAATTTTTGGTCAGTTCCACCAAGCTCAACATCGCTTTCAATCGCCACAGAATCCATTGCTTGTGCAAGTGGATAAAGAATTTCGTGCATGCTAATTGGAATTCCACCTTTAAATCTATTTGTGAAATCATCACGTTCCAACATTCTTGCAACTGTGTATTTTGAAGCTAATTTAATTACATCGGCAAAATTCATTTTACCAAGCCACTCGGAGTTATAAACAATTTTAGTCTTTTCTTTATCTAAAATTTTATAAGCTTGCTCAAAATATGATTTAGCATTTTCGGCAATATCGGCTTCTGTAAGCGGTGGGCGAGTGGAATTCCTTCCAGATGGATCACCAATTAATGCTGTAAAATCACCAATAATTAAAATTGCCTGATGACCGAGTTTTTGAAATTGCGCTAATTTTCTAAGTACTACTGAGTGTCCGAGATGTAAATCAGGGCGAGTTGGGTCGCATCCTAATTTGATATTTAGTGGTTTTCCAGTTTCAAATGATTTTTCTAATTTTTTAACTAATTCTTCTTCAGGAATTATTTCTGAAGTGCCCCTTTTTATAACTTCCATTTGTTCTTTTACAGACGGAAATAAAATTTTATTACTCAATATTTTGCCTTATATATACCTATTTTCTTTAAAAATTTAAATTCATTTAGTTTACAATTTAACGCTTCTATCTAAATCTCTTTTTGCATCTTTAAGCTTAATTGTCTCACGCTTATCATAAGCTTTTTTACCACGAGCTAATCCAATTTCAACTTTAACTTTACCGTTTGAAAAATAAATTCGTAAAGGAATTAAAGAATATCCTTTTTGCTTAATTTTATTATCAAGTTTTCTAATTTCAGAACGCTTCAATAATAATTTTCTAATTCTTAGAGGCTCGTGATTATTTATATTTCCATGATCATAAACGCCAATATGTGCATTTATCATCCAAACTTCATCATTTTTTATTGACGCATAAGCATCAACTAAATTCGCTTTTCCATTTCGCAAAGCTTTTACTTCTGTTCCCAAAAGTACAACTCCAACTTCAATGGTTTGCTCAATAAAGTAATCGTGAAAAGCTTTACGATTACTTGTTATATTTTTCTCTTCATTTTTTTGCATATTTTTTTAATATTCGACCCCAAAGTTATGAATAATTAAAAGAATATAAAATAATGAAACGTGTTGTAAAGAAGATTATTTCATTATTTAAATAAAAAATTGAAAATATGCATATTTTCACAAATTATTTTACAACTTAGATATTATAATAGTGCATTTCCTAAAAAAATAATTTATAAACATATGAATGTGGTTAAATGAATCAGTATCTTTTTTAGTTAAATTTAAAAAATTCTTCTAAGGAGAGAGTATGCTCAATATTCAAAAGAAATTTTCAAACTTATTTTATGTTATACTCGCATTGCCAGCTACAGCAATGGGCTTTGCATTATCGGTTCAAATTTCTGCTTTAAGCTGGATATTAGTAACGCAATTTGGTTTGGATCTTCACGAAATGGGTTTTGTTTGGGCTGCTGGTCCTATTGCTGGATTAATTGCACAACCAATTGTTGGATTTATCAGCGATAAAGTTTGGTTCTTCGGAGGCAGAAGACGACCTTTTATTTTAATTGGTGGAACTCTAGCTGCATTAATGTTATTAGCACTTCCAAATATTGCAATAATTAACGATACTCTTTCTTTTAATAATTTAATAGTTATTGCTATGATTGTGGCATTAACTTTGGATTTATCCATAAATGTAAGTTTCAATCCTACTCGCTCAATTATTGCTGATGTTACTCCAAACGGAAATCCTAGAACAAAAGGTTATACTTGGATGCAAACAATTTCTGGCAGTTTTGGAGTACTTGCATACGCAATTGGAGCTGTTTGGGGAAATTATTTTTTAATTTATTTTGGCGTTGGTCTCGTTTTTCTTTTCACAGTAGTTCCTTCATTTTTTATTGAAGAACCACGCTCTCTTTCAAAAACGGACGATGAAATAATTGGTGAAGATGAATCTGGCTCAAAAACAGATTTAGTAGCTTTCTTGAAAGTTTGTTTCGCAAATGCTTTTTCGTGGTTTGGAGTTCAGACAATGTTTGTATTTATAATTGCATTTATTACTCAAAAAATAAACCCAACGCCTGATGGAGCAACTCAAGAAATGATAAATGCCATTGATTTAAAAACTGGACAAATAATTTCAATTTCATTCTTAATTTTAAATGCTGTTGGTGCTTTATTGCCAGCTTTTGTACTTGAGCCAATTGCTGAAAAAATTGGAAGAGTTAAAACTCAAATATTAAGCGTTGCCATAATGTCTTGTGGATATTTTGCAATTGCATTTTTTGGATTTTCCGAATACACATTATATATATTAATGGGCGTTGCTGGTTTTGGTTGGGCTGCAATAGTTTCACTTCCATTTGCTATTATGTCCGAAGTGGTTGATAAAAGCAGAATGGGATTTTTTATGGGAATGTTTAATTTATCTATAGTAATTCCACAATTGTTAGTTAGTTTAATAGTTGGTGTAATTGTGCAAGGTTCTTCCGATAAAAATGTAGTCTTTTTAATTAGTGGTGTTTCGTTAGCTATTTCAGCATTTGTTTGGCTATTGGTAAAAGAGAAAAGAATTAATGATTAAAAAAGTAGTAATAATATTGTCACTTATTTTCTCAGCTAGCTTTGCGCAAAGCAATGTTGATATTTTTATAATAGATTCTTATGTAACTCCAGAATTGCCACACAAAATAAAAATTACATTTTTCACAAGTGATAGTGTAAAATCAAAAATTAAATTTGATGGAAATAGTGAAATACTAATTTCACAGAATTTTATTGATGAACATAATTTTGAAATGCTGTATGAAACTCTAAAGCACGATTCTACATCAATTCCTTTTCAAATAATTGCTGAGGATAAAAAAGGCAATATTTCAAAAAGCGATAAATTTGATTTAGCACTTCCTGGCGAATATAATATTGAAATTACAAATAATTCTAATTTTATTGACCTCTGTTTTGGTGGAATAATTTATTTAATTCCTTCACCAACATTGGTTTTTAGTGGCACTGAAAGCAAGTTTAGTTTAAATAAAGAGATTCCTTTAATTGCATTCTATAATGGTGGTTATAATTATCCTAGTGGATATATTTCATTAGAATACAGTCATATTTTTAATTTAGCTGATAATAATTATTTGCGTGCTGGGTATAAACAAATTATTCAAACCAAAATTATTAAATATATTTCACCTGGTATAAATGTTACCACAAATTTTAATGGATTTAATGGAATAAGTCCAGAAATTAGTTTTGGCTTATTCAATTTTTATGAAACATTTACACTTTATGCGAGGTATCGTTATAATTATGGACTTGATAATTCGTCTGTAGATTTCCAAGAAATATCTATTGGACTATTTACAAGCGCAATATCATTTAACTATTAAAAATAAAATGATAACTAGATACAAAAACAAATATAATATTTTGCATTTCGCAAATATAAAAGTATGCGGGGGAAATATTGCCTAGAAAAGAACCAATTGATCTTGGTGAACGTGGAAAACTTAGTCCATATAATAATCTTAATGACTTAACCGGCAAAGAGTGGATTAAATTTACAAAATCATGGTTTCATCATAGCCCAAAGCCTCGCAAAGACAATGAGATACTGCATCCGGCTAAATATCCTGAGTCATTAGTAGCAGAATTTATCGATTTTTTTACGAAAAAAGGAGATTGGGTATTTGACCCATTCCTTGGAACCGCAAGTACACTTATTGCCGCTGGTGATACTGGTAGAAACGGTGTTGGAATTGAGATAACTAAAAAATATTTAAAAATATCAAAAGAAAGAATTGCAGATGGAAATTATAAAACAGAATTAACTCCATTGTTGGGTTCATCGTTATCACTCAAGAAAGTATTAGATAAAAATGGATTTAGCGAAAGGGAATTTGATTTTGTAGTTACATCGCCACCTTATTGGAATCAGCTTGAACGTTCATCAATACGTCAGAAGGATAGAAAGGATAAAGGCTTGGATACAAAATATTCTGAAGCAAAAGGTGATATTGGTAATTTATCAGACTATGAAGAGTTTATTGAAACACAAGCAAAAATATTTGATCAAGTTTATAATATAATTAAGGATAAAGGATATCTTGTTGTTATCACAAATAATGTTTTTGCTGATGGAATAGTTTATCCATTAGCCTTTGATACTGCAACGTCACTTACTAAACGAGGTGAAAAAAGCTGGCTGTTAAAGGATGAAAAAATATGGCTTCAAAATGATAAACCACTTATTGCACTTGGTGTTAACAACGCTTGGGTTGGAAACAGACATCATCAATACTGTTTGATTTTTAGAAAAGAGAAGCGTGAAATTAAAAACATTAAGTAATACGATGTTATATTGTTGCAATTCCCTAAATTGAGTTTTCATTTCTGAATGTTTATATGAGAAATGAAAACTAAGTAAATAATTTAAATTCCCAAATGGAATAAAACTAAAATCTGAATTAGAAATAAAAATAATGGATTTATTTAAACAAGAAGAAAATATATATTCGGTTAGTCAAATAACTAATTCCGTGAAACGTTTGCTCGAAAACTCCTTTGGTAATGTAAAAGTAGTTGGCGAAATATCAAACTTTAAAGCTCACTTTTCTGGTCATTGGTATTTTACTCTTAAAGATGCAACAGCTCAAATTAGTTGCACAATGTGGAAAAGTGCAAATGCAAAAGTGCGCTTCACACCAGAAGATGGAATGAAAATTATTGTTTCGGGTAATATGTCAGTTTATCCTCCCCGCGGAACTTATCAAGTTGATGTTCGTTCAATGCAAGCCGATGGAGTTGGTGAACTTCAAGCGGCTTTTGAAAGGCTCAAAAATAGATTAGCAGAAGAAGGACTTTTTGATGAATCTTTGAAAAAATCAATTCCACAAATACCACAAAAAATTGGAATTGTTACTGCAATTGATTCTGCCGCATTTAAAGATATGGTTTCGGTAGCTCAAAGGCGCTTTCCTTTAGTTGAACTTATTGTTGCTTCAAGCAGAGTTCAGGGAGAAGGAGCTGCAGAAAATATTGCAAAAAATATCAAAATTTTGGATAAACGTGGAGATTTGGATTTAATTATTATTGGTCGTGGCGGTGGTTCGCTTGAAGACCTTTGGGCTTTTAACGAAGAAATTGTTGCAAGAACAATATTTGAGGCTAAAACTCCAATTATTAGCGGAGTTGGTCACGAAATTGATTTTACAATTGCCGATTTTGTAGCAGACCTTCGCGCCCCAACTCCAACTGCTTCAATGGAATTAGCAACTCCAAATAAAGAAGATATCCTAAATTATCTAGAAAATTATATTGAAGAATCTTCCACCAATATTAGTTCTATTATTAGTAGTTTTAAAGATAAGATTTCGGATTTAATTATATCTTATGGCTTTAAGTCGCATAATTTTATTCTTAATAACAATATTCAAAGTTTGGATAATTATTTGTTTAAAATTGAAAATGGATTAGGTAAAAAATTCCAAAATAAAATGAACGAATTAGAGCTAAAAAGAAATATTATTGAGTCTTTTAATATTGACAAAATATTAAAAAGAGGATTTTCGCTTGTGAAACAAGATGATAAGATAGTTGCTCGTGGTGAAAATTTTGATTTTACTAAAAAAACAAAAATTAAATTTTACGATAAAGAGATTGAGATAAAATAGTGACTACAAAGAAAAAAACATTTGAAGATTCCTTAATACGTCTGAAGGAAATTTCAGAATTATTAGAAGAAAATGAAGTTGGACTTGACGAATCAATAAAGCTTTATGAGGAAGGTGTTAAATTAGCAAAAGAGTGCTATAAAACTCTTTCAGAAGCTCAACTGAAAATTAAAGAACTAAAAGCAGATCTTGAAAAAGATTTAGAATAAAGGGAAGTAATGACTGATAAAGAAAATTATAAATTATTATATAATATTAATTCACCTCAAGATATTCGCAAATTTAATGTGCCTGAACTAAAACTGCTCTGTAAAGAAATTAGAGAATTCATGGTTGATGTTGTCTCTGAAGTTGGAGGACATTTTGGAGGTGGATTAGGAACTGTAGAACTTACCGTAGCTCTTCACAAAGTTTTTAATACGCCAGAAGATTCAATTGTATGGGATACTGGGCACCAAGCTTATCCGCATAAAATAATTACGGGAAGGCGCGATCAACTACACACAATTCGTCAACTTGGAGGATTAAGTGGCTTTCTTAAACGAAATGAAAGCGAATATGATGATTTTGGTGCGGGACACGCATCCACTTCAATTTCTGCTGCTGTTGGAATAGCTGAAGGTGCAAAGCAACTTGGAATTGATAGAAAAGTTGTTGCTATCATTGGCGATGGTGCCATGACTGGTGGAATGGCGTATGAAGCTATGAATAATGCTGGCGTTTTACAGAGCAACTTAATTGTGGTTCTTAATGATAATCATATGTCAATTGCTCCTAATGTTTGGCAAATTTCAAATTATTTTACTGAAATGATTGCTCATCCTGAATACAACAAATTTAAAGGCGCAATTTGGGATTTAACGGGTAAACTTGACCAATTTGGTGACCGCTTAAGAAAAGTTGCTTCAAGACTTGAGAGTGGAATTAAATCTGTTGTTACTCCAGGAATGCTTTTTGAAGCGTTAGGATTTAGATATTTTGGTCCAGCTAACGGACATAATATTAAAAAACTTGTGGATTTATTTGAGCACATTAAGCCACTTAAAGGACCAATTCTTGTCCATATTTATACCGAAAAAGGAAAGGGTTATAAACCAGCAGAAGAAAATGCACCTAAATTTCATGGTGTTACTCCATTTGATAAAATAACCGGAATATCTGTCAAAAAGAAAAATATGGCAGCTTCCTACACCGAAATTTTTGGAAAAGCTTTATTAAAAATTGCAAAAGAAAATACAAAAGTAGTTGGAATTACTGCTGCAATGCCAGATGGAACTGGGTTGCAATATTTGCACGACGAACTTCCAGAACGTTATTACGACGCTGGAATAGCTGAAGAACATTCAGTTACTTTTGCTGCAGGACTTGCTACAAAGGGCATTATTCCAGTGGTTGCAATTTATTCTACTTTCTTGCAAAGAGCTTACGATCAAATTTTTCATGATGTAAGTTTGCAAAATTTGCATGTTGTTTTTGTTTTAGATAGAGCTGGTCTTGTTGGTGCAGATGGCCCAACTCACCACGGTGTGTTTGATTTAACATTTTTAAGAATGCTGCCCAAAATGGTAATAATGGCGCCAAAGGATGAAGCAGAATTACGAAATATGCTTTATACAGCTGTTGAATATAAAAATGGACCAATTGCAATGCGTTATCCAAGAGGTTCTGTTCTAGGAGTAGAAGTAGTGGAAGATTTTGAATTGCTTCCAATTGGTAAAGGCGAAATTTTAAGAGAGGGAAGTGATATTGCAATATTAGCTGTTGGAAATATGGTACGATTTGCTTCCGCTGCTGCAGAAAAATTAATTGAGCAGAATATCAATATGGAAGTGATTAACATGCGATTTGTTAAACCACTTGACACAGATTTATTAGATAAAATTGCAGCAAAATTTGATAAAATAATTACTATTGAAGAAAATTCAATTGTTGGTGGATTTGGCTCGGGTGTGCTAGAATATTTTGCTGATAAAGGTTACAGAAATAACGTTCTTCGTTTAGGTTTACCTGATGCATATGTTGAACATGGAACACAAGAACAGCTTTATCATATTCTAAAAATAGATACAGATGGAATTATTGAAAATGTTCAAAAATATTTAGGGAAATAATAACTTAACTTTTTTAATAAAAGATAAAAGGAATTCAAAGTTGTGGCCACAAAAATATTAGTTGTTGATGATGAAAAAGATATTGTTGAGTTCATTCAATATAATCTTGAAAAAGAAGGATTTCAAGTTATTACAGCATATAATGGAAATGAAGCACTTGAAGCTATTAAAGAAAAACCAGATTTAGTTGTTCTTGATGTTATGATGCCTGGAATTGATGGTTATGAAGTTTGTGAAAAAATTAGAATTGAAGATAAATATAAAAATATTCCAATATTATTATTAACCGCAAAAACAAGAGAGCAGGATGAAATTCATGGTTTGGCTGTAGGAGCAGACGATTATATTCCAAAACCTGTATCAATTCAAAAACTAATTGCTCGTATTAAATCAAATATTCGTCAAAGCGAAAGTAGTGTTAATGAAACATCTGATGGAATAATTGAAGTTGGTCCCATTAAAATTGATAGAGAAGCTTATATTGTTTATTTGAATGATAAAAAGCTAGTTTTTCCAAGAAAAGAATTTGAATTAATATATTATCTTGCAAACAAGCCTGGAAAGGTAATTCCTCGTGAACAACTTTTAAATTCAGTTTGGGGCGAAGATGTTTTTGTTGGTGATAGAACAGTTGATGTTCATGTAAGAAAAATAAGGGAAAAATTGAATGAATATTCTTATTTAATTGAGACAGTGAAAGGGGTGGGATATCGTTTCAAATCAGAATAATACTATTTCAGAATTATCATTTGGTAAAGTTTATTTAAAAGAAATTTTATGGATAAACATTGGTCTTATTCCATTTTTAAGTTTTCTTTTCAATTTATCTTTAACTAATATTCTTTTACTTTCTTTAACTTTAGTTATGGCATCAACAATCCTTTTGTATCTAATTGGATTAAATAGAAGAAAAGGAATTGAAAAAATTGATTCATTAATTCTTGCCATAAAAAATGGTAAACAAATTTCTGTTGAAGAAATTAAACTCGATTCCAATCTTGAAATTATTGAAACGAACCTTAAGGAGATGTTCAAAAAAAACCAAGAAGATATTGCTAATATGAAAAGATTAGCGCAAGCAAGAACTGATTTTTTGGGAAATGTTTCACACGAATTACGAACTCCTATTTTTAGCATTCAAGGATTTTTAGAAACTCTGCTAAATGGCGCAATTGACGATGAAAAAGTGAATAGAAGATTTATTGAAAAGGCAATGAACCACACAAAAAATCTTGATGTTTTGCTAAATGATTTAATTGATATTTCAATGATTGAATCTGGACAAATGAGAATGCTTCCTACCTATTTTAATATTTCAGAATTTATTAATGGAATAGTTGAGGAATTGGAATCAATTGCTGAGGATAAAGGTCTTAAACTTGAAACAAAATTTTATGATAAAGAAGTTCTGGTTTTTGGTGACAAAGATAAAATTAAACAAGTATTCGTAAATTTAATAAGCAATGCTATTCGTTATTCTGATGATGGTCCAATAATAATAGAAACAAAGGATAATAATTCAAAAGTAGAAATTTCGGTAAAAGATTTTGGTTGTGGAATTTCTGAAATGGCTTTGCCAAGAGTTTTTGAAAGATTTTATCGAGTTGATAAAGCTAGATCAAAATCTGTTGGAGGTACTGGTCTTGGGTTAGCAATTGTAAAACATATAATTGAAGCACATGGATCAAAAATTGATGTTAAAAGTAAAGTTGGCAAAGGCTCTACATTTACTTTCTATTTGAGAAAAAAACAGTAAGCAATTCGCCATATTAGTCGATAGATACGACTATTTAGTATATCTTTTCACTTCTTTCTATATAAAAATTATCTTTATGCATTGTAAATGGACTATTTTTTTTGGCATAATATTTTATACATTGTTAGTAATAAATAATCTATGGAGTTAAAATGAAACATACAATAAAATTTGGCTTGCTAGCTGTTATATTTTTAACTATTACTAATATGGCTTTTGCTCAAGATGCGCAAGTACAAACTCAAAATAAAGCACAAAACACAAGTTGGGTAGATGCTAATGGTGATGGTATTTGCGATAATTTTGGAACATCTGTTCAAGGTAGCAAACAGCAAAATAAAATGAAGAAAAAAGGTTCTTATCCTGGAACTGGACAAGGTTTGGGTCATGGATATGGCGATGGCACAGCTTCAAGACCACAAGATGGAACTGGTTTTGGTAAAAAAAATGGAGCTGGAAAAGGAACTGGTCTTTGCACTGGAACTGGTAATCTTGATTCTAATCACAAAGGTAGTGGTAAAAGAGGCGGAAAATAAATTAGTAAGTGAATGTTATAAATTGGCTAGGGAGTGCATTGCACTCCTTTTTTTTGTGCAAAAAACAAATCGCCAAAAATGTCGAATCTAGTCGCCTTTAATGTCGTTAATTGCTTTTTGAATAAAACAATATCGTCAAATATTTTCTTAAAATACACTTATTTTCTTGCTTTGAATATTGGCATAGAGATTGCCATTCTTCTAATGAGGTTAATATGAATAAAAAAAATATCAAATTATTTTTCTTTTTTACTTTATTTTTAATGCTAAATATAGCTTTGGCTCAAGATTCAACAAAAGTAAAAAAAGTAATAGAAAATTCCCCAATTCAAAATGTTCATAAAGAAAATTTTATAGATGCTGATGGTGATGGCTATAATGATAACGCTCCTGACCATGATGGTGATGGCATTCCAAATGGTCTTGACGCAGATTTTATGAAGTTGAAAAAACGCGATAATGATAATTCTATTGAATATGTTGATAGTGATGGTGACGGAATAAATGATAATCTTCAATTTAATGGAAAAGGCAGAAAAAGAAAATTCTGGAAAAACAGAATGAATAATGAAATTGGTCCACAAAATTCAAGTGGAAAAAATGGAATTGAAAATAATAATAATGAAAAAGGGAAAAGAAAAGGAAAATTATGAGAAATATAGTAACAAATCTTTCCAAAATTAAAATAGTACCTATGTTTGTGATTTTATCCATTTTGTACTCTTTGCAAATATTTGGACAATGGAACTTTCAATTAGCAACAAATCAAGAATATAGTAGCAACCCATTTCGTTCAGTAAATCCTTATTCTGATTTTATATCAACATTTAATGTTGGTATTGAAAGAGAATTTGAAGATTTTAATATCCTTTATTTTGGAAGTTATTCCAAATTTAAAGAATCATCCGATATTGATTACTATTGGCATCAATTAGGTTTTTATCAGGAAACTGAATCAGTTATTTGGGGTGCATATTTTGAACAGAGGTTTAATAAGGATTTGAACAACTATTTCAATTATTTGAACTATGCCGCATATGCAAAAAAGCAATTCCAATTGTTAAATATTAATTGGGAAGCAAATTTATCTTTAAATTCAATGAACTATTCTGAGATTCCAGATTTTAATAATTGGATTGCTTCAACAGGATTATTAGGAAGGAAAAGTTTTGAAACAAAAACGACTCTAATTGGAACAGTTATTTTAAATTATAAAGGATTTAAAAATTTTAATGCAAATATTGATTCAGTTAGCGGAACTGAATTTATTTATTACAACTCAGAGAACGTTAATATTTCTCAACTTGTTTTAAATGGAAGATTAGCACAATCAATAATAGAAAACACAGGCTTAGCACTAAACTTTAACTATAAAACAATTTTATCGGGCAGTGGATTTAGTGCAAGTTTAATTCAATCAACTTATGGCGATACAGAACTTTATGATGATCCAATTAGTCAAGAAGGATATTCATATGGTGGAACACTTACTCAAATTTTACCTTTAGATATTTCTCTAAAATTAAATTATACTTATTTAGATAAAAATTATCCGTCGCAAGGAATTTATTTGTCCGAAACTGAATATCAAGTTTATGTAGCAAGGCAAGATAAGCAAAGTATTTTTTCTGCCTCTATTTCAAAGCCAATTTATTTTGATAATGGTAATGAGTTGAACTTAAATTTAAATTACTACCTAATTACTAATAAATCAAATAGCTACAATTTTAATTATGATATAAATACACTTTCACTCTCATTAAACTATATTTTTTAGGAAAAAAATGATAAAGAACAAAAAATTTAAACTTCGCGCATTTATTAGTTTGTATATGACAATCGCATTTCTTGTTATGGCAATATCTGGAATAATACTATTTATTGCCCCGCCAGGAAGAATTGCAAATTGGTCATATTGGTCAATTCTTGGATTAACAAAAGCAGAATGGCAAGCTACCCATATTATATTTACATTCGTCTTTGTCCTCGCAACGGTTCTTCATATTATCTATAATTGGAAACCTTTAATTACATATTTAGCTAGTAAAATTTCGGGAGTATCATCAATTAGAAAAGAATTAACGCTGTCTATTCTTTTTTCTTCAATATTGTTTTTAGGAACTTATTACAAAGTTACCCCATTTGTAAATTTAATTGATTTTGGAGAAGATTTTACAAATTCTTGGAGTGATGAAAAAAATGAACCACCAGTTGCTCATGCTGAAAGATTTACAATTTCGGAATTAGCAATACAATTGAGTTTATCTACAAATCAACTTGTTCAAAGATTAGCAATAAATGGCTACGTAGTAAAAGATACTTTGCAAACATTAGAAACTCTAGCAGAAGAATATAGTGTTTACCCAAATGATATTTATACAACATTAATTTCTAAAGACAAGGCTACAAATACAAGTTCTAATATTAAACTAGGTAGTGGATTAGGAAGGAAAAAAATATCAGAAATTTTTGCTGAAAATGGTTTAACTTGGGAGAGCGGAGTAAATATACTTAAGGAAAAGAATATAATTGTTTTAGAAGATACACGATTAAAAGATATTGCAACTGAAAATAAAATACTTCCAACAGACATTATTAATGCATTGATATCAGAGTAAAATTGAAATTTATTAAAGACATATTTATTAAACCAAGTATTCTACTTTTTATTTTTTTAGCAATTGCATTACTTGTAATATTTTCTTCATATTATGAATTACAACAAAGTAAAGACGAAATGCTTCATCTTATGTCTGAAGAAGCTCACTCTTTATTACAAAGTATAATCGTATCTTCAGAAGAAGTTCTCTATGCATCAGACGAAGTAGAAACAGAAATACAAAATAGATTACTCAATAATGCAAATTCAATTAAAATATTTTATAATCAAGGTAGAATTGATAACAAAATTCTAAACCAAATTGCAATTCAAAATAGAATAAACAGAATCCACATATTTAAAAATAATGGCATAAAAATATTTACAAGTCATCCAATGGACGAACATGAACAAATATCAACTAAGCTTGTTAAAGAAAACCTAAAACCTATTTTTAATGATTATGTTGATACATTAATTGTTGGATTTAAAAATGCCAGAAAAGAAGAGGGAATGAGATACGTTGTTGCAGTTGCAAGCAAAAATAATGATGCAATTGTATTAAACCTTGATGCGGCTGAACTTTTGGCATTTAAAAAGAGAATTGGATTTGGTGTTCTAATTAAAAGATTAACCGAAAATAGAGATGTAAATTATGCAATTTTAGAAAATAATAATGGAATTTTAGCTGCATCTGGGAATATTGATGGAATTGAATTATTAAAAAACATTAGTTCCTCACAATGGGCAAAATCCGATTCAACCTATCAGTGGAGAATTGCCCAGAATTCTAACGGCGAGGTTCTTGAAGCTCTTCATCCTTTTGTTTTGGAAGGCAGGTTAATTGGATTTTATAGAATTGGCTTAAATCTAGAACCGTTGGAAGTTATTAACAAAAGGTTGCAGCGTAGAATTATTATTTCTGGAATTATCCTTTTTGTTTTTGGATTTATGATGATAACACTTCTTTTTGTTCGTCAAAATTTGGATTTAGTAAAAAAACAATATCAAAAAATTGAGACTTATTCCAAGAAATTGATTGGTTCAGTTAGTGATGCGATAGTTGTAATTAACAATTCGAATAGTATAATTGAAATAAATAAATCTGCTGAACTTCTTTTTGAATCATCAAAACAAATAATAATGGGTAAAGAGTTAAAAGAATTATTTGGGAAAGATTGTTCAATCAATTTTAATGAAAATAATATTCAGCAAATTGAATGTGAAATTAAAAATAAAAATAAAGAACTTCTAATTTCTAAAAGTAATTTTATGGATGAAAATGGGAATGAGAATACGGTATTAATTATTAAAGATTTAACAGAACTTAAAAAATTAGAAAGACAAATTTCACGAAATGAACAAATGAACGCTATGGGGCAACTAGCTTCTGGCGTTGCACACGAGATTAGAAATCCTCTAAATTCTATTGCAACTATTGTTCAGCAATTGGATAAAGATTTTGAACCGATTAATGACAAAGATGAATTTCATTCACTGGCAAAAATTGTATCTAAAGAAGTTCAAAGAATGAATAGAACAATTGAGAATTTTTTGCGTTTTTCAAGACCAGAACCAATATTGAAAAATAAATTCCAACTCAAAGACTTACTCACTACAATTGAAGAACAATTTGCCCCACTTTTAAAAGAAAAAGGAATTAAATTTTCTCTTAAGGAAAATTGGGATGGAATAGTAAATTGGGATAAAAACCAAATAAAGCAAGTTTTAATTAATCTAATTACAAACTCTATTGAATCAATAAAAGATTCGGGACAAATTGACTTAATTATTGCAAAAATTGATAAAAATGTAGAGATAAAATTATGTGATACTGGAGAAGGAATTCCAAAAGAAAATTTACAAAAAATATTTAACCTTTATTTTACTTCCAAAGCAAAAGGAACAGGCATTGGTTTAAGTATAATTCAAAGAATAGTTAATGAACATGATGGTATTGTAACTGTTGATAGTTCCCAAGAAAAAGGTACTTCTTTCACAATTTCAATACCAATAAATATTTAGGAAAAATATATTATGCAGAAATTATCCATTTTGTTAATTGACGACGAAGAATCAATTATTGCGTCTATCAAAAGTTTTTTGTTAAGACGAGGACACACAATATACACTGCTTCAAATGGTCAAGAGGGAGTTGATGTAATTAAAAGCAATGTTATTGATTTGGTTTTAACTGATTATAGAATGCCAATAAAAAACGGACTAGAAGTTCTAAAAGAGACAAAAGAAATAAATCCGAATATAGATGTAGTTGTAATTACTGCTTTTGGAAATGTTGAAGATGCAATTGGAATTATGAAAAATGGAGCTTATGACTATTTAACAAAACCAATTGATTTAGATGAACTTGAAAATCTAATTAATAGAGTTGGCGAAAAGCGTGTGCTTATTTCTGAAAATAAAATATTAAGAGAGCAGTTACAAGAAAAATTCAAGTTTAATTCAATAATTTCACAAAGTGGTGAAATGGAGGATGTGCTTAATATTGTTGGAAGAGTTGCAAATAGTAAGGCCACAGTTATGGTACGTGGTGATAGTGGAACAGGAAAGGAAGTAATTGCTAAAGCAATTCACTATGCAAGTAATAGAAAAGATAAGCCATTTGTTGTTGTTAATGTTGCATCTCTTTCCGAAAATTTGATGGAAAGTGAATTATTTGGGCATGAAAAAGGTGCATTTACAGGCGCAATAAATCAACGGAAAGGGCGATTTGAAGAAGCCGATGGGGGAACACTTTTTATTGATGAAGTTGGCGATATTCCTTTGAGCATACAAGTGAAGTTACTTCGAGGAATACAATTTGGTGAAATTCAACGCTTAGGAAGCAGTACACCTATTAAAGTAAATGTAAGAATAATTGCAGCAACTCACCGCAATTTAGAAGAAATGATAAAAAATGAAGAATTTAGAGAAGATTTATATTACCGATTAAATGTAGTTTCTGTTAAAATTCCCAAATTGAGAGAACGAAGAGTAGATATTCCACTACTTGTGGAATATTTTATAAAAAAATATGCTGAGATTAATGAAAAGAATGTTTCTGGAATAACATCAGAAGCGCTTGATAAAATTGTAAAATACAACTTCCCCGGAAATGTAAGGGAATTGGAAAATATGATTGAAAGGGCAATAGTTTTATGTAGAGATGAAAATATTGGAATTAAAGATTTACCACTTCAAGTTGATGCGTCTTTTGAAAAAATGATTTTGGATCCACAAAATTTGGATAATGAATACGAAGAAAAAATGAAATCGTTTGAAACAGAAATTATTAAAGAAGCATTAAATAGAACAAATGGAAATCAAAGTGCTGCAGCAAGAATCCTAAATATTACTGAAAGGCACCTCCGCTCAAGGTTAGAAAGACTAGGGCTAAAAAGAAGTAGGAATTAATAAAACGAATTGGATGTATTTTTGAGTTTATTCGCAATTATATCAAATTTCATGTAACTTATTATAGAATAACTATTTCTTGATTATAAACATCTCTTTAATTAAATTTAGTAGCTAAATTTTAATAAGAATGTACATGCAGATAAAATTCAATAATTATAAGAATGGTGTTCATCAGTTTGTTTTTGAAAACAATGTTGAAGAACTTAATCTTCAAGAAAATTTTGTTGGCAAAATTCTATTAAATTGTAAAATGGATAAATCATCAACTCAGATTGTGTTAAATTGCAATCTTCATATAGTTGCAAAGCAAGTGTGTGATAGATGTATGTATGAATTTGAATCTGAATTTGAAACCGATTTCAAAAATATTTATTTCATTACTCAAAGTAAAAGTAGTGATGAAGAAGATGAAAGTGGAATATATTACTTATCACCTGATGATGATAAAATTGATTTAACCAATGATACTATTGAAAATGCTATATTAACAATACCAATGAAAATCCTTTGCAAAGAAGATTGCAAAGGATTATGCTCAGTTTGTGGTGTTAATAAAAATGAAACAGATTGTAATTGTTCCATAAATACAGGTAATTCTGTATGGGAGCCGTTACTAAAACTAAAAGGAAAACTAAATTAATATAAGGCAGTGTTATGGCGCATCCAAAGAGAAAGATATCAAAAAGTAGAAGAGACAAAAGAAGAACCCACTATAAAGCTTCGGCTCCTACATTAACCGCGTGTTCCAATTGTGGAGAAATGAAATTGAATCATAGAGCGTGTCCAAGTTGTGGATACTATGCTGGACGTTCAATGTTTGTTCCAGAATCATAATTAAAAATTAACATGACAAACAACACTAATTCTAAGTGTGTTATTGCAATAGATGCGATGGGTGGTGATTTTGCTCCACTTAATGCAGTTGTTGGTGCAATAGAAGCTTTTAACGAAACCAAAGATTTTGATTTATTTCTTGTTGGTAAAAAGGATGAAATAGAAGAAGTTATTAAAAACAATAATCTTGTTTTTAATAGTGATTTTATTGTTCATGCCAGTCAAGTTATTGATATGCATGACCACCCTACAGAAACAATGAAAACAAAACCAAATTCATCTATGGCTATTGGTGCTAAGTTAGTAAAAGATGGAAAGGCTCATGCTTTTGTTAGTGCTGGTAATACTGGCGCTATGGTTGTTAACTCAATTTTTGGAATGGGGAGAATTAAAGGTGTGTCAAGACCAACTTTAACTGCTCCACTTCCTAATGCAAAAGATGGTTTTACTTTTTTAGCTGATGTTGGTGCTTTTGTTGATTCAAAACCACAACATATATTTGAATTTGCCCTACTTAGTTCCATTTTTCTAAGAGAAATTTATGGAATTAAAGAACCCCGAGTTGGGCTAATGAATGTTGGCTCCGAAGATAGCAAAGGCTATAAACTCACTCTTGATACTGCAGAATTATTACAAAATTCTAATTTGAATTTTATTGGCAATGTTGAAGGGAATGATATTTTCAAAGGGACAGCAGATTTAATTGTTTGTGATGGATTTATTGGAAATATACTTCTTAAGTTTGCTGAGAGTATGCCTAGCTTTCTTAAAGCTGCCATTAAAAACTATGCAAACAAAAGTATTTTAAATAAATTAAAAGTTTCTCCTTTTAAATTCCCTCCAACAAAGGCTGCGTTTAAAGAATCTTTAAGTAAAGCTGATGCCGATAATGTTGGTGGTTTGCCATTACTTGGTGTAAATGGAATTAGTATAATTGGACATGGTTCAAGCTCAACTCTTGCAATTAAAAACATGGTATTAGCCGCAAGGGAAATGCATAATAAAAATTTAATCTTTAAAATTAAGGAAGAACTTTCTCGATATGCAGAACAAAAATAAATTTCGCTCCGCCGTTATTGCTGGCGTTGGTATGTATGTGCCAGAAAAAATATTAGATAATAAAATGCTAGAAACTATGGTTGATACAAATGATGAGTGGATACAAAGTAGAACTGGCATTAAAGAACGTAGAATTCTTGAAGAAGGTGGGACAAGTGTTCTTGCTACAAAAGCAGTTGAGGATTTATTAGCAACTACTAATACAGACCCTTTAGATGTCAACGTTATTATTGTAGCAACAGTAACTCCAGATATGTTTTTTCCATCAACTGCTGCTTTAGTGCAAGATAATATTGGGGCTAAAAATGCATGGGGTTATGATCTATCTGCTGCTTGCTCTGGATTTTTATTTGCATTACAAGCTGGAGCTAGTCTTGTTGAAAGCGGTCAATATAAAAAAGTAGTTGTTGTTGGTGCTGATAAAATGAGTTCAATTGTTGATTATACAGATAGAAATACATGTATCCTTTTTGGTGATGGGGCTTCTGCTGTTTTGTTGGAACCATCAGAAGATTTATCTCTTGGCGTGCAAGACTCAATTTTGCGAATGGATGGTTCAGGTAAAGATGCCTTATTTATGAAAGCTGGTGGAAGTTTGCATCCTTCATCTCACGAAACCATTGATAGGCGAGAGCATTATGTTTATCAAGATGGAAAGTCTGTATACAAAGTTGCAGTTAAAGGAATGGCAGATGTATCTGCTGAGATTATGGAAAAGAATGGACTTAAAGGCGAAGATATTGCATACCTAGTTCCACACCAAGCAAATTTAAGAATTATTGACGCAACTGCTAAAAGAATGGGAATAGAGCCTGAAAAGGTTACGATAAATATTGAAAAATATGGTAACACTACTGCCGCTACAATTCCTTTATGCCTAACCGAATATTATCGCGATGGAAAATTTAAAAAAGGTGATAACTTAATTCTTTCTGCATTTGGTGGTGGTTATACTTGGGGAGCAATTCATTTGGTTTGGAGTATTGATTAATGAATAAGATAGCTTTTGTTTTTCCTGGACAAGGTTCTCAATATGTTGGGATGGGAAAGGATTTGTACAATTCCTCAAAAGACTTTATGGATAAAGCAAATTCTATTCTTGGGTTTTCATTAACAGATATAATGTTTGATGGACCAATTGATTCATTAAAAGAAACTGATATTACACAACCAGCAATATTTTTGCATAGTATTGCTGCTCTCAATTTAATTAAAAACATTAAACCAGATATGGTTGCTGGGCATTCTCTTGGAGAATATTCTGCACTTGTTGCTGCTGGCGCAATTAATTTTATTGATGGTTTAGAGTTAGTAAGAACTCGCGGAAAAGCTATGCTCCAAGCTGGTATTGAACAACCTGGCACAATGGCGGCTATTATTGGTTTGAGTCCAGAAATAGTTGACAATATATGCTCTGAAATATCAAAAATTGACATAGTTCAAAGTGCTAATTTCAATTCACCTGGGCAAGTAGTTATTTCTGGTTCTATAAAAGGTGTTCAAGATGCAATGATTTTAGCAAAAGAAAAAGGTGCTAAACTTGTAAAAGAATTAGTTGTAAGTGGAGCTTTCCATTCACCACTAATGGCTTTAGCCAAAGATAAATTATTGAATAAGCTAAATGAAACTACATTTAATGATGCTATAATTCCAGTTTATACAAATGTTACCGCTAAACCAGTGGTTGATAAAAATAGTATTAGTAAATTGTTGTATGAACAACTATCTTCACCTGTTCGTTGGGAAGAAACTATTGAAAATATGATTAGTGATGGTGCTAAAACATTTTATGAAATTGGTCCAGGTAAGGTTTTGCAAGGATTAATAAAAAGAATAGATAAAAACGTTGATATTTTTGGAATTGATAATCTATCAGATTTATAGCATGGATATTAAATTTTTATATTTAATACAAGTGGAATAAATATACTCAATGTCGTATATTATTTCGTTAAAATTTTTTAAAAATTGAAGTTAGGATTTTATAGAATGGAAGAAAGAAAACTTAGAGCAATTGTTACTGGCGGATCAAGAGGAATTGGAAAAGCAATTTTAATTGAATTAGCCAAAAGACATTGCGTTAGTGTTATGTTCTCTGATGTTGTTGTTGAAGGTGATGATTTTGATGCTCACGCTAAAAAAATTGAAGATGAAATTGGTAATGGAACAAAAGTTTATGGATTCAAAGCTGATGCTTCAAAATATGATGACGCTGAAGCTACTGTTCAAGCAGCAATAGAAAAAATGGGTGGAGTTGATATTTTAATTAATAATGCTGGTATTACCAGAGATAATCTTTTGATGAGAATGACCGAAGCTGATTTTGATCTTGTTATTAATATAAACCTAAAAAGTGTATTTAATTATACAAAAGCTGCTATTAAACCTATGATGAAACAACGATTTGGTAAAATTGTTAATATCGCATCAGTCGTTGGTTTAATTGGTAATGCAGGCCAAGCAAATTATTCGGCTTCAAAAGCTGGTGTTATTGGTTTTACTAAAACTATGGCAAGAGAATTATCTTCACGTAATATAAATGTAAATGCAATTGCTCCTGGCTTCATAGAAACAAATATGACCGCAAAATTAAATGAAAATCAAAAAGAAGCATTACTTATAAATGTACCTTTAAAAAGAATGGGACAACCTGAGGATATTGCTCGCGTTGTTGCTTTCCTTTGTAGTTCAGATGCAGATTATATGACTGGACAGGTGCTTGCCGTAGATGGCGGTATGGTAATGTAGTTTTTATAAATAAAATCCAATAAACATAAAGGAGTTAAAATGGATATCGAAGCAAAAGTAAAAGAAATAATTATGGACAAACTAGGTGTTGAAGAATCTCAAATTGCAAATGATGCGTCATTTACAAATGATTTAGGTGCAGATTCATTGGACATCGTTGAATTAGTTATGGGTTTTGAATCAGAATTTGATGTATCAATTCCTGATGAAGATGCTGAGAAGATTGGTACAGTTGGTGATGCAGTTAAATACCTTACTGAATTAAAGGGTTAATTTTTTACAAAGTAGCCTAATACACTGGGCTACTTGTTTTACTT
The DNA here is from genome assembly GCA_018818165.1 of Bacteroidota bacterium. Lineage (GTDB taxonomy): Bacteria > Bacteroidota > Ignavibacteria > Ignavibacteriales > Melioribacteraceae > 1-14-2-50-31-20. Next base: position 68,639 of record JAHISP010000035.1, on the reverse strand, counting down.
CCAAAGGAGATTTAAGAATGAGCATGAGAAGAGTTGTAGTAACTGGAATTGGCGCTATAACCCCAATCGGAAATAATGTTGAAGAATTATGGGATGGATTAATCCATGGTAAAAATGGTGCTGGTTTAATCACAAAATTTGATACTGAACAATTTGCAACAAAATTTGCTTGCGAAGTAAAAAACTTTAATGTTGAAGAGTATATTGATAAAAAAGAATCCAAAAGAATGGATCTTTACACTCAATTTGCTGTTGCAACTTCTACAATGGCTATGAATGATGCAAACTTTGATTTAGATTCTGTTGATAAGGAAAGGTTTGGTGTTATTTATGGAAGTGGTATTGGTGGAATGGAAACATTTGAAACACAAACTACCAACTACATTAATGGTGGTCCAAAAAAGATTTCTCCATTTTTTATACCAATGATGATATCTGATATTGCAGCTGGACAAATATCAATCAAATTTGGTCTAAAAGGTCCAAACTATGCAACAACTTCTGCATGTGCTACTTCTACCCATGCTATTGCTGATGCATTTTTCATGATTCAACGTGGCTCTGCTGATGCTATGGTTTCAGGTGGTGCTGAAGCTTCAATTACTCCAATGGCTATTGGCGGGTTTAATTCTGCACGTGCAATATCAACTTGGAATGATAGATTTTCCGAAGCGTCGCGTCCATTTGATAAAGATAGAAATGGCTTTGTTATGGGCGAAGGTGCTGCTACACTTATTCTTGAAGAACTTGAACATGCAAAGAAACGTGGAGCAAAAATTTATGCCGAAATAATTGGTGCTGGTTTAACTGGCGATGCTTATCATGTTACTGCTCCTGCTCCCGAAGGTGAAGGGGCTTTCCGTTCTATGCGAGAAGCGTTACGCGATGGTGGAATAAAACCTGAAGATGTTGATTATATAAATGCTCATGGAACTTCTACAATTCTTAATGACTTAAATGAAACCAAAGCTATCAAAAAATTATTTGGTGATCACGCTTATAAACTTTCAATCAGTTCTACAAAATCAATGACAGGCCATCTACTTGGTGCAACTGGAGCGCTAGAATCAATTGTTTGCATTTTGGTAATTAAAAATTCAATTATTCCTCCTACAATTAATTTAGATGAACCAGATCCAGAATGTGACTTAAATTATACACCTAAAGTTGCAGTTGAAAAAAATGTTGACTATGCTTTAACTAATACATTTGGATTTGGTGGACATAACTCAACACTTTTATTTAAAAAATATTCAGAATAAGTTTTTTGATTTTCTAAAATTGTTGCCTAAGTGGAATAGTATTAAAGTATATGTTGCACATGTACCTTAATTTAAAGAGTGAAATAAGGTTTAAAATGACTCAGATTCACTACCGATGCCAAGTAATTTGTAATTTAATGTACGAACAATGAATATTTTTGATAAGGTAATTTCTTTAATTAAGAGTAAGTTTGAAACTGGGTATGTTTCAGTTTTTGAACAAGATAAGCTTAATAAACTTTCAAAAAAAATCAATTTAAGATTTAATGACCCATTGCTCTACGCAAAAGCCTTAACTCACAGATCTTATTTGGAAAAGCAAACTTCGTTAAGTAAATCAAACGAGCGCTTAGAGTATTTAGGTGATGCAGTTCTTGGATTAATTGTGGCGGATACTTTGTTTTCAAATTTTTCAGATAAAGATGAAGGTTTTCTCACAAAATCAAGGTCACACATAGTTGATAAAAATGCTTTGTACGAATCTGCAATTAAATTAGGGCTTAACAAATATCTTCTCTATGACGAACGATTCATTAAAAATAGTGAAGAGGGAATTAAAACAATTCTTGCTGATTCTTTGGAAGCACTAATTGGAGCTATTTATTTGGATCAAGGTATTAGCCATGCAAAAAAATTTGTGGATAAATGGATTATTGATCCAAATTTAGAATCTGGCAAATATCAAGTTGATAATAATTACAAAGGGCAACTTCTCGAATATACGCACTCGCAGAAACTCTCATCACCCAATTATATTTTACTTAGTTCAAAAGGTCCCGATCATAAAAAAGAGTTTATTATTGAAGTTCAAATTGACAATAAACCACTTGGACAAGGAAAAGGAAAGAACAAAAAATCTGCTGAACAAGAAGCTGCAAAAACCACATTACGTGAGTTTACCAAATAAATCTCCTTATTTTAAATCTATTTTCTAAAAGAAATTGATACTTTAATTATATTTGCTAATTATTTATAAAATATTTTTATTGAGGAAAATTTTAATGAATTATGAAATTACTGACAAATTTGTAAATCGCCATATTGGCCCAAATAACGATGATTTGAGTTTAATGCTCAAAAAAATTGGATTTAAAAATAAGGAAGAATTGTTAACCAAAATTATTCACAAAAGTATTCTTCTTAAAGATGGTCTTAATCTTGGTGAAGGAATTAGTGAAGTTGAGTTATTGAATGAACTAAAAACAATTGCATCCAAAAACAAAATATTTAAGAATTTTATTGGTCTTGGATATTCTTCTACAATTACACCTTCTGTTATTCAAAGAAATATTTTCGAAAATCCAGGTTGGTATACGCAATACACTCCTTATCAAGCTGAAATATCACAAGGAAGATTGGAAGCACTTCTTAATTTTCAGACCATGGTTGCAGATTTAACTGCACTTCCATTAACAAATGCTTCATTGCTTGATGAAGCCACAGCTGCAGCTGAAGCTATGTTTATGCTTTTTAATTCTCGCAAAAAAGACAGAAAAAATTCTAATGTTTTTCTAGTTGCCGAAGATTTATTTCCGCAAACAATAGATGTTTTAAAGACAAGATCAAATCCTGTTGGAATAGAGTTAAGAATTTCTTCAATTCAAGAATTTGAACTATCTGATGATGTATTTGGAATGATTGTTCAATATCCTAATGCTGACGGTGAAATATTTGATTATACACAACTGTTTATTGAAGCAGAGGAAAAGAATATATTTAAGGTTGTTGCTGCTGATATAATGAGTTTGGCGTTATTGAAAGCACCAGGTGAATTTGGGGCCGATTGTGCTGTTGGCTCAACTCAACGTTTTGGTGTTCCAATTGGTTTTGGGGGTCCACACGCTGCTTATTTTGCAACCAAGGAAGAGTTTAAAAGACAAATGCCTGGAAGAATAATAGGAATTTCTATTGATAGTAATGGTAACCCAGCATTGCGGATGGCATTGCAAACAAGAGAACAGCATATCAAACGCGAAAAAGCAACCAGTAATATTTGTACTTCCCAAGTACTATTGGCAATAATGGCAGGTATGTATGCTGTGTATCATGGTCCTGTTGGAATAAAAAATATAGCGGTTAGAATTAATAAGTTAACAGCGTTATTAGCTGAACTACTTTCCAACTCTGATGTTAAGCAATTAAACCAAAATTATTTTGATACTTTGAAGTTGCAATTCAAAGAGGCAAATATTGTTAAATCGATTAATGAGCTAGCATTAAAGAAGAAAATTAATTTACGATATATCGATGAAATTACAATAGGCGTTTCTGTTTCAGAAGCTACTTTATTAAATGATATTATTGAAATTGCTAATATAATTAAGGTTGCTTTGCAAGAAAGTATTGTTACAAATGAAGAAGTAAATTTAATTAAAGAATTAAAACATTCCTTTAACACTTCTTTCAATAGAGAATCAGAATATTTAACACACAAGGTTTTTAATTCATTCCACTCCGAAACAGAATTAATGCGTTATGCTAAAAAACTTGAGAATAAAGATTTATCTTTAACAACTTCTATGATTCCACTAGGTTCTTGCACCATGAAATTAAACGCTGCTACAGAGCTTTACCCAGTATCGTGGAGTGAGTTTAACCAACTTCATCCATTTGCTCCTTTAGATCAAGCTGAAGGATATATGGAATTATTTGAAAAATTTGAAAAACAACTTTGCGAAATTACCGGTTTCGCTGGAGCTTCTATTCAGCCTAATTCTGGAGCTCAAGGGGAGTATGCTGGTCTTATGGTTATTAGAGCATATCATAAAAGTAGAAATGAAGAATTCAGAAATGTAGTATTAATTCCATCTTCGGCTCATGGAACAAACCCAGCTAGCTCTGTAATGGCGGGAAACAAAGTTGTTATAGTAGCATGTGATGAATTTGGTAATGTTTCTCTGGAAGATTTAAAATCTAAAGCAGAAGCAAATAAAGAAAATCTTTCTTCATTAATGTTAACATATCCTTCAACGCATGGAGTTTTTGAACATCAAGTTGTTGAAATGTGCAAAGTTATTCATGATAATGGTGGACAAGTTTATATGGATGGTGCAAATATGAACGCCCAAGTTGGGTACACAAATCCAGCAACTATTGGTGCAGACGTTTGTCATTTAAATTTACATAAAACATTTGCCATTCCTCATGGTGGCGGTGGCCCTGGTGTTGGTCCAATTGTAGTAGCAAAACATTTAGTTGAATTTTTACCAGGCCATTCAGTTGTAAATATTAATAAACTAAAATCTATATCAGCTGTTTCTGCATCTCCATGGGGAAGTGCTTCAGTTATTCCAATTTCATATGCTTATATAAGAATGATGGGAAGTGAAGGATTAAAAAATGCTACAGCAGTCGCTATTATTAATGCAAACTATATAAAAGCAAAATTATCTGCTCATTATCCTGTTGTGTATACTGGTGTTAATGGTAATGTAGGACATGAATTAATTTTTGATATGCACCAATTCAAAAGTACTACTGGAATTGAAGTAATAGATATTGCTAAAAGACTTATGGATTATGGTTATCATGCACCAACTGTATCTTTTCCTGTTCATGGAACACTTATGGTTGAACCCACAGAAAGTGAATCAAAATATGAATTGGATAAATTTTGTGATGCAATGATTTCAATTAGAAATGAAATCTCTATGATTGAGAATGGTGAGATGGATAAATTAGATAATCCATTAAAAAATTCGCCTCATACATCTCAAGAAGTAATTAGCAGTGAATGGAAACATAAATATTCACGCGAGATAGCTGCATTCCCGTTTATTCATAGTAAAGAAAACAAATACTGGCCTTCTGTTGGTAGAGTTGATGATGCTTATGGTGACAGAAATTTAATTTGCAGTTGCTTACCAATAAGTGAGTATGAAAAAGAATAAGTATAATCAGTAATGAAAGTTGAGATGAAATGGATATTTGCGATATATTAAAAAAATCAAAAACTATTGCAGTTGTTGGCATTTCTAGTAATTCAAGTAGAACTAGTAGAATGATTGCTGATTACCTTGTTAATGAAGATTATATAGTTGTTGGTGTAAATCCTGGAAAGCCTAAAATTGGAGGAATGGAAGTATACGCCAAGTTAGAGGATGTGCCTTTTGAAATTGATATAGTTAATGTATTTAGAAAGTCAGAAGACATTCCTCAGATTATTCCAGATGTTCTTGCTGTTAAGCCAAAAGTACTGTGGTTACAATTGGGAATAGCAAACAATGAAGCGGTTTTACCATGCATTGAGCAAGGAATTACAGTAATTCAGAATAAATGTATAAAGATAGAACATAGTTATTGCTATTAATCTAGGAGGAATTTTATTTATTTATTAAAAATGAATATGTTAAAAAGGATGTTTTTTCTTGGCTTTCTTTTTAGTTTTACCCTTTTTGGTCAAAATCTTGATTTTACAAATAATGATTATAAAGAAACTTTTAAAGTTGATTCTATTAAAATTTTGGGTAATAAAAACACAAAAGATTTTATCATATTAAGGGAACTTAATTTCTCAATTGGTGATATTATTAATAATGAAACGCTTCTCTTCAATCGTGAGCGTATTTTCAGTCTTGGAATTTTTACAAAAGTAAGTGTTTTGCTAGAAAAAAGAGGCGAAAAAAATATTGCAGTAATTATGATTGAAGAAAGCTGGTATATTTTTCCAATTCCCTTTATTAATGTACGTGAAAAATCTTTTGAAAGAACTTCATATGGAATTAGTTTAAAATATAAAAATTTTCGTGGAAGAAACGAAACAATAAGGGCAACTGCTTCATTTGGTTATGATCCATTTTATAGATTCGAATATGAAAATCCTTTATTAATTTCTTCAGCAGAAATTAGTTTGTATTTGTCTTTTGCATTTGGAAGTCCAATTAATAAAAGTCCTTTACTAGAGAAGCTTTATGGTAAACCATTTGATTTTAAAACTGTTTTATTAAGTGCAATATTAGGGAAACGAGTTACAAAGGAGAGCAGTTTCTTTTTTATTTTCAATTATTCAAACATTAAATCACCTTCAAACTATTTTAATGATTATATGGCTAGCGGTTCGTCGAGTGATAAGCAAATTACTGCTGGTTTATCATATTCATACGATTCAAGAAATCTTAAACAATATGCTAGCAAAGGTGAATATCTTGAATTAAATTATTTACTTAATGGAATTGGTAATAAAAATATTAGCTATAATACTATCAATATAGATACACGAAAGTATCAAGAAATTTATAAATCCCTTTTAGTAAAAGGGCACTTAAATTTGCGACATACTTTTGGAAAGCGCATTCCACTGTACGATAACTCAATGTTAGGTTATGATTATTATATTAGAGGAAATAGATATAATATTAGCGAGGGGAACAATAGAATTCTAGCTTCCCTTGAGTTAGCATACCCTATTTTGCCTGAATGGAATTTTGCAATTGATTTACCAATACTTCCAAATAGTTTAACTCGTTCGCGAATTGCAATTATTGCAGGCATTTTTTCTGATGCTGGGACGGTATTTAATAATGTTGATAAATTTGAATTAAATAATTTTAGTTCTGGATATGGCTTTGGACTAACATTTTTATTTTTGCCATATAGCGCGTTTAGAATTGAATATGCATTTAATGAATTTGGAAAAGGAGAATTATTACTTGGAACAGGAATATCTTTCTGATATTGAACTTTATTACTCACAAAAAATTAGTGGTGATAATATAGAACTAAGTGGTGATGAATCAAAACACGCCGCAAGAGTGATGCGCCATATTATTGGTGACAAATTGCATGTTACAGATGGGCAAGGGAATTATTTCCAAACTTTAATTTCTGAAATAAGTGATAATAGCATCAGTGCAAGAATCCAAAATCGGAAAAACTATAAAAACGATTTAGAAAATATTATTTTTTGTTTTCCTCGTTTAAAAAGCAATGATAGATTTGAATTTGAAATTGAAAAATCTATCGAATTAGGCATAACAAACTTTGTAATATTTAATTCCTCCAGAACTATTCCTAAAGGTGAAAAATTAGAACGTTGGAATAAAATTGCTTTAGCTGCCATGAAGCAATCTTTGAGAACTTATTTGCCTAATATTAAATATTTAAATTCCTTTGAAAAAATAAAATCATTTGAAGGTAATAAGATAATTTTGGAACAAAAGGGAAATGATAGCATTATTAATTTTTTGAGACTTGTGAAGGATAAATTATTAAGCGAGAAATTCTATTTTATTTTTGGTCCAGAAGGTGGACTATCTCAAAATGAACTTAATTTAATTAGTGATTGTAAAAAATTAACTCTTACTCCAAATCGGCTAAGAGCTGAAACGGCAGTAATTGCAACCGCTACAGTAATTTCATTGTTATAATTGAGCAAATAAAAAAGTACAATTAGCTTATAATTACAAGAGTTCAATTATTTTTTTTACAAGTTTTTCAAATTTTTCTTTTACTAACTGTGCTGTGTCCATAACTTCTTGGTGGTTTAATTTGTTGATGGAAATTCCAGCAGCGTAATTAGTTATACATGAAATTGCGCCAACTTCCATTCCAAGAACTGAGGCATAAATAGCTTCGTGCACAGTAGACATTCCAACTGCATCACCACCATATTTTTGTACCATTCGTATTTCTGCTTTAGTTTCATAAGATGGTCCTTTGCTGTACCAGTAAACACCTTCCTTAACCAAAACTTCTTCTTTTAAGGCTGCATTTCTAATAACATTATTTATTTTATTGGATGGAAAATCCGTAAAGCTATTTCTAGTTTCATTAGGTGCTAATCCAATTAATTCACCTAATTCCTTTTTAATATTAAAGGAAAACATAGATGTTATTAACATTAAGTCCGCAGGCTGTAAGTGATTTAAACCTCCAGCAGCATTAGTTAAAATTAGTTTACTTACTCCAAGTTTATGTGCAATAAATATTGGAAGAACACATTCAGATATATTATATCCTTCATAAGGATGGATTCTGCCTTGATAAATCAGAAGTTTTTTATTGTGCAATTCTGCAAAATGAATAAATCCTTTATGCCCCTCAACTGTAGATTGTGGATAATCAACTAATTCGTCAGTTGAAATGGTTTTTATGATATTTGTTTTTTCAGCAAATTCACCAAGTCCACTTCCAAGAATTAATCCAATTTCTGGTTTAAATGGAATTTTATCGAGTAAACCATTAACAAGTTTTTCATATTTTGTAGTTAAGTCAAGCATTGTATTCCTAAAAAAGTATACCAGCTAAAGTAGCTGTCATTAAAGTTGATAATGCACCACCAACTAGTGCCTTCAATCCCAATTTTGCAAAATCTGATTTTCTATTGGGTGCTAAAGGTGAAAGACCTCCAATCTGGATTGCAATTGAACTAAAATTTGCAAAACCGCAAAGTGCATAAGTTGCCATTAAAATAGTTTTTTCATTTATCATTTCTTTTGAAGCGATTAATGAACTCATATCAAAGTAAGCTACAAATTCGTTCAAAACTATTTTGGTACCAAATAATGAACCAAATTGCATAGCACTTTCCCACGGCACGCCAATTCCATAAGCCAAAAACTGGAATACAAATCCAAGAATAAACTGCAAATTCAATGGTTGTCCATACTCTGAAATTAGGAACGAATTTAGTCCAAACAAATTACCAGCTCCTTCAAGCAAATAATTTGAAAGTGCAATTAATGCAATAAAAGCTAGCAACATTGCTGCCACGTTTAATGCAAGTTGTAAACCATCGCTGGCACCCGTAGCAGCTGCTTCAATTACATTTGATGAAGTTTTTTCAATTTCCACTTTTACTTCACCTCGAGTTTCGGGAACTTCTGTTTCTGGATAAATAATTTTTGACATTATTAGTCCAGCTGGAGCAGCCATAACACTGGCGCCAAGTAAATGTGTTGCAAACATTAATTGTGCATCACCGATTGAAAGTCCCATTACTGTAGCAAAGGTTGAGCTTAATATTTGAATATACGCAGCCATTACACCGCCGGCAACGGTAGCCATTCCTCCAACCATAATTGTAAGAATTTCACTATTTGTCATATTCTTTATATATGGTTTAATCATTAATGGAGCTTCTGTTTGACCAACAAAAATATTAGCCGCTGCAGAAAGAGATTCTGCACCGCTTGTACCAAGTAGTTTTGCCATAACCCACGCCATCGCTTGCACAACTCTTTGCATAATTCCAAGATGATAAAGAATAGCCATAAGTGAAGCAAAAAATATTATTGTGGGAAGTACTTGGAAAGCGAAGAACATTCCCATACTATTTTCGGTACCTGGACTAATAGCTAAATTACCAAATACAAATTTTGCACCTTCAGTAGTGAAGTTAAGTATTATTACAAAAAAACTGCTAACCCAAGCAAAGAATAATTTAGGCCATCCGAGTGGGGAAAAATACTGTGAAAAGTAATCACCTTTGATAATTAGTAGAGCAAAAATAAATTGTAAACTAAGTCCAGTTGCCACAAGTCTCCAATTAATTTTCCTTTTGTTATTAGAAAACAAAAAAGCGATTCCCACTAAAAGTAAGATTCCAAACATTCCTCTAAAAATTGATACAAAATCCATAATACTCCAATGTTAAGGTATATAATGATGTTTACGGCAACGAGCTTCGTATTTATCAGTAGCGCCAACATCAACTTGTGCTTTAGAATCGGTGATACGTTGAGTCATAGTTGCCGGACTGCCACAAACAACACAAATAGCTTTCGGCTTTGTTACATATTCAGCAATTGCTAATAAGGTAGGCATAGGACCGAAAGGTTCACCTTTGTAATCCATATCAAGACCAGCAACAATAACACGTTTACCCATTTTGGCTAATTTTAATACAACGTTTGAAATTTTATCATCAAAAAATTGTGCCTCATCAATTCCAATAATATCGGCATCTTTAATAAGTGCTAAAATTTCTTCAGCTTTTTCAATCATTGTTGAGGGAAGTGCTTGTTCACTGTGAGAAACGATTTCATCTTTTGAGTATCGGTCATCAATTTTTGGTTTGAAAATTATTACTTTAAGTTTTGCAAATTTAGCTCTGCGTAAACGTCTAATTAATTCTTCTGTTTTTCCACTAAACATGCAACCTGAAATTACTTCAATCCATCCAGTATTATGTGGGACTGGATGCGGGACAAATTCAACCATATTTCCATGTAAACTTATTAATAAAATAATGTGCAAGATACAAAAAAGAGATTAGAATTGAGAGTTAGAAAGAAGTCAAAAAAATAAAATAAAATGACTATTTCACTAACCATTTAAATTTTTATCTCCAAAGGAGAACGGAAGCAAATCCTTTAGCTTAAATATTTTTACTTCGCCAATTCCATTTGTAATTAATACATCAATTTCTTCACCACAAAGTTCAAGCAATACTTGACGACACGATCCACAAGGTGGAATATAGTCTTTACTGTCAGAGGTTATCGCAATAGCGGAAAATTCTGTTTCGCCTTCTAGTTTAGCGGTGAAAACGGCTATTCGCTCTGCACACATTGTAACGCCATATGCAGCGTTTTCAATATTTGCTCCTTGGTATACTTTCCCATCTTTTGTTAAAAGAGCAGCACCTACTCTAAAACTTGAATAAGGGGAATATGATTTTTCCTTTGCTGCGGTTGCTAAATTAATGAGTTCATTATTATTCATTTATTTTAATCCCATCTATTTGAAAACTTTAATCCCTTAAAAAAAAAGTAGATTATATTTAATTCATAATTAATTTGTAAAGCTAAAAACAAAAGTGGATTTATTTTACATCCAAAATTATGTTGAAAATTATTTAAAACAAAAATATCTATTATTATTTTAATGAAAAAAGGCAGAATAAATATAGTTCCTAAAGGTAAAGCTAGAATTGAAAAAAGTGAAATTAAATTTAATAAATGCCAAGTAGCAAGTAGCATTTTGCTTTTAAATGAATAATGCAATGAAGTTGACGTATGGCGTGCTTTCTGATTTGCGTACTCACAAAAAGTGTTTTTCGTTTTGCTATATACAAATGAATTATGACCAGTAATTATTCCAATTTTTAGTTTGAATTTTATTGCTTCTTGAAGAAGTAAATCATCATCACCACTTAATGTAGCTATTGTATTTTGGTAGCCCAAAATTTTGTGAAATGCTTCTTTTGAAAATCCAAAACTTCTTGCTGTAGCTGAATAGGGGACACCAAGTTTAGCAAAAGCAAAAACAATAAAATTTGCTTTAAGATTTTCAAAACGTGCAATTAAATTAGTAAGTGAGTTTGACACTTTAAATGGAGCTATACCAAAAAGAAAATCGTTCCCATTTTCAAAACCAATTGCAAATGAATTAATCCATTCAGTTTCTGGTTCACAATCAGCATCAGTAACAAGAATGTAAGGATATTTTGCTTTTTTAATTCCAATATCTAATGCACCTTTCTTGCCATCAAAAATTTTATTTTCTGCTTTAATTGTATGGAAATTAGCTAGTTCTGCGCACAAAATTTTAGAAGTAGCATAAGTATTATCCTCGGAATTATCATCAATAATTATTACTTCATAATCCTCTTTCGAATAATTTTGGGCACATAAAGCAGCAACTAAATATTGCATATTATTAATTTCATTTTTTGCCGCCACAACAATGGATATTTTAATATTGCTTTCCTTCTTCTTTTGAAATCTAAAAAGTTTATTCAAGGCAGAATATATCAAAAGATTAAAAACTAATAGTAAAAGCGTTATTCCGAACAATATGTAAGTTGAAAATATTATCAAAATTCCTCTTCAATTATCCATTCATCGGCAAGGTCTTCGCTAATTCCAGTAATAAATCGAGATGGTTTTGCTAAAGTGTAACCATTGTACCTATCAAAAATATTTGTTGGGTAAGAGATAAAAAGATTTTGCTTTGCACGAGTAACTGCAACATACATAAGTCGCCGTTCCTCTTCAATGGATTCTGCTGAATCAAATGATTGCGCAGCCGGAAAAAAACCATCCATTGCGTGAATTATAAAAACTGAATGCCATTCCAATCCTTTTGCAGAATGGATTGTTGAAAGAGTTAGAAATTCATCTTCCTTATCCTCTTCATCAATATCCAACACAGAATCTTGTGGTGGTTCAAGCGCCATATCTGCTAGAAAAGTAGAAGCATTATCATAATTGCTGGCTATGTTTATTAAAGCATCTAAATCCTTTTTTCGCTTATTAAAATCATCATATTTCTTTTTAAATAATGGATTATAGTAACTGAAAATTAACTCAAGCTTATCAGTTGGTAAGTCAAAACTTCTATTTAAATTTTGTATTAATTCCAGCAATGGAATAACTTTTTCAAGAAGTTTGTTTTTTGCTAAATTGGAAGCAACATTAATTTTATTCAAATCAATTGTGGCAATTTCCTCCATAATCATTTGTGCGCGTTTTGGTCCAATGCCCTCATGCAATAACAAAATGCGATACCAGCTTACAAAATCTTTAGGATTCATGGAAATACGAAGGAAAGCCAATACATCTTTTACATGAGCAGTCTCAACAAATTTCATTCCACCAAATTTTATGTATGGAATACTTGCTTTATTTAATTCAACTTCTAAATTGAAAGAGTGATAAGCTGACCTAAATAATACCGCAATTTCATTAAGTGGAACTCCTTCTTCTCTTAATTCCAAAATGCGTTCTACTATAAATCTGGATTGCATGTTATCATTTGTGGCTGAGACAATTGCTGGAAGTTCTCCATCAGAAATATTCGTAAAAAGTTTTTTGGGATATTTATCATTTGCAAATTCCAACAAATAATTAGCAAAATTTAATATTTCTTTTGTACTTCGGTAATTTTCCTCTAATTTTATTAGTGTTGTATTTTCAAACAGCTTTGGAAAGTCCATTATGTTTTTAAAATTTGCACCGCGAAATGAATAAATTGATTGTGAATCATCGCCAACAACCATAACGTTTTTGTTGATAGTTGAAAGTGCTTTTATTATATCAGCTTGCAATTTATTTGTATCCTGATATTCATCAACCATAATAAATTTAATGTTTGATAAAAGACTTCGCGCTACATCACTGCGTTCAGTTAAGAATAATCTTAAGTAAACAAGTAAATCATCATAGTCCAAAAGGGAATTAGAGTATTTATACTTTTCATAATTAGCTTTTATTTCAAGAATTTTATCAATATGCTCTGAAAAATGTGGATAGTTTTGACTAAGAATATCTTCAATAGATTTTGATGTATTTATGCTTAAACTTATCACGCGTAGGATTGTCTGCTTATTGGGGAAACGTTTTTTCAATTTAGCTACGTTCATCTGCCCACGAATCAAATTTATTACATCCTCGCTATCACCTTGATCAAGAATAATAAAATTTGAATCAAGACCAATTGCTTTTGAATATTTTCGCAAAGTTAAATTAGCAAACGAATGAAAAGTCCCACCATTAATTTTTGAACATCGATTATCCAACAATAAAGTTGCTCTATTCATCATTTCACGAGCAGCTTTTCTTGTAAAAGTTAAAAGTAATATAGATTTAGGATCATAACCAATTTCAATTAATCTGGAAACTCTATAAACAAGAGTTCGCGTTTTCCCTGTGCCAGCGCCAGCAATGACTAAATAAGAACCATCAATAGCTGAGGCAGCCTCATATTGAGCGGAATTTAATTCATTTTTGTAATTAATAGAAAAACGGGCTTCATCAACAATAGAGTTTTGAATACCCGTTTTAATAACTTTTTTTAAAATATATTTTTTTGCCATTATCTTTGCAATGCTTTAGGTTTCCCCAGAATTTCATTCATAATAATAAAATTCTTTATTGAGCTATTTTGCTTTAAATTATTTCTAATAGCTTTAGCTTTTTTACTTTCGTGTTTTTCTTGGTTCAACTTCACAGAATCTTTATACGATTTAATAGCAATAGTATCTTGAGTTTTCGACAATGATTCAAAAGGAATTGGTACTTTAAATTCAGTGGGTTTGTAAATATCACGTGCTTCTGCCGATTTTTGCATGGCTTTTTCAAAATATTCATCAACTTCCGAACGCGTCTCTTTTGTTTGTGTTTGTTGAAATTCTTCATTTATAGATTTGAAAAAATCATCTAAGGGATTACTAGCTCTTTTCATTTGAGTAGAAGCAACTCTTTTATCATTTTGGAGTTGTTTTTTATTGTCACTTGAGTTTTTCTCATTAGTTTTTTTCTTCTTAAAAATTGAAGATAAAAAACTAATTACAAAGAAAAGTACTACTAAATAATCAACTATATTATCCATTTTCTACTCATTACTATCTTTTTTATCAGAATCTGGTTTTGCAATAGAATTTCTCATTTCTGTATCTGATTGGACATTTTTGAGGTTATAATAATCCATTACACCAAAATTACCTTTACGAAATGCTTCAGCCATCGCAAGAGGAATTTCAACTTCTGCTTCAACAACTTTTGCTCTCATTCTTGCTACTTCTGCAGTCATTTCTTGTTCAAGTGCAATTGCAGCAGCACGTCTTTCTTCAGCCTTTGCACGAGCAACTTTTAAGTCAGCTTCAGCTTGGTCTGTTTGAAGTATAGCACCAATGTTTGTACCAACATCAACATCGGCAATATCAATTGAAAGTATTTCAAACGCGGTTCCAGAGTCTAATCCTTTTGCCAAAACTACTTTTGAAATGTTATCTGGATTTTCAAGTACATCTTTATAAGACTTGCTTGAGCCAATTGTAGATACAATTCCTTCGCCAACACGAGCTAAAATTGTTGATTCGTTTGCCCCACCCACAAGTCTTTCAAGGTTTGCTCTTACTGTAATTCTTGCAATTGCTTTTAACTGAATTCCATCTTTTGCAACTGCAGAAACCATTGGGGTTTCAATAACTTTTGGAAGTACAGACATTTGAACAGCTTCTAAAACATTTCGACCCGCTAAATCAATTGCAGCAGCTTTTTCAAATGAAAGTTCTAGATTTGCTTTGTTTGCAGATATTAACGCATTTACAACATTAACAACGTTTCCGCCAGCAAGATAATGTGCTTCTAAAAAAGAAGTATCCAACTCAATGCCAGCCTTGGCAGCAGAAATTTGACTGCGGACAATTATCATTGGCGAAACTTTTCTAAGTCTCATTCCAACAAGATCTTTGAAAATTTTTAGTTTTACTCCAGAAAAATATGCTGTTATGTAAAGTCCAATTGGGACAAAATATGTAAATAGGAAAAGGAAAAATACCGCCCCTATAATAATTACAACTGACAATCCAGTTACTGCTTCCATTAGTGCTCCTAATATTTAATTAATGCTAAACTTAATTTATGAATAAAGAGGTACTATTACAAGACAAGTAAAAGTGCCTTAAAAATAATTTTTAAAATAGGGATAATATTTTTCATAAAAAACATGATACAAAAGATTAATAAATCTATAAAACACATTAATAATAATTTGGTTTTAAACCAAAATGTATATTCTAAAATAACTGTTTTTAATAATAATTTGTAAATCCTCATCATATTTCCAGCAAATTTTGAATGACATTTTACAATTACTCAAAATTGATTTAAATTGAAGTATGAAAACTATTTTCCATCTAGATTTAGATACATTTTTTGTTTCGGTTGAAAGAATTTTGGACCCAAATTTAATTGGTAAACCAGTTATTGTGGGTGGAAATCCTGAATTTGGAAGGGGAGTTGTTGCAGCTTGTTCTTATGAGGCACGGGAATTTGGGCTTCATTCTGCCATGCCAATTAAACAAGCGTATAAACTTTGCCCCAATGGAATATATGTGTCTGGTACAATGGGTGAATATTCTAGGTTTTCAGAAGAAGTAAAAAAAATTCTTGAAAGATATTCGCCAATAATACAACAAGCATCTATTGATGAATTTTACATGGATTTTACGGGGACGGCGAAAATATATGGGTCAATGTTTGCACTTGGTAAGAAAATTCAAGATGAAATTAAAAGAGAATTACTATTGCCTTGTTCCATAGGAATTGGTTCTAATAAAACAATTGCAAAAATCGGTTCAGATTATGGAAAACCATTTGGTATAACTTATATATTACCAGGAATGGAAAAAGAATTTCTTGCTCCTCTGCCTGTTGAAGTAATTCCAGGTGTAGGAAGAGTTATGCTGGAATCTTTAAACTCGAAAGGATTTTTTAAAGTTAAAGATATTACTGAACTTTCTGAAGAATATTTTGCTTTAACATATGGAAAAGCTGGAACTGCTTTGTGGAGTAAAGCTAATGGATTTGGAAGCAGCAATTTTAATATAAATCGTGAAAGATTAAGTATTTCTAAAGAAAGGACTTATGGAAAAGATGAAGTAAATATTACTAAAATTGAAGATACACTTTTCAATTTAACTGGAAAAGTATGTCAATTATTGAGAGACAAAAATTGGGAAGCTGCAACCGTAAGTATTAAATTGCGGTATTCTGATTTTGTAACAATTACTAGAGCAAAAACAATTAAAGCAACTAATGATGATAAAATAATATTTGAAACTGCTTTAAAATTGTTAAAAAATGCATACACACGAAGAGTGGCAGTTCGTTTAATTGGAATCCATTTAACAAATTTTAGCGAATTTAATACACAAGAAACATTATTTGATAACGAAAACGTGGTTCGAAAAGATATGTTAAAGGCTGTTACTTCAATTAGGGATAAGTTTGGTTTCAGTTCAATAAAATTTGGAAATAGCGGGGCGCAAAAATAATAGATTAATGACTTTGGAATTGTGAAATAAATTTCTGAAATTAGAAATAAGTAATTTTTTATAATATATCAATTAACTTTATGTATAAAAATGCAATAATTAAAACTTATTTTCAGATAATTAATCCTCTTCTGTTATGTTTTTATTGGCTCATAAACCTATTATTTACAAAACATAATTATTAATAAACAATATGGGGTAACATATGTGCGGTATAGTAGGATATATTGGTAGTAAGAATTCAATTCCAATTTTGATAGAAGGATTAAAAAGGCTTGAATATAGAGGATACGATTCCGCAGGAATAGGAATTATCTCAAATGAAAAAAAAGAAACTCGGGTAATAAAAAGTCTCGGGAAAGTTTCAAAACTTGAAGACAAAGTAGAACATTTAGATATTGAAATGTCATCTCTTGGAATTGCACATACACGCTGGGCAACTCATGGCGAGCCAAGTGAAGATAATGCGCATCCACATTTTAATACTGATAAAACACTTTATTTAGTACATAATGGAATAATAGAAAATTATTCTGAGATTAAAGCAAAACTAATTAAAGATGGATATGGTTTTGTATCCCAAACTGATACAGAGGTTTTAGTACATCTTATCGACAGTTTTATGAAAAAAGGCAAATCTCTTTTAAGATCTGTTCAACTAGGCTTAAGTGAAGTAAGAGGAACATATGGTATATGTGTTATTTCCAAAAATGAACCAGATAAAATTATAGTAGCACGAAAAGGCTCTCCATTAGTAATTGGTATAGGTGATGGTGAACATTATATTGCTTCTGATGTTAATGCTTTAGTTGGGCATACTAGTCACTGCGTTTATCTTGAAGATGGCGAAATTGTTGAAGTAACTAAAGATAAGTTTACAGCAAGTTCAATTGATAACGAAGATATAAAGAAAGAAGTTCACGAAATTAGTGTTGAACTTAACGAAATTAGCAAGGGTGATTATCCTCACTACATGCTAAAAGAAATTTTTGAACAAGTTAACTCTGTTCACGATTCCTTTAGAGGTAGAATTTTAATGGATGAAGGCACAGCTAAACTGGGTGGAATTGAAAGAATTACTGAACAAATTGCAAACTCAAAGCGAATTCTTCTTTCTGCTTGTGGAACCTCGTGGCACGCTGGATTGGTTGGTGAATATATGCTTGAGCAATTTACAGGAATACCAGTTGAAGTTGATTATGCCTCTGAATTCCGTTACAGAAATCCAATAATTTCAAAAAAAGATTCAATGTTCTTTATTTCCCAAAGTGGAGAAACAGCCGATACTCTTGCTGCAATGAAAGAAGCTCGTAGACGAGATGCTTTAATTCTTGGAATATGTAATGTTGTTGGAAGTTCAATTGCTCGCGAAAGTGACGCTGGTGTTTATGTTCACGCAGGCCCTGAAATTGGAGTTGCTTCCACAAAAGCTTTTACATCGCAATTAGTTGTTTTTGCATTAATTTCTGTTTTAATTGGAAGAAAACGGCATCTTAGTTTAATTGATGGGCAAAATATACTTCGCGAATTAGAATCTCTTCCCAAAAAAATTGAACAAATATTAAAATTAAATGATCAAATTGAAGCTATTGCAGAAAAATTTGTCGATGCAAAAAACTTCCTATATCTTGGAAGGGGATACAACTTTCCAGTTGCATTGGAAGGTGCTCTTAAAATGAAAGAGATTTCATACATTCATGCTGAGGGTTATCCCGCAGCAGAAATGAAGCATGGACCAATTGCATTAATTGATGAAAATATGCCAGTAGTTTTTATCGCTCCAAAAGATTCTGTTTACGATAAAGTAATTACAAATATTGAAGAAGTTAAAGCACGCAAAGGAAGAATTATAGCTATTGCAAGTGAAAATGATAATGAAATTGATAAATTGGTTGATTTTTCAATAAAAATTCCAGACACAATCAGAATGTTAATGCCAATTCTTACTGTAATTCCATTGCAGTTGTTGGCGTACCACGTTGCGGTTAAAAAGGGATTAAATGTTGATCAACCTAGAAATCTAGCAAAAAGTGTAACTGTAGAATAATCAAACATAGGAGTACGATTATGTCACGCAAAAATGTTCTAATTATGGGCGCCGCCGGGCGCGATTTTCACAACTTCAACGTTTATTTTAGAGATAAAGAGGAATATAACGTTGTAGCTTTTACTGCAACACAAATTCCTAATATAGATGGAAGAATGTATCCCGCAGAGTTAGCTGGCAAACTATATCCTGATGGAATTAAGATTTATGATGAATCGGAATTAACAAATTTAATTGAAAAATTTGATGTTCACGAAGTCGTTTTTTCATACTCGGATGTTCCATTTAATTATGTAATGACAAAAGCTTCAATTGTAAACGCTGCTGGAATTTCTTTCCGTTTACTTGGTGGTGAAGAAACTATGATAAAATCAACTAAACCAGTAATTGCAGTTGTTGCTGTTCGAACTGGTTGTGGAAAATCACAAACATCCCGAAAAATAGTTGAGTTACTTAGAGCAGCTGGTAAAAAAGTAGTATCAATTCGTCATCCAATGCCTTATGGCGATTTAGTAAAACAAAAAGTACAGCGTTTTGCTACTTTGGAGGACTTAAAAATTCATAAATGCACTATTGAAGAAATTGAAGAATATGAACCCCACATTGCTATGGGTGGAATAATTTATTCTGGTGTTGATTACGAGGCAATAGTTCGTGAAGCCGAAAAAGAAGCAGATATAATACTTTGGGATGGCGGAAATAACGACATGTCTTTTTATAAAGCTGATTTAACTATCACTGTTGTCGATCCTCACAGACCTGGACATGAAATGATTTACTATCCAGGAAATACTTCGCTTCGTTTAGCTGATGCTGTTGTAATTAACAAAATGGAATCGGCTGATGGAGCAGATATTTTAACAGTTATGAAAAATGTTAGAAGTGTAAATCCAAAAGCAGCAATTATTGAAGGTGCATCACCACTTACTGTTGAGCACCCAGAACTTGTTACTGGTAAAAGAGTACTTGTTGTTGAAGATGGTCCAACATTAACTCATGGAGAAATGAAATACGGTGCTGGAACTGTAGCTGCTCAAAAACTAAATGCAGCAGAAATTGTTGACCCACGTCCGTATACTGTAAAATCAATTACAGCTACTTATGAAAAATATCCAAATATCGGAATTTTATTACCTGCAATGGGTTATGGCGATGAACAAATGAAGGATTTAGAAGAAACAATAAACAGAGTTGATTGTGATTCTGTTGTTATTGGAACTCCAATAGATCTTGGAAGAATTTTAAAGATTAATAAACCTTCAACTCGAGTAAAATACGATTTACAAGAGATAGGTGCCATAACGCTTGAAAGTATCTTAAAGCAAAAAGGCATTTTATAAAACCATTTGTGGAACCGGGGTTTTTGTTATTTTAAAGACTCCGGTTCTGTATTTTTAAACCATTATTGTGTGATTAAGAAAATTATGAAAAAAATAGCAGTTGTAGCTTTAGGTGGAAATGCACTCTTGCGTGCGTCCGAAGCGGGAACTATTGAACAGCAGGAAAAGAATGCGTATGAAACTCTAGCAAAACTTCTTGAACTTATCAGAAGTGGATATAATGTTGTAATAACACATGGAAATGGTCCACAAGTTGGTAATATTATGTTACGAAATGAAGCAGGTTACGAAAAATATAAAATTCCTAAAATGCCTTTAGATATTTGTGTTGCAGATTCGCAAGGCGGCATTGGATATATGCTGGAACGGCAAATGAGAAATGTATTAAACGATTTTGATATAAACAGAAATGTTGTTTCACTAATTACGCAAGTTTTAGTTGATATTAATGACCCAGCTTTTAAAAATCCAACAAAACCCATTGGCTCTTTTTACATCAAAGAAGAAGCCGATCTGTTAGCAAAAGCAAATAATTGGCAATTCAAAGAAGATTCTGCAAAACGAGGATGGAGAAGAATTGTTCCATCACCAATTCCACAAGATATTATGAACAAACAAATAATTGATGAACTTGTAAATAATGGACATATTGTAATTGCTGTTGGCGGTGGCGGAGTTCCAATTTACAGACACGAGAATAATTATCTTGAAGCAATAGAAGCAGTTATCGATAAAGATAGAGCGTCATCATTATTGGCTCAACAAATTAATGCCGAAACTCTATACATTATTACAGACGTGCCAAAAGTATATATTAATTATGGAAAACCAGATCAAAAAGAACTTGATGTAATTACTGTAAATGAAGCTGAAAAATATTTAGAAGAAAATCAATTTGGAGCTGGTAGTATGCAACCCAAAATTTTGGCTGCAATAAATTTTATTAAAAATGGGGGAACTAGAGCCGTTATAACATCCGAAGAAGAAATTGGAAAGGAAAATGGTGGAACACAAATTATTGCTTAATAAAAAAAATATTTTGTATTTTAAAAAAAATTATCTATTTTTCGCTTCGTAATTTTTGAGGGTGGATAGCTCAGTTGGTAGAGCAATGGACTGAAAATCCATGTGTCGGCGGTTCAATTCCGTCTCCACCCACAAAACTTAGCCGTGTAACCAAGCACGGCTTTTTTATTTTAAAGGGGAAGTTCGAAAATGGGTTAAAAAACACCTTTGTGAATCTACTTTTCTTATCATTTAATAAATAAATTATTTATTACTCTAAAAATTAAAAATGTTCATAATATTTTTGTAGCTTAATTTTATTTATTTACCCGCTGTACGAACCTCAAATCCGTCCATTTAACCTTTTACCATTTTCTAAATATCTTTTAGATTATTCTAGCTAATTTAAAAGTATTATTATTTATAGTGTCGTATTTACTTTTGGAGAGTGATAAAACATCAAATTAAATACCTGTCGGATGTGGTGTTTTTTTAACAAATACTCTTAGTATTTGAAAGTTGGAGTAAAGTTATTAAAGCTAATGCAATATCAAAAACTGATGGAGGAAGTATTCCTATGGCTTTGGTTCGGAACATATGAATAAAACTATTGAAGGGAACGATATATTTTTTTTAATTGGTTCAACTAGATACCCTCATCACAAGGTTGCAGCAACCGCTATGTATATGCTCGAACTGGATAATCTCGGCAATTTATTTGTAATATTGGAAATAATTCATTTGTGGAAGAAAGGAATATTGATAGTGGTTCTGGGTATGGAATTCAGATTATGCAAAAAAAGTAACAGAAGTTTCATGTACAATTCAAAAAAATCAAAATCAAGTAAATGATTATTTTCTAATTGTATAACAAATTCAAAAACTAAAATGAATGGAGGAGTTAATTGAAAGCTCATAAAATTAGAATAATAATTTCGGTTATCATTATTGCAGTAGCAACTTTGTTTGTTGCTAATAATCAATTATCTGAAAATAACTCTATTGTCCATAAATCTAGGAAACTCAGCTTTCTTAAAGTAAAAAACACTAATGGAAAAGCTATTGTCAGCGAAAATAAGTCACAAAAAAAACGAAGAGTTAAAGGCACTTCTAAATCAGATTCTCCTGAAAAATTCACTGAAATTCTCACAAGATTGAGAACTGCTCCAGGTAAAAAAGCTCCTGATTATGAGAGAAATTATCGTTTTATTGAACTTAAGAAAGCGAAAGCTCAATTAAAACTTAATAAGAATAATGGCAATCAAATTATGGAAACATTAAATTGGGTTGAGAGAGGTCCATCTAATGTTGGCGGTAGAACAAGAGCTTTAGTTGTTGATCCTAGTGACGCAACATACAAAACATGGTTTGCTGGAGCTGTTGGTGGTGGTGTTTGGAAAACTACAGATGCGGGTTCAAGTTGGGTTCCATTAACTGACGACTTACCAAATTTGGCAGTTACTTGTTTGGAAATAGCAAAATCAAATATCAATATTTTATACGCTGGTACCGGAGAAGGCTTTGGTAATGCTGATGCTATTCAAGGTGATGGCATATTCAAATCAATTGACAACGGTGCAACATGGAATCAGTTAGCAATAACAGCTACAAACCCTGATTATGCTTATGTTAATAGATTAGCAATTGATCCAAGTAACGAAAATATTGTTATTGCAGCAACTAATAATGGAATATTTAAAACAATTGATGGTGGGTTAACTTGGAGCAAAGTTTATAATGGCGAAGTCCAAGATTTGAGAGCAAACCCAGAAAATTTTAATACACTTTTTGCACCTATTTCTCAAGGGGTTATGCGCTCCCACAATGCTGGTAATTCGTGGAATCTACCAGAAAAAGCAAAATTTGGTGGTGGTAGAATTGAAATTGCTGCAGCTCTTAGCGATACTAACAGACTTTATGCTTCTGTTGATTCTTCACCAAATAAAATGTTTTCAACTTTTGATGGGGGAACTACTTGGGGTGAAGTTAAAGAAAAGGATGGCTCTAATAAAACTTGGATAGGTCCTCAGGGTTGGTATAACAATACAATAGGTGTTAATCCATTTGATGAAAATATTGTTTACATGGGAGGTACTGATTTATGGCAAGCAGATATATCTACCGCTTCTATAATTGGAATTTCAAATATTACTGATAATAATTTAGATACAATATTTTCGTATACCCCTTCAGCTTTGCCTGAGAGGAATGGCGGTTTAGGAACAGGTAAAGATTTTTGGGGTGAAGAAGTTTTAGTAAATACACAATTAGCCAATATTGAAATTAGATTTGGATCTAGTAAAACTCAAAAGGCACATTTATTTTCAAATAGTACATATCTTTACAAAAATTATGTTGATGTTCCATTCGAAGTTTGGGATACTAAAAATAACAAACAATTAATGTGTTCGTTTACAGATGTTTATGCAAACAGTGTCTTTAATTTGGGAGCTTCTCGAGGAGATGTGATATTTGTTAACAACATTGAGTATAATGCATCTAATCCTTCTAGTGATATTGCAAAGAGTAATGGATTAAAATTCGAGAATAGTTTTGTAATTGCTTTTAAGATGGCAGTGGGTAAATCTTGGAATGCTAATAATTTACCAGATGTTCAGTTGAGTATCGAAGTTGACGAATTTCCTTCATTAAATCGTTCTTCCGTTGCTATTACAGATGGATACGGCAGATATCCTACTAATACCTACACACATGTTGATCATCATAATATAACAATGTTCCCTACTAACAAGGCTGCAAAAGAATTTATTTTCTTAAATGGAAATGACGGTGGAGTTGCTGTTTCTTATGATGCAGGTGCTTCATTTACTGAAGTTGGCAATAATGGTTATAACACTTCACAATTTTATGGTGTTGATAAAAAACCAGGTGGTAGTCAATATTTTGGGGGTATGCAAGATAATGGAACTTGGGAATCTGAAAAAAATGTAGATGCAGACAAAACAACTAACTATGATTTCAGAATTGATGGAGATGGTTATGAAGTTTCATGGCATTATGGCGATGCGCAAAAAATGATTGGTGGTTCTCAACATAATGAGTTTTACAAAACAGAAGATGGGTGGCAAACTTATAGTGCCTCAAATGTTGGATTTAATGGGTGGGGTAATAGTGCAGTTTCACCATTTGTTTCTAAAATTGCAAAATCATATAGCGATCCCGATTTGCTTTATACAATTACTACAGAAGGTGTTTATAAGAGTGAGAACTTTGGAGATAGTTGGTCACTTATTCCTATATCAGGTTTTGGCGATGGACGATACTTTAGTTTTGCACAGGTTACAATTTCAATTGCCGAACCTCAAGTAGTTTGGGCTGGTGCTTATTCTGATGAGCTTTATGTATCAAAAGATGGTGGTTTGTCTTTTACAAAAGCTGAGGATAATGGACTAATCAATTCAGGACTGTTTTCTGGGCTAGACACACATCCAACTAACGAGGCTACTGCTTATGCAACTTTTTCATCTTCTGGATTACCAAAAGTATTAAGAACTACAAACTATGGTCAAACATGGACAGATCTTTCTGGTTATGCAACTAGCTCAACTAGCACAAATGGTTTTCCTAATGTTGCTGCTTTTTGTGTATCAGTTATGCCTTATAATACTGATATTATCTGGGTTGGAACTGATATTGGTATTGTTGAATCAACTGATGGCGGTGTTTCCTGGCATTTAGCAAAGAATGGACTTCCACAAGTTTCAATTTGGGAAATGCGTGTTGTTGACGATGAAGTAGTTGTTGCAACTCATGGTCGAGGTATTTGGTCAGTAAAATTACCTGAATTGGCAAATCATAAACCACCAGTGGCAACACTAGCACCAGTACTTAATTCAGCAAAAGTTGGAGCCTCTGGTTTAATTATTAATGCCTCTTTACGTTCTGTTTATGATTACACTAATGTTGTGATAAATGGTGTAAATGTAATGACAATTAATGCAAACAGTGCTGTTGATACTACTTTTATTGTTCATGTATCTTCATCTGGTTCTGCAGATATTTATTTAAGCTCTATGATAGGTAGTCGTGCCTATAAATCATCTACAACAAATATCGATGTTTATGAATTATTAGCTTCTGAAAAAGGATATATGAATAACTTCACCTCTGATAAAGGTGATGTAATTCTTAATGGTTTAAGTATAAATACAGCTGTTGGATTTTCGGATGGATCTTTAAATTCACCACATCCTTATGAGAATAAAACCAATTACAGTGCTGTTTTAAGAGTTCCAATTATTGTTGATGGAAATGATGGTTCTTTTAGTTATGATGATATTGCAATAGTTGAACCAGGTGATGCTGGAACTGTTTTCGGTGATGCTAAATTCTGGGATTACGTAATTGTTGAGGCAACTAATGGTGGTGATTGGATTGCTCTTGAAGATGGTTACGATTCAAGATTATATAGTGAATGGAATACTGCTTATGCTGGGAATCAAAATGGTACTCCAGCTATGTATAAAACTCATAATATAAATCTATTAGATAAATTCTCTGATGGAGATGTTCTAGTAATTCGTTTCAGATTTCTTGCTGATGATTTTACTACTAGTTGGGGATGGTCAATTGATAATATAAAGATTCAAGAGCAGTTTGTTGGTGTAAAAGATGAAATAGTAATTCCATCTAATTTTGACTTAAGTCAAAATTATCCAAATCCATTTAATCCAAGTACAAAAATTAGTTTCTCTTTGCCATCTGCTAGTAAAGTAAAACTACAAGTATTCAATACTCTTGGCGAAGTAATTTCAACTTTAGTTAACGAAACAAGAAATGCTGGAATTCATACAGTAGATTGGAATGCTAGTAATCTTGCTTCTGGCGTTTACCTTTATAGAATTCAAGCTGAATCTGTATCTGATTCCAAGAAATTCAATGTTGTTAAAAAAATGATACTTATGAAATAATAAGTAATTATTTAACCCCTTTGGAATTCGTTCTTAAGGGGTTTTTAACAAATCATTAATCAGACCCTTTAGCAGTAACTTTGCACTGTTAATATTTTTTTGAAATGATTTGCAAAGAAACGAATACCCATAAAATTTGACAAGTTTCATCTGAGTAAACCTTACTAGTAAACAGATGCCTATCAGATTCCTTATTTTGGGAATACTAATATATTTTTTTTACTGACGTTTCTAAAGAGTTGTATCTATGACATTTTTAAAGAGTTATAACAGTGGATTTATAATCGTGTAGGCGGTTAGTAAATATGTTCGGATAAAGATAGATTTGTAGTCAAAATATTTATTTTTGAATAAATATTGCAATTAAAAATTTATTGCCAAATTGATGGAATTTAAAAAGCAAATATTCATGATTATTAGTCTCCGATGAAGAAAATTGAAGATATATTGTTCAGCGGAGAGCTGCCTTCATTTTATGTTGTAAATGCTGTTGGTTGGATTTCGTTTATAACGATGGATTCACTTATTACCACCATATGGATGGAAGGAGTAAGCAGGAGTTTCCTTTATTATTTAAACAATTCACTCCAATGGAGTACTGGTTTTATTGCCACAATTATATTGAGAGCTTTCTATAAAAAACTTTATATGAAAAAGATTTCACTATCAAAAACCTTGGCAATTATTCTAGTGTTTTCATTCCTATCTGCAGCAATGTTATATTTCCTTTCACATTTGGTGTACTTCTCATTTCCAATGGACCATTTCGAAGAGAGATTAAAAGCTGCTTTAAATATTAAAAGTATCATTTTCAGAATGACACAGCTTTTTCCAATAATGACGGCATGGAGTATGCTATATTTTGGAATCAAGTTTTGGTTTGATATATCTGCCGAAAGAGAACGGGCACAAAAGGCTGATTTCCTTGCTCAAAGTGCTCAATTGCAAATGCTCCGTTATCAGGTAAATCCACATTTTCTGTTTAATTCATTTAGTTCACTTAGAGCGCTTATCCGTAGTAATCAAAAAGCTGCTGTTGAAATGGTAAGCAAATTGTCGGAGTTTTATCGCTATTCCCTTATTACAAAAAACAGTTCACAAGTTGCGCTTATCGATGAAGTAGAAGCAATTCGGTATTACGCCGAAATTGAAAAAATTAGGTTTGATGATAAAATTGAATTCGAGTTTAACATTGATTCATCAGCAGACGATTTTCCTGTGCCCTCATTTATTATTCATCCATTAATAGAAAATGCTATTAAATATGGAATGAAAACATCCAAAATTCCGCTGCAAATAAAAATTGAAGCTGTTGTTGAAAATAAAAAACTTAAAGTAGCAATTTCAAATTCTGGCAAATGGTTTGAACCGAACATGGAATTAAGTGATATTGGCACAAAAACCGGTTTGGATAATATTCGCAATCGACTCGCAATTATTTATCCTGATAGGCACAAATTTGACATATTTGAAGAAAACGGTTTTGTTAAAGCAATTCTTGAAATTGATATGGAGTTATCATGAAGAAATATTCGGCATTTATTGTTGATGATGAAAAACTTGCGCGTGAAGATTTAAAAGCAATGCTCGAAGAATTTAACGAGATTGAAATAATCGGGGAGGCATCTTCGGTTGAAGAAGCTGAAATGTTATTGAAAAAAATTGATACTGATTTATTATTTCTCGATATTCAAATGCCTGTAAAATCGGGATTTGAGCTCTTGCGTTCTATCGATAAGAAAATTAAAGTAATCTTTGTAACTGCATTTGACGAATACGCAATAAAAGCATTTGAAATTAATGCACAGGATTATTTATTAAAACCCGTAACCCATAAGCGGCTTGAACTTGCCATCGAGAGATTAAACGAGGATGCAATTAAGCTTTACAAATTGGATAAAAAGTTTAATACAGATGATAATATTTTTATCATGATAAATAATTCATTTCATTTCGTTAAGATTAGTACAATCATAAAAATATCCTCCGCTGGTAATTATTCGGAATTAGTTTGTTCAAAAAATATAAAAGGATTAGTTCTTAAAACTATGAAGGAGTGGGAAGAACGTTTGCCTGATAATCAATTTGTACGCATACATCGCAATACTATTATTAATATTGAATATGTAGATAGAGTTGATGATTGGTTTAATTCTTCATTCCAAATATTTCTAAAGGATGAACCAAAACCATTGATTATGAGCAGAAGATTCGCCTTAAAGCTGAAAGAGAAAATGAAATAATTAGTTATTAAAAATATTGTTAAATTATTACCGTTATTTGCCCGTCTGTTAAACCGCATATCCTGTAATTCTGCCTTTCATCATTTTGTAAATTGGTTTTTTATTATTTCTAATTAACTATCGAATGTCATTATTTGTGACATAGTATTTGTTTTATGACATTGACTATATATTAAATATAATTTCCACTATTGTGGGATTTATATTAACAATGGCGCGAGGATAAAATGGAAGCACGCTTCAATTATTTTAAAAAAACAACTTCAATTTTGGCAATTACATTCATCACTTTTATAAATTTGTTTTCGCAGAATCAAGTTAAAGTATTGATAATCCTACCCGATCAATATGGTGCAAATTATTACTTGAACATAGATAATTTCGAAAGATTTGGATGGGATATAACTATTGCTGGATTAACAAGAACAGTTAAAGCATGTCCCGTATATGCCTCTCCTTTAGGTTGCCCAGCTGTAATACCCGATCTTTTAATTTCCGAGGTTACAGGAATAACACAATATGATTGCGTTGTTGTTATGTCTGCTACTTCATGGACGAACACTCCACCGTGCAATAGTTTAATAAACAATAATGGTACAATGGATTTAATTAAAACAGCAGTTGACTCTGGACTGGTGGTAGCTGCAACTTGCACTGGTGTTCGTGTTTTAGCTGCTGCCGGAGTGATAAACGGCAAAAATGTTACGGGTAATCCAAAGTATAGTAACGAGTATACTGCTGCTGGAGCAAAATTTGTTGGAAAAAATCACTACCCGGTTATTGACGGAAATATTGTTACTACTGCTGCAGGTGATTATTTCAATCTTCAAAATTGTAATGCTATTGCAAAAGCCGTTGATAGGCAGAATAAGAACAAGAGGATTGATAATGTAGAAATAGGAAGTAAGACCCTATCCCTAAACGATGATGTAATTTCAAGAACCTATGGTGGAATTAATTCCGATGGCGGACGAACAATCTGTGAAACAAAGGATGGTGAATTTGTAATTGCTGGGTATACTTTTTCGCAGGGAGAAGGGAATGCAGATGTTCTAATAATTAAAACCGATGCAGAGGGAAATCAATTGTGGACAAAAACCTTTGGAGGAGGCGGCAACGATTATGCAAACTCTATTGCAGAATGTGCCGATGGTAGTTTTGTTATTGCAGGTTTTACCTCATCTTTCGGTGCAGGTGATGAAGATGTTTATCTGATAAAAACAGATGCAGATGGGAACAAAATTTGGCAGAAAAATTACGGCGGTTCAGGTTCGGAACAAGCTAATAAAATTATTGAAACTTCGATAGGGAATTATTTAATTGCAGGTTATACCGAATCATTCGGGAATGGACAGGATGATGTTTACCTTATTTATACCGATTCGAACGGCGATACACTTTGGACAAAAACAAAGGGTGATGATAAATCTCAATTTGCAAAAGATATTATTGAAACCGATGATGGAAAATTTTTAATTGTCGGATCAACAGGAGTATTTGATTCGCAGGGGTGGGGCAACCGCGATGTATATCTATTTGAAATGGATGTTGCAGGTAATTGTAATTTCACGAAAAATTATGGTGAATCTTCATATCAAAATTGGGGAAATTCAATATGCCCCGCCGATGAAGGGAATTACATGATTGTTGGTGACGCTGATATAACCAGCCAGAATTTATATGATGTATATGCAATGAAAACAATGCCCGGCGAAACGATGAGATGGAACAAGCGATTTGGAGAAGGTACTTATTATGATTACGGTGCTTCGGTTTTAAAACGGGATGATGAAAATTATATTGTTTGTGGTACAACGAAATCCGCATCTACTAATAATAATATTTATGTGTTGGGTATTAACGGATTGGGGAATGTAATTAAGAAGCAGATTGTTAAAGACACCAAATCCGAATGGGCTTCGGAAGGTATTTTGACTAACGATAAAAAATTTGTAGTTATAACAGGACACACAAATTCCAGTGGCACCGGTGCATTTGATATTCTGTTTTTAAAAATTCCGATTGGGCAAATTTTAACAAGTATCTCCAAACTGGAAAACATTGAACCGAAATTTGAATTAATGCAGAATTATCCCAATCCCTTTAATCCAAGCACTACTATTGAATTTGATTTGCCCAAACAATCGGATGTAGAACTGGCGATATTCAATTTATTAGGGCAAAAGGTAACAGTGCTGTTAAATGAAAAATTAAATCAGGGAAATCATTCAATAATATTTAATGCAGGAAATCTTACAGGCGGTGTATATTTTTATAGAATTACGACTAACGATTTTATGAATACTAAAAAATTTACTTTAGTAAAGTAAATAGGTATAACCTTTATGAAGAACCTTAACAAAACTATTATCCTTTTATCAGGAGCAATTATTTCATTTATTGTTTTTCTTTTAAGCATTAATATATCCAGTGATCAGGCAAACACGGAATTTCCAGAAGCGCTGGGTTTACAAAATCCGGGGGTTAAAAAACAATATTTACTGAAAACACTTAGAAACCCTTTAACAGGAAAAATTCCGGATAACATTCGGGCTAGAGAATTGGAGTTTGCTGATAAAGTTCAAAAATCTTCTTTAAACAAAATCTCTTCCTCAAGAGAATGGATAAATAGAGGCCCATATAATGTGGGCGGAAGAACTAGAGCGCTTGGAATTGATATTAGGAATCCAAAAATTCTTATAGCCGGCGGTGTAACTGGCGGTATTTGGAAATCAATTGACGGCGGTGAAAGCTGGTATACTACTACCCATCCGAAAGATATGCATAGTGTCTCATACCTAATTCAAGATATTCGTCCAGGAAAAGAAGATACATGGTACTATGGAACCGGCGAGAGTAACGGGATTGGATGGTTGAGTGGAGTAGGAATATTTAAATCAACTGATAATGGTGAGAGCTGGATTTTGTTGAAATCCACTTCATACAGGTATGGTAGAAACGTAAGCCCTTACTTTTCATATATTAATAGTATGGCAATTGACCGTAGCAATTTAGAGCAAGATGAAATTTACGCTGCAGCTTATGGAATTATTTTTCGGAGTACCGACGGAGGTTCCGTGTGGACTAATGTTTTGGGAGATCAGAATAACAGTGTAGTGTATTCGGAAGTGGCTGTAACCTCAACAGGCGTTGTATATGCTACAATGAGTAACGGCAACAAAAGAGGAATATGGAGATCTGAAGACGGAGTAGTTTGGGAAAAAATAACTCCGACTAATTTTGCTAATAATCATCAGAGAATTATATTAGCTGTAGCGCCTTCAAATGAGAATATCGTATACTTTTTATCCGAGGAGAACACAACATTTCTTGGCAGCGTGCAGGGCTTTTGGAAATATACTCATGTATCAAACGACAGTAGTAAAGAAAATTGTATTTGGGAGAACCGTTCTTCAAATGTCAAAAATCTGTTCAAGTCTTTTAATTCCTATTCTTTAGTGCTTGCTGTTTACCCGGAAGATGAAAATATGGTATTTGTCGGAGGCACCCTGTTATACAGATCTACTAATGGTTTTTTAAATAGATCGGAAACTGTTATGGTTAACGGCCCACAAAACTTAAATCAGGAAAACCATGTTGATAATCACCTGCTTATTTTTTCTTATGAAAATCCCAAAATTGCATTTTCAGCAAACGACGGAGGTTTGAGAAGAGCCGATGATATTACAAAACCATCAAACATGAGATGGAAATCTTTAGATAATGGCTACAATACAACTCAGTTTTATACTATTGCTATTCCGAGGGAAACTGGAGATTATAAGATAGTCGGCGGATTACAGGACAACGGGAGCTATTATATTCATAATAACGATTCAAAAGCAAGTTGGAAACTTGCACTTTGGGGCGATGGAAGTTTTAACGAATTTGTTAACAGTGGGAAAAAATTGATGACATCATTCCAGTTCGGTGAAACTGCGATATCTAATATAAGCGTGGATGGAACTATTTCTTACGCCTTAACTAAAGTAAATCCGTCTCTTTCCGACCCCCAACCTTTTAATCCTTTTATAGCCGATATGAATAATGATAATTTAATATATATGGCAGGTGGTAAAGAAATACTAAGATGTGACAATATAAGTCTAATTCCCATTGATGGTAGTAATACTGAAAAAAATAAATATTGGACAAAATTCGTTGAAGTAGGTTCAAAAATCTCATGCTTGGCTGTATCCCGAAAACCGGCTAATATTTTATATGTAGGAACGGAGATAGGAGAAATTTTTAAAATTGAAAATGCGAACACCAATTCCCCAACAGTTACCAATATAGGGAAGAATTTAGGACTTCAATATCAGCCTTTTACTCGTTCAATTGATGTTGATCCTAACGACGCTGATAAAGTGCTGTTATGCTTTGGTAACTATGGAATTCCAAGTATCTATTATTCAACAGATGGAGGTGAGAGCTGGGAAGATATCTCAGGTAATTTAGAAGAGAAATCGGATGGCAGTGGAGCAGGTCCTTCAGTTCGATGGATTGAAACTTTGGTACAAAATGAAAGTTATACTTATTTTGCCGGAACCAGCACCGGTTTATATTCAACTACAGCCCTTGCTGGAAGAAATACAATATGGATTCAAGAAGGTTCGGAAACAATCGGAAATGTAATTGTTGAAATGATCGCAACTCGAAACATTGATGGAGAAGTTGCTGTTGCCACACACGGAAATGGAGTTTATAGTATTAACAACGCTCCCACTGAAGTGCCTGAAAAATTAATTCAGCCCGAAAAATTTATTCTATATCAAAATTATCCAAATCCGTTTAATCCCTCAACAAGTATTTCGTTTTCCATTCCTGAAGACGGGCATGTATTGCTAACAGTATATGATGGTTTAGGAAGAACTGTCAAAACTTTAGTAAACGAATATATGCCGGCGGGAGAACACAACGTAAGTTTTGATGCATCACAGTTGGCGAGCGGAGTATACTTTTATAAGTTATCAAAAGATGATATGATTCAAACAAAAAAAATGCTTCTCGTTCGTTAATCGGAGGATCATTAAACATAATTAAATCTTTATAGGAAGAAATGGTTAAAGCAGCTTGCTTTTACTAAAAGAGTTTGAATATATGTGGCATCCCTATCAATTAATTTGCAAGGAAAGAACAATGATAAAGAAATATTTTATTGAATTTTTCGTACTAATTTTTATCATACAAGGATTTATAGTTGGGCAGGAGAAATTAACTGACGACATCGAAAAAAAGGTTGATGAATATTTCGCGCCGTTATTGTTGGAAGATTTAATCAGCGGTTCTATATTAATTGCAAAAGGCGGGCAGATTTTACTTAGCAAGGGTTACGGAATTGCCAACAGGGAATATGATATAAAATGTACTACCGATACAAAATACAGACTCGCATCTGTTAGTAAGCAATTCACTTCAATGGCAATAATGATGCTTGAAGAAAAAGGATTGCTCAGCACAAAGGATACTTTGAGCAAATTTATTCATGATTACCCGAACGGAAATAAAATTACAATTCATCATCTTTTAACACACACATCCGGCGTAGTTAATTACAGCAGTCTTCCCGATCACTATGAAACGTGGAGTAAGCCGCATACTATCCAACAAGTGATTGAGAGATTTAAAAATATGCCGCTTAATTTTGAACCTGGAGAAAAGTTTGAGTACAGCAACTCCGGTTATGTTCTGCTTGCATTTATTATCGAAAAAGTAAGCGGAAAAACCTACGAGGAATTTCTTACGGAAAATATTTTTAAACCGCTTGGAATGAATGATACCGGTATTGATTCGCATACTAAAATTATCCGGGATAGAGCTGTCGGGCATTATAATGCCGGCGATGGAATCACTCAAGCTGATTATCTTTATGTTCAATACACAAACGGCGCAGGTTCAATTTATTCAACCGTCAATGATATGTTTAAATGGGATAGAGCATTGTATACCGATAAATTAATCTCCCCGAAATCAATTGAGAAAATGTTTGCACAATTTATAGCGAACTATGCTTACGGATGGTTTGTTAGAGATGCATTCGGAAGAAAATTGATTGAACACCGCGGCGGCATAAACGGGTTCCTAACTATGATTCAAAGATTTGTTGATGATGATGTTGTTGTAATTTCCCTTTTCAATTATGTCTCACCTTTCGTGAATGAGATAAACCGGAGTCTTGCGGCGATTGCACTTGGTGAAAGTTACAACCCGATATTAATTCCCTATGAAGTTGAATTGCATGAGGATTTTTTAAAACAATATACAGGCAAATACAAACTCGATGAAGATTTTGAAATTACAATCAGCTTCGATAAAGGAAAATTATTTTATACCGATCCCGACATCAACCTCGCTGAGTTGATTGCTCAAAATAATTCGAAATTTTTTCTGCGTCAGACTGTTGCGTTGGTCCATTTCCTTAAAGATAAAGAAGGAAACGTTAACCGGATAGTAATTCAGCAAAATGAAAATCAATTCCCATGTATGAAAATAGAATAATCACCAGTTGAGTTAAATAAAAAATAGGTTAATAATTTAATAATATATTAAGAGAAGGTTCAAATGATAAAACGACTTGAAATATTTATTTTTTTCATAAGCGCTATACTTTCAATCAATGCGCAACAGTTAGAAAAACAAATAACTGAAAAAATAACAGCCGTTAAAAATATTGATGAAATTGTCGAAGTCATTAATTCTTATCACGAAAAATATCCAGATTCAACGAAAGCAATATTAAATTCAATTTTTGGATTAGCCTCTGATAAATTTAATACGGGAGATCGCCCATTCGCAATTGAATTGGTAGAAAGCGTAAAACCTCTATTCCCGGATAGAATTGAAATTTATTCAGTACTTGGACAATTTTATTATTACGAGTTCAATCGAAAAGAATGCATAAATAATTTTAATAGATGCCTTGAGATTAATCCGGAGCATAAATTATCAAAACAGTTTTTAGACCTGCTTACTTTTGTGCCTGAAAATTTCAACGTTCCCGAAAAACTTATGACAAAGCAAATGCTGCTGCGACCGTTACGTTCATCCGATGTGGAACTTGATTATCGAGCTGTTATGAGCAGCATTGATCATTTAAAAGGTGTTTTTGGACCGGACGATAATTGGCCACAGGAAGATCTTACAATAGAAGATGATCTTAGGGCGCTAAAAAATCACGAATCTGAATTTCAAAAACGCGTTGGATTTACTTACACTGTTATGAATCACGAAGAGCAAGAATGTCTTGGGTGTGTTTATATAATTCCCATGCATGCAAAGGAGTATGAGGCTCAAGTATTCCTTTGGGTTACTACTGATGCTTTTAACAAGGGATATGATTCCGAATTATACGATGCTGTAAAAGAATGGATGAAAAACGAATGGCCTTTCTCAAAAGTGATTTTCCCGGGCAGAGATATGGATTGGAATACATACGAAGAAATACAGAACTAAAAATTATTCTAAAACAATAAAAATAATATTACTGAAGTAACAACATATAATCGGTTAGACCACCTAACGGTGAAGCCTTTATGTGATTATTAATATTTAATTGAGGAATTAAAAATGCATCAAAAGAAAGGATTTAAGTATGTATGGTTATCCTTACTTTTAATTACATCTATCATATTTTTAGTTGTTGGAATAGTGATGTTATTTGTTGATCATAGTTACAATGGGAGTAGCAAATATTTAATTACTTCAGTAATATATTTTTCATCATTTGTTCTAATTATTAAAAACAGAATTAAACATGACTATGCAAATCCAATAATTGGTTTGGGATTCGTATTTTCGGTAATAGGATTAACAAACGCAGCTTTTATTAGTTTAAATATCTGGATATGGATTTTTGGTATTTTTATATTCATTTATGGCTTAATTAGTAATAATGTTATGAAAAGTTTTGATTAAAAATCATATAATCAGCAAATTAATCCCATGTTTGAACTTGAGTGGGATGAATTGCAAAAATGAAGTTCGAAATTAATGTACACTCTACTTTCTCTTCGTCTTCTGTGAGGACGTTTCGTCCTTTGCCAGCCTATATGACCACTACTCCTTTTGTCTTTTCGCTAAAGCCTCTATTGGATTCTAGTCCTTGTGATTTATGGATAATTCCACTTATTCTTTTCATATGCAGATTTATCCACTAGAATTGCCGCTCGCTTATTTCTGATAGCAGTGATGCTTCCTTTATCGTTAGTTTTTTGCTTTTTATTTCTTCTAATTATTTAAACCTTTCATGTCTCTTTTATACATCAGTGAGCTCCTTGCCCCAAATATCCATTTTTTTTGAAATACTAATATGTCTTTTTTACTGACATTTCTAAAGAGTCGTATCTATGACATTTTTAAAGAGTTACAACACATCCCAATTTGCTCTTATATTCAACTTGAACATAATAATATTACTTCTTATCTTGCATCTTTTATAACAAATAAATTGTATTTTGAAAATAATAATAAAAGTATTTTTTTGGCTACTTCTTTTAGTAGTTTCGTGTAAGTCAGTAGAATCAAATAATGTGGAAGTAAGCAGTAAAAACTCAACAAATATTGTTGAACAATTAGCGCAAAATAAATTTGGGAATAATTATATTCTGCAATATAATAGAACCAAAGATTACGTTATTTGTGTAAGTACCCCAAAATCAAAAATTCCTAATACGAGTTCGACCAGTTATTTTGTTTATAACGTTTTGGATAGCTCCATTGTGGAAGAAAAAATTATTAGAAGTGGTACAATTTCTTGGTTTTCAGATTATGAAATTAAAGTAATTGAAATTCCTGGAATGATCAAAAAAAATGTTGATAATGAACATGGTTATATATTTAATTTAAAAACAAATTCAAAAACAAAACTTAATGGAGGAGTTAATTGAAAACTCACAAATTTAAAATATTAGTTTCGGCAATTGTAATTGTTACAGCAACAATATTAATTTCCAATAATTGGTTGCCCGAAAATGACTCTGACGTGAATAAATCTAATCAGATAAGCTTTCTTAATAAGAAAAACACTGACCCAAAAGTAGTTTCAAAAGAAAACTGGTCACAGAAAAAACAAAAAGTAAAAGGAGAAATGAAATTTGATTCTCCAGATAAATTTGATGAAATTCATGCAAAAATACGTACTGCTCCTGGCAAAAAAGCACCAGATTATGCAAGAAATTATCGCTTTATTGAACTAAAAAAAGCTAAGGAACAGTTAAAACTTAACAAAAATAC
Source organism: Bacteroidota bacterium (assembly GCA_018818165.1). GTDB lineage: Bacteria > Bacteroidota > Ignavibacteria > Ignavibacteriales > Melioribacteraceae > 1-14-2-50-31-20. The sequence goes on along the minus strand of JAHISP010000035.1, from coordinate 30,859 downwards.
AAATAACCAAATAATGGAAACATTAAACTGGGTTGAGAGAGGTCCTGCTAATGTTGGTGGTAGAACACGTGCTCTTGTTGTTGACCCAAGTGATGCAAATTATAAAACATGGTTTGCTGGCGCAGTTGGTGGTGGTGTTTGGAAAACTTCAGATGCTGGTACTACATGGATTCCTTTAACAGATAATATGCCAAATTTAGCAGTTACTTGTTTGGAAATGGCACTATCAAATAATAATGTATTATATGCTGGAACCGGTGAAGGTTTTAATAATGCTGATGCTATTGAAGGTAACGGAATTATGAAAACTATCGATAAAGGTGCCACTTGGACTCAGTTAGCTTCAACTGTTTTAAATTCAGATTTTTCTTTTGTTAATAGATTAGCAATTGACCCAAATAACGAAAATGTTGTTGTGGCAGCCACTAAATCTGGGATATTTAAAACTTTAGACGGTGGTGCCTCTTGGAATAAAGTTTACTCTGGCCAAGCGCAAGATTTAAGAGCTAATCCTAAAAACTTTAGTACACTTTTTGCCCCAACATCTCAAGGTGTTATTCGCTCGCTTGATGCTGGAACTACTTGGAATTTACCCGAAAAAGCCAAATTTGGTGGTGGAAGAATTGAAATAGCCGCAGCTCTTACAGATACTAACAGACTTTATGCATCTGTAAATTCTGCCCCAAATTCAATGTTTGCAACTTTTGATGGTGGTAATACTTGGATTGAAGTTCCAGAAAATGATGGTTCTGATAAAGCTTGGTTGGGTGAACAAGGTTGGTATGATAATACAATTGGTGTAAATCCATTTGACGAAAATATAGTTTATATGGGTGGTATTGATTTATGGCAAGCTAATATTGAGTCTGATTCAGTATTTGGAATTACAAATATTACTGATACTAATTTAGACACATTATTTGCTTATACTCCAAAAGCCTTACCAGAAAGAAATGGTGGTTTAGGAACTGGAAATGATTTTTGGGGCGAAGATGTTTTGTTAAATTCAGGTTTGACAAATATTGAAATCAAATTTGGGCCTGGAAAGACTCAAAAAGCTCATTTATTCTCTAATAATACAAATCAATATAAAAATTATGTAGATGTTCCTTTTGAAGTTTGGGATATTACAAATAATAAACAATTAATGTGTTCGTTTACAGATGTTTATGCAAACAGTGTATTTAATTTGGGAGCTTCTCGAGGAGACATAATATTTGTAAATAATGTTGATTATGATGCTGCAAATCCTTCTTCTGATATTGCAAAAGATTTAGGTCTTAAATTTGAAAACAGCTATGTTGTTGCTTTTAAAATGGCAGTTGGTAAAACTTGGGATGCAGCAAATATTCCAGATTTTAAATTAGTAGTTGAAGTTGGTAAATTACCAGCACTTTCAAGAACTACTGTTGCTATTACTGATGGTTATGGTCAGTATCCAACAAATACTTATACACATGTGGATCATCATAATATTACTTTATTTCCAACAAACAATGCTGCAAAAGAATTTATTTTCTTAAATGGAAATGATGGTGGCATTGCTGTTTCTTATGATGCTGGAGCTTCATTTACAGAAGTTGGATTAAATGGATATAATACATCTCAGTTCTACGGTGTTGATAAGCAACCTGGTGGAAGTAGATATATCGGGGGTATGCAAGATAATGGAACTTGGGAATCAGCAAAAAATGTTGATGCTAATAAAACTACACCTTATATTTTCCGCATTGGTGGCGATGGTTTTGAAGTTTCATGGCATTATGGCGATGGACAAAAAATGATTGGTGGTTCTCAATTCAATAGATTCTGGAAAACTGAAAATGGTGGACAATCATATTTTGCTGCAAATGTTGGTTTTAACGGTTGGGGTAATAGTGCAGTTTCTCCATTTATTTCTAAAATTGCAAAATCTTATAGCGATCCAGATTTATTATATACAATTACAACCGAAGGTGTTTATAAGAGTGAGAATTTTGGCACTAGTTGGACACTTTATCCAATTTCCGCTTTTGCTTCTGCAGGATATTTTAGCTTTGCACAAGTTGCAATTTCTATTGCCGAACCTCAAGTAGTTTGGGCAGGTGCATATTCTAGTAGTCTCTTTATGTCCAAAGATGGTGGATTATCTTTTTCACAAGTTAATGGCAATGACCTTATTGATGGTGGAATGTTTTCAGGATTAGATACACATCCAACGGATGAAGCTACTGCTTATGTAACTTTCTCATATTCTGGTTATGGAAAAATATTTAGAACAACTAATTACGGACAAAATTGGTCAGAAATTACAGGTTTTGGCTCAGGTTCTGTAAGTACAAATGGATTTCCAAATGTTGCTGTTTACTGCGTGTCTGTTATGCCTTATAATACAGATATTATTTGGGCTGGAACTGATATTGGTATTGTTGAATCTATTGATGGTGGAGCTACATGGCATATTGCTAATAATGGACTTCCTCAAGTTTCAATTTGGGAAATGAGAATTGTTGATGACGAAGTTGTTGTTGGAACCCACGGACGTGGAATTTGGTCTGTTTCGTTACCAGAATTAGCAAATCATAAACCACCTATGGTTACACTTTCTCCAGTTCTTAACTCAGCAAACGTTGGAGCAGCTGGTTTAATTATTAACGCTTCTTTGCGTTCAGTTTATGATTCAACACACGTTATTGTTGGTGGAAAAAATGTACTAACTATTACATCTAACAATATTGTTGATACAGTTTTGGTTGTTCCAGTTTCTACTTCAGGTACTGCGGCAGTTTATTTAAGTTCAATAAAAGGCGCACGTGCATATAAATCTACTTCAACTAATGTTGAAATCTTTGAACTTTTGGCGCAAGCAAAGGGCTACGTTAATAATTTTGCTACAGATAGTGGTGATTTAATATTAAATGATTTAGTTATAAATACTGCAAGTGGATTTTTAGATGGATCATTAAATTCACCACATCCATATTCAAATTTAACCGATTATTCTGCAATTTTAAGAGTTCCAATAATTGTTGATGGCAGTGATGGTACTTTTAGTTATGACGACATTGCAATTGTTGAACCAGGTGAAGCAGGAACAGTTTATGGTGATGCTGAATTTTGGGATTATGTAATAGTTGAAGCTACTAATGGTGGTGATTGGATTCAACTTGAAGACGGTTACGATTCAAGATTATATAGCGAATGGAATACAGCTTATTCAGGAAGCCAAAAGGGAACCCCTGCTATGTATAAAACACATAACATAAATCTGTTAGACAAATTTTCTGATGGTGATGTTTTAATAATTCGTTTTAGACTTCATGCCGATGAGTTAACAACTGGTTGGGGATGGTCTGTTGATAATATTAAAATTCAAGATCAATTTGTTGGTGTAAATGATGAAATAGTTATTCCATCTAAATTTGAATTGAGTCAAAACTATCCAAATCCATTTAATCCAAGTACAAAAATAAGTTTCTCTTTACCTTCTGCAAGTAAAATAAAACTTCAAGTGTTTAACTCGCTTGGTGAAGTAGTTACAACTTTAGTTAATGATACTAAAAATGCTGGAGTTCATACAGTTAACTGGAATGCAAGCAATCTTGCTTCTGGTGTTTATCTTTATAGAATTCAAGCTGAATCAATTGCTGATTCAAAAGAATTTAATGTGGTTAAAAAAATGATATTAATGAAATAAAAAATATAAGTACTTTTTCTTTTAACCCCTTTGGAATTAGTTCTAAAGGGGTTTTTTATTAAATTGTTAATAAGACACATTATCAGTAACTTTGTACTGTTAATATATTTTTGAAATGATTTGCGAAGAAACAAATACCCATAAAATTTGACAAGTTTAATCTGAGTAAACCTTACTAGTAAACAGATGCCTATTAGATTCCTTTGGAGAAATATCCCAACAAAAATCCTTTCATTGTAATTTTAAGAGAGTTTTATGTTAAAAAAAATATTGAGCCTATTTAGGAAAAAAATTATTACCAAAGCACCTCCAATAAATCAACCTAAAGAGGAAGTAAAAAATAAAAAATCGCATTCAATTGATTCTAAAAAAAAGAATCTACCAAATAAATCTATTTCTTCTAAACCAAAGGTAATTGCTAAACCTGAAATCGAAAAAAAATGGACTCCAAAAGATTTTCCAGTTCCAGAAGAAAAAGGTAGAGTAAGGTTTTACGATTTTAAATTGTCAAATGGTGTGCTTCATGCAATAGCTGATTTAGGTTTTAAATACTGCACACCAATTCAAGCAGGAGTTTTAAAAAGCACATTAAATGGAAAAGATGCAATTGGTCGTGCTCAAACAGGCACTGGTAAAACAGCAGCTTTTTTAATAACTGCAATTGCTAAATTGGTAAAACGAGACCCTAGTATTAAACGATTAAAAGCTAATCCACGTGTATTAATACTGGCACCAACCCGTGAACTTGTTCAACAGATTGAAAAAGATGCTTTAGATTTAGTAAAATATCAACCAATTAAGGTTGTTTCTGTTTTTGGGGGAATGGATTATAAAAAACAGCAGTTTAAAATTAAAGGCAATTATATTGATATAATGGTTGCTACTCCTGGACGTTTAATTGATTTTATGCAACAAAAATTAGTTCATTTAGATAATGTTGAATTATTAGTTTTAGATGAAGCTGATAGAATGTTAGATATGGGATTTATTCTTGACGTAAAAAAAATAGAAAGAGCAACCCCACAAAAAGAAAAGAGACAGACTTTATTTTTTAGTGCTACGTTCCCAGATGCTATAAAACGTTTTGCTAATAGTTGGACTAATGAAGCTGTTACAGTTGAAATTGAACCAGAAAATATTGCTGCTGATACAGTTACTCAAATAAATTATATTGTTGAAGCATCCGATAAATTTAAACTTCTGTTTAATATTTTAAAGCAAGATGAATCCTCAAGAGTTTTAATCTTTTGTAATAGAAAAGATACAGCTAAAGATTTGTTTGATAGGTTGGAGCAATATGAAATATCTGCAACTTTACTTAGTGGGGATATTGACCAGCGCAAAAGAATGAATAGACTTGACGGATTTAAAGAAGGAAAATTTAGAGTTCTTGTTGCTACTGACGTTGCAGGAAGAGGAATTCATATTGATAATGTTAGCCACGTAATAAATTATAATTTACCTGTGGATCCAGAAGATTATGTTCATAGAATTGGTCGTACTGGACGTGCAGGTTTAGCAGGGGTTTCAATAAGTTTTGCTTGTGATGATGATTCTTTCAATATTCCAAATATCGAAGAGTATTTAAAAGGTAAGTTAGAATTAGTATACCCAGAAGATAATTTATATGAAGAACTACCTCCAGTTTTGAGAGCAAAAAAAAGCAAGGAAGAAAATTCTGCAGATTTAGCAAAAAAATTTCCAAAGAAAAGAGATAATAAAAGAGCTAATTATAATCGCAACTCTTCAAGACCTAAAAAAGAAATTGGAAGCAAAGAATAATTTAATTCTTTGCCTCCTCTTTAGCTTCTAATTTTGTGGCAATCATTTCGGAATGTGGTAAATGTAAATTATTGCTAATTGTACGCATAAAATGTTCTTCATATTTATCCATTACCCCATCTGAAAAAACTAGTTTCCAAAGATTTTTAACTATTTCAATTTTCTCTTTTTTATTAAAGAATTGATTAATAGTCTTAGTAAATTCATATAGACTTATACTTTTTTCGGTTTTAAGTCTGGATTCTTCAAGAAGTTCATTAACCAAGCCGTCCTCAAGACCAAGTTTCTCTTTAATTATCTTTTTGATAAATTCATTTTCCACTTTAGAAAAATCATCATCAGCGTTTGCTACTTCTATAAAAAGAGCGCACGTTGCTAATTGTAATTGCTTTTGCGAATCATAATTTTCTGCAAAATTTTCAGTAGTAATAATATTCTTAAAAAAATCTAGCATAAGTTTGCTTTCATAAAGTTAAAAATTAGGATGATTAAATTAGCGTTCAAACATTTTTGTCATATTTTTGTATCGTTTACTTAATTCTGAAGGAAGTTGATCCCAGCTGAAACGCCACATCCAGTTACCACCAAGTTTACTTGGAAAATTCATCCTAGCATCAGTTCCAAGATTAAGAATATCTTGCATTGGAATTATAACTATATTGGCTACTGATTTATAAGCCTCAACAATTAATGCTGTGCAAATATCATCACCATAAAAATTAAGATATTTCTGAGCCCATTCATAAATTCCAGATTTTGAATTACGTTCATTATCAAAAAATCCTTTGGTTGTATCGTTATCGTGAGTTCCAGTATAAATACAGCAATTTTTAATGTGGTTATGTGGAAGAAATTTCCTATCTCCATCTTCGCCAAAAGCAAACTGAAGTATTTTCATTCCTGGCAAATTAAATGAATCTCTAAGTTCTTCAACCTCGGGAGTAATAACACCTAAATCTTCAGCAAGAATTTTTACATTACCAAAAGTATTTTTAAATGTTTGAAATAGTTTTTTGCCAGGAGCTTTTACCCATTTTCCATTAATTGCTGTTTCAGCATCACCGGGAATTTCCCAATAGGCTTCAAGTCCTCTAAAATGGTCTATTCTCACAATATCAACCAATTCATACATTTTTTGTAATCTTCTTTGCCACCATTTAAAATTATCTTTCTCCATAATATCCCATTTGTACAAAGGATTACCCCAAAGCTGACCAGTTTTACTAAAATAGTCAGGAGGAACACCAGCAACAGTTTCTTGGTTGCCTTCAGAATCTATGGTAAAAAGGGAGGTGTTTGCCCATACATCGGAACTATCATAAGCAACAAAAATTGGTAAATCGCCAATAATTTGTATCCCTTTTTCATTAGCATAATCTTTTACTACTTTCCATTGAGTTGCAAATTTGAATTGCAAAAATTTTTGAAAACCTACATCGTCCAATAACATAACTTTCCATTTGCTTATAGCATCGTCTTCCCTAAATGCAATCTCTCTGTCCCAATCTTTCCAAACTATACCATTATGATAATTTTTCACTGCCATAAATAACGCATAATCTTCTAACCAATCTTTATTATTTTCGCAAAAATCTTCACATTCATGTAGAATTGAATTTCCCATTTTCTTCATGTTTTCATAAGCAATTCGTAATATTTTTAACTTATTTACATAAATTGAACCATAATCAACTTTATGGGGATCAGATATTGGCATCATATCCAATTCGGTTTTGGATAGCAATCCTTCTTCAAAAAGTATTTCTAAACTTATTAGATATGGATTGCCTGCAAATGTTGAAAAATTTTGATAGGGCGAATCACCATAACCAGTAGGTCCTAATGGAAAGATTTGCCACAGTTTTTGTCCACTATTATCCAAAAAATCGATAAAATTGATTGCTTCAATTCCCAATTCACCTATTCCATATTTACCTGGTAAAGATGTTGGATGTAATAGAATTCCTGCACTTCGTTTGTATTCCATAATAACCTTATTTAATTAAAATAATTATCTAAAATACAATTTTTTTTTTTCATAGTAAATCATTAGAATATGAAATGATATCAAAGAAAAATAATAAATATTATAGTGTACATTTATGTCTGTAAATTAATATATTGCTTTAAATATTGTTTCCTAAAAAAAATATTCTTATTTTGAATCTCAATTAATTAGTAATTTCACAAACACATATATTCCCATAACTAGTTATAATACAATAAGTTACGAGGACATATGTATAAATATCTTTAAATAAGGAGTTCTGAATGAAGATAAAAAGACTTTTTACCACTCCTGATACTAGTCCCTTCAACTCAATTGAGTTTGTTAAAAGAACATCAGAAATTAAGAACCCTGACGGTTCAATAGTTTTTAAAATGGAGGATGTTTACGTACCTAAAAGTTGGTCACAGGTAGCTACCGATATTATAGCTCAAAAATACTTTAGAAAAGCTGGAGTTCCCAGATTGACGATTAAGAACAACGAAAAAGGAGTTCCAAAATGGCTTCAACCTTCTGCTCCTGATTCTGAAAGATTAGAGGCACTGCCAGAAAAAGAACGTTTCTCTTCTGAAAATGATTCAAGACAAGTATTTCATAGGCTTGCTGGAACGTGGACATACTGGGGATGGAAAGCAAATTATTTTGATTCTGAGGAAGATGCTAAAACTTTTTACGATGAACATCTTTATATGCTAGCAAATCAAATGTCAGCACCAAATAGCCCACAATGGTTTAACACAGGCTTGCATTGGGCTTATGGTATTAATGGTCCAGCGCAAGGTCACTATTTTGTTGATTACAAAACAGAAAAATTAACAGAATCAACAGATGCTTATACTCATCCACAACCTCACGCATGCTTTATTCAATCAGTGAGAGATGATTTAGTGAACGAAGGTGGAATAATGGATTTGTGGACACGTGAAGCCCGCTTATTTAAATACGGCTCTGGAACAGGGACAAACTTTTCAGAAATTAGAGGATTTGATGAACCTCTTAGTGGTGGTGGAAAATCTTCTGGCTTAATGTCATTCTTAAAAATTGGAGATAAAGCTGCTGGTGCAATTAAATCTGGAGGCACAACTCGTCGCGCTGCAAAAATGGTTACACTCGATATTGATCATCCAGATATTGAAGAATTTATTAATTGGAAAGTTGTTGAAGAACAAAAAGTTGCCTCTATTGTAACTGGCTCTCATTTAAATAATATTCATTTAAATAATATAATCTCAGCTTGTTACATGGAACATCCAGAAAATGACAGATTTAGCAAAAAAACTAACAAGCATTTAAGAAGTGCAATAATTGAAGCCCGCAAATCCAGAATTTCTGAAAATTATATTGAACGTGCAATTCAACTAGCTAAAGCTGGGTTTAAATCAATAGAATTTCCAACTTATGATACTGATTGGAATTCTGAAGCTTATGCAACAGTTTCTGGTCAAAATTCAAATAATTCAATTCGTGTAACTAATGATTTCATGAATGCAGTAATTTCTGATGGCGAATGGAGTTTGCTTGCTCGTGGTGAAAAGAGAAAAGCTAAAGCAGAAAACCGAAAGCCTAAAGCAATGAAAACGATTCGTGCTAATAATTTATGGGATGATATTGCCTTTGCTGCCTGGTCTTCTGCTGATCCAGGTCTTCAGTACCACACAACAATTAATCAATGGCATACTTGTTCAGAAAGTGGTGAAATTCGTGCTTCAAATCCTTGTAGCGAATATATGTTCTTGGATGATACTGCGTGTAACCTTGCTTCATTAAATTTAGTAAAATTCTTTGATGATACTAAACAACAATTTTTAATTGATAGTTTTAGACATGCTGCGCATCTCTGGACTATAGTTTTGGAAATAAGTGTATTGATGGCACAATATCCTAGCAAAGAAGTTGCACAAAATAGTTATGATTTTAGAACTTTAGGACTTGGATATGCAAATCTTGGTTCTTTGCTCATGCGACAAGGTATTCCATACGATAGCAAAGAAGCGGGAGCTATTACAGGCGCAATTACAGCTATTATGCATATGACTTCTTATGCAACCTCGGCATTGATGGCAAAGCAGCTTGGTACATTCTCTATGCACGAAAAAAACAAAGACACAATGATTCGTGTAATTAAAAACCATCAGCGCGCTGCTTACAATGTTCCACTTGAAGAATACGAGGGATTGACAATATTTCCAAAAGGAATTAATCCAAAATATTGTCCTTCTGATTTACTTAAAGCTGCACGTGAAGATGCCGATAAAGCAGTTGAATTAGGTAGCGAATATGGATTCAGAAATGCACAGGTTACTGTTCTTGCTCCAACTGGAACTATTGGATTAGTAATGGATTGTGATACTACAGGAATTGAACCCGATTTTGCTCTAGTAAAATTTAAAAAACTTGCTGGTGGTGGATATTTTAAAATTATAAATCAATCAATTCCACCAGCACTTAGCAAACTTGGCTACAATAAAGAACAAATTACTGAAATTGTAAAATATGCTAAAGGTTCTGGAACTCTTAAAGGATGTCCATATATTAACCCAGAAGTTTTAAAAGCTCGTGGTTTTACTGATGAAATTATTGAAAAAGTTGAATCGATGCTTCCTTCCGTTTTTGAGCTTGGATTTGCATTTAATAGATTTTCTTTGGGAGATGATTTTGTTAAAGGAAAACTTGGACTTACAGAAAAACAACTTAATGATTTTGATTTTGATTTGTTAGAATATCTAGGTTTTTCTAGGACAGAAATAGCTTCTGCAAATGATTTTGTTTGTGGTACAATGACAATTGAAGGTGCCCCATTTCTTAAAACAGAAGATTATCCAGTATTTGATTGTGCAAATAAATGTGGTAAAAAAGGTGTTCGTTTTATTGCTGCTGATGCTCATATTAATATTATGGCTGCTGCACAACCTTTTTTATCAGGTGCAATTTCTAAAACTGTAAATTTTCCATATGAAGCTTCTGTGGACGAAATTAAAGATGCATATATTAAATCATGGAAATATGGATTAAAAGCAAATGCAATTTATCGTGATGGTTCTAAATTATCTCAGCCTTTAAATTCTATTTCTGATGATGATATTATTGAAGAAATGATTGAATATAAAGAAGAGAATGACATTGTTAAAGTTGCTGAAAAAATTATTCACAGATATATAGCAAAACGTAGGAAACTTCCAGATAGAAGAAATGGATACACTCAAAAAGTTAAAATTAATGGACAAACAGTTTATTTAAGAACTGGTGATTATGATAATGGTGAGCTTGGCGAAATATTTATTGATATGGCAAAAGAAGGTGCAGCTTACAGAAGTTTGCTTAATAACTTTGCAATAGCAATTTCATTAGGGCTTCAACATGGCGTTCCACTTGAAGAATTTGTTGATGCTTTCATATTTACCCGTTTTGAACCATCTGGACCAGTATCTGGACACAAGCGAATTAAAATGTCTACTTCTGTTATCGATTATATTTTTAGAGAGCTTGCAGTTTCTTATCTTGATAGAAATGATTTGGCACATATTGATGAAGAGGTTACTAGTAAAAGTTATAGTGATCATCTTCCAAAAATTGAACCAGATTTTGAAAGTGAAGAAATAATTAGCGAGAGAACTATTATTCTAGATAGAGATGATATAGTAAAAAATAGCATGTCAAATGAACGCGCAAAAATTGCTATACATAATAAATTAAGTTCTGCAACTCGTGATCGTATGAAAGCGAAACAACAAGGCTATACTGGCGATATTTGTCCAGAATGTGGTAGCATGACTATGGTTAGAAATGGAACTTGCTTAAAATGTAATACTTGCGGTGCTACTACTGGCTGTAGTTAAACGATATTATTGTTTTTTTTATAAAATAATATAAACCTCCAAGGTTTCAAAAACCTTGGAGGTTTCTTTCTATAGAATTACTTATTCTTCAAATAATCAAACATTAATCTAACACCATAGCCGGTATTAAATTTTTCAGTGTAACTTCTGAATTTATGTTTAAGAGCTGGCCCTGCCAAGTCAATATGCGCGTATGGAATTTTTTCATCCACAAATTGTTCTAGAAATTTTGCTGCAGTAATTGCTCCACCCCAACGAGATCCTAAATTACTAATATCAGCTGTATCACTATCCAATTGTTTTTTGAAATCATCCCAAAATGGCATTCTCCAAACTCGTTCAAAAGTTTTATTTCCAGAAATATTTAGTGCTTCTGCAATTTTATCATTTTTAGTAAATAGACCTGAAGTAAACTCACCAAGTGCAACAACAATGGCACCGGTTAATGTTGCAAAATCTATTATCTCATCTGGTTTTTGTTTACTTGCAAACTCCAACGCATCTGCAAGAACAAGGCGCCCTTCCGCATCAGTATTTTTTACTTCAATTGTTTTTCCGCTTGCTGTAGCAATAATATCTCCAGGTTTATAAGCACCACCAGAAATCATGTTTTCAACAGCGGGAACAATTCCAATAATTTCAATTGGCAATTTATTTAAAGCTGCTGCATAAATTGTGCCTATAACAGTTGCAGCACCTGACATATCGCCATTCATTTCAATCATTCCATCAGTTGGTTTAATGGAATAACCACCAGAATCGTATGTAACTCCTTTTCCAACAAGCGCAATTATTTTAGAAACTTTTCCTTTGGGTTTATAATGCATTTTTAATAAGAACGGGGGATTTGCACTTCCCTCGGCAACTGCAAGTATTGCATTCATTTTTCTTTTCTTTAATTCTGCTTTGTTGAACGAAGTAACTGAAACTCCCACTTTGCTTAAAAATGTTTTAGTAACTTTAACCAATTCAGCTGGAGTTAAAGTGATTGCTGGTTCGTTGGATAAGTCCCTTGCCAAATAAACAGCTTTCAGCAAATTTTCTGCAACAATAATAGTTGCTTTCAAAATAGCATCATTATCGGAAGAAAAATTTATTGCTAATTTTTTTAACTTCTTTTTATCTGTTTTGTATTTGTCAAAATTATAATTGCCTAATAAAATACCTTCAACAAATGTTTGGTAATAATAAGCTTCATTACAAAAAATATCCTTAAATATTAAAAAGCTAGGAATCTGTATTTCAATATTTTCAATTTCGTTATCCTTTAAATCAATTATAGTTTTGGATAGAAAATCGCGAAAAATATCAATATCAAATTTATTATCAACAAACACTTTTTTAAGAATAAACAAATCTGGTTTTGATACAACATTTGTAAACGAGATTTCTTTTTTATCCTTTGTTAGAAAGCTTTTAAGCAAACCTGTGTTGGAAGTTAAAGACTGCTTTTCTAAAAATTCCGAATATTCATTTTCTAAATTATTTTCTTCCACGAAAAATTTAATTAAAAGTGAATTGTTCTTTTTGTAAAAGTCTGTTTTATTAGATGAGATTTTTAAATCAAATAACATTGTTTCTCCTTACTTTAAATATTGTTGTAAATATTCATTTGCAGTTTCAATTATTTTTGGAATAGTTGATTCCATATTTTCAGTTTCAAGCCTTGCACCGGCAGCAAAAAAATGTCCACCGCCGTTAAATTCGGCAGCTAATTTATTTACTGGAACTTTAGTAGCTGAGCGAAAACTCATTTTGAAACCACTTTCCAATTCAAAAAAGAAAATGCCAACTTCAACACCTTTAATAGAAAGTGTATAGTTTACAAATCCTTCTACATCTTCTTCAGTTGTGTTTGTTTCAGTTAAATCCTGTGATGTAATTTTCATATAAGCTATTTTACCATCTCCATCAATAACAAGGGAATTGAAAGCACGACCTAAAAGCTGAATTCGGTTTGCGCTTCCTTGCTCATATATTTCCTGGTGGATAATTTTTGGAACCACACCAGCATCCAATAGTTCAGCTGTAATTCTGTGAAGTTCAGAAGTTGTTCGTTCATATTTAAATGAACCAGTATCAGTCATTATCGCAACATAAATTGGGACAGCAAATTCATAATTTATTTTTGTATTAGTGGTTTTGATTAATTTATAAATCAGTTCTCCAGTGGATGAACTTGAAGTATCAATCCAGCCAAGTTTCCCAAAATCTTCGGGATATTCGTGATGATCAATACAAATTTTTACCGAAGCACTTTCTCTAATAAAATTTTCAAGCGATTTAGTTCTATTAAGATGATTTAAATCTAAGACAAAAATTACATCCGCTTTTTTTATTAAATCGGCTTGCAATTTTGGGTCAAACTCAAAAACTTCATCTTCAGAGTTAAGCATAAATTTCAAATATTCGGGAGTTGGGCTACAATTTAATATTTTTACATTTTTCTTAATTGAGCTTAAATATCTTGCCAAAGCTAGTTCAGAGCCAATTGCATCTCCATCTGGATTAGCGTGAGTAGTAATTACAAAATTATTGTTCAATTTAATTTGATCAAATATATTTTTAATTATAATATTCATAAATAATTAACTTTTAACCTTATTTTTTATTAGTAATTCATATAGACTTGTGTAAGTTACAAATTGTATGGTTGTAACGGAAATTGGAGGAGAAAATTATTAAACATCATTATAAATAGAATTTCTTTAAAATAACAAAGGCGAAGAAATCTCTTCGCCTTAAATTTATAAAGAGAGGAAAATTATTCAACTTCCCAAGTGTTTCCACTAAATAGAAGAGCTTCCAAATCTCCTTCACCTTTTTTAGCTGTAACATCATGAATTTGAGCAGCTACGCCTTGATCATAAGTAGGTTTCAAAATTTGTCTAAAAACACCAATAGGAGTAGGCATTTTAGGATCATCAGTCATGTGAGAATAAATAAAAGCTCTAACTGGACTTTCATCAAACTCATCATGAACTAGCAAATCATTTACTGAATGAACTCCGTCATTAAGGTCAACAACAACTGGATTAAATCCATTTAGCATAACGCCTTTATCGAAATTTTTACCAAAAATCAATGGTTCACCATGTTCCAACATAATGATAGAATCAGGTTTTGTTTCTTTATCGGTATAATCGCTATAAGCACCATCATTAAATATTACACAATTTTGGTACACTTCTAAAAATGCTACTCCTTTATGCTCAGCGGCTCTTCTAATCATTTCCTGAAGATGTTTTGTATCTCTATCAAGTGTACGAGCTACAAAAGTTGCTTCACTACCTAAAGCAAGAGTGGTTGGATTAAAAGGGTAATCAATACTTCCATAAGGAGAACTTTTTGTAATTTTACCTTTTTCAGAAGTAGGAGAATACTGTCCTTTTGTCAATCCATAAATTTTATTATTAAAAAGGATAATTTTTAAGTCAATATTTTTTCTGCAAGCATGAATAAAGTGATTACCGCCGATTGACATCAAGTCACCATCACCAGTTGAAACCCACACAGAAAGTTCAGGTCGGGCAACTTTTAATCCAGTGGCAATGGCTGGAGCGCGTCCGTGAATTCCATGTAGACCGTATGTATCCATGTAATATGGAAATCGGCTTGAGCATCCAATTCCTGCAATCCAAACAAAATCTTCTTTTCTAATACCAAGTGTTGGAAATACTTTTTGAACTTGTGCCAAAACAGAATAATCCCCACAACCAGGACACCAACGTACATCTTGATTAGATTGAAAATCTTTTGTAGTTAGTTTTACTTCTTCTACATCTATTTTATCAGTCATTTTTTCCTCCAAGAACTTCAGCAATTTTCTCAGTTATTTCAAAAGATTTTAATGGTAATCCTCTCATTTTATTAAATTGAATTACTGGAACTAAGAACTGATCTCTAAGAATTTTTGCTAATTGTCCCATATTATTTTCAGGTACTATTACTTTATCAAATTTTGAAAGAACTTCACCAAGGTTTTTAGGAAAAGGATTAATATATTTTAATTGAGCACGAGAAACATTCATCCCTTTTTTCCTAGCATCATTTACGGCTTCAATTATAGAACCCATTGTTCCACCCCATCCTAGTACAAGAAGTTCACCACTTTGGTCACCATCAACTACTAACTCTGGAATAGTATTTTGCATATTTTGAATTTTTTGTGCTCTAATTCTAACCATTAAATCGTGGTTTTCAGGATCGTGACTAACAGCACCAGTTATATTTTCTTTTTCCAATCCACCAATTCGATGTTCAAGACCAGGTGTTCCAGGAACAGCCCAAGGACGAGCGAGATTTTCATCTCTATCGTATGGATGAAAATTTTCAGGATTAGTTCTTTGAGTAACTTCAATTTTTTCTAATTCATTTACATGAGGAATTTTCCATGGTTCTGCACCATTAGCAATATATCCATCGGTTAAAAGAATTACTGGAACCATATATTTAAGAGCTAGTCTTGATGCTTCAATTGCCATATAGAAACAATCTGAAGGACTTGTTGCTGCAACAACAGCTACAGGTGATTCGCCACTTCTTCCATACATAGCTTGCAATAAATCGGATTGTTCTGTTTTTGTTGGTAAACCAGTACTAGGTCCACCACGTTGTACATTTACAATAACAAGAGGAAGTTCTAACATTAATGCTAATCCAGTGGCTTCAGTTTTAAGAGCCAATCCAGGTCCAGAAGTTGTTGTAATAGCTAAACTTCCGCCAAAAGAAGCTCCAATAGCAGACGAAATACCAGCTATTTCATCTTCTGCTTGCAGAGTTTTAACACCAAAGTTTTTATATTTACTTAAATGATGCAAAATATCAGTAGCTGGTGTAATTGGGTATGACCCTAAAAATAAAGGTAAACCGCTTAATTTACTTGCTGCAATTAAGCCAATTGCAGTTGCTTCATTACCTGAAATTGATTTGTAAGTTCCTTTGGGCAAGGTTGCTTTTGCAATTTTGTATCTAGAAGCAAAAAGTTCTGTGTTTTCACCATAGTAATATCCAGATTTAAGTGCTTTTTCATTACCACAAATAATTTCAACTTTTTTAGAAAATTTCTTTCTAACCCATTCTAAAGTTGGTTCTAATGGTTCATTAAATAACCAATACATTAAACCAAGTGCGAAAAAGTTTTTACTTCTTGTAACATCTTTAGGTTTAAGACCGCAATCTTTTAATGCTTCAACAGTTAAAGAAGTAATTGGAACTGGAAAAACTTTATAACCAGAAAGGGAATCATCCTCTAATGGATTTGAATCATACTTTGCTAATTTCAAATTTTTCGCGTCAAAAGCATCGCTATTACAAATAATAATTCCTCTTTGTTTAAGATTTTTCACATTTACTTTTAAAGCTGCTGGATTCATAGCAACTAGCACATCTGTAATATCTCCAGGTGTGAATACACTACTTGATCCAAAATGTAATTGAAATCCACTAACTCCGTATAGTGTTCCAAGAGGAGCACGTATTTCTGATGGATAATCGGGAAGAGTGCTTAAATCATTTCCTAAATACGCTGTTGTGTCGCTAAACTGTGTTCCTGTTAACTGCATACCATCACCAGAATCACCAGCAAACATAACGGTTACGTCATTTAGGTGTTTAATTTCTTTACCGTTTTTTTCTTCTTGTGCCATTGTTTTTATTAAACTCTTTCTATTATTAAATAATTAGTTTATTATGTAAAACATAAGTTTGTAAAATAGTTATTAGCTCTAAATATTCCAACAAAAACTTAAACTAATTAACTTTTTTAACCATTTCTAAAAATTCTTTTGCGTTCATAAAACCTGTTAATCTTTCAACTTCGTTACCTTTTGAATCAATTAAAAGAATTGTTGGCATTCCAACAATGTTAAATTTTTCTCTAATTATTTCAGTTTCTTTCGATAACGATTTTGTCATATCTACTTTTAGAGATTTGAAATTGGCTAATGCCGAAATAACTTTGGCATCAGAAAAAGTTAAAGCGTCTAACTCTTTACAAGGAATGCACCAATCGGCATAAAAATCAATAATAATTTTATTATTATTCTGCAATGCAGTTTCATAATTTTCGGTGCTATATTTTTCCCAATTTGGGGCAGATTTTTCAACAGGCCAAAGCATCCAAGTAGCAATAACAATCATTAATACTGAAAATATTGATTTAAAAATTCTGTAACCCGTTAAATTGTTAGCTAATTTATCAATAAATAATAAATAAATACTTGCGCCAATCATAAAAACTGGTAATAAATAATTAGCAATAATCTTTGGTAATATAGGATTAACAAAATAAATTGCCATTCCAATTAAGATAAAACCAAAAATATTTCGCACTCCTTCCATCCAGAAACCAGCTCGCGGAAGTGACTTAATTCTTCCAGAAAAAATTGCAAGAAATAAGTATGGAACACCCAAGCCAACAGCAAGAAAGAAGAACATTATAAAGCCATAGAAAACATCACCTTTAGCAGCAACATAAGTTACTAATCCAAGCACAAAAGGTCCAATACATGGAGCTGCAACTATTCCCATTGTTAAGCCCATAAAGAAAGCACCAAAAATTCCAGTTCTAGCACCCCCAGCTTTTGTAATAAGTGAATCTGGAGCTTTAATTTCATAAAGCCCAAACATGCTTAATGCGAGAACAACAAAAATTGCAGCAATAACAATTATTACAATTGGATTTTGCAAAAGTGTGCCAAATATTGCGCCACTCATTGCAGTTACAACTCCAACAACTGAATAAGTTAAAGCCATTCCTAAAACATATAAAACACCTAAGACAAATAGTTTACTTGTTTTTCCTTCACTTTGTCCACCAAAATAGCCAATTGTTATAGGAATAAGTGGATAAACGCAGGGAGTAAGATTTAATGCTAAACCACCCAAAAATACGAACAAGATGCTCAACAAAAGTCCACTTGATTCTAATGTTGATGCAATTCCATCATCATTTTTTTCAATTGTTGTTTGAACAGGAGTATAAGAAATATTCAAATTGGAAAATATTTCTTGGTTTACTTCGTTAATTGGTGTTGTATTATTAACAACTTCAACTCTTAACGTGTCCAATACACTTGTTGGAGCCATACAACTAGCATCGTTACATGCCTGATAGCTAATCTCAATTGGAATTTCCATAATTCCAACATTAACTGAATCAGAAATTTTTAAAACGGCACCAATAAATTCCTTTCCTTCATAAACAGAAACTAATTCATCAGAAAAGCTAAATGAAACATCTTTCGCTTTTGGATATGTTATTGAAACAATAGATACATTTTTTGATTTAATAATTAATTCTGTTGGAATTAAAAACTCATCTTTGGGTTTATTTGAATTAATATGATATTGTTCAAGTATATTAAGTTCAATTGCAATTTTAATTTCACTGTTTGGTTGAACCTTATCAAAAGAACTAAAGACTTTGGTTGAAACATATTGAGTAGTTAAACCGAATTGGGCTAAAATATTACTTGCTAAAAAGAGAAATAATGCAAGTATTGTTAAGTGTTTTTTCATTTTGTTTCCTTATTAGTAAAAAAATCAGCTACTTAAATTTAATTACGTATTGTAAAAAAAATAGTAATGTAGCTGACTCATTTCAACAAATTAATAAATATATAATTTAATCAAAGTTATCATCTCGCAAATCACAAATAACTGATTTATTTTGTTTTAAACAATTAGTTTATAATGATGTTTCATTAATATTTTAAATCGTCTATTTTCTCCAGCCTTGCACAATAGGAACTCTTCTTCCATAACTAAATGATTTAGTAGAAACACGCAATGGAGGCGCTGCTTGATATCTTTTAAATTCGCTTCTATCAACCAAAAGTAAAACTTTTTTAACTATTTCGTCATTTCCAATTTTAGCAATAATTTCCTCAGTTTCTTTGTGTTCTTCTAAATACATTTTTAATATTTGATCGAGCAAATCATAAGAGGGAAGTGAGTCTTCATCTTTTTGATCTGGTCTAAGTTCTGCAGAAGGCGGTTTTGAAATAATTTCATTAGGTATAATTTCTGAATTATGGTTAATAAATTTTGAAATTTTAAACACATCCGTTTTGTAAACATCTGCAATTACACCAAGCGCACCATTCATATCGCCATAAAGAGTCGCATAGCCAACAGACATTTCAGATTTATTTCCAGTAGTACAAAGGAGATAATTAAATTTATTTGCAAATGACATAAGATACAAGCCACGAATTCTTGCCTGCATATTTTCTTCTGTAATGTCATTTGGCATTCCTTTAAATGCTGGTTGAATCATTTCGTTAATTTTTTCAAAAACTGGTTGAATGGAAATTTTATCTGAAGTTATTCCAAGATTGGCAATTAATTTTTCAGAATCTTTGATACTTCCTTCACTGGAGTATTGTGAAGGCATCATAACTACATGAACATTATTTTTACCTAATGCTTGAACCGCAATATAAGTTACTAAAGCAGAATCAATTCCACCACTTAAGCCAATAAGGGCTTTAGAAAATCCAGTTTTAACAGCATATTCTTTAAGTCCGTATGTTAAAGCAGCAAGAACTTCCTCTTCCATTGAGTTTTCAACTTCAATTATTGGATTATATGTTTTATCTGTATCATAAATAAAAAAATCTTCATCATATTTTTTACCAATTAGTTCAAGTTCACCTTTGGAATTGAAACACATGCTCGCACCATCAAATATTAAATCTGTTTGGGCACCGGTTACACAAACATAAACAAGCGGAAGATTGTTTGTTTTTGTTAAAGTTGAAAGCATTTCAAATCTTTCTTGCCTTCTTCCAAAAGCATAAGGGGAAGCTGAAATATTTATGAGTATGGTTGAACCTTTTTCAACTAGTCTCTGCACAGGATCTCGATAATACCTTCGCTGTTTCCAATAATCTGCATCATTCCAAATATCTTCACAGATTGATATTCCAAGTTTTTCACCTTTAAATTCATAAACATATACTTCCTTTGCAGACTCAAAATATCTAACTTCATCAAAAACATCATAATTTGGCAACAAGGTTTTGTGCTGAGTAAACTGAACTTTGCCATCGTGACAAAGAACTGCAGAATTATAAAGTCCAGTTCCAACAGTATCAAATTCTTCGGTAATAGTCCCAAAAATTAAACCAACTTCTTTAGTAATTGAGGCAATTTCTTTTGTTGCTTTTGTGACTGCGTTTCTAAAAACTTTTCGTTCAATTAAATCTTGCGGAGGATATCCTGTTATTGTTAATTCTGGAAAGATTACTAAATCAACTTTACTTTCAATGGCTTTATTATAGCCATCAATTATCTTTTTTTTGTTCCATTCTAAATCACCAATTATTGGATCTATTTGACAAAGGGCTATTTTCATTTATTGTTACTCTAAAATATTAAAAATTGATTATAAAATTACTGAAGATAAAAAGTATTGGCAATAAGAATAAATTTTGAAAAAGGGATGCACAAAAATAATGTCTTTAAAAAGCAAAATTATATAACTATAAAATCCGAAATTAATAGTGGAATTCATCCACAAAAATAATTCCAAAACAAAAAGAGCAATATTCCGTATATTTGCACTCCAAATTATATGAAATGAAATTTGCTACAATCGTGTTATGCTAAATCCATTTGAGGACAAAAAGCGAATTTCCAAAATGAGAATTATTAACGAGTTAAGATTTTATGAGTAATATTAAAGAAATTGAAAGAAGAAAAACATTTGCAATTATAAGTCACCCAGACGCTGGTAAAACTACATTAACAGAAAAATTATTGCTATTTAGTGGTGCAATTCAAATTGCTGGAGCGGTTAAATCAAATAAAATTAGAAAAACAGCAACTTCTGATTTTTTGGAAATTGAAAAACAGCGTGGAATTTCGGTTGCTTCATCTGTGTTATCATTTGATTACAAAGGGCAGAAAATAAATTTGTTAGATACACCAGGTCACAAAGATTTTGCTGAGGATACTTATAGAACGCTTACCGCTGTTGATAGTGTAATTTTAGTAATTGATTGCGTTAAAGGTGTTGAAGAGCAGACAGAAAAATTAATGAACGTTTGCCGAATGAGAAAAACTCCAGTAATTATTTTGATAAACAAGCTCGACAGAGAAGGGCGTGACCCATTTGAACTTTTGGATGAAATTGAAGAAAAGCTTTCAATAAAAGTACGCCCCCTAACTTTCCCTTTTGGAATGGGAATTAGTTTTAGAGGCGTTTATAATTTAATTGAAAATACATTCTCATTTTATAAAGCAAATAAGCAATTTATTGAAGATGATATTCGGTCTTTTAAAGGAGTTGATGACCCAGCTCTTTCTGCAATTTTTGGAAGTGATGCCAAAAAATTGAAAGATGATATTGAACTAATTAATGGAGTTTACGAGCCATTTAATAAAAAAGATTATCTTGATGGTGAAGTTGCTCCAGTCTTTTTTGGAAGTGCTTTAAATAATTTTGGAATAAGAGAACTGTTGGATACATTTGTTCAACTTGCGCCAAGACCAGTGCCTCGTGAAACCACAAAGGGATTTATTGACCCAACTGATGATAAATTTAGCGGATTTGTTTTTAAAATACATGCTAACATCGATCCAAAACATCGTGATAGAATGGCGTTTGTAAGAATCTGTTCTGGCAAATTTGAAAGAAATACTTATTATCATCATGTGCGTTTAAATAGAGATATGAAATTCCCAAATCCAGCTTCATTTTTGGCGCAAAGTAAATCGCTTGTCGAAACTGCTTATCCAGGAGATGTTATTGGTCTTTATGATTCTGATACGTTTAAAATTGGTGATACTTTAACCGAAGGCGAATCATTTATGTTCAAAGGCATTCCAAGATTTTCACCAGAAATTTTTAGAGTTGTTATGAATAAAGATCCTTTTAAATCAAAACAATTGGAAAAAGGATTGCGACAGCTTACGGATGAAGGACTAGCTCAACTATTTATCCAACCAGATACAAATAGAAAAGTTATTGGTGTTGTTGGTGAGTTGCAATTTGATGTTATTAAATATCGATTATTGCAAGAATTTGGTGCCACAGCCGAGTTTTCCTTTATGAATGCTTACAAAGCCTTTTGGCTCAAGTATAAATCAGAAGATGATGTAGATGAGATGAAAAGACTTCGCTCAAACTCGCTTTATGTTGATAAAACTAACGAATTAGTTTTTATTGCCGAATCGTCGTTTGCTTTAAGTCGTGCTCAAGAGAAAAATCCCAAAGTTGAGTTTTTATCACAAGTTGAGCATAACGACCAGACAGTTGAGCAAGGTTATTAAATTAATAAATAGTTAATAAATAACATTATTGCAAACATTAAATTTTGAGGAATTATCAAAACCCAACTTTTGAAGTAGGAAAGGTTATAGAGAAAATCCATTTTAATAAGAATTATATTTTCTATATTTGATTAAAAGTTGGGTTTTAAAACATGTTGAATATAGTAACTAAACAGTTGAGCAAGGTTATTAATTAGAAAAATTTACCCTCTTTAAATTTTGATTATAAAAGAGTAATTTTAGGTTGTATTTATATATAAAGGATTAAAATGAGTTACGGATCACAAAATTATAGATCATCAGGTTTTGGAGGATTTAGTTTATTGCCTCCAATTATTAAGCAATTATTAATAATCAATGTGATTGTTTTTTTAATTCAATCTCTGTTTGAGAATATACAGTTTGGTGGATATCCTGGCTGGTATATTTTAAATAGATATTTTGCATTAAATCCTCTTACTGGACTTGACCCAACTGGGCAACCTTTTAATTTTCAAATTTGGCAAGTTATTTCTTATCAGTTCATGCACGGTGGATTTTCGCACATATTTTTTAACATGTTCATGCTTTGGATGTTTGGTAATGAGATTGAAAATATTATGGGTTCTAAAAAATTCTTAATTTTCTATCTTCTCTCTGGAATTGGTGCAGCACTTGTTCAAGTTGTATTAGGACCTATGTTATCAAATCAATTAGCATTTACTATTGGTGCTTCTGGTGCTGTTTTTGGTGTTATGATTGCTTTTGCCCTCTTTTTCCCAGAACGACAAATTTATGTTTATTTCCTTTTCCCAGTAAAAGCAAAATATCTGATAGCATTTTTAATATTGATAGAATTTATGGCTGTTGGTGATATGAGTTTTGTTGCACATTTAGCACATATTGGTGGAGCATTAACTGCTTTCATATTTATTATGCTTGATAAGAAAAATAATTTTAATATTGATGGATTATTTAATAAAATTAAAAATTCTACTCCAAATTTGAAAAATTTTTCTTCTGGTGGTAGTAGTAGTGGATTTAGAAAACCAACTGGTGGAGTTCATTTTGGAAAGAAAAAGATTGAAGATGCTGAATTTTATGAAATAAATGGCGATAAGAAAAAAACTCCATATCCAACTCCACAGGAAATTGATAAAATTCTTGATAAAATTAGTGAATCAGGATACCAGAATTTAACTGATGAAGAAAAAAGAATTTTATTTGAAGCAAGTAAAAAGAATTAGTCCTTTATTTAGGAAGTAAAACCTCAAAGGTTTTTAAAACCTTGTAGGTTTAAAATGCGTAAAGTTGAAAATGAAAAAATATTCCTTAGTTTTATTAATATTACTTTTTAGTTGTAACTTTAATGGCTCTCCATCAATGGATGATATGGTGCATGTTTATGTAAATGTTCTTGTTGCTGAAGAGGAGTTTAAATCGAATGCAGATTCGATGAAAATTGTGATTAATAAAATCTATAAAGATTATAATTTAGATGAAAAAATATATCTTAATGAACTTGAAAATTATAAATTTGATGAAGCTACTTGGGATGAGTTTTTTCTCCTCGCTGAAAATTACCTAGATACTCTTAAATCACAAGAAAAAAGAAAATAAAGTTTTACACAAATCAACGTAGCACAGATTAGTAATCTGTGACAACCTTTTGGAAACACAGAATGTTGATTTGAGGCTGACTTGAAAAAACACAGATTGCTAATCTGTGCTACAAAAATTTATTAATTTGCTTTATTCTTTGCTAACATAATTCTCCTGTTTTCCGCACCCTTCAAAAAAAGCTTAAAAGCAGTTTAATTTGAAAAGAATTTTCAAAAAATGGGTGTCCCGAGTTAATTTTTAAGTTTATTAAAAAAGGAAAAATATTATTGAAAGTATTTCAGTACAGATTATCTCAAAATAATATGTGCAAATAAAGAAACCAAGACAATTAGTTTTTTGATAAAAAAGACAGGATAGATTCGTTATATTAATTTTTTAAGTGTAAATAGCAAACTTTTAGATGGCAAAGCTCTCGAATCAGCGATTCGAGCTACAATGTAGTGTGATTCGCCGAATCGAAAAGCTGATACTAACAAACTTGTAAAACTGTGATAGAAATCGGCTAAATTACAACAATGTTCTTAAAAAGTTGAGGTGTCCCAATACTGAAAACATGAAGAAAATAATATTTACACAAATTAACGTAGCACAGATTAGTAATCTGTGACAACCTTTTAGAAACACAGAATGTTAATTTGTGGCATACTTGAAAAAACACAGATTGCTAATCTGCGCTACAAAAATTTATAAAATTTATTTGTTTTTCGCTAATACAATTCTAATTTTACCATAAGAAATAAAAGAGGGGAGAAGTTGTTTTAATTCTTTAATGTCTTCAATGCCTTTTTTAATCTCTTTTTCTATCAATTCAATTTCGTGTTTTTTCATAATTGAGCTAATTTCTACTTTAGGAAAATAATCAAATAGCGATTCTATCTGCATGGAAATAACCGCTTCGGGCAATTTGCTTAATGAAGCAATATCTTCCAATGAATATTTATCTTGAAGCAATTTATATGTTTTTTCAAGATTTTCAGGTAGTTTAATTTCAGTTTCTACTTTTGATTCACTAACTTTTTCTAACAATTTTCTATTCTCAATTTTAAAATCTAAAATGGTTTCCAGAATATCTTCGCCAATTTTGTTGAACATCCATTGTGTAAATCCATTAATTACAAGTAATTGACTTGGTGAAGTTGGCAAATCTTTTGCAATTTCTCTCAATAAATTATCGTTGCAAATTATTTGCTCAGGTTGTGAAAACTTTTTTGCTATCCTTTTACGCAATTCCTTTAATTTATTTAATAGAACTAATTGCAAATTGTAAGTGCTTTCAGAAGTAGTATTATTATCCTCAATAATTTCTTCTGGAAGAGCAAAAATATCTTTACCTAAATCAGTAATAGCTATTTGAGAATCGAACTTTTTGATTAAATTTTTTGATACTAGCGAATCAATTATATCCAAAAGTTCATCTTTTTTAAAATGTTTACAAACTCCAAAATTTGGATTATTTCTAAGATTGCCGTGTTTATCATTGCCTGTAAGAATTTTAATTAAATCGTTTTGCCTAATTCGTCCAGTTGCTTTATGAATTGTATCAATTACTATTTCTTCAAGATACTCAAGTTGGGGCTTGTTTTGGTAACCTTCCGAGAGACAATTGTCACATTTACCACATTTGTAATTTGTAACTTCCTCCCCAAAATAATTTAATATTAGTTTAAAACGACAATCATTTGTAAAAGCAAAACTGCGCATTAAATCCAATTTTAATTTGGCATTATCTCTTAGTGCAAAATGATGTTCAACATTAATTCTTAGATTATTGGGTGAAATTCTACCGCCAATTAACTTAATTGAAGGCTTATTTGATGGAATTGTAAATTCAATTATTCCAGAATTAGATAATTTAGTGAGCGATTCAATAATCTCATTTATTGGAGCAGAAAGTTTATTTGCCAGATAATTTATATCAATCTTTTTTTTATCGGTAAAAATTGAATTGCTAAACTCCCTTAATAAAAACAGAAGAATTTCCCTGTTCAAATCCTGTGCAAACTTTTGTAAAAACGTTTTAAGCTGCTCGCTTTCAAACAGAATTTTAATAAACGAAAAATTTATTTTATCGGATGAAAAATCGATTAACTTATTGTTATCCAATACTTTAAGTGCCGAGTTTAATTTTGTTTGATTTATCTTGTTGTTTGCAAGTAGTTGAATAATTTGATTATCTATGAAAATGCGATTATTAAACTCACTTCCAACAGCAATTTTTGCGGCATTTAAAATGGAATTGTAAACAGTTTTAATTTCATCCAAAGTTGGGTAACTATTATTTATAAAATAATCTTGAATGTGATAATCCCTATCCTCGTAAAGCAAAAAGATTTTTGCGGTTTTTCCATCGCGCCCAGCTCGTCCAATTTCTTGATAATAATTTTCGATAGAAGCGGGAATATTGTAATGGATTAACAAACGAATATCCGATTTATCAACACCCATTCCAAAAGCATTGGTTGCGCAGATAATTTTTACTCGATCGCTCATAAAATCATCTTGGATTATTCGCCGTTGCTCTGGCTGCAATCCCGCGTGATAAAATGCCGCATTTTGATTATTAAAGTTCAAGTATTCTGAAAGTTCTTCAGCTGATTTTCGAGTAGAAGTATAAATTACTGCAGGCAAGCGGTTTTTTGATACAAGTTCAAGCACTTTCTCTTTTTTCTGATTGGTGCGTAACACATTTAGTTTTAAATTATCACGCTCAAATCCTTTAATAAAAACTCGTGGATTATTAAAATTAAAATGCTCAATTATATCGCGTCTAACTTCTGGAATTGCTGTTGCAGTAAAAGCTGAAATGTTACTATT
The DNA here is from genome assembly GCA_018818165.1 of Bacteroidota bacterium. Taxonomy (GTDB): domain Bacteria; phylum Bacteroidota; class Ignavibacteria; order Ignavibacteriales; family Melioribacteraceae; genus 1-14-2-50-31-20. The sequence continues at coordinate 3,861 of JAHISP010000035.1, read as the reverse complement.
TCCAATGCTTTCAGTAAATTCGGTAATTTTGCGGTAACTTGGTCTAAAATTATGTCCCCATTCGCTAATGCAATGTGCCTCATCCACAAAAATGTATTTTGGATTTAACAACTTAATTTGTTCCGCAAAAGCTCGGTTTTCCAGCCTTTCGGGCGATACATAAAGGAGTTTAATTTTATTGGATTTTATTTCGCTTAAAACTTTTTCTATCTCGTAAAATTGCATTGTGCTATTAATATAAGCGGCAATTATTTCATATTTGTTCAAATTATCAACTTGATCTTTCATCAATGCGATAAGTGGCGATATTACAATTGAAAATGTTTCACCAAGTAATGCTGGAATTTGGTAGCAAAGTGACTTTCCACCGCCAGTTGGAAGTAAAGCAAGAACATTATTTCCATCTATTATTGATTGAATAATTTCTTCCTGTCCAGGGCGAAATTCCATGAAACCAAATATATTTTGTAACGTCTTTTGCATAAGTAATGTTAAATTTGAAAACAATTTTATCAACTTGGTAAATATACAACATTGTTTTATTTTGCATCGCACATAAAACCAAATAGGAAGATATGTTAAAAATAGAGAACTTAACAAAAAATTTTGGCAAAATTACTGCGTTGAATAATATTTCGCTTGAAATTAATTCGGGAGAATTTTTTGGACTTCTCGGTCCAAATGGTGCCGGAAAAACAACATTAATGAACCATTTAATTGGTTTTCTAAAAGCAGATAGTGGAACAATTACATACAATGATGAATTAGTGAAATTTGGTGATAAGCAAATTAAAAGGAAAATTGGCTACGTTCCGCAAGAGATTGCACTTTATCAGGAATTAACTGCTTACCAAAATCTTAAAATATTTGGCTCTCTTTTCAAACTATCCAAAAAGGAATTAAGTATAAACATTGATAAAGCTTTGGAACTTGTTCAACTTTTAGACAGAAAAAATAGTGCAGTAAAAGAATTTTCGGGTGGAATGAAACGACGGTTAAACCTTGCGGTTTCAATATTGCAAAGTCCAGAAGTTTTGCTTTGTGATGAACCAACTGTTGGCGTTGATCCTCAATCAAGAAACGCGATATTTGAAATGTTGCAGCAATTAAATAAGCAGGGAATAACAATTATTTACACAACTCACTACATGGAAGAAGCCGAAAGACTTTGCAACAAATTGGCAATAATTGATAACGGACAAATAGTCGCTTCTGGTTCATTAACAGATTTACTAAATACTCTGGATAGAAAGAAAACTATAAAAATAATTAAAACTGCTGAAACAGAAAGTCTTTATGATAAGTTATGTGAGATTGCAGCCGTTAATGTTTTTGATTTCAAATATGAAATAATTCAAAATAATGAATTCCAAAAAGATTCACAGCTTTACACATATTTTGAAAAAATTGGATTGTCATCAAATTTAATTGAGGTAAGTAGTGCTTCATTAGAAGATGTATTTTTGCATCTTACTGGCAGGAGGATAAGAGATTGAGCAATATATTCCAGATGTTTAAAAAAGATTTAATACGTTTTATGAATGACAAAACTGCAATGATGCTAACCTTTATAGTTCCAATAGTTTTAATAATTATTTTTGGAAATATTTTTGGAGGCAATAACACTTCCAGAGGGAAAGCGCATGTAATATTTGTAAATAAAAGTAATTCAGAAATTGCAAAGTTAATTGAAGCAAAACTTGATTCTTCAAGCAATATTCAACTAATAAAAAAATATCGTGTTGAGGGAACAGACTCTATATTAAGTTTTACTGAAGATAAAGCAATGGAATATGTTAGAACTGGTAAACACGCTGCTGCAGTTGTTTTTCCAAGCGATTTTTTATTAGATACTTCTGCCACAATGAATATAAAATTTTATTACGATCCAAGAAACGAAATTGAATCCTCAATTATCCAAGGAGGAATTCAGCAAACAATATTTTCGCAATTGCCTGAAATATTTCCAGCATTATTGGCACGACAAGCAAATAACTTTTTGGGCGAAACAAAAGCAAATGGTTTTAGAAATGACATGGCAAATATGATAAGTTCATATTTCAATATTCCTAAAGATTCAATATTAAAATTTGCAAGTACAAAGATTACATCTGGATTGTTAAAACAAACATCCTCCGATTCTACCAAAAACTCGTTTATAGAAAACTTAATAAATTTTGATAGTGAACAATTAGTTGGAAAGGACTTGAAAAATCCTCAAGTTACACGTATTGTTGGTGGATGGGCGATGATGTTTTTATTGTTTACGCTAACTGGAATTGCAACCTCGTTGTTTGAAGAAAAGCAAGAAGGCACTTTAAGAAGGTTACTTTGTATGCCAGTTACACGAACTGAAATTTTGTTATCAAAATATTTGTTCTCATTGTCTACAGGAATTATTCAACTTATGGTTCTTTTCGTTTTTTCATGGGCAATTTTTGATGTTGATATTTTTACAAATTTCACAAATCTATTAATCGTAATTATTATATCCGCTTCTGCTGCCGTTTCTTTTGGAATGATTATTACATCACACGCCACTTCTTTAAGTCAAGCAAATGGTGTAGCAACTTTATTGATTTTAGTTATGTCGGCAGTTGGCGGTGCTTGGTTCCCAACATTTCTTTTCCCAGATTGGCTTCAAGTAGTCGCAAAATTTACGCTTACTTATTGGTCAGTTGAAGCATTTCAGCAAATAATGTGGCGACAAGCAGAATTATCTGCAATTACACTTAATCTACTCATTCTAATCGCTGTTACGGTTATTTTTAATTTATATGCAATTAACCGATTTAATAAAGGAAAGATTTTTTAAGTTATTCTAAAATTTATTAGCCAAAATTTATGTTACATGTTAGTTTATTATAAACCAAATATTTAATGTAATCATAATTCCTAATTGATTTGATTTATCCTTAATTAAATAGATTCTAGAAATTTATTGGTTTCTTTTATTTTATCATTTTCTTGATTGAATTCTATTGTTCCAATAATGGCTCTAATAAAGAAGGTGATAAAAACAGCGAACCAAATTATATCCATTATTCCACCAGGAAAAGAAGTTATTATAGTTATTAGTCTAGAAATAAAATAGTAAACAGTAAGAGTTATTGCGCAAGTTCTACTTTTCTTATAAATACCGAAACTTAAGGCAAAGATAAATAATAAATCTAGCAAACCTAATGGGTCAAAAATAATTCCCTCAAACGATTCAATTTTAATTAGCCCAATAACCCATGAAAAAAGCGAAAGTCCAGCAAGTGACAATCCAGCAATAAACCCTTCACTAATCATGCTTTCACTTTTGGATAACTTAGTTTTAATGGAAGTGTTGTTATGTTTAAAAGCATTAACGAATTTATCAATTGTTTCTGGAGTGATACTTTCATCTTCCGATAGATTAAATCTACTTCTCATTTCTTTATCTATGGCAGCGGTTTTAATTGAATCTTTCTCACGATCCATTCGTGAATAAACATCCACTAAAAATTCAGTAGTAAATGAGGTATAATTTGGAATATTTGATTCTGACATTGTTTGTCTCCAGAAAATAATTACTTAAATGCTATACATGAAAAAATTTTTTCCATTATTTTTTTTTCTTCATAGATGATAATATAATACTAGATTGATTTTGATAAAAGGAAATTTGGGTTTGTCACGGATTTTAATATTTCCCTTGTATTCTTTTGCTATATCTACAATTAATTTTAAATACAAACTAAAATTAATTATTAGAAATATTTAATCAAAATAGTTGGAAGGTGATTTTTATTCTATTAAGCATTTGTAAAGATTATTTTTAAAAATTTTTGGAATAGGAGATGACAAAGCAATGCTGTTAACTTAAGCTTTGGTAAT
>JAHISP010000034.1 GCA_018818165.1 Bacteroidota bacterium | reverse complement strand
GTGTTGTTTCTGCATAGTTTAGTGTTTTTTCTACAAAAGGAAATGTTTTGTCACTCATTTTTACCATATCTCTACGTTCTTCGGGAGTTAGTGCTACCAAATATGGCTCCAATTTGGTTTTAATTGTTGCTACTGCGGTTTCCACTTCTGTTAATACTTCTTGTGGTATTACGATGGATACTTGATTTGATTCCGGCATGTTAGCCTCTCATTTTAATTATATAATTAGTTTTGGAGGAAAAGGAATATTTTTTTAAAATTGTAGTGGACGAAAATATTCGTCCACTACAGAATGTTCTACTAGCACAACTTATTTTGTTAGTAACATCTTTTTTACATCACTAAATTTTTCTGTTTGTAATTTATAAATATAAACGCCACTTGGTAAATTGCTTGCATCAAATTTAACTGTGTATTTTCCGCTTGTTTGCTCTTGGTTTACCAACTCTGCTACTTTTTGTCCTAGTGCATTATAAACAACCAAATTTACAAAGCTATTTTCTGGTATTTGATAGCTTATTTGTGTTGTTGGGTTAAATGGATTGGGGTAGTTTGAATTTAGTGCATATTCATTTATTACTGGCAATTCTGTTGAAGTGCTATCACTATTAGCTATTTTTTGTATTGGTGCATAATTAGCATATACTGTAATAGCCTCATTTACAGATACGGTTTGGTCTGGGGAGTAATAGGCTTTTACATCATACATTACTATTGAACCTGTAGATTTACTAGCCGCTATTTCAAAATCACTATCTGTATACGACGTTGTGCTGCTACTAACTGTGGCAATAATATTCCATGTAGTAACGTTATTTATATTTGCACCACGTCTAACTTTATATGCAGTTACATTCGAGCTTTGATGTTGATTCCAATAAAGTGTTACAAGTTGTTGTTGCCCTTGAATATAAGTGTTGGAATGCAAATTTCTATTATTAATATAAAAGTTAGTAAATACTGGTGTACCAACATAAACTGCAGTAAAGTTTGCAGTTGAATTTGCTGTTATGAATCGTGGATTTTGTGTATTTCCGTCGCTCCAATGTGAGAAAGTATATTTAACATCATAAAATGTTTGTGTTATTGCTTCTACTTTAATAGTGTTCCCATCAACAATTGGATATTGGGCTGTGGGTGCTGAAACTGTTAAATCTTTAACTTTTATTACTCCAGGCTCACTAATTCCATTAAAGCTATTTGTGAATGTGAGGTTACAAACCTTCTTCAAATAGCCAGTTAAATTTGCTCCGTTGTCACCAGATATAACTGGGTATGATGCTGATTGACTGCTGCTAAATGGTGTAAATACGGTGCCACCAACTTTCTTAACCCAATTACTCTTATTATTGGGGGCTTCGTTTTCTTCTGGTGCATTCCATATCCAGTTATATCCACCATAACTTTGATTTTCATAGGCTAATAAATTTATATTATCACCACTATATGCATCAGAAATCGTATTTGGACTTGTTTTTGATGTTGCTGAAACATTTTTACCAACCCCAATATTTCCACCGTTATAACCACTCATATCGTTTTTAGCTGTTAAACTATAAGGAGTATCATATGTAATTTTTAGCAACAATGAGATATTTCCTTTGCCATACGAGTTTTCGTTCAACATGCAACCTAAATTGATATACCCTTGTGACCTTTTACTGTTTATTAAGGCTGTATAATCATTGAATGTTCCCGATTCCCCATCAACAGTGAATAGTTTTGAGCCAGCAGCAACTGAATTATAAACCTCTGCATCGTCATTATAATTAATATTATCTGTGAGAACCTTTATCATGGCCGATCCAGTTGCCCAGTCACCATAATAGGCTTCCAAATAAGCAGTTAAATTATATGCGTTAGATGGTATATCTGTTAAATTAAATTTATAAGCTTTTCTAAAATAATACCTATTCTTGTAAGTTGTGCCATAAATAGACGTTTCATCGTAACCATAGTCTATTGTGCTTGCATTAAATGTACCAGTGTTCGCTTGCTCATTTACAACATATTCAACCGCACGTGTAGTGCCAGCAAATTTATAAATTTCGTATTCTTGACTAATTATTTTATTGTTGAGAATAAACAATAGGGTAAAAAACGCAATTTTAAGTAAAGGTTTCATTTTAACTCCTTGAGTATGTTTAATTTTTGTTATTTTTAAAATAGAATAGCCGATATTTATTCACTTGAATAAATATATAGCTTACTAGGCTTGGTGCTATTCCTATTTGTGGAGATAGTGTTCGAGCACTATCTCCATTTTATTTTTAGTTAGTCTTAATTCTCCTTATTCAATACCCCATGATAAATAATGTTATTTGCATCGTTATTATAAAAATCACTTGCAACGAAAAAAACTTCATTTTCAAAAACAAATCCATCGGATAGACTTTTTCGTTCAAAATTAAGTATATACTCAAAATTAGTTCCATTGTAATGAGTAAGTCCGTCTGCCATCATCCAAATAATGTCCTTTTTATTTCTACCATAGACTGATTCATAATTTGTTGTGTATGGATTCTCTACAATTAAGTTAAATTTATTTTTACTATATGTGTATATTCCATCACCAATTGTAAAAATCACTTCTTCCTTTATTACTGTAATGTCATGCCAATTATTACTTCCGCTGTTACTATAATAAATTTCATGCAAGTTTTTACCATCAAATTTATAATACTTTGCTGAGTCTGAATAAGTTTGACTACTTATATAGCTCCAAATAAAATAGTTATTATCATTTATACCTTTCCTAATTTTCATAAATGCATTATCAATAAACTCAATATTGACCCGACCCCAATCATTTCCATCGTAATGCAGCATAATTCCAAATCTGACATCACCTAATCCAACATTACTGCTATCTGCAAAACCAACAGCATAAATATCATTTGGTTTTTCTCCCCAAATATCCATAAAGTATATATTGTAGTAATGATATTTTAATTGCTTACTATAAGATAAACTCTCACTCCAATCACTTCCATCATAATGCCATATCTCGCCATCTTCACCACCAATCCAAACATCATTTTCAGCAAATCCATGAATGCACCAAGGATTTATTGCACGAGAAATGTTGTCAGTTTTCCATTCAGTTCCGTCATAACGCCAAATAGTTTGATCAGAACTACTACCACTACCAACAGCCCAAATATCTGTTGGTGAGCTACCCCACATTTTCATAAGTGGTGTGTTGAATGTTTTTATTGTATCAACTGTCCAAGTATAATCCCTTCTGCCGGGTTTAAGTTGATCTGGCTCAGTTCCTTTTTCACAAGAAAAAAAGGCAAATGCAATTGTAAAAGACAGAATAAAGAGAATTGCTTTAATGTATTTCATTGAAAAACCTCAAATTGTAAATTTTTGTAAATATTGTGATTTGTTTTATTTGTAATGTGGTGCAAATTTTGTTTTGCGTTTGCATTAATTGAAGATTTAGATACGATAAGTTGAAAGTTGAAAGTTGAAAGTTGAAAGTTGAAAGTTGAAAGTTGAAAGTTGAAAGTTGAAAGTTGAAAGTTGAAAGTTGAAAGTTGAAAGTTGAAAGTTGAAAGT
>JAHISP010000033.1 GCA_018818165.1 Bacteroidota bacterium | reverse complement strand
ACTCAACATGTTCGCTACTTTTTGTTAATGACGATAGCATATCAAGATATGCAATATTGTTAATAATAGTTACTGTATCCACACGTTCAATTATTACATTTGCTCTTGAATAATCTTGAACTTCAAATAAAACAAAAGCGATTTCTATAAGTTCCTCAAAGTAATTATACTCATTATTTTGAATGCTACTAACACTATCAAAATATTCTAAAGCAAAAGGTTGTGTCTTTTGTGAACCAAAATTTAAAAGAGCATTTAAGAATTGATTTTTTACGAAATAATCTCTCTGTTTCTTGAAATATATCTCTAAATATGGTGTTGCTTCAATATAATTATAACCTATAATATCAAATATTACATTAAAATCTGTTGTATCTTTTATAAGAGGTATCAGTTCTTCCTTCTCATATTTTGGGGAAAAGATATTCTGTGAAAAGAGTGTATTTCCACTTATAACTAACAGTAATAATATATATGTATTTATTTTCATCCTATACTCCCTTATTTGTAACAATTTATGTTAAGTTCTTTCATTCTTTTTTTTATTCTTATTTCATATTTATCTACTAAATATTGAACTTTCAGATGGTTCTGTTTTTCATTCTTCAGTGTCCGCCCTGGGTTATTACTTGGATATCTAAAATGAACTTCTATTCGCAATTGTTCTAATAATTTCTCAAGAGCATTATTGAATAATTCATTAGCTTCTTCTTTTACATCATTAATATCATTTTCATCATTACAACTTAGGTTAAACAATGCTAAATTTTTATTAAAATTACTATAGCTTAATGCTACTGGTATCATCTCAGTCTCAAATTCTGTTTGGTGAGCAAGTTCATGTGCCCAAAAGATTTCAGTAAAATCAAAATTTGCAAACCCCATACTCTGACTAACAGGATATTTTTTGTACCCTTTTATTGCAACCAGAGCATCACATATTAATTCTTTGCTAATATTATCAACTTCTTCAATTTTAGTAATTACATTGCTTCCTAAATTATTAATGCAAATATCTGTTATTGCTCTTATTTTAATGTTATTATCTACTTTTATTTGCCATTTATCTCTATTACTATTATAACAAACATCAAGAGTAAAAGGTTCAAAAGCCGTTTCAATATCATTCAAAAATACATAAAAATAACCTTGTGGTTTTTTAGAATCATCGCAATGGTTAAAATTATTATATCCATTTGGGTAATTGCCGTTTACTTCAAAAGTTGGTGGTTGATAAATATAGTTATCATCACAAGCATGACTTGCACAAGGAGGTGCTTTTACCCAAAAAATTCCCCATGTTCTTTGAATTTTCCCTGTTGAATTAATTGTTTCTATTAGCACATTATCTCTATAAATTTCGATTTTTAAGCTTGCCACTCTACCTGATGAATTTATATTTGAAAAACCAATAGAATAAGAATACATGCCATCGAAAACATTAGAAGAGAGGGATGCTGAACCACCGGAAGCAAATAAAACTACATCAAGTGCTGGATTCGAATAATCTCTTTTGTATAGTTGTCCAGTTAAACAAACATCACTATTACCACTCCAAGTTAATTTGAGTTCTAGTAAATGTAAGCTTTCCTTACGTAAATTTGATTGTTTATTTTCAATCTTCGGTTCAACTTTAACTCTTTCTTTAATCACAACTTGCCCAAAAAGAAGATTTGAAATTGGCAATAATATAAATATTAAACATAATAGGAATTGAAAAAATGTTCTTTTAATAAGATGGGGGGGGTATTGTTTTCTTCATGTAGCACCTCAATTTTGTATGGCTTCTATTGGTACAAATATTTATTCATATTTGTGTGTGATAATAATAAATATATTTTTGAGATGCAATAGTATTGTTAAGGTAAATATTAATTAAAAAATATCTTGTCTTAATAATTTGAAATTGAATTTAAAACAACAAAGCCATTCCGATAAATCGGAATGGCTTTGTTTTATATTAGCATTATTTTGCTTTTTATTCTTCGTCTTTCTTAATGCTGAAATCACGAGCGGCCATGCTACTGTATTCACTCCAAACCGAATCAACATTTGCTTGCGCTAATTTAAGCAAATCTTTTGCTCTCTCTGGGTCCATTTTAGTAAGCATTTTAAATCTGTTTTCTGTGTAAACATAATCCTCAACAGGAACCTTTGGAGCTTTGTAATCAAGCTTTAATGGATTCTTTCCTTCAGCAATGTTATCAGGATTATAACGGTAAATTGGCCAGTAACCAGAATCAACAGCTAATTTCTGATGTTTGAAACCATATTTCAAATCATAACCATGAGCAATACAAGGACTGTTAGCAATTACAATAGAAACGCCATCATAAGCTTCAGCTTCTTTAATTGCTTTTACTGTTTGCATGTCACTTGCACCCATAGCAACTTGAGCAACATAAACATCACCATAACCCATTGCTATTTTACCAAGATCTTTTTTAGTTTTAGGTTTTCCAGCAGCGGCAAATTTTGCAACCGCACCAAGACCAGTAGCTTTAGATGCTTGTCCACCAGTGTTTGAATATACTTCTGTATCAAGTACAAGAATATTAACATTTGCACCAGAAGCGAATACGTGATCAAGACCACCGAAGCCAATATCATATGCCCAGCCATCGCCACCCATAATCCAAACTGATTTTACTAATAAATAATCAACTACTGACATTAATTCTGCAGCTATTGGATTTTGAGATGCTTCTAATTTAGTTTTAAGTTCGCTAACTCTCGCACGTTGTTCCTTAATTCCTAATTCATCTTTTTGATCTGCATTAAGAATTGAATCTGCAAATTCAACACCAACTTCATCTTTCAATTTAGTTAACAATTCTTTTGCATAAGCAGTTTCTCTATCCACAGAAAGTCTCATACCCAAACCAAACTCAGCATTGTCTTCAAACAATGAGTTATTCCATGCTGGACCACGACCTTCTTTGTTTGTTGCCCAAGGAGTTGTTGGTAAGTTACCACCATATATTGATGAACAACCAGTTGCGTTTGCAATAATAGCTCTGTCACCAAATAATTGAGATACTAATTTAACATAAGGAGTTTCACCACAACCAGGACACGCGCCAGAGAACTCAAATAATGGTTCTAAGAATTGGCTTCCAACAACAGAATCTAACTTAAGAGTTGTTCTATCAGCTTCTGGAATATTTAAGAAGAATGAAAAATTCTCTCTTTCAGTTTTGCGTAGTGGCAATTGAGGATTCATATTAATTGCTTTTTTGTTTGGATCAACTTTATCAACTGCTGGACAAACTTCAACGCAAAGGTTACAACCTGTACAATCTTCAACTGCTACTTGAATGGTATAAGCAACTTCTTCATTACCTTTACCTCGCAATGTTGTTGATTTATATGTTTCTGGAGCATTTTCTAATTCAGTTTTACTGTATTGTTTTGCTCTTATTGCAGCATGAGGACAGGCAAATGTACATTTGTTACATTGAATACATAAATCAGATTCCCAAACTGGAACTTCAAGACCAACATTTCGTTTTTCCCATTTAGCTGTTGCCGTTGGATATGTACCATCGTCAGGCATTTGGCTTACTGGAACTAAATCGCCATTTCCAGCTATTATCATTCCAAGTGTTTCTCTAACGAAATCTGGAGCTGCGTCTGGAATTGGAGAAGAAATTGTAATTTGACTTGTAACTTCTGTGCCATATTCAACTTCGTATAGATGAGCTAGTGATTGATCAACAGCTTCATAGTTTTTCGCAACAACTGCTTCGCCTTTTGATAAATAAGTTTTTTTAATTGCACCTTTTATCTTTTCAATTGCTTCATCTTTTGGAAGAATTCCAGAAATTGCAAAGAAGCAAGTTTGCATAATTGTATTAATTCTTGCTCCCATTCCTGTTTCGCTTGCAACTTTAGCTGCATCAATTACGTAAAATGAAAGTTTCTTTTCAATAATTTGTCTTTGTGCTCGTTTTGGTAATTTATTCCATACTTCATCTTTGCTGTATTGAGTATTTAATAAGAATGTACCACCTACTTTTAACTTTGCTAATACATCAAATAAATCCATCAACTCAAATAAGTGAACACCAACAAAATCCGCTTCTTGAATTAAGTAAGTAGAAGTAATTGGATTTTTACCAAATCTTAAGTGAGATATCGTTGTAGAACCAGATTTTTTTGAATCATACACAAAATACCCTTGTGCGTAATTATCTGTTTCACCACCAATAATTTTAATTGAGTTTTTATTTGCACCAACAGTTCCATCAGAACCAAGACCATAAAACATACATTTTGTAGCTTTTTTATCTTCAGTAATAAATGATGGATCAAATTCAAGAGATGTAAATGTTACGTCATCAATAATACCAATAGTGAAGTTATTTTTAGGTACATCTAATTTTAAGTTGTCATAAACAGCTTTAACCATTGCTGGAGTGAATTCTTTTGAAGATAATCCATAACGTCCGCCAACAATAACTGGCATTGCTTCAAATGGTTTTTCGGCAGAAGCCATTGCTTGTGCAACTGTTGTAACAACATCAAGATATAATGGTTCACCAGTTGAGCCTGGCTCTTTAGTTCTATCTAAAACTGCAATTTTTTTAACTGTTTTTGGTAAAGCAGCAATAAAGTCTTTCGCTGAAAATGGTCTGTATAATCTTACAACTAAAACACCAACTTTTTCTTCACTTGCTTCAAGCGCAGCAATTGTCTCTTTAACAGCTTCACTACCAGAACCCATTATGATTATTACTCTTGTTGCATCAGGAGCACCATAGTAATCAAACAAATGGTATTGACGTCCAGTAATTTCAGCAAATTTATTCATTGCATTTTGAACAATTTCTGGTGTTGCATTGTAATATTTATTTACACTTTCACGACCTTGGAAAAATACGTCTGGATTTTGTGCAGTACCACGCAATACTGGTTTTTCAGGATTCATTGCACGGCTTCTGTGTGCATAAATTGTTTTTTGATCCATCATTGCTTTTAAATCTTCATCAGTAATTTCTTCAACTTTTTGAATTTCGTGCGAAGTTCTAAAACCATCAAAGAAATGGATGAAAGGAATTCGTGATTCAAGAGTTGCTTTGTGCGTAACAGCTGCAAGATCTTGAACTTCTTGAACTGAACCAGACGCAAGCAATCCAAAACCAGTTTGGCGAACTTGCATAACGTCAGAATGATCACCAAAAATTGAAAGTGCTTGTGCGGCAAGTGAACGTGCAGAAACATGGAAAACCGCAGGTGTTAATTCACCAGCAATTTTATACATGTTAGGAATCATCAACAATAAGCCTTGAGAAGCAGTAAATGTAGTTGTTAATGAACCAGCTTGTAACGCACCGTGAACAGCACCAGCTGCACCGCCTTCACTTTGCATTTCAGTAACTGAGGGAATTGTATCCCAAATATTCTTCTTTCCATCAGCAGCCCATGCATCCGATAATTCTCCCATACCAGAAGAAGGTGTAATAGGATAGATTGCAATAACTTCACTGAGTTTATAAGCTACGTGAGCAGCAGCATCGTTACCATCAATCATAATTTTTTTTCTAGCCATAAAATTAGCCTCAATTCGATTTAGTTATTAATAATAAAATATTTACTTTATGCTAACAATTATCTTGCCAGCAAATAATTGAAATTTATATGCAAAATCTTGCTAAAATAAGCAAAATGTTTCAGTACTTTTATACGGTTCTACTACTATTTGGAATTTCCTATTTTCCTCCTCTCAAAAAAGAGAATAATATTGTTATTTTGGAAGTACAAAATTACTCATTTCCATAAATAAAAAAAAGATGAAAAAGATAAATAAAAAGACCTTTTTGGGATTTATGTTCTAATATTAGGCATAGATATTTTATAAGCATAGAAATAATTTCTATGCTTATAAAAAAGAATGAGAATATTGGGCTGTTTTTATACGATTACTTCATTAAGATGATTTTAATTGATTTACTAAAATTTATATTGTTACTAATAGCTGTTGCATTTATTCTAATAATATAAACTCCGCTTGAAAGATGTGAAGCATCCCAAAGTATTGAATGTAAGCCAGCCGATTCAATTCTATTTGTTATTACATCAACTCTCTGCCCCAGTATGTTAAATATTTCAACTTTTACTTTACTTTCAAATGGTAATCCATAACTTATTGTCGTGCTTGGATTAAATGGATTTGGATAATTTTGATTTAGCGAATATTCTTTTGGAACTATTCTTTCAGTTTCAACGGATGTTGGTGTGCCAACAATTACTTTTGCATTTGCTTCAGCTCCGCTAATTACATCCTTAACAGTAACATAGTATTCACCTGCCATTTCTCCGGCAGTAAAATAACCTGCACTATCTATTGTTCCACCAACAGCTTTCCATTGTTTATTAAATTCAACAGCAAAACCACTTGCATCTTTTCCTTCAGCATAAAATTGTATTGTTCCATTTATTGGTATAACTACACTATCTGGATAAATTGTAATTGTTTCTGCTAAATTTATATGAGGTTGGATATTAATACTTGCAGTAGCCGAAATATTTGAATTTGTTTCAGTTGCAGTAATTGTAACAACTCCTTGTACAGAATCCGCTATGAAAAACCCTGCTGAATCAATTGAACCTGAAGATGAACTCCAATTATATTTTGCTTCACCATCAAACTCAATTTTATATTGATCAAAACCATAAACATTGAATTGCAATGAATCGCCAAGACCAACGGATATTGAATCTGGACTAACAGTAATTGCAGCAAGTTCTGGTGTGTAATTTAGAATATAAAATGAATCAACTGCAGTCATTTCAGTGTTGGTTAATGATGCTGCCGAGATTGTTACTTTATTGTTGAAACTGTTACCCGCATCGGAAGGAACTTCGTAGATTAACTTATAAAATGTAAAAGAAGAATCGTTGAGATTTATTGTTTGTGTTCCCCCATTTATAAGCCAGCCTTTTTCATCAACTATTTTTATTTCAACATTATCGTTGTCAACTACAAAATTATTAATTGCTATTGAAACTGAATCGGTTTTACCTAAAGCAGTTTTAACAGAATCTTCTGAAACATTAACAATTAATGATATAGGTGCTTTTAACCAATTATTATATTCAATATTTCCTTCAAAAATATCGGAAGATGGTTCATCGGTACTTCCCCAATAATTATCATCTACATTAACAATAGCATTCGGATTATCACTAAATACTGCCAAGTTGGGATTATCAATAAAATTGTTTTCCCTTATTTGGGCAATTGAATTATTAAACAAACCAACCGCTGCACCATTATTTTTCAAAAGGTTGTTACCTTCAATTATAGCGTTCGTGCTTTCTAAGTGAATTCCAGTAAAATCATCAGTGCTTTCTTCAATATTGTTTCTTGAAATAATAAAATCATCAACATTTTTTGTTAGAATAGCAGTTCCATTTCTTAATAAATTATTAAACTCAATATTACCTCCTGAAGAATTGTGAACATTAATCCCAATTTTTGCGTCATAAATATCGTTTCCGATAATACCAATGTCGCAATAATTGAAGCTTACAAGAATTCCTGTATTTTCTTTGTTAGAAAATATTTTATTCTGTCTTATTGTGTTTATTGCTTCTCCTCTACTAGAAATAATCTCTATTGCAGGAGCATTAATATAAAAGTAATTTAGATTCTTTATTTTTATACCTTCAGAATAGATTGCATATATTCCGCTTACGTTACTACTATAAATCCTATTTTCTTCTAAGGATATATCTGAACAAGATTCAATTTTTATTGGGTTAATAGAAAGATATTGTTCATTGTCTTTTATTGTATTACTAATAATTTTACTATTTGCTACTTTCTTTAGGGTAATATATTTGCAGTTATCATTTCCATGAATATTGTGACCAGTACTATAAAGACCTTTTTCACTAAAAATCTTTAGAATCATATTATTCTGCCCCTTTATCGTGGCTCTATGAGTATCCTCCAATTCCAATTCTATCTTATTTGTGCCTTCTACCTTATTGCTAAAAAAATTGAGGTCATTGCTTTCCACAGCTAATACCCTAAAATCGTGTTCTTTAATACTATTGTGCAAGATTTCACACTTATGGGATGAATTAAGTAAATATATAGTTGATGTTTCATCAGAAAGATTTTGTATATCATTGAACTCAAATCTTGTTTCTGTTGAAGATTGGTTATTTATTAAAGTACTAACTAATAAAAAGCTATTAGAGGATATATTACCATTATTACAATTGGTAATTGAGATCCCTTTGTTTAAAGACTCAAAATTGTTTTCTCTGATATCGTAATTATGTCCATTTAGAATTCTAACTCCACATGCATTTCCATCAGTTGAAACTTGCAAAAAAGTATTTTTACTTAGAGTATAACTATATCCATAATCCGTTCTAGGTATTGCCCCTTTAATATTAATACCATTTTGAAATTTATTACAAAGAATTTTATTGTTTTCAATTGTTATTTTGTCACTGCTAAATTCTGATTCAATAACATTTCTGTATGAAGATGAAAGTCCATCTGAACCTTCTTTTATATTACTGATATTAAACCCTGTAATTGTAACATCATTAGCAGTGATATTAAAGGTTGCATCATCATTGCCTTCAATATAAATATCACCACCTATTCCATGAGGTTTTATACTTAACGATTTTGTGATATTTGTTATATAGTCATATTTATAATATCCTTCATAAATAGTTATTTCATGCCCATCAAGTGTTTTTGGATCATCATTAGCTTTTTGTATCGTTTCAAATGGAACAGCTGGTGATAGTGACCAATTCCAAATCCAACCAATGGTATGAATTTTTGAATTAAAAGTCTCTTGCGGTTCTTTAATTCCTTCAATCCCGTTTATGGGATCGCAAAATACTTGGGTTCTATGAATAGAAACACCTATTCTTTTTATTTCATCAAGCGGGGCAAGAGAACCTTTTTCGTTCGGTGGAAAATCGAACATGAAGTAGAGCTCCAAAGTTAATGTGGTAAGCTCAGGTATTATTTTAGGTGTAACAAAGTTTAATCCTGTCATATATCCATTATCATCTTTATGGATTGTACCTTGTACAGTTTTCCCATCGTACACTATAAATGCTCCAGCATATTCTGCTTTCACTTTTGTGGTTACTAAAAAATCAAGATGCTTTAGTTCCCAATCAACTCCATAAGCAGTTAATGATGCCTTCCCGATATACATTTTTTCATCATTCTTTGGTGGTCCAATCATTCTTGCAAAATCAGAACCAAAACTCAATTCTAATATTGGTTTAAAATTTCCAGTTACTGATTTATTTCCATCCATTTTTAGATTAGATGGGTTAGCTGAACCACTTAGATCGCCCGACCAATGAGACCAAGCCCATCCTTCGACAGCAGTTGCTGACATTTGTATATTTGTGCCTTTCTTATACACACCACCTGTAGGTGAAACTTTGCACCCATCATCTGCTGCTTCGGAGGGTTTAACACTAGTTAGCAAAGTTACATTTGTAACAACTTTTTTCTTTTTTTCAAAATATATTATTTCATATCCTTCACTCTTCTCGGAAGCATAAACATAGCCGTAGTCATATTCGTCACCCAATAGATTATTTGCTTTTTTGAAGGTTTTAGCTGGAACTGTGTGATCAATAAAACCAGACATATTTTCAAGTTCTGAACCTATATCCAGAACTTCCCCGGCAACGAAAACTCCGGTACTGTTTACAAATGTATAAGTATATAATTTTTGATCATGAGGTACATTTATGAGAACTAGATCTTCTAAAAACAACATATCGTTATATTCATTAAATGAAACAAGAATATCATCCAACAACTGTGGGTTTATGGGATTTGAAATGTTATAAGCAATTAAATGTGTTTCATAACTGATATTCGATTTGTTGATAGAAAATATTACTGTAGAATCACTTAATCCCATTTTTGTATTTGCACCAACTTCTATTTGGGTTTCTGATATTTTTGAAGGTGTCGATTTATCAGTTATATCATATATCGTAAACCAAACTTTTCCACCCCCCTCGCTTGTTAAATAAAGTATGTTTTTATCGCTGGAAAACTCAATTGAATTAATTGTTCCATTAGTTAAATTTGTACCAGAAAAAACTTTTGTAGGATTTGACCTATCAGTTAGGTCTATAATTTCGAAGTAGTTTTCAAAACTTGGTACAAATCCACCAACTACTGCAAGATTACCATCCACTTTAAATGCTTCGTACTGTCCGGAATATGGATAAGTGGAAATTGGAGTACTGGACAAGTTGGAAACTTGATGGATATAGAGATTGTTGTAGTCTGATAAGTAAAAATAGTCACCATCAATTGTAAAATCTTCAGGAAAAATGGATGGAGAAAGTTCATCATAAATATCTGGCGATAATTTATTATCCACCAATGAGCCAAAATAAAAGTTGGAATTATCATAAATTACAAGATTATTTCCATCGGATACTACTTTTTCAACAGTCGTTGGCGATAAATATTTTTGCCCAAGGCTAATTCCACCATCGGTTTCAATAATTCCAAAGTGACCGTTATCAACATAATATATTTTGCCATTTGCTACATCCGTTAATTGAACAGTTGCGCCAATCCCTAAATCAGATAACCATTTGTAGTTCAAATATTTTGGTACCGCTGGATTAGAAATATCAAGAACCACTAAAGTAACATACCCAACTAAATATGCCTTTGTGCCCTCTACTACCAGTTTCAAATACGATTCATTTCCCCCATTATAATTTCCCACATTTGTTGGATTTGTTGGATTACTCACATCAATAACTTGAAAGCCTTGGTTATCGTCACATGCTACATATAAATATCCATCAGAATAATCTAGCGAAACAGCCGAAGCAACAACAATAGAACCCACTTTTGTTACATTTGATTTGTTTGAAAAATCTACTATTTCAATTGTGCGAGTGGTTGTTCCATTATCTGCAATTAAATATATGTAATTTTCGTTTGCAACAAAATCACGAAAATCTTTTGTATAAAGAGATGACGCTTCAATATTATTTAGAAAGTCTTTCCCAACAATTTTATCGCTTAAAATACCATTTTTATTGTGAGCCAGATAAACGTATCCGTTAACCTCTTCAAATTTGTTTATACCGTTTGTGATTTCACCATATTCAGTGGCCGAAGATGATGATAAATTTGACATTGTTGATTTAGATATTTTGTTTTTGTAAGAGGAATTCTCATCAAAAATCATATAGAGGTTGTCACCGTTAATCTTAAATGATTTTGCAGTATTTGGCAAAAAATTCTGCTCCAGAATTTCAATGTTTTTTGTACCTTCTTCTGCTTTATAAAAATATGTTCCTTGCGTAAAGTAGATATTGTTTTCAAAATTAGTTCCAAATGTTACTGGCCCACCAGTGCTACCTGCACTCCAAATTCCTGTTGGTAAATCGGAACTATCGCTTAGTATTGGGTTAATTATTCCATTGGAGGAATAAGTTTGTGCTATCATTACCGAAGATAATAGTAGAATAAAAAATAATGTAATATTTTTCATGATCTTTTTCCTTTTAAGTTTATTTGCTAGCACTATTTAAGTAGTACTAACTTTTTTGTTGCCTCAAATTGACCACTTTTTATTTGGTAAATATATATTCCGCTTGACATCTTCCTGTTTACAGATGCATTAAACTCAACTTCATAGCTTCCTGGAGCTTGCTGTTTATTTACCAACGTTGCTACTTCTTGCCCAATTGAGTTATACACTTTTAATGTAACAAAACTTTTGTCACCAATTTCATATTTGATTTTAGTTGTTGGATTAAACGGATTTGGATAGTTTTGAGAAAGTTTAAATCCTGTATTTAAATCTATCGCCACTTCAATTGTTTCAGAGTATTCAAATGTTCCATCAATGTCTATTTGTTTTAGTCTGTACTGAATTGTTCCGCTTAAATTGTCGGCATCAATAAATGAATATTCTTTTGGCGAATTACTATTTCCATGTCCTTCAACAAAGCCAATTTCTTCCCACTCACGATTTTCGACTAACAACTTACGCTCTACTGAGAATCCATAATTATTTACTTCTGTAGCAGTTGTCCAATTCAATTCCACAGAATTATTATTTGCTTTTGCTGAAAAACTTGCTAATTCAACTGGAGTAGGCACAGAAGATGGGTCACTATCAAGCCAAGGAGTATAGTCAACTGAACCCGTTTCATTGGTAATAAGAGCAGATATTTCGCCATCTGTGGTTACACCCCAATAATTAGCTTCTGCTAAAATAGTATATCCATTGTTATAAATTGCACCAGTCCCATTTCCGGTTAACCTATTGTTTCCATCGTCTGCGGAATAATCTCCTAAGTTTATTCCACCCGAATAATAACCCGAAACACCAAAAACTCCATATGTCCCATTATTTATAATCCTTGATGAGCGAAGTTTTAAAAACGCTTGAGAAACATAGATTCCATAATTTGCACTATTTTCAATTACACATCCTGTAAATGTTGATGTAAATGCCGAAACCGTAATTCCAACATTAGCATCAAAACTTGTTGAGCTGTTGCCACCATATCTTATTATAGCATAGTTGAATGTACCCACGCCACCTGTAGTAGAGTAATTACCATCATTTGTAACTAAAATACCTTTCCAATCACCGGCAACTGGGGTAGATGCTGGACCATCGTTGTATGTATCACCTCCGTAAGTATCATCTTTGTAAGAAGTGAATACAACAGCATTATCACTTTGACCCGAAACAATGATTGTTCCACTTACCCACAGATATCCGCTTGTTTCGCTTTTTATAATTGTAGAAGCAGGAATTGTTAGTGTGTTACTTTGTGCAACAGAAATTTGGTCAACCATAATTAAGGGGAAATTACTATTATAACCAGTAATTGTTTGATCTCCATTCATTTGACCGGCAAGTGCAAAACCATTAACACCATTGCCACTACCGGAATTATTATTAATATTACTAAACGCAGTAACAACAATATGAGCAGCATAACCAGTATTATTTGTAAAGAGATTGTTATTAACATTAATATTTAAATTAACTAAATTTTCATAAATATAAACTCCATTTCCAGAATTGTTTCTTATTAAACTATTTTCGACAGAAACATGCACGTCTCTCACATTAATTCCGTTTGTAGCACTATATTCACAAATTCCATTACGAAAATAGCCACTTCCTCTATTCCAAAATAAATTGCCATCCGGACCACTTGCATTACCACCATATCTTAAAATTGTATAATCAAGTTGAATTGTTCCCTGATGACCTCCTTCTCCATATCCATAAATCCCCTCCCAATCTCCTGGATTTGGAACTCCATCTGAGCCGGTTATTGTTTCGCCATAAGTATTATCATCAATTGAGGTAAAAACGACATAATTGCTACTTAAATCTGAACCATTTGCATCAATTGTCCCAGGTACATAAATTCGAGTACCATGAGCAAATTTTACAATAACACCAGGATTAATTGTAAGAAAAATACCACTATTTACATCAATCGAAGTTGAGATATAGTAAGTGCCGGCAGTCCATGTAGTATTAGTTGCAATATTAGAATTAATTGTTGTATAAGCAGATGAATTTGATACAATACACAATAAAACTACAAAAATTATCTTTTTCATTTTTTGAACTCCATATTTGTTATTTAGTTTTATAAATAAAACAAAAACTCAAACCATTGTAATATTTGAGACAAATAAAACAAAATTTTAGTATTAAAGATTTCGGAAAAGGATTAAAGATTTTAGGAAAATCCAGATAAAATAGAGAAATATTGTGATTTAACTCACAATATTGACACTATCATTCATAAATGGATGTTACAAGCGCATTTCTAAAAGCAGAAGGAGTTAGCCCAGTATTTTTTTTAAATGCTTGGAAAAAGGAAGTTGTGTTATTAAAACCACTCTGTACAGCAACAGCATCTAAAGACCACGAACTAGAAATTCTATCTCTTAGAATTTTTTTTGCTTCTTCAATCCGGAACGTGTTAATGAATGTGTTAAAATTCATTCCTGTTTCTTCTTTAATAGCGTTTGATATATATTTTGTATTACTATTTAGCTGTTTTGAGAGGTAATCTACTGTAATATCGTGTTTAGTGTAAACTTGCTCATTTACCATTAATTGATATATTCGGTGAAATAGTTCGTTTTGGGTTTTATTAGAAAAATCGGATTCAGAAGAGCCATAAAATTTTTGAAGTTGATTCCACCTTTCTGATAATTCAAGGTTCTTTTCTATCAGATTTCTATTTGCAAATTTTAATTTTCTTGACAAATATAATGCTACAAACAAACCCACTGTAACAAGAAAAGCAATTATTGAAAGAAGTAATATTTTATTATTTTTATTTTCAATCTCTATGTTTTGAAATTCAATTTGTCTGTTTTTCTTCTCGGTTTGATAAATCAGATTAAGTTCGGAAACTGTATTTATTTCTTTTTCTCTTAATTGTGTATTTCTCTTTTCATCATAAAGATTAAAATATTCATTAAATTTTTCCCAATTACCTTTACGTGAATATAATTTTGATAAATCCAAATTGTTCATCCAAATAGATTCTGTAGCTCCCATTCTTAGAAAACCTTCTTTGGCTAATTTTAACAATTTTTCGGCATCGTTAATTTTTCCAGAATAGATTGAAGCTTTACCCTGCCCCTCTAAGGAAAGATAATATTGGTGTGGAGTTAAAGATTCATCGCAAAAGGTTATTGATTTAGTAAAATACCTAAGTGCTTCATTAAAAAAATGCACTGAAAATAAATTTTCGCCATATTCATAATATAAACGCGAAATTCCTATGCTATCTTTTATTTCAAACATCATTTTTTCAGCAAGATTAAAATATTTCTTACTTGTTTCAATCTCACCACTTTTAAAGAAGGCATCTGACAAATTTTCGTAAGTATTTGCAATATTTATTGAGTCCTTTAACTTAGTGAGTATAGGAAGTGAAAAATTAAAATGTTCAATACTTTCATCCGGCTTTTTAAGTTTTATATATAAAACTCCAATATTTCCCCTTGTCATAGCAATTGAAGATGAGTCCTTTACTAATTCAAATTTTTTAAGAGCTTCAAATAAATAGGTAAGCGATTTTTCATACTCACTTAAAAATTTATAATTTAGAGCAATGTTATTAACAAGACTTGCATTTATTTTTGTGTTTGATTTTGAAAAGTTAGTTTGTAGAGCTTTTAAATAATAATCATTAGATATTCTCCACTGGTTCTTAAAATAGTATGATAACCCAATATATAAATATGAATAGGTTATGTAAGACTCTATATTTTCTTCAATTGATATTTTTAATGCTTCTTCACTATATTTTCTTGCAAGTTCCGGATTTTCGTTTATTTTTTCTCGAAATAATTCAAAAAGTATTTTAACTTTTTCTTTTCCTTCGGAAGATTCTAATTTAGTAATTAAACTATCGTTTGTACTTGCACTAGTATTTTCAAATGATGCAAATAATGAAAATATAATTAATACCATTATTTTAGAGATTTTTTGCATAATATTTTTTAAGTGATATCCTTATTTTTTAATCATTGATAATTATTTTTATCCATTTCATATTTTAGAATGTTTTGGTTTTTAATTTAAGTTTTTTAAGATTAATTTTAAACTATAATTGAATATATTTTATATAAATATGATTAATTATCAGACTTGAGAGAATATAGAACCTATATTTCATTATTTCAATAATAGCTACCATATTCAGCAATTTCTTTTCTGTCGATGACTGTTCCTCGATAACAGTGAAAAATAATATTCTTTGTCGTTTATGTTTATAAATTGCTCCACCAATCAGTTGTTCTTGCTTTTTATATTTATAAAATGCCTCCTTTTGAAGCCAGGAAGCTATTTATATTTATAAAATGTTTCGCATATCATGTTTTCTGGTTTTGAGCATTTGATTGAAGCTCTTCTTTTTGTTTTTTAACAGCCTCAATTATCCTCTACAGCAACAGAATATAACAGAATCAATCAAGTTTAGTGTACACAGATTGCTAATCTGTGCTACGGTACTCTTATTCTTCCGCAATTGCATCAATTGTATCTCTCAAAACACCTAATGCACGCTGGCTTAATAAATCTATTTTTATTAAACCCATGTATTCAATGGGATACATATCGGGTTGTGTAATTATCAATCCAAGTCCTTTGTTTTTTGCGTATTCAAGGGCAACGTAGTTTGTAATTGGTTTTGGAGTTATTAAAATTCCACTTGGATGAATGCTAATATGTCGCGGAAAGCCAGCAAGTTTTGACGCAATTTCCACAATAGATTTCCAAGGTTCATCAGAAAAATCCAACGATTTTGATTCTGGGAATTTCTCCGCTAAGTTTCCAAGATTTTTTGCGCTACTCCATGGTATGAACTCGCTATATTTTGAGATTTCATGTTCAGAAATTCCAAAAGCTTTAGCGGTTTCTCTAAAAGCAGAACGTGCGCGGAATGTAACAGTTGTAGAAATCATTGCAACATGCGAATAGCCATATTTATCAAAAACATATTTAATAATTTCATCGCGTTCCTTCCAAGAAAAGTCCAAATCAATATCAGGCGGGTCTTTGCGAGCATCATTTAGAAATCGTTCAAAATATAAATTGTATTTTATTGGGTCAGCTTGTGAAATGCCCAAACAATACGAAACCAGACTTCCACCAGCAGAACCGCGCCCAACGTGAATTATTTCTCGCCGTTTAGCTTCTTGAAGAATATCCCAAACAATTAGAAAATAGTCATTAAAATTGGCTTTATTTATAACCTCCATTTCTTTATTAAGTCGCTTTATAGCAACATCTGGTATTGGGTTGTACTTTTCCTTTAGTCCTTCAAAAGCTAATTTCCACAACATTGAATAAGAAGTTTCGCCTTCGGGTAAATCGAATTTTGGATATTTATAAACACCAAATTTTAGATTAACACTGCAATTATCAGCTATAAATTCAACATTTTGCAATGCTTCTGGAAGTTTCTTCCAAGTTTCTTTTAATTCTGCTGGCGATTTGAAATAAAACTCTTCATCCACCAATTTGTTTTTATCAATATTTTCAATCGTGCTATTTAGTCTAATTGCCGAAACCGTTTTGTGAAGTATAAAATCATCTTGTTTTTCAAAATAAAGTGGATGTGAGGCAACAAATTTAATTTTATGCTTTTGGGATAATTCATACAATTTTCGTGTTTTAAGTTTCCAATTTTCGGTTACAATTAGTTCGGTATAAAAATTTGGAAGTTCAGCAATTCTTTCCAAACTTGATTTTATTAATTCGATTGATGAGCAAATAATAAATAAATCGGATAAATCTTCATGCAATAATCCAGCAAGAGTAAAACTCTCTTTTAAATTGCGAGTAGTTATTATTTTGCAAAGTTTCGAATAGCCTTTATCGTTTTTTGCAAGCAAAATAAGTGACAAAGATTCATCGTGCGGGTCAGTAAGTTCTGTTCCAAGAATTGACTTAATTCCCTCTTCCTCAGCAAGTTTTGCAAATTGGATTAACCCATTCATTCTATTTGTATCAGTCAAAACAGCGTATTTTGAACCATTTTCTTTGGCAAGCTTAATAATCCGCTCGTAAGGAATTGTTCCAGTTAGCAATGAAAACGTTGAATGTGCATGAAGTGTAAACATAGTGACATTTTGGGATTAAATAATTTATTATCTTGTAACCATAATTTATATTTTTAAATGAAAATAGAAAACAGAATTTAGGTTACAAATGAACAAAAAAAGTGAATTTCTTAAATACATAAATGAGATTGGTATTTCATTTAAGCAATTCAATAAACAATCAGATTTAAACGCAGTAGATCCCGAAAAACCAATTGAGAATGAATTAGATAGAAAATTGCACGAATACACAAAATTAAATCAAAGACGAACTAACAGAATTTTAAAAACCTATAAACCAAGTGACGAAGTTAAAAATGCAATAAGCAAAATTACCGAAAAGCAAACTTGGTTAATAATCACCGAAGATTGGTGTGGTGATTCTGCACAGAATATTCCATTTCTATTTAAGATGACTGAATCTAGCCAAAATATTGAATTCAAAATGATTTATCGTGATGATAATCTTGATATAATTGATAGATTTCTTACAAACGGTGGTAGAGCAATTCCAAAAATAATTGGATTTGACCAAGAAGGAAATCAACTTTTTCAATGGGGACCAAGACCTGAAGTTGCAAAACAACTTGTAAAAGAATGGAAAGAAAGCGGTTTATCTAAAGATGAGTTTAATGAAAAACTTCATTTGTGGTACGGAAAAGATAGAGGAAAAACACTTGAAATAGAATTTTTAAAGTTGTTGGGATTGGAATAATTAAATGTACTTTTATGCGTCATTGCGAACCAACGTCTTTTTGTTGGTGAAGCAATCTTTCATTTTTTCTAATCAAATAGATTGCGAATATAACAGATTGCTTCGGGATAAAACTCCTCGCAAAGACTTGCGCTTTTTTTGTCCGTCATTGCGAAGCGTTTTTTGCTGAAGCAATCTACCTAAGTTGTAGTGATTTTTAACTATTACTCTTTTGACAGATTGCCGCGTCGTTCAAAAAGACGAACTCCTCGCAATGACTGACTTATTGGCGCGTCATTACGAAACCAACTCTTTTTGTTAGATAAAGCATCCTTTGAAATTTCTAAAATAATTCATTAGCTAAATCATTCCATTCTTCATTAATTGATTTTATCAATTCCTCTTTTTTCTTTCTTGAACCAGCCTTAA
The DNA here is from genome assembly GCA_018818165.1 of Bacteroidota bacterium. Classification (GTDB taxonomy): domain Bacteria; phylum Bacteroidota; class Ignavibacteria; order Ignavibacteriales; family Melioribacteraceae; genus 1-14-2-50-31-20. Next base: position 30,311 of record JAHISP010000033.1, on the reverse strand, counting down.
TCTGTTTTTCTCTTTGAATAGCTAAATTTATATCTTCAAATATTTCATAATAAACTAATTTCTCTAAGTTATATTTTTTACTAAAACCATCAACTAGATGATTTTTATGCTCGTAAATTCTTTTTGTTAAATTTGAAGTAACACCTGTATAAAGTACCGTATTATTTTTGTTAGTTATTATGTAGATATATCCATTTTTACGCAATTTGTTACCATCTAATATTATTTATACTTCTTAGGTGGATTGCTTCGGGATGGAATTCCTCACAATGACTTTCATTTGTCGGTGTCATTGCGAACCAACGTCTTTTTGTTGGTGAAGCAATCTTTCAATAATTCTACTCAAACAGATCGCGATTGTAACAGATTGCTTCGGGATGAAACTCCTCGCAATGACTGGCATTTGTTGGTATCATTCCTTTTCCTGAACAATTGGAACTCTAATTTTCACAACTGAGCGGACAGGTTTTCCATCAGAAATACCAGGTTCAAATTTTGTTTGAAGAATTGCTACTTCTACAGCATCATCACAACCATACCCAAGTTGTTTTATAACTTTTGTATCACGAACATTTCCATAAATATCAACTGTAGCTTCAACAATAACTTCACCCTCAATTCCCTTTCGCTTAGCTACTGATGGCATAATTAAATTATCTAAAATATCCTTAATTCCAGCTTTTGGTTTTGCGCAAACATCCAAATCACATTCAAATAATTTAGGTTCTACTTTAGTTTCAATTTTATCAACTTCTAAATTTTCAGTTTCATTTACTTTCTCATTTTGGATTTTGTTTTCGTGAGACTTGGGATTTATAGGTTTTGCCTTTCCATCATCTTTAAGAGTTGAAGCTGCATAAAGTATTTTGCCACTAAGCATAAACGGAATTTTAAATAAAACTTTGCTTGCAACTGTTTTTCCATCCTTTTCACCTGGTAAAAATCTTGATGCTTTAACCGCATCAATTGCAGCTTCTTTTGTGCCTAATCCTAAATCGTTTAGTACTTCTATTTTTTTTACAATCCCAATAGTATCAATTGAAACAACAACAGTTACAAATCCTTCAAGTCCATATAATTTTGCGTGCTCTGGATAAACAAGATGCTTAATAATTTCATTCATCCCACCAACTGGTTTTGGACACATATCAGCCCCTTCGCAAAGGAACAAATCCTCATTATCTTTAATTCTATCCTGCGTGTTAGCATATTTGTAAGCTTCCAAAGGAGCAACGTAAAGCGAATCGTAATCAATGTGTACTTGTTTTATTAAAACACCATTTTCATAACTTAGAATTGACTTAAGTGCTCCATTATCATAATAATATTTTGAAAGACCATCACGAACACCATTTTTAATAGAAATTTCTTCTTTCATTAATCCAGTATCATCAAATTCCCTTGAAAATCCGTTTAGCTTGCCATTGCTGTAAACTTTTTCAGCTTTAAGATTTCCATTTTCGTGATACCAATAGCATTTCCCTTCAAGGACTTCATTTGCGTAAAACAAAACTCCCTCAATTTTTCCGCTTGAATAATAAGTGTAAACAAAACCGCTTTGAGAAAATATAGGTATTGAAAGTAAAATGAGAAGAATAAGAAGTGTTTTTGATTTCATATTTTAATTATCGATTTCCAAAAGAGTATAAATTATTGTGCAAATATAGTTAGAAAGAAGTTGAGTTTCATTTTAATTGGATTTTTGAACGATAATTATATGGCTATATTTTACTTTCCATTTTGCAATTAATATTTTCATAAATTGCATTTCAAAAAACTGAAAATTATGGCTAAACAAAAATCATTTAGACTAAACGCTAAACAGAAAATAATGTTGGAATATGCAGTTGTTTTAACTTTTTTAATTCTTTCCTTCTTCTTTTGGAATTCTTTTATAATATATCCAATAAAACTATTTGTCGTTTTAACTCACGAAATGAGTCACGGAATAGCGGCAATTTTAAGTGGTGGAAGACTCGATTCAATTCTAATTACCGATTCACTTGGTGGCGAAAGTAGAACAATTGGTGGAAATAAGTTTATTATAGCTTCTGCCGGCTATCTTGGAAGTCTTTTATTTGGCGTTTTTCTTTACATTTCGGGTCATATTGTTAATTTTAGAAAATTGTTTTCCATCATTTTGGCAGTTTTGCTAATTCTTTTTGCCGCCAACTATTTGGAAGGAAATTTAGGGAAAATTGCTTCCGTGCTTTTTGCAGCGCTTTTTATAATTGCACCAATATATTTTCCCCAATTTGTAAATTCAATTTTATACAAATTACTTGGATTGATAAGCATGTTTTATGTTGCAATTGACATAAAAGAAGATATTTTGACAAACCTTTATCGTCCATCGGATGCTCAATATATTGCAGCACTTACTTCTGTTTCTGCAACTGTTTGGGGAATTTTGTGGTTGGGAATATCGATAGCAATTATCTTTTTTCTTTTGCGCTGGAGTTATAAAAAGGATTTTTAATTCAGCTTCACTTTAGTATCATCAACAAACCTTAGTATAAATAATCCAACAATAAAAAAGCCACTAATTGAAAGAATTGCGTAAGATTGACTTTCGGTTACGTAGCTGATAATTCCAAAAACTAGCGGACCAACTATTGCAGAACTTTTACCAAATAGCGAATAGAATCCAAAAAATTCTGTTTTCTTTTCAATTGGAGTTAGTTTTGTCATCATACTTCTACTTGTCGATTGCGTTGCACCCATAACACTTCCAGCAAGTAAACCTACAACATAAAAACTCATGGATTGAAAATTGTGCATTTCTGAATTAAATAAGTTTGCTAGATAAATTAGAACTATATTATTTGCATCGCTAATAATAAACGCAAGAACCATTGTAAAAATCCAAATGTAAAGCGAAATTATAATTGATTTTTTTTGTCCAATAGAATCAGATAAAATTCCAAACAATAGCGAACCACCAATTGCGGTTGTTTGAACAATTAGGAAAAATAAAGCCAATTCGGTTAGTGTAAATCCCAAAGATGTGCGTGCAAAATTTCCAGAAAAAAATATTGTGGTGTTCACTCCTTCAATGTAAAAGAAAAATGCTAGCAAGTACATTGCAAGATTTTTGTATTGTCGCAGATTAGAAAATGTGTTTTTTACACGCCTAAAGCCAATATTTATAAACGATTTTGTAACTTTCACTTTTCTTCTGGTATCTTTTAAGAAGATGAAAAGTGGAATGGCAAATATTAAAAAGAATAAAGCCGAAATTGGGAATGTTTCTCGAATCAATTCTGCTTGGATAAATGGAAATGCAATTGCAAGACTAGCAAGCGAACCAAAATATCCAAATGCAAAGCCATAACCACTTACACGTCCATAATTTTTGGGTGAAGTTAGCTCAGGCAAAAATGAATCATAAAAAACTAATCCCGATTCAAAGCCAATATTTGCTAAAATAAAAAGTGTAACTCCCCAGAAAATCATACCTTCTTGCACAAAAAAGAGTAATGAAGTTGAAGTAATACAAAGTAGAGTGAAGAAAAGTAGAAATCTTTTTTTGCCTGCCGAGTAATCCGCAATAGCACCAAGTATTGGAGCAAGAATTCCACTTATCAGCATTGAAATGCTAATTCCAATACTCCAGTATAAATCACCAATTGGTTTGCCAAGAGCAACAACATCTTTGAAATAAACAGCATAAATAAATGTAACAACAACAATTGAATAGGAAGTATTGGCAAAATCGAATAGTGCCCAAATGAATATTTTAAACTTGTTGTTGCTATCTTTCATTATAAAATTTCTCTACTCAGTTAAGAAAAACCTTGGAGGTTTCAAAAACCTCCAAGGTTTCCAATATTAATGCAATCACAAATTATTCCTCAATTGTCATGTTTTTATCAATTAGTCCCCTTCCAATTTTTTTCAATTTACCCTCATTCTTTAAGTCTGATAAAACCGCGTCGAGAATTCCATTAATAAATTTTCCACTATTTAAAGAACTATATTCCTTTGAAATATCAATTACTTCATTTATTGAAACTTTTGGAGGAATATCTTCGAAAAACATAATTTCAGCCATTCCCATTTTTAACAGAAGTTTATCAATAACAGCAATTCTTTCAATTTCCCAATTGGAGACTTTTTCTTCAATTTTTTTATTAAGTTCGGCACTATTTGCAACAACATAATTTATTAATTTACGTCCAAAATTTCTGTCACCTTCAGAACTTATATCCGAAAGAATTGCATCAGTGTGCTTGGTTAACCCTTCCCCATTTATTTGATAAGCATAAAGGACTTGCAAAACTTTTTCGCGTGCAAATCTTCTTTGTGATTTTTTCTTCATTTTATTCCTTAATTCTATAATTTATTTTCATTTTTTAATTTCACACAATAGATGGATAAAACCTCAATTGTTAACTCACATTTGACTATTAACTTAATAATTAAATTTTTCCATTCAATAATAATTATTTATAACTAAATATTTTAGATTGCAAATAACCAGAAAAACAATAGCGCAATACTTTCTCTAAGACGGTAATATAACAACTTGTCCCATTTTAACGAATAATCAGATGCAACTCCCATGGCTTTAACATCAAAAAAGTTACAGATTTCTAAAACACGAGTTAAATGAAATTGGTCGGAGATAATAAGTATCGAATAATTATTTTGATTTCTGGTTAGTGTTTCTTTAATAAATTGTATTTGCTCAGTTGTAGTTGTAGTTTTATCCTCAATAAACATTAGGTGTTTTTTAATGCCAAGTGAAAGACCATAATTATATGCTGCCTTAGCTTCACTTATTTCGCCGGGTGCGTTGCTTCCAGTTAATTGAATTTTTGATATTCTTTTATTCCGAAGTAATTCTTCCGCTTTTTTAATTCTTCCAATCAGTAAAGTGCTTGGTTTATCTTTCCAAACAGCTGCGCCAAGAACAACACCAACAGACTCTTTAGATGGTTTTAGTTTTAATGCGCTATAACCGTTTTTTGTAGTAAAAACAAATATCGTTAAAAAAGCAATGATTACTATAAAAAGAGTTGTAAATAAAGATTTGAGATAAACGATAAAGCTACTATTAAAAAACAGATTGATTAAAAGCATGATTATGTAAAGTTTAATGAAAAATGAAAACATTAAACTACCACCAATAAAAACTCTCTTAAATGGATAATTAAAAAGGTACTGTTCTGGAAATATATAATTAGTCTTATTTGCTAAATAACTAGCAAATAATAATATGAGGGAAATTGAAGTTAAAACAACTAATATAACTTTATGTGAAGTAAATATTGATTTTGTATTAAATAACTGAGCTACCAATAAAATAACTAATATTACTTCGATACATACGGGAAGCAAATTACCAATAAAGAAAATATTAAACTGTTTAATGGAAATTGAGTTTAAATCATATTTAATTAAAAATGTTAAAATCATTTCAAGCAAAGAGACAAAAAACAGATATATTAATACAGACGAGTTATTTTTATTCATGTAATTGGTATTTAACTTAATGATAAATCTGGTTTAATAAATATACTTCTTGAATTACTTTCATCTGTATTTATTTCAACATTTACATCAAAAATATATTTAATAACTTTCGGCACCAAAGCAGTGTTAACATCGCCATCTAAAAATATTTTTCCATTTTTCAGCATCAAAACTCGTGAGCTATATATTGAAGTTAAATTTAAATCATGCATAACAGTTATAATCGTAAGTCCATCTTCAATATTTAATTTTCTTAATAAATTAAATATTGAGATTTGATGTTTAATATCTAAATGTGAATTTGGTTCATCTAATAAAAGAATTTTAGGCTGCTGAACCAATGCACGCCCAATAAATGCGCGTTGTGCTTCGCCTCCAGAAACTTCATTTATTCCTTTATTTGCCAAATGTGTTAATTCCATTAATTCTAATATATTATCAATAATAAACTTGTCACTTTTCTTTTCAAACCCAGTGAAATCTAAATATGGAAATCTTCCCATAGCCACAATTTCATAAATTGAAAAAGGATAGATTGACGCTGGTATTTGTGGTACATATGCAATAATTTTAGCTATATCTTTTCTTTTATAATCATTCAGATTTTTATTATTCAGCTTAATTTTGCCGTTTTGCGGTTCTAAATATCCAGTAATTAGTTTAATTAGCGTCGATTTACCAGAACCATTTGGACCAAGAATGGAAATAAACTCGCCTTCATTAATAGTAAAATTAAAATTACTTAACGCAAAATTGGAATTATTACGTAAGCTTTTGTAGCAAAAATCAATATTTGACAAATGAACTAAAGACAAATAATTTCTGAGTGGATTAAATTCTAAAAATGACCTCACAAATATAATGAGAAATTAAATTATAAGTTATAAGTTATAAGTGCCTAAAGTGAACTAAAATTATTTTGGGATTATAAGTATTTTTGCTTTAGCTCACTTATAACTTCAGAACTTTACCGCATTTTCAACTTATAACTTTAGTGCACTAAAAAAAACAATCATAAATCACAAACTTTTCATTTTCAGCAGTAATTTCAACATTTTCAAATATTTTAATGAGATGAGTTTTATAATTTAAGTGTTTATTTGCCACCAATTGTAAATGCCCATCTCTTTTTAAACAACGAACCGCTTCTTCAAATAGACTAATTGCAATTTCAATATTTGTTTCGTGCTCAAAATGGAATGGTGGATTGGACACAATAAAATCAAAATAATTATCATCAAATTCTTTAAGATTATCATTATAGTGGAAATGAATATTTTCACCACTGATATTTAATTTTGATGATTCAATAGCAAGTAAAGAATCATCTAACAAATGAATTTCACAATTCTCATTCTTCCCTTTTATTACACAAGCTAAAACACCATTGCCAGAGCCTAAATCCAACACTTTTTTATCAGTTTCTTTTAGATTTATATTATCAATTAAAAATTGAGTTGCGTAATCAATATTTTTGGATGAAAACACACTAGAATACTGCTTTAGTGAAATTTTATCATTTAATTTTATTTCATTAATAATAGAAGCTTTTGTTGTTTTCTTTGGGTTTTTCAAAATCAATAATCTAGACTTTTTTAATGCCAGAGTTTGTTCGGCTAATTCAAAGTATTTATTTGCAATCTCAAGGATTTGTGGAGTAAAATATTTTGTCATAAATCCACAAATTACAACTGAATTTGCTGTAAGAACCTCTGATAAATGTTCTAAATAAAAGCGAAATAATTCTGCTGATTTTGGAACTTTTATAATAATAGTTTCAACAGATAATTTTAAATCTTGAAAAGGGGTCAGAAATTCAAAATTCTTTAATTCAACATTGTTTGATATTAAATTTTGATTAATTGCTTTTTCTTGAGATTTACTCTCAATAATTGCTTTTGGTTTAGATTCGCTTAAAAATAAACTGAGAAAGCCAAAACGATCATTGTAAATTAATATGTCTTTTGTATTGGTTTTATTCTCATCAATGTATTTTAGAATATATTCATCCGCAGCGTTCCAAGCAGTTAGTGATTTATTTGTGCTACTCGGATAACGTGTTATACTAAACTCTCTGTTACCATATTGATAATTCATAATTTTTCCAAAATTGAATGCAAATATACTTATTCTTTAAGATAGTTTAGGATTGGTTTTGGTAATTTAATAAGTGAGAAATAAAAAAGGCACCTAATTGAGGTGCCATAAATTTTATTGTAATTTAAATAGTATTGGAATAGTTACTTGACACTTAACAGGTTTATCTCGTTGTTTTCCTGGTATAAACTTTGAGCTTTTAACAGCCACTAAAGCCGATTCATCGCAACCTCCACCAATTCCTTTAAGCAATTCAACATTAAATACATTCCCATTTTCATCAACAAACGCTTTAACATACACTCTGCCTTGAATACCAGCTCGTTTTGCAATTTCTGGATATACAATTTTACTCTGAATTGCTGCAATTCCACCTAATGGTTTCGGCATTTGCTCAACGGCAACAAAAATTATATTCAAGTCCTCATCTACATCATTACTTAGAGGTTTATGAGTCGTTATTCCAATATTGTCTTTTTCATCCCATATAGATGTTTCAATCGCAATATCATCTAATAAATCATCTGTTGGAGATTCAATAGGAATTAGCGGTTTTGGAGGTTCGGGTATTACTAGATCTAGTTTTGTTGGGATAACATCTTCCCCTATAATTAAAACTTGTGGAATGATGCTAGCAATTGCATCTTTTTCAATTTTTGGAAAAAATTTAAATGCTAAAATCATGAGGGAAAGGGAAAGTATTAAACTTATTTGAAATACTCTGTAGTATTTCCGTTTAATATCAATTTTGGGGTTTTTCTTTAAAGCCATTATAACCTCACTTTTTAAATGATGAATAGATTATGGAAGTAGCTTTTAGGATTCTACAAAGAATTGCATTTTTTGTTCCCAATTGGATTATTTTAAAAATTAAACGTGATAAAATAAAAAAGGCGCCTAATTTAGACGCCTTAAATTCTTATTGTAATTTGAAGAGTACTGGAACAGTAACCTGAACTTTTACAGGTTTACCTCTTTGCTTTCCAGGACTAAACATAACGCTGTTTACCGCTTCCATTGCAGCTTCGTCACAACCAGCACCTATTCCATGAACAAGTTCAACCTTAGTAACTTTTCCGTTTTCATCAACGTAAGCTTTAACATAAACTCTGCCTTGAACACCAGCACGTTTTGCAATTTCTGGATATACAATTTTACTTTGAATTGCACCAATTCCGCCAATAGGTAATGGCATTTCTTCCACAGCTACAAAGAAAACTGGTTCAACTTCTTCTTCCTCAACTTTTGGTGGAGGTGGTGGTGCAGAGACCGTTGCATCAACATCCAGCTCCGTAGATTCAATTTCAACATCTTCCAAAACATCATCAGTTGGTGCTTCAATAGGAATTGGAGGCTTTGGTGGAGGCGGTGGAGCAGTCTCCTGTTTAGTAGCCTCAACATCCTCAGTCTGAATTAATTCTTGAGGAGCATCTATACTTAATACTTCTTGTTCGAATTTAGGGAAGAACTTAAACGCAACAATCAAAATAGTTAAAGAGATAATTAAACTAATTTCCCAATACCTTTGATACTTACGTTTTAGGTCAACCTTCGGATTTTTCTTTAAAGCCACGACGACCTCCTAGTTTCACAATTTTAGAATCTAAAATTAAAAAATGATTACTGTATTGTCAACATCAATACTCAATTTTACACAAACAGTTTAAGAAAGTTTCAACAAATTTGCATCTTTTTTCTGATTAAAGATAATTATTACCTTAACTAAGATAATACCTAACAAACTTCCTACTCCATTAGCTACTAAATCCCACCAATCAAAGAATCTGCCAGGAATAAATATTTGATGAACTTCATCAAATAATCCATAAAATAATACAATTAAAAATGTAAATATTATTGAATACTTATTTATAAGAGAATATTTTTTTTGAATTATTAATGCAAAGTTTAACAGAAATGCCAAAACTAAATATGCGCCAAAATGTTTTATTTTATCTGAAAAACCGAATATTTTTGGCATTGATCTACCTGGAATACTTGTTAAAATAAAAATTAATAACCAATATAACCCTAATGGTATGTATAGATATTTCTTTTTATTAGATAAAAATAGGTTATATAATTGAATTCCGTAAAAAACTAATCGCACTTGGTATATTTTCCTTAATTTTAGTTGCTGTAATTCCAAATTCTGTTTCTTTTAATAAAAGCAAGTCTGCCGAAAGACTGTGCAAATAAACAGCCGAAATAACAGTTTGTTCCATATCTGATGAAAACGATACCAATCCAGCAATTATTCCAGATAAAACATCACCAGAGCCAAATTTTGCCATTCCTACATTACCTGCTGAATTTATTAGTGAATCGCCATTTGGTAAAAATATTATTGTTGGAGCTCCTTTTAATATTAAAATGGATTTTGTCTTTTGGGCAAATTCCTTTCCATAATTAATAAGATTTGATTGCAATTCAGTAACAGTAATTCCAAGTAAATGGGAAAATTCAGCATGGTGTGGTGTTAAAATTTTATTTCTTAAATCAAATTTGGAAATGCCATATTCAGCTATTGCATAAATTGCATCTGCGTCAATAACCATTTTTTTAGCTTTATATTTTATAATAATTTCTGCAATTGCTTTAATTGTTTCAGGTTCTCTTCCAAGACCGCTTCCAATAGTTATTAAATCTGCCCAATCTAGTTGCTGTTTTAATTCTGAGATATTTGCAGAAGTTAAGTATTCTTTTCCTTCATCATTATATGCTGCAAAAACAGTTTCTCCAATATTTGTTGAAATTAAATTTCTAATTGATTTAGGAAACGCAAGAAGAACAGATCCAGTTCCAACTTGAAATAAAGAGCGCACTAAAAGTGACGCCGCTCCAATATATTTTCCAGAGCCAACAATTGCTAATACTTTACCATTTGAATATTTATGAGATGTTTTTTTCTTCTTTGGTAAACCTTGCAAAGCATCTTCTGGTTCAATTAAATATTCTTTAACAATCTGGTTTTCAAAATACTCTTTACCAATTCCTATTGAACCTTTTTCTACTTTTCCAGAAAACTCATATCCTTTTCCGTAAAAGAGTCCAGTTTTATAATCGGCTAACGTAATTGTTAAATCTGAGTTGAAAATTGATGACCCTGTTGCGGTTTCAATATTTAAACCACTTGGTAAATCAATTGCGACTCTATAAGCATTTAATTCATTTACAAATTCGATAATTGATTTATAAGGTTCTCTAATTTCACCTTTTGTACCAGTACCCAAAAGTCCATCAATAATTACATCTGAGTTTTTAATTTTAGTTAAATCACTTTTTGATTTATAGAAAATGACATTACCGTTGTTAACTTCTTTACAAAGCTCTTTACATATAGTGAAGTTTATTAATGCATCACCTTTTAATTCACTTTCAGTTCCTACAAATAGAATATTTACAATAAATCCATCATTAATAAAATGGCGAGCAACTGCAAATGCATCTCCGCCATTATTCCCTTTTCCAGCAATAATTCCTATTTGAGAAACTTCATTAATTAAATTATAATTTTTCTTTATTGAATTATAAACTGATAAAGATGCATTTTCCATTAGAACAATTCCAGGAATCTTTAACTGTTCAATTGCATATTTGTCTGCGTTACGAATTTGTATTGTAGTAAATAATGGTATCATACTTATTCAAAAAATAATAAATCGTCTGGAATTTTTTTTATTAAAAGTTTGTGCTTTCCATGAATTTCCAATTCTATTGGAACATGATTATCAAAATCAAAAATATCCTCACCTTCTTGAACAACAACTAGTTTAATAACTTCATATTTTGAAAGTTGTTCAGAAAGGTTTTTGTAATCATAAAAATATACTTCAGTATATAAATCTGTTACTCTAACATGAGCACCATCATAATTTTTACTAAAATCAGTAATAATTTGCGTACCAATTACAATTTTCAAAATTTCTACTTTAAAAGGAAGCAAGACACGATTACCATAATGCAATCCTGTTCCATCTTCAGTTAATACTTCTTTTACTGTTTTCATAATTTCTCCTAAAAATAAAATACTAACCAAACTAAAATAAAAACTGGAATTAATATTGGTAGCGAATACCTATAAACATATGCAAAGAAACTTGGCATTTCAATACCAGCGCGTTCTACGATTGATTTTACCATAAAGTTTGGACCATTACCAATGTAAGTCATTGCACCAAAGAATACTGCAGCTACTGAAATTGCTTGAAGAAAAATATAGTCAATATTCATAAACTCTTTAACATCAGCAGCTGTGTTAACATCTAAGCCAAATTTACCAAGTGCAGCGCTAAGGAAATTTAAATATGTTGGTGCATTATCCAAAACTCCGGATAGTAAGCCTGTGCTCCAGAAGAACATTCCAACAGTTAATTTGTCACCCAAAACATTTGCTTCGTGAGATATTAATTGCAATGCAGGAATCATTGTCGCGAATATTCCAATAAACAAAAATGCCACTTCTCTAATCGGTTCAGCATCAAATTCATTATATTTTAGTATTTTCTCATCAGAAGTTTTTATTGCTAAAATAACAACTCCAAACTGAATAATTTCGCGAATACCAATTGGTGATGGTTGAAGATTTGGAACCCAACTCATTACATTAGGATCAATAAAAACTGCTAGTAAAATAATAGCCAAGTAAATTAAATTTTTTGAACCTTTAAATTCAATTTTCCCAGAATATTCTCGGCCTTCTTTATATTCCTTATTTCTGGAATCAAAAATATAAAATATTATTAAAATTAACGCAATTGTGGGCAGCCAAATATACCAAATATGTTCAATGAACCAAAAGAAATCTATGCCACGTAAAAATCCTAGAAACAATGGTGGATCACCAATTGGAGTTAAAGCACCACCAATATTGCTAACTATAAAGATGAAAAATACTATCAGATAAGGTTTAATTCTATCTTGGTTAATTTTAATAAATGGTCTAATCAACAACATTGATGCGCCAGTTGTACCAATCAAATTTGCTATAATAGCGCCAAAAAGAAGAATCGCAACATTAAGAAATGGAGTGGCTTTTCTATCCACCTTTATCATTATTCCACCAGAAGCATAAAAAAGCGAAGCTAAAAGTGCAATAAAGGAAAAATATTCAGCAGCAGTGTGCAGCAAACTAAGTGTATTATGAAGTATAAACCAATAATAATACACAACAATTGAACCGAGTAAAACCGATACTTTGGGATACTGATGTTCCCAAAAATGCGGATATAAAATTGGGCCCGTTGCAATCATGATTAGAAGAATAACAAATGGAATAACCATTAATGGATTTGGTAACTCATGCGCTACATTATGTGTGGAAGTTTCACTTACTAATTCAGTATCTGTTGCGCTGTTTGCTTTATGAGCTTCCTGTGCAACAGAAGTACTTGCTATAGAAAATGAAACAATGGCAATAAAAATAATTACCAAAAAGCTTTTATTCATTAAATCTCCAATTTCAATTTAAGGTGTATTTCTATATATCATTCTTGGAAAAGGAATAGTTTCACGTAAATGGTCAATTCCGCAAATCCAAGTAATTGTTCTTTCAAGTCCAAGTCCAAAACCAGAGTGAGGAACAGAACCGTATTTTCTTAAATCAAGGTACCATTTAAAAAAATCGACAGGTAACTTATGTTCTTCAATCCTTCCAAGTAACAAGTCGTAATCGTCTTCTCTCTGACTTCCACCAATAATTTCGCCATATCCTTCTGGAGCAAGAACATCAACAGCGAGCGCAAGTTTTTCATTTTCTGGATCACGCTTCATATAAAATGCTTTAATAGCTGCTGGATATCTGTGAACCATTACTGGTTTATCATATTTACTTGAAATAATTGTTTCGTCAGCTGCACCAAGATCATCGCCCCACTGAAATTCGTGACCTTCATCTTTTAACATTTGCACTGCATCGCTATATGACAATCGAGGGAAAGGTCTTTCAATTTTTTCTAATTTAGTAATATCGCGCTCAAGAATTTCTAAATCCTCTTTATTATTTTTAAGTACAGATTTAACAATGTATTCAAGAAATTCTTCTGCTAAATCCATATCATCATCTAAATTATAGAAAGCCATTTCAGGTTCAACCATCCAGAACTCGGTTAAGTGGCGGCGAGTTTTAGATTTTTCAGCACGGAAAGTTGGTCCAAAAGTATAAACTTTACCAAGCGCCAAAGCTCCAGCTTCTGCATATAATTGTCCAGATTGAGTTAAATATGCTTTACCTAAATCAAAATATTCCATTTCAAAAAGTGTTGAAGTTCCTTCACTTGCATTTGGAGTAATAATTGGGGGGTCAAATAATGTAAAATCTCTTTCATCAAAAAAATCGCGAATTGATTTAACAATTCTGTGACGAATTTTCATAATTGCAACTTGACGTTTTGAACGCAGCCATAAATGACGGTTATCAATTAGGAATTCAACGCCATGATCTTTAGGAGTAATTGGATAATCTTCAGAAGCGCCAATAAGTTTAACATCGGTGGCGTCAAGCTCATATCCGCCAACCGCACGTGGTTCAGCTTTTACCATTCCTGTTACTTCAAAAGCTGCTTCTTGATGAAGCTGTGCTGCAACTTCAAAAACTTCTTCAGTTACATTTCCAGTAAATACTATACATTGCAAATATCCAGTTCCATCGCGTAAAATTAAAAACTTAAGTTTTTTACCACTTTCTCGTTTGTTGTAAAGCCATCCTTTTAAAGTAACTTCCTTTCCTTCATGCTCTGATAAATCTTTGATGTAAATTTTTGGTTTCATAATTTTTTATTCTTTTTAATTTGAAAATAAGTTATTGTGAAATATAAAGAATGAGTAATGTAATAACAAAATTAAGAGATATTTTGAATAAAGTTTTTGAGAATTTGTAATCCTTGCTCTCCAGATAATTCCGGCAAAAATTGTACTCCGTAAAAATTGCCTTTCTGTATTGCAGCAGAAAATTTGCTTTCGCCATTTGCAATGGCAATGGTTGATTCAGAAATATCAACGTGGTAATTATTAGAAAAATAGAATTCCGTTCCATTTGTGATATTTTCAAACAATTTATTCTCTTTAATTATTTCTATTTCTTTCAATCCAGGAAGCCTGAGTTCAACATTATTTATTGCGTCGTTAATAACATCTGTTTCAATAAGTCCAAGACAAGAAATTCCATCGTTGGATTTGTTGCAAAGTAAATCCATTCCAAGAGAAATTCCAAGAGTTGGTTTTTTAACAAATCTTAATAGACTGTAAAGATTAAAAAGATGTATCCTTTTAATTGCTTTTGATAAATTAGAAGCATCACTAATTATTACTTTTTCACAACTAATAATATCTTTTTCATTATGTGTAACAATAAAATCAACTCCAATAGTAGTTAATGCTCTCGTTAATTCTGTTGTTTGATTTATACCGTAATCTATTATTGCAATCATTTTTCCTAACAGTTCTTTTTTTTTTGATTCAAAAGATAAAGTAAAATATGTGAAGATATTATATTTTTATCAATAAGAATTTTGTAAATCAATATATTTGCTTTTTCAAATATAATACAGTTAAATAATGAAATATTTATTCTTTTTTGTTCTACTAACGGTTTCAGTGTTTCCACAAAATAAAATCAACCACGAAAAACTTCAATCCAATTTTGCATTAAAAGAAAGCAAAGCAGAATTTAGAGTGAATTTGTTAAATAAAATTGAAAATACATTTTCCTCAAAGCTTAATCATAAAACAGAAGTAAGCTGGCAAAATCTTTTCTATGAAGTTGGATTGTATTTATTTAAATCGGATAATATTTATAAAGCAGTTCAATTAGCTTGTGATTATGCTCCCAAAGGTAGTATAAAATTTAAAAGATCATTAGCAGAAATTATCATTACACTTTATCCAACTGATTTTGAAAAGACAATTGATACTTTATTTACTACTACAAATGACCCAACTCTTTATTCATATTGTGTTCATTACTATTTAAAAAACGGCAGCAAAACAAATGAATATCTAATAGCTGAAACAAAAAAGAGATTTGGCAAAAAGAATGACCTTTGGGCGAAAATTCCTCAAATCAATTTTCTTGTTTACTATTTAATGAATTCTGAATTAGAAACTCCACCATTAAAAGATATTCTTTCGCACAATTTTATTGAAGGCAAAACAATTATTTATACGTTGCAAAGAAAGGATAGAACTTATCCTGGAATTACAATTATAAAAAAACCAAATGGTGAATTTGTTAAAGACGAAAATGATTCAATCTTTTATATTCAACAATTGGCGCTTTCAGTTACAAATCTTCCTGGCTATTTAAGCCAAGGAAACACGCCACAAGGCATTTTTTCTGTAGTTGGGTTCTACAATTCCCCTACTCCATCTTTGGGCCCAACAGCCGCTGTATTAACAAGAATTCCATTTGAAGTGCCAACAAAATTGTGGTATCATTCAACTGTAAATAATAATTGGAATATTAACAATTACAAAAATCTTTTACCTAAAAGTTGGAAAGAGTTTCTTCCTATTTATGAATCATATTATGCGGGTTTAACTGGAAGAAGAAAAATTGTAATGCACGGCTCAGTTGATGATTTATCCTTTTACGACGGACTTTCATATGCCCCTTTAACTCCATCAAAAGGATGTATAACTGCAACAGAACTTTGGAATGAAGCTGATGGAAAAAACATTAAAAGCGACCAAGCCAAATTGATGAATGCTTTCTTTTCAACTAAACAACTTTATGGATTTTTAGTTGTAATTGATATTGATGATAAACATGAACCAGTTACAATTGGCGAAATACTTCAGTTTATTGAATAAGTGCAAGTCAATTAGTTTTTATCTCAATTTTATATTTTACTCAAATTTCAATTAAAAAAACAGTGAAAATCTTTATTGTCTACCATTAAAATTGATTTAAGCCGAGTTTTTACATGATATACTTGCAAATCTTAAAATATCCAATTTATTAGTAAATATATTCTTAGTGAAATATATAAATTATAAGCAACATGGTTCTTTAATTAAAAATATATATTTTTACATATGAAATTAATGGAGTTTTAAATTGCAAAATAAAAGAAAATTAGGTTTTGATAAAGAGGGAAATTCTGTATCTGGGAATAAAAAGCACTTTATTCAATATATAAATATAAAATTAGCTGCTAAAGGTTATCCAATTTATGGTTCCAATAATGACAATAAATTTTTGGAAATAGCTGAAGATTTAATTTCAAATAATCAGGAAAAAGAAAGACTTCTTTCAAAATATTTATGTCCAGCTGATTACAGAATACAAAATTTCTTAAATAAATATTTTTCTGATGTTATTGAGCTGGATAAAATACATCTACCAAAAACAACTTTTGAGTTAGATAGACATGGAATTGCAAGAATTCTATCAATATCACCAGATTCTAATAAATTTGAATCCGATATTATTTCATCATTCAGATTAAAACAAGGTATTTTACATAATCCCCAAAATGATAGAAGAACAACAAAAGGTGTATTTCATATAGCAAAGGGTGGTTTACCAATTCCCAATGATAAAATTGCAGTTCCCAAAATAGTTGCAGCAAACCTATTTGCGTTAGCATTAAAACCTCCAAAAGAATTACTAACACTTCCCTATACTTCTAACGAAGAGAATAAAGCTGAACTATTTGTATCTCTTTTATTAAGACCCAAAGTATCGCCCGAAGTAAAGGGATATGCAAAAGAAAAATCGATGGAGATTCGTTTTTTCACTCCAGGAAATTTAGTAAGTAATTTGGATTTTGTTGAGTCTATTTTTGGAAATGCTGGCAATCCGTTTTTACCTCAAAATGATGCTGCGCTTGATGCAGAGCATTGGAATGGGCATACTGGATGTATAATTCTTGCCCCACATTTAACTAAAGTGTTAAAAAAAGAAATTGGATTACCAAACAAATCAAAAGCTACTGAACGAGAAATTAGAGACGGAATGTTTTGGGAAAAAGAAGATGAACTTTATAATGATGGCAAGGCATTTAAGTTAACAATAAGAACAGCCGAAGGTGTAATTGTAACAGTTATTGCAGATAATTATTTTGGATATTCGAAAAAAGAAGTTAAAACTCAAATTAGCTATTCTGCAAATCTTTTTGGTAATTGTGAAGAGGAGCATTCAGGTGGTGCATTAGCTTTTCCTTCATATAGCCAAACAGAAGCATTTCATAATGATGAGAACGTTCCAAAAAACAATCATTCATTTGAGCAAGTAATTAGTCTTTATTCCGATATTATGGAGTTACATGAAGATGGTTATGGAGTGGATAAATCATTTCCAAACATAATTTATGTACCTGAAAATGTTGAAATAAGTATTATTAACCAAAAAGTATTTTGGAATAAAGATGGCGAAGAAAAATCGATTAAACTTCTACCTACAAAAGTTTATATACTTCCAGAAGGATATAAATTACGTATGGAAAAAAAACCAGGTGCTCCATCTTGGCGTTTAGTTGGAACTGTTGCGGAAGGTACACTTTGTCACAAACCTAGCACAGTTTCTGGTGGTGGGAAATCAGAAATATCAAAATCTATTTCGGATTCTATTCTATCAGGACCATTTTTTGTCGCTGATTTTGATAAGGATTTTAAATTAGTAGAAGATATAATTAACAAAGATTATAGTTCTCGTTTTATCAATAAAATTGATTACACAGTTGATAAACCAACACGAAAATTGCTAAGTAAAAAAAGATCATTAGGCTCTGTAATTAAATTACTAACACCTTCCAAAAATGAATATGTTGAAGAATATAATAATTGGCTGGAATCAATACCTCAATACATTAAAGGATTTGTTTTAATTGTAAAACGTTTTTACAAACCAGAATGGGGCGATAATTGGAAAGAACATTTTAGTGTGGATACTGTTGATGGTAAATTAGGTCATGAATTAATTTACCACAACAGACGACTTATAGCTAGTTATTTAAGAGTTGGATTTGAAAAAAATGGAGCATGGCGAATTTATAAATTAAGACAGGATTTTGTAGCGTCTGAAAAAATACAAGTTGAAGATGATATTACTGTTTCTTCTACTGTTCCATCAAATAAATTAGAATATCTAAATAATTCCTACAAAAATAAAAGTGTTAAATTTGTTGATAACTGTGAATATAGATTTTTCCAACGTCCTGATGAAGCAATACACAGAGGATATGATAAACAAGCAGAAAGTGATTTATCATCTCCAAATTCATTTATTTCTAATTATGAGCCATTAACAATTGCTGATGCTAAAGAGATGATTGAAGACGCAATTGGTTTTGATAAATTTTCAAATCCAATGCAAGATTTAATTAAAGATGTAGCTAAGAATAAGGATTATGAATATTTTATCTCTTCATCACATCCAAGAATTGTTGATGGTGAACTAACTAAAAATGTGAGATATTTACAAAATAGACCCGATATAAAAAATCCGTTTGATAAATATGTGGCTGAAATAGCAACACGATTTTTTAGAAAAATACCATTAGATAAACCAGTACTAAATCCTGTTAATGCTGTTTTACCAGGACGAAGAAATAATCCTAAAGAACCTGGCATTCGTCCATTATCTGTTTATAATCCAATTCATTATCAGGAGTTGCCTGAATTGTTTATGGATTTTATTAGCAGTTTAACTGGTAAATCGCCTTCAACTACTGGCGTTGGTTCTGAGGGCGCTTTAACAAAAGCTCCATTTAATGCTCTCTTTGCAGTTACGGATTTAAATAATGCATTGCTTTCTTATATATTAACAGGATATAATGCGTTTTCAACTGCTGCTGGATTTATTGGAAATATCAGAATAGATCACGACATAAGTTTATTAATTCCTGAAGTGTGGAGCCGCTTGTCAGTGGACGAAAGAAATCCAAATCATTTAATAAAAGAAGGATTTCTAGAAAAAATTGAAGACTTCGAATTTGACAATCAAAAAGTTCTTGCCAGCAGACTGGGTTATAGAATTACGGATAAATTTGTTAAAACATATTTTGGAAGAGTTTTCGAAAATCCTAGTGCAGTTTTTATAACTGATATATTGAAACCAGAAGTTCAAGGAAAAGATATTTTTGTTGATGGAATTAACAATATTGTAGAAGCTCATAAAAATGTTGCAAAATCTTATTTTGACGATGGAAGTATTGATGCTGCAATTCCTCCGTTAAAAGCTATCCTAAATATAATGGTTGATGGCAGCTATGAAGGTATGAATGTTGATAATTCTGAAATAAGGAAATTATTTGATAGAGATTATGTAATTAATAGTGATTGGTATAAATCAAGACTTTTAGCAAAACAGCACAAAGACATTAATTTATTCAATAGACATATTAACTATTTAAATGCATTTATTGTTAAAGAAAATTACTCAGAAGTTGTTGAAAAATTAGATATCAAAAATAGATTAGAATATGCTAAGAAAGAGCTAAATTATTTGAAATCAGATGATTATCTAAGCGATTTAGTGGGAACACTTGGTTTAGACTTGTTATATAAATAGTTTAATTGATACATAATAATTTTCATCTTTAGAAATTTAAGCCTCCGATATTTTTATAATTTCGGAGGTTTTTTATTTGATTTCATAAGTTGATAGTATCACTATTTAGTTGAAGTTCCACTTTATAGTTTTGCTATCCGATTACTTTTGAGACAGCTTTGTTATTTTAGTTGAGTAACCTTAAAATGATATAAACCAGCGCCATAAGTGGCAATCCATGCATCACCTTTTGAATCAAAAGCTACATCATATATTTTATCTGCATTTAATGGTGTATTTTGTTTAATGTAAAATTTTCTAATATTATAATTATCAAAAACATATAAACCCTCTCTACTAGCAACCCATTTTTCATTACCGTTTTTAATTGCAATATTATAAACATCTATTCCCCAAAATGCTGTATAACTTTTTTTATCAAATCTGCCGTTTCTAAACGAAGATAAACCAGTCATTGCATCATTTTGATCATTATAACGAATTTGATGCCCAAACCAAACTGCGTCTTCCGCAATTGCAACACAATTATATAAAGTTGCTCCATCATATCTAATTGGATTGGAAAAGTATCGCTTCCAGACCCTATTACCATCAAAATGCATCAACCCTTTGGTTTTTAGAGTTATCCAAATATCATTTTCATTGTTTAGAGCTATATCTGTGACCCAGTTTGAATCAGCATCTGCTGAATATCTTGAAACTTTCCACCCATCATCTGATGATTTTCCTACACCATTTTTTGTAGCAATAATTTTACTACCATCTTCCAAAAACTCTATATCTTCAACCCAATTATCCGGGAATGTTGAACTTGTTGATTTAGATTCGCTAACCCAGACACTACCATCAAATTTACTTATACCATTATCTGTTGCAAACCATTTATTATTTTGTTTATCAACTTTAATACAATTGATAATCATACCACTTAATCCTGAGTTTTCTGTGGAGTAATACTGCCAATGTCGACCATCAAAACTTGATACGCCATTCTTAGAACCGACCCAAACAACATCATTTTGATCAACTGCAACTGAAATAAGAACAACGTCGTGTATTCCTGATGTGTTATCAGAATAATCAACCCAATATGTTGTATCTGTTAATTCTATTTTTGCTGTTGCAGTTCTACTGCTATAAACTGGAACTATAATACTATCGGTTCTATGATTCTCTTTTTTAAAGACATAATTATTTTCGCCAGGATGAACACCTGACAATAAAAATGGTGTAGTGCCTATATGTTTGTTCTGAAAATATACCTCTGTATTAGTAGGAGTTGATGAAAAATTGGCTTTTCCCAACATCGATGGATTTTTATAGTAATCAATAAAAATCTTTGCACTTGAATCTACTAAAGCGGATAGAACAAAAGAAGTATCTTTATGATATTTCTTTTTTAATGTAAAATAATATTCTCTTTCTTCCAACCAATTAAGTGTATCTGGTGTTACAAAACCTGAAATCCTACCATCTTCATAAATCATTGCACCTTTAGGTTCAGATTGAATAATTACTATGCCCAATGGAACTGGTGTCATTGGTGGAGTTACAGATATATCTTGCTCACAACTATTTGTAAGTAGTAAAATAAATAATAAAGCACTAATTGTAATAAATATATTTTTTTTCATTTTAAGCTCATTCTTCATATAAGATATACCCAAAACTATTAACATAGCCTTTTGTTACACTTATTTTAAATCTTTGAGTAAAGTATGAGCCAAATATTCCAAATCCATTCTCAATATTACTATAATCCCCTTCATCAAGCCCAATTGCAAGTGAATTATCCTCCAAACCGACAGTGAAAAAATAAGTTGAAAGATTTTCATCAAAAATAGATAATTCAAGCCATAAATATATAATTGTATATTTCCCTTTTTCAGAATCATTTTTTGAAATATCCTCCATGGCTTCTTTTATAATATTTACATCATAATCTATTAAATAATCACCTGAGGGTGATGGATAAATATATTTGGTTTCATTATCAATTTTAAGTTTCTTCCAAGGAATAATCTTTTCTTTCCAAATATTTACGCCATTTACTTTTTCATAATAGCATAATACTAACTTGGGCAAATAAACTAGATTTTGATTTTTAATTTCCCAACTTGTTCTCAGATGATTCACTAATGACCGAGTAAGCACCATATCACTATATATTTCATTCCTCTTCACTTCTTTTGGAACTTTAGTATTTGAGCGTAACCTTCTACCATTTGGTAGTAAAGCTTCTATTTCTAAAGAATCACCTGCAGTTGGAACGAAACCATTAATGTAATAATATTTAATATCTGTTTTAAATCTGGATTGATCTGTTCTTTCCATTGTTGTGTCTTTAAAAATAGAAATCTCATCATTCCCTCTCCACATCCTAATAAATGCTCCATCTATAAAGGAGTCCTCCTTATTCTCGTATGGATCAATATAGGAAACGTCGTAATTTTTATAAGTTGTAGCCACTTGAAAAGATGTATCACCACGGATAATACAGTTTAATGAATATCGTTCATCATAAGGTGCTTTTGGACTGAAACTGTCATCACAAGAAATGAATATTGAGAAAATAAGAATTACAGATATAAAATATTTAATTCTCATATTTCTACCTTTACATTAACAGAGACAAAAAATGGAAGCATATTGATTCTTTCGCCTGTACTTCTATCGAAATAAAACAAATTTTTTCTGTTATAAACATTTGTAATGCTTGCATCAACATATAATCTAAAATAATTTAAGTCAAAAATCTTAGATATCCCTATATCCATTCTATGATAAGATGGCAATCGTGTACTATTTTTATCACCTAACACTGAATAAGGAAAATAATAGTTATATATACTAGTATTAAATGCACCTGGTTGAAAAAACAGTTTCTCATAATAACCTATTATTGGAGTGTATGGTAAGCCTGATTTATATGTCCAAGTTAACATGGATTTCCATCCACTTCCAATATTTACTTCAAGGGCACAATTAAGAGAATGTCGTGAATCATATCGAGGGTAATAAGTCCAATTATTAACTTTTTTATATGAATAAGCTAACGTATATCCAACAGAAATATGCATCATGTCATTTGAATAATTTAGGTCATGTTCAAGACCATACGATTCTGCCTCTCCGCTAACAAGGTCTTGATCTGATGCATATTTTTTATTATAATTTATTTCAGTAATATTTATTGATTTTTTATAGTACACTTCACTCACCAAACTAATTTTATCAGTAAAATAAAATGTTACACCGGCATTATAATGTTCTGCTTTCGGTATTTTAAGATATTCAGGAACTAAGATGTATGGTTCAAAAACATTAATAACCTCATTTTCATTTGATATAGTAGTTATTTCTTGTTGGAACCTACCCCAGAAGGCTTTAAATGCAATTACAGGATTAGGTGTATAAGTAAATGAGATTCTTGGTTCAATAAAACCTGTTCCAGCTCTGGTTAAACCTGCTAAACTATATCTTAAACCAAGGTCTAATCCAAATTCATCATACTGTAATAATTTGTATTTCAAAAAGAAACTAAGATTAATACCTTTTTTATTAATATCAGAATAAGCACCTAATAAATTTTCCATATATAGCTGTGTTTTCAAAATTGTAATTTGAAGCCCACCATAAATTTCATTTTTATTATCAAATATATAGTTATAATTCATATCAATTTTATGCTCACTTAATTTACTCTCTTTTTCTCTTGTTGAACTAAGATTTGGAAAAACTTTACCTTGAAAATTGTTTGTAGTATAACTAATCTCTGAAAAAAGCGGAACATCGTAAACCTGAAACCACGAAAAGCCCAAAATGTTATTAGTCCAATTATAATCCTCTCGTAGTGGATTATCAAATTCTAATTTATCTTCACTTAAGAAACCATGAACTACGAACTTTGATCCACTTAGGAAGTTTGGGTTACTAAAATTTATTTTAAATGAAGCATCATAAAAATTAAATGGTGCAGTTTGATTATTAAAAAACTTTTTAAGAATACTTGTACTATGACTTTTTCGCCCAGTAATAATAAAAGAACCATATGGAATTGGCCCTTCAACAACTGCTTTTGCTGTAAGAAAACTTGCTGCGGCTTTTCCTGAATATCTTGTTCTATTTCCATCTTTAGTAATCAGATTTAATACGGAAGACAACCTACCACCGTACTCGGCGGTATAACCTCCTTTATAGAATTCCATTGTATTAATCATTTCTGGATCTATGATACTAAAAAGTCCCATTGCGTGAAATGAATTGTAAACATTTGCTCCATTAAGAAGAACAAGATTTTGGTTACTATCTCCCCCTCTAACATAATATCTGGCAGACATATCAGCAGTAAAATTTACGCCTGGAACATATTGTAAAGATCTAAATACATCAGTTTCAACTCCTTTTGGCATTGCCTCTAGTTCTCTTCCCGAAATTCTTTGGAGACCTATATCTGTTTCGTTTTTCTCAACTACTTTTTCACCAATTTTTTCAACTGTTTGCAAAACAACACTTGAAGAGGATAATTGAATATCCAATTTGTTGATTTTGTTAGGATAAACAAAAACGACTATTTTCTTACTTTCATATCCCACATAGGAAACAATCAAAGTTACATTTGTATTTACTGGAAGTGAAGATATATAATAATAACCTTTATTATTAGTTGAAACCCCAATATTTAGTTCTTCAATCAATACATTTCCAAATGCTAATACTTCACCGTTTGCCTCATCTGTAATAGTACCACGAATTTTACCAATATTTTGGCTAAAAGTTTGGGTAGTAAAAGCTATTAGAAGGAGAAACAAAAAATAATAACTTACTTTATTTTTAAATTTTTGTTTGATATGTGTCCTATTTAACTTAAATAAAAATGTTATTAAATATAATTAAAATATTTAAATAGTTATAAAGATATAACAAATTTATGCAGATTATTTTAATTAAATATTTCTATAGAAAAAGTAAACTATTGTTTAATTTTATGCCGGTGAATAGTCATTATATAGGCTGATTCATTTTGTAATTAATTCAAATCAATTATATTCTTTCAAGAAATACTGTACAAATTAAATATTAGAAAAAAAACTTAACTAACTTTTGACATACTTATAATATATCACTAAATATTATTTTTTATAAATTGCTCTTAAATCACCAACTCTAAAATTTGGATATTGGTTCAAATCTGTAGTTGAAGCCGAAAATGTTAATAGCCAAAATGTTGATTGGTAAGGTTCCAATGGAACTCCAATTTCTGTATAGTTACCTCCAAGTTTCAACTTGTATGTAGCGTCTGTATAAAACTGAGCTTCAACATACCAAGGAGATTCAATAAGTGAGTTTCCATAATTTGTTACTCTACCTTTGGCGTAGAAAATTGATGATTTCAAATATGTTGTATCAATTACAAAAGAAACATTATCAATTTTTATATCTTCTTTTGTACCAACAATGCTATTTGTGGGTGAATCACAAAATGTTAAAAGCAAAATTAAAATCAATCCTATTAAAACCTTTTTCAAAAACACTAAATCCTCCTTTTGATAATATGAACATAATAACTTGCGGCATTGTTTAAGCAGTTATTAATTTAAGATACTTCATAATATAATTTTCATTTTGCAAATAAAAATCTATTCCAATACCAATTCCAAACCCAACTAATATTGAAATCTTTGTTATTGCAAGAAGAAAATCAATTAGTGGAAATTCAAATTTAGCATTTATAAGATAAACCACGGTTCCAAATACTACAGTTAATAAACAATAGATAAATACTAAAGCAAAAGTCCTCAAATAATATTTTATTGTGGAGTTTCTCTGTATAAATTTGTAATAGAGTTTAATTGCTAAAAACATACTGCTCAAATACAAAATATCTCTGATAATTAAAGAAATTGAAAATGGTTTTCCAATGATTAGCACAAAATCCAATAAAAAAATAATTGTAATTCCAATCAATTGTTCTTTGGTTGATTTATACTTTAATAAACTAAAGAAAAGTGCTCCAGAAATTCCAACGGTTACAAACTGGAATGTGATTAGATTGGGTGCAAAAACAAGACTATTATAAAATATAAATCCTACCAAAACACTTCCAACAAATCCAAACATGGTAAGTAAAATCATTTGAAATACTATTGTAGATTTCATATTTATCTCATATTTATTAAAATACAACGATTGCGTTTTAAATACTCAAGAAAAACAGTTTAAATTAAATCCCAACAAATCATTCCTCACAAAAACACTCTGCTGTATTTCTTGACTAGCAACTTAAATAAAAAGACTTGAAAAACCAATGGGTCAGGAAAGTTAATACTTAAAACTATTAAGTATTTATTTTGAGAGAGTTTTATCTTGAAAACATAAAAGATTCGTATAAGTAAAAGACACCAAAAACAAGATATCATTTAAGTATCAAGTATTTTTAACTTTACTAATTCAATTCGCTGCTTTGAAGAATGAATAATTTCAATACTAAAATTACCAATTTGATAAATCTTTTTCTTACTTGGAATCATTCCCAATTCAGTTATAATATATCCAGCAATTGTTTCGTACTCCCCTTCTGGAATTTGAAAATCATATTCATCGTTTAGTCTATCAATTTCATATTTACCACTTATGATGAATAAATTGTCATCAATCTTCTTGAAAATTTCTTCATCCTCATCATATTCATCTCTTATTTCACCAAGCATTTCTTCAATAATATCTTCAGTAGTAACAATTCCTTCTGTTCCACCAAATTCATCAACAACAAGAGCAATTGAAATGCGTTTATCTAGAAGTTCGTTCAAAAGATCTAAACTTTTTTTAGTTTCAGGTACAAAAAGAATATCGCGTTTAATTTCACTAATTGTTTTAGGAAATTTAAACATATCCAAAGCATGAATAAATCCTTTAATATTATCCATATTCTCTTCATAGACAAGTATTTTGGAATATCCAGAGTCCTTAAACAATTTTATAGCTTCAGAAATATCAGAATCAATTTCAATTCCAACAATATCAGTTCTTGGAGTCATGACCTCATATATTTTCTGCTCACCCAATTCAATAACTTTGTTAATTAAATCGAACTCCTCTACATTAATGGTATTTTTAGTTGAGCTTGAAATACTTTCATTAAGTAGATATTGAATATCTTCCTTATCAAAAAGGTGGCTAATTTTCTCTTCCTTAATATTTGAACTAGAAACAATGAAATGTGAAATAGTCGAGGTAACCCAAACCAATGGAGTGAGAACAACAGATACAAATCTTATTGGAATAGCAGAAAATAAAACAAATTTATCAGGGTATTCTCTAGCAAAATATTTTGGAATAAGTTCACCAAATATCAATAAAAGCAAAGTGGAAATTACTAAGATAGATACTTCACCTAAACCAAAAGCAGAAAGTAAAAACAATGTAACTAATGATGAAAATGCAACATTTACTATATTATTTGAAATTAAAATAGTTGAAAAATATATTTGCTGACGTTCACTGAAAAAAGAAATAATTTTTGCTGAATAATCGTTTTTTCTAGCACGTAATTCAATTTTTAATTTATTTGATACAACAAATGCAATTTCAGAAGCTGAAAAGAATCCACTTAATACTAATAATAAAATTAACCCAAATATTTCAATTCCCATCTTCTAATAAGCCTCTTCTATTTTAACTTTTTTAATAAAATATTCAATTTCGTTATTATTATCACTAAGTATAACTTTTACATCTATACTTTTTTCGGAATCTAGTTGAATTGATACTAACATTCCTTTTACAGTTGAAAATAAAATTGATTTAGAATTATTGACAAAAGTGGATTCAAGTTTAGGAGTTAATTGATACAAGACATTATTATTCTGAATTATTAATATTTTCTTTATTGTAATATTATTAATATCATAATCAGAATCATCAAAAAATACTAACTCACCTGTGATATTAAACCGTGCCTTTTCACCTGGCATTTTGTTTACCCAGCAATAAATCTGCTTAGTATTAATTCGCAAATTATTGTCATAAATTGGACTCTCCTTTTCTTGGGGATTAACTTTTTTTACTTCTGGTGTTGATGATGAACATGCACTCCATACAAAAAGAAGTGTGAAAATTAATAAATATCTTATAATTATATTTTTCATAATAAATAGCCTAAGTTAGAAAGCTGCAACTTCTTCATAAGTTCCAAAATGTTTTTTTAATTCGTTAACCATTTCACCAAGAGTTACATAATTTTCTGCCGCTTTAATAAATACTGGCATTAAATTATTTCCATTAATTGCCGCATCACTAATTTCTTGTAAAGATTCTTCAACTTTAGAATTGTCGCGTCTTGCTTTAAGCGAGGAAAGTCTTTCCTTCTGTTTTTTTTCAACATCTGGTGAAATTTGTAATATTGGAATATCTATTTTTTCATCATTTTCAACAAATTCATTTACTCCAACAATAAATTTCTCTTTCCTTTCCAATTCAAGCTGATATTTATATGCTGCATTTGCAATTTCTTTTTGGAAATAACCAGCTTCAATTGCGGGAATTACGCCCCCATATGAATCAATTTCCTCAAAGATTTTTTCGGCATCTTCTTCCATTTTGTTGGTTAAAGATTCAATGTAATAACTTCCACCAAGCGGATCAACTGTATTAATTACGCCAGTTTCGTATGCAATTAACTGTTGAGTTCGCAATGCAATTTTAACAGCTTTTTCACTTGGCAAAGCTAAAGTTTCGTCCATAGAATTTGTATGCAGCGATTGAGTTCCACCCAAAACGCCAGCTAAAGCTTGAATTGCAGTTCTAACAATATTATTTTCTGGCTGTTGAGCCGTTAACGTGGCTCCAGCAGTTTGAGTATGAAAACGCAACCACCATGAGCGGGGATTTTTAGCTCTATATTTATCTTTCATCCGTTTAGCGTAAATTCTACGAGCAGCGCGGAATTTTGCAATTTCCTCAAAAAAATCCAAATGCGAATTAAAAAAATGCGAAATTCGCGGGGCAAATTCATCCACATCAAGCCCACGTTCAATTGCGTCTTCTATATAAGCAAATCCATCAGCGAGAGTATAAGCAAGCTCTTGCACAGCGGTTGAGCCAGCTTCACGAATGTGATAGCCGCTAACAGAAACTGGATTCCACTGAGGAACTTCATTCATGCAATACTCAATCATATCCGTAATAATTCGCATTGAAGGTTTGGGTGGATAAATATATTCTTTTTGTGCAATATATTCTTTGAGAATATCGTTCTGCAAAGTTCCACGAAGTTTATCGAATGAAACTCCTTGTTTTTTTGCAACAGCCAAATAAAATGCAAAAATCATTGCTGCTGGAGAATTAATAGTCATTGATGTGGAAACTTTATCAAGCGGAATTTCGTTGAACAAAATTTCCATATCTTCAAGCGAAGAAATTGCAACGCCGCACATACCAACTTCACCATCGCTTAAAGCATCATCAGCATCATAACCCATTAATGTAGGTAAATCAAAAGCTACAGATAATCCACCTTGCCCATTAGCGAGTAAATATTTGAATCTTTCATTAGTATCTTCTGGAGTACCAAAACCAGCAAACTGACGCATAGTCCAAGTTTTACCACGGTAACCATTTGTGTGAATTCCGCGCGTGTAAGGAAATTCGCCAGGAAAATTAATATCGCTTAAAAAATTATCATCATTTAAATCATCTGGTGAATAAAGCGGATTTACTTCTTCACCTGAAACCGAAGTGAACTTAAATTCGCTTGTTTTTGTTTTTTGTAAGCGCTCAGAATACTTTTCTTTTGCCCGTCTATATTCTTCAATATTCATATAAAACTTTCTATTTAATTTTTAATGCTTTAATATACAAAAGAGTTTTGAAATGTTTTAATGAGTATTGAAAATATGATTTGAAGTTTACTTATAAAACTACCCACTATTTCAATCATTTTATCGTGAAAACAATAATTTTTATTTGTTTTGGATAGCAATTAGTCGTTTTCTATTTTTTATCATAAATCAACCATTATCCTTGGAATAAGAGTATTTTAATCTCTTAATTCTATCATCAATCGTTTTGGAATAAATAGTTTTCAATTCATTATTAAGAAAAGAGGAGTTTATTAAATTTTCTATTTCATTGCTTTCGAAAATTATTAAACTCAATAATTTCTGAACTCTTGTTTCAGTTATTCCAATTTTAATGCCAAATTCATAGAAGTCATCTTTTGTATATT
>JAHISP010000032.1 GCA_018818165.1 Bacteroidota bacterium | reverse complement strand
TTATCTAAATTGTTTTTATCAAATTCGAAGTTGATGTCATCAATAACAACTTTATCAATTATTTCAGGTTCTACAACTACTGGTTTAACAATATCATCAGAAGCATCAAGTGGGTTTGTTCCTCTGTTAACTTCAATAAAATCATTTACTGAGCCTTTATCCGTATCAGCTTCTAAAGGATTAGTTTTATATTTATTAACTTCTTCACCATCAGTTAGTTTGTCGCCATCAGTATCAACTTTTGTTGGATTGGTTTTATAAGTATTAACTTCATCGCCATCATTAAGACCATCACCATCAGTATCAACTTTTAATGGATCCGTTTTATACGTAATAACTTCTTCATAATCATTTAATCCATCAGAATCAGAATCAGCTTTTGTAGGACTTGTCTTATAAGTGTTAACTTCTTCACCATCTTTAAGACCATCACCATCTGAATCAGCATTTAATGGATCAGTATTATATTTTTGAACTTCTTCGCCATCTTTCAAACCGTCACCATCTGAATCAGCATTTTCTGAATCTGTACCTAATTTTTCTTCTTCACAATTAGTTAAACCGTCATTATCTGGGTCAACTTCACATCCACCAAAAGAGTATGCAATTCCAACTCCAGCATTCCACCATTTATCATATGCGTTATGATCACTTGGAGGATTTGGAGTTGCATAACCATTCATATAATCATCATTTACAATGTTAAGTCCAACAGATATATCAAGAAGCCAATTTGGGCTTAACGCAAATTCTGCACCAATTCCAACAGGTACATAGTAGTCTAATTGACTATCTTCACCATATCCAGTGCTTTTTGGATTAATAGGTGCAGGATCTAATGACCAATATGTAACACCAAAACCAACATATAAATATGGATTCCAAGAATCGCATACCATTGGACTGAACAATACTCGAGCATCAGCTGGAATAATAGATGTTGTAACTGAGTTTCCAACATAATCTTTCATTGATAAAGTGCCATATCCAACACCTAGTTCAATATCAAACATGCTGCTTAGTTCGTAGCGCATAAATGGTCTAATAAGGTATGATATTCCATCATGTTCAAATTCTGTCCATTCACCTACGTAATTACCTTGTAAACCTAATTTAAGGTCGTAGTTATTTAACTGTGCATTAGTAGTAATTGTAGTAATTGTTAAAAACAATGCTACTAATACAAGTACGATTGTGCTTTTTTGTTTCATGTGTGCCTCGCTATTTTGTATGTTATAAAATTATTAGTTAAATGTATTTAGCCAGTTTGGTTTTTAATGGCTAATTTAGAAAAACACAGGCTGTCTTTTATTAATTTTTAGATATACTATATCTAACATAATCTTTTTATTCTTTATTCTCAAATAATTCTTTTTCAACAATAAAGAAATAATCGGCATAAATTTAAACCTCAATAAAATAAAGTACAAATTGTTATATTTATAATCAATTCATTTTATAATAATTATTTATTGCTGTGATAAAAAACACAATTATATTAGTACTCCTTTTTTACGGGTTTATTTTTCCCCAATCAGAAATTAACACTTTTGAAAAAAGTGCTTTTGCAATCTCTTATATTAATTCTTCTGAAAAAAATGGATTGGAAGACTATTGGGAAATACAAAATGGTTTTGGAGGATATTTTCAAACACAATTTTATATTGGTGAAATTTCAGTTGGAGTTTCGCTATTCACTTTTAAGGGATTAAAGGGTAAGCACAATAATTTTTCATCTAGTTATATTTATTTTAGTTGGATTGGAGTACTTAAGATGCCATTAAATTCGTCACTCGGGGCTGGAATTAAGGTTGGAACTTATCTAATGACATTTAGCGGCGACACATTAAGTATATTTCAAAAACAAGAAAGTGAACTTGCAGTTTCTCCTTATGCAATTTTCTCAATACAAGTTTTCGATCCCATTTCATTAAATTTAAGTGGTGAATTTATTACAGTATTTACGCATAGACCTATGAAATTTTTTAATATCTCTGCTGGTGTTTCATATGCATTTACAACTCCAAATTGGTTAAAAAGACTATTTAAATGAAATATACTATTTTCATAATATTATTTTTGATAAATACAGAAATTATTTCTCAAGACTTCAGTTCTAAAAATGAAATGTCTAAAACTATTATTACTAATAGTGAATTAAAAGAATCTGGAGTTATTAATGTTAGCGACATTTTGAATCTACTTTACAACTGGAATATTTCAACAATTAACGGTTATAGTTTTGACGCTTCGCCAAACAATTTATCACTTAACCAAAGTGTAATTATATCTATCGATGGACAGGAAATTGATTTAGGTAATCAAGATTTTCTAAATCTGAATTTAATTCCTTTAACTATTGATCAAATAGATACTGTGGAAGTTATTAGTTTTCCACAATTATTCAATGGTAAATTTACAAAAGGTGGCTTAATTAATTTTAAGACAAAGAAGCCGACTAAAGGATTATCCCTAAACCTTTTTAATAGCGTTGGAAATGAAGTTGGTGATCCTGGTCCATATTTTTTCACACAGGAAACTTCACCAAATGTGGATAAGCTAGGTTATCTATTATCGTTCAACCTAAATACTCGCGGAGAAAACTGGTATTTAAGATCATTTGTTAAAACCGAAGAAAATTATTTAACAGATTCGGCAATTAAAGATAGAATAAATAAAATGGGTTCCGAAAGCAAATCTGAAATGCTAGCAGCGTCTGTAATATTAAATTTTAGCGCATTAGATGGAATTCATCATTTTTTGTTTGGGTACACACAAGATGACGATTTTATTTTCTTTAAACAAATTGGACAAGAGGTCCCAGCTAAAAAAAATTTGAAGCATTTTGGACTTAATGGAAAATTTGAGCTAACCCAAAATATTGGTTTAAATTACCATATTAAATATGCGGATAACGAATTTATAAATACTTCCAGTTCCCCTCCATTTAATTTTTTAATTAGTGATAAACTGATATTTACTCAAATTGAAAGCGAGTATAAGAATAAAAATATTACGAGTACTTTTGGTTTAAGTATTGAGAATAAGAACATCACTCAATTAGGTTTTAGCAACAGACTTGATAAAATCACTCTATATAGTTCGTTAAATTATTTTTTTACACCAAATACTAATTATGTAATTGATTTTTCAACAACTAAGCAGAATGATAAGATTCTTTTGAATGGTGCACTAAAAAACTTTTGGGCAATTACGCCAGACAATAATTTGACACTTGCTTTCAGTTTTTCGCAAAACCTATTTATGGATAAATTTGCAATTGATTCACAACTCTATTCTAGTTTTGACTATTATGCAAACAATAATACTGATAATAAGACCAATCTTTTAGCTTCAAGTTTGTCATTTAATTCAACACTTAGTAGAAAATTGAATATACAGTTACTTGGAGAATATCGTAACTTCTTTAATTATACGCTTGAAGACTTTAACTATCAGTTTAATCCAATTAATGAAAATATTGAAACCAATTATAGTATTAAGGGAAATGAGTTTTTAAAAATCCTTTCCAGCTCAGTTGAGATAGAACATCTCATTTCTAAAACTGTGACCCACAAATTATATTACAGTTATCAAAAAGATTTCGATGGTTCATATTTATTTCAAGAGTTATGGAAGTCATTTCCAAATCACAAATTTGTTTATTCTATTAACTTGAACTTTAATGATAGCTTTGGAATTTGGGCAAAATACTATTTTCAATCTCAAACAGATTGGCATCAATACAGGTATTTTAATTATCAGTCAAACGATGAATCCTCAAGCACAGTTAAAGCATATTCAACAATGGATTTATCCATTCAAAAATGGTTATGGCAGAAGCACATTTGGCTAAATTTAGTAGTTAAAGATATTTTAAACAATCGACAATATTTTCACCCAATTGGAGCGGGTTTTGATTTGAGGTTTTATTTTCAAATACATGTATATTTTCACTCGATACTTATTTGATAAACAATTTTATTAATTATTCAATAATTTAGATATTATATGTTTCTATTTAATCATGGAAAGTACAAATGATAAACAAAATATTTTTTATTTTATTGTTTTTTGTTTTGGGCTCAATTGAAATATTTTCACAAGAGTTTAAAACACAAAACTTCTTTTTCAACAATTTTAGTTGGACTTCTGAAAAGAACTCCCCATTAATTTTTGGTACCTCTAATAAATTAATCTACTTAAGAAAATTAAATAATCATCCAGTTTTTGCTTCTTCAAAAACTTATACAGATAAACCACTTAACATTTATAGTGAAGATAATGTTAATCATCATCCTTTAGTATTTGCAAAATTGAGATTTTTTGGAATTGATAATCTTGAAAAAAGGGATGAGACAAATACCTCATTTGAAGAAAGTGAAAGTTCATTTTGGGATAATGAAATTGTATATTTTGTTGTGGGAGCAGTAGCTGCTACAACATTATATATTGTATGGCAAAATAGTGATTCAAAAAATCCACCACAAAAAACATTTGGGTTACCACCCAAACCTGAAGGTAGTTATGCTTTATAGAGTACTAAATATTTTTTTGATTATGCTAGTTTTTACTATTACTGGATTTGCACAAAATACTCCAGGCCCATATCTGTTATCACCAAGTAATAATTCTACATATATTCAAACAAACAAACTAAAGCTAAGTTGGCTAAAGCTTGATGGTGAAGATTTTTATAAAGTTCAGCATTCTCTCGATTCTAATTTTGCGCCGTCAAGCATTGAAGAAAATATTGTTAGATATCGCGCAGATGTTACTATTTCTTTATCAGAATTTAATAGCCAATATTTTTGGAGGGTTAAAGCAGATAAAAACAATTCCGACTGGTCTGAGGTTTGGAAATTTACAACTACTGGAAAACCAGTTACTCCAAATTTAATAGCGCCAATAAATTTGGTTAATAACCAACCACAAACTGTAATATTTTCTTGGGATTCAAATCCTATAAATACTAAATATCAAATACACATTTCTTCTTTTTCAAATTTTTCGGATACCGTAAAATTGGTTGAACAAAGTGACACATTAGTGGAAATTGCTGGGTTAAAGACTAACACAATTTACTTTTGGCATGTAAAGTCTTATAACATTGATGGGTTAAGTGGAAATTGGTCAGAAAAATCGGAATTCAAAACAATTCTTTCAACGCCAACACAAAGCTATCCATTAAATTATACAAATAATATTGATACGGTTTTAACTCTTAGGTGGAATAGTGTTGCGTCTGCAAGTAATTATATTGTTCAATTATCCAACAGTCAATTCTTTGAAGATGAAACTGAAATTATTTCCAGAAATGCTCTTACAAACAAGTTGGATATAGATTACATAAGAACAAACCAAATTTATTATTGGAAAGTTTTAGCAATAAATACTTTTAATGATTCTAGTAATTGGACAGATGTTTATAGATTTAAAACTAAACTTACTCCACCCAATTTGGTTTTACCTAGTGATAGCGCAAACAATATAAATAAAAATCTTACTCTTAAATGGAATGACAACTCCGATTTTGACTCATATAATATTCAA
This sequence comes from Bacteroidota bacterium, assembly GCA_018818165.1. Classification (GTDB taxonomy): domain Bacteria; phylum Bacteroidota; class Ignavibacteria; order Ignavibacteriales; family Melioribacteraceae; genus 1-14-2-50-31-20. The sequence continues at coordinate 4,961 of JAHISP010000032.1, read as the reverse complement.
GTAGCTTTGGATAAAAACTTTAATAGCATTGCTCTTGAAGAAGAGACAAATAGGGATAGTCTTTTTGTAAATCTTGAAAATTCGAAAACATATTTTTGGCGAGTAAGCGGAAAAAATAACCTTGGTGATGTTTCAAGTTGGTCAAAAGTAAATCAATTTAAAACTAAATTGAACCCACCGACATTTAATTTTCCTAAAAATTTTGCAAACAATATTGATACCATTTTTACTTTAAGCTGGAGTGAAATTGCAAATGCAATAAATTATAATGTTCAAATATCTACAGATGAATTCTTTAAAGACGAAGAAAAAATAATTTCAGCAAATATTATTACAAATAAATTAGAACTTGATTCTTTAGAGACAAACATGATTTATTATTGGAAAGTTTTTGCAGTAAATGTTTTTAACGATTCCAGTAATTGGTCGGATACTTATCAGTTTAAAACAAAAATTAAATCTCCTTACTTGGTGTACCCAAAAGACAGCTCAAATAATATTAATAAAGATTTTTCTTTTCGATGGAACAAAAGCCCTGATTTTGACAGCTATAGCATTCAGGTTTCTTTGGATACAAATTTCAGCAAAATCATTCTCGACAAAGAGGTGGAAAGCGATAGTCTTTTTGCCAATTTAAATAATTGGACAACTTATTTTTGGAGAATAAGTGGTAAAAATAAACTTGGCGGCATTTCGTATTGGTCAAAGATAAATCAATTTAAAACTAAATTAGCAAAGCCAAAATTAGTTTCGCCCAAAGATAGTAGTTATTCGCTTTCAAATAATTATAATTTTATTTGGAAAATAGTATTAGGTGCGGATAAATATCAGTTTCAACTATCTAAAGTTGAGGATTTTTCATCAAAATTATTTAACAAAACTACTATCGATTCTTCATTTGTAATAGATTCACTTTCTCTAAATTCCGTTTACTTCTGGCGAGTAATGGCTTTCAATACAACCGCAGATTCAAGCAATTGGTCAAGTATATTTCAATTAAACACAACAACAATTGTTGTTGAAACTGATTCAATATTTACGGAGTTTAATTACTCTAAAAACGCGACAGATACCATTGGTACCGTATCAATTTATAATTATGGAGATAGTGAAGCAAATTTTCAGTCCATAAGTGTAAGTCCTGATTCAATATTTTCCACAAATATTTCTTCTTTGTTAATTTATCCAAATTCATCAAGAGAAATTACTATTCTTGGAGACACAACAAAAATTGACACTGGTTTTTATTTTGGAAATCTTAAAATAATTCAAGATACGACTTTACTTTTAACAGACACAATTAAAATACCAATATTAACTTATGCACTAAAATCCATAGCCAAAGTTAGTACTGATAGCCTAATTTATGATACTGTTTCCGTTTCATCAAACAAAAAGAAAATGTTTGTACTTAGTAATTCAAAAGGAAATTACCAGTTGAACGTTTTGGATTTTATGCTTTCTGGTAATGATACTTCAGCTTTTAAAATTATTAATATTCCTAAAATTATTCCTCCAGGTGATTCAACTACTATTACAGTGGAGTTTAAGCCTACCGTTTTAGATTCTAATAATGCAACACTAATTTTAGAAACCAATTCCTACCCAAATAAATATATTACAATAAATCTTGTTGGTATTGGCAAAGGTGGTAATTTTGCTGAAGCTACTATTAAATCCCTAATACAATTAAGTGATACAACTTTTGAGACGTTGACCGATAACAACAAAAAAATATTGTTCAGAAATAACGGGAATGAAGCTATTTCGTTTAGCACAAGTTTTGTTGAAAAATACTTTCGTAAAATTGAACTTGCCTCAACTATAAAATTAAATCCTGGCGATTCAACAACAGTTACATTTCAATACTCTACTCCAAATTTTGATTCTTTAAATATTGACACATTAAAAATTTATCACAATGGTTTTGGGGATAATCCATTATCCATTCCATTTTCTGGAACATTTGATTCTGTTAAAACTTCAAAAAGAATAATTGATGCTTTAAGTATTAATAACAAATTATTCACAAATAATGATTACGTCTTTGAAGAAAAAAAATCAATTAGTTTTTCATTAAACGAAAACCTTTTTAAAGAACAAGAAAATTTAGTTTTTAAAATTAATTATTTTATGGGTGGTCCTGGCGAAAAGCAAACTGCGCTTAATGGGGGTGAAGCAAAATATATTATTACATACCAAAATGTGACTAATAGTGGACTTCTATTTAAAGCTGAACTATTTACAAAAGCATCCACAAATTTTGGAATTGATTCTGTTACAATTTTTAATTTTAAGAATGCTCAAATTATATTTGACAATTATTCATCGCCTGTAATTAATGTACCTAAATCCAAAGCAGGTTATACTAGCGAAGAAGCAAATACTAAATGGGTGCTTTTTGGATTTCCATTTGAAAACGTAATTGCGGATTCTATATTTTCTCAATTTGGAGGAATAAAAAATACGGAAGATGGTGAATGGATAGTTTATAATTATGAAAATGATTTAAATGGTTTTAAACCATTTAGCAACTATTCCTTTACTCCAGGTGTTGGATATTTTATTGCGCAATCTCTGCAAAGTCCTTTTGCTATTTCTTATAATTATGCAAATCAAATTTCATCAAGAAAACTTACTGATACTAAAATAATTATGCAAAACTCTGATGGATGGAATACAATTTCTAGCCCTTTTACCTTTCCTATTGAAGTTGAAAGCCCTGCTATTTTGTATAAATATGATTCAAATAACTTACGATATAGATTAACAAATATTATGTGGCCTGGCGAGGCATACTTTGTTGAACCAAACATTTCCGAATTAAATTTAAAAACCTACGGTGAATACTATCCAAACTTGTTTCCTAAAATAAGTGCAGAAATAAATTGGAGTGTGGAACTAGTGTTAAATGGCAAAAATGAAACTGACGAAATTGTGGTATCACTTTTGGATTATTCAAAATCAGGTCTTTCAAAAGTTCAATATTTAAATCCTCCAAATATTAATAATGGTTTGGATGCATATATAACTACTGATAATAATTCAAATAAATATTATGCCCATTTTGCAAATGGCATTGATGGAGCTGTGTGGAATATTACTTTAGCAAACCATCAAATTGACGATTTAGTGATTATTTCAAAAGAAATTAGTGAAAATTTTCCAAAACATTTTTCTGTAATTCTATTAGATGAAAACAATGCTAAAACGGAAAAACTTAATTTACAAAAAGGGGTATCTCATAATTGTAAATTAATTATTGGAACTGATGAGTTTATTTTAAAAACGACAAACGATTTAAAATTGCAAGTACCAACCAAATTTATGTTGGCTCAAAACTATCCAAATCCATTTAATCCAAGTACAAAAATAGACTATCAAATAGCAAAAGATGGATTTGTAAGTTTGGTTATTTATAATGCACTTGGTCAAAAAGTGGCAAAGTTGGTTAACCAACACCAATCAATTGGTAGATATTCAGTTAATTTTGATGCATCTAATTTATCAAGTGGAGTATATTTTTATAAATTGCAAAGTGGAAGTTTCAATGTTAGTAAAAAGATGATTATTCTTAAATAACGACATATGTCGTAATAGTAAATAATATAATAGATTGTATCTTAATTGTAAAGGCTTCAGTTTTTATTGAGTCGCTCTCATGTTGACCAGTATCACGTTTTGAGTTTTTAAGTTGTAAAAACAAAGACAGAAATGTATGTTATAGCATGATCGTTTAATTGCAAACGTATATATTAAAAGTAAACTAAAATCTTTTATTTTTTTATACTATAAAATTGGAGGTTCTATGTCTAGATGTAAATACATATTTGTATTATTTATTATTTTAATTCCACAAATCATTTTTTCCCAAACAATTTCTTCAACTACATCTGGTGGCGAGTGGAATAATACTTCTACTTGGGTTGGCGGAGTTGTACCTACATCATCAAACGATGCACAGATAAACGGAGTTGTTGAAATTGAAGGTGATAACAACTGTAGAAATCTATCAATTGCAACCAATGGTGTTTTGCAAAATAGATACTATTATTACGGATATTGGCGGTATTTAAATATTTCTGGCAATTTGATTAATAATGGGATTATTAGAAACCATCCAAACGGTGGTGATAAATTAATAATCAACTTGGCTGGCAACTTAACAAATAACAATATTTGTGAAAACACAAGAATTGTTTTTAATGGAAGTAAAGTTCAGAATGTTTCATTAGCTAATAATAAAGTTTTTAAAAATGATTTTGAAATTGGCAATTCATTTACAATTCCCACAGCTATTTCCAATATTAAGCTCACTAGTCAAATTGACTTCAAAGATAATACTTCATATTGGGATATGAATAACTATTCTTTAACTTTGGATGGAAATGACATTACTGCAAATCCTGGTACTATTAAAAACGTTAACGATGTAATTGGGTTGAATAGTTCAATTTTTGAGGACTTATCTCTTACTGGTAATGTTAACTTCAAAGAAACTATTTCCGCACGAAATATATCTATTGACGGTAACTTAACTGTTACCGATACATTACAAAATCCATATTACTATTACGGATATTGGCAGTATTTAAATATTTCTGGCAATTTGACTAATAATGGTGTGATTAGAAACCATCCAAGCCGTGGGGATAAATTAATAATCAACTTGGCTGGCAACTTAACAAATAACAATATTTGTGAAAACACAAGAATTGTTTTTAATGGCAGCAAAGTTCAAAATGTTTCATTAGCTAATAATAAAGTTTTTAAAAATGATTTTGAAATTGGCAATTCATTTACAATTCCTAAAGCTATTTCTAATATTAAGCTCACTAGCCAAATAGATTTTAAAGATAATTCTTCATATTGGGATATGAATAACTATTCTTTAACTTTGGATGGAAATGACATTACTGCAAATCCTGGTACTATTAAAAACGTTAACGATGTAATTGGGT
>JAHISP010000100.1 GCA_018818165.1 Bacteroidota bacterium | reverse complement strand
TCGCCCGGCTCAAGGCGGTAGGTCAATAGACCCCGGGCCGCGTGCCAGGCATTCTCGGGTATGCCGCACAGGAGCTTGTAGAAGATGGGGCCGGCCGGAGCCCCATCCCGGTGCTCCACTTCGAGCTTGCGCATTGCGTTATCCCCACCTCCACATTTGGCCACCTCGAGCTTGCTGTCCCACCATCCATCGATCGCCGAGCTTCCCCGCGGCCCCTCGCTTCCCTTGGCGGTGTGGTGGACGAGCAGGATGGTCATCGATTTGTGGACCTCTTGCAGATCGCGGATCAGGTCCAGGACCGGCTGCATCTCGTCGCTGGAGTTTTCTTTGCCGCGGTGGACGGAAATCAGTGGATCTATTGCAAGAAGGTTGGGTTCGAAGCTTTTGATCGTGCGGCGCAAGCGCTGGTAGCCGGGTGGGTCGGAGATGTTGATGCGCCCTTCGATCATGGCCAGGTGTGGCCGGACGTCCTGAGGGTCTATTCGGAGAGCCCAGCACAGGCCAAACACTCGTCTCCAAAGGTTTTCTGCTCCGCCCTCCGGGCAGTAAATCATCACCTTGCACCCGCCCTTCGCCGACCATCTGTCCAGCACGCGGCCTCCCGTGATGCAGGCGATGATGATGCACAGCTCCAGCCAGGTCTTGTTGGCCTTGGGCGGGCCGATGATCATGGCGCAGTTGCCGGCGGGCAGAATCCGCTCCACGAGGTACTCCGGTGGCAGCGGCGGCTCGTCGGGCATGTAGACGAGGTTGAAGATGTCTTCGAGCTGGGACTGCCTGGTCTCTTCGCCCGTTGGGTAGTCTCCTGCCCCTCCCCACCACGCTTGTTTGACCCATTCGACCCCCTCTTCTGGTCGCACCCAGCCGGCCTCGGCGGCATAGTGGAACAGGGTGCCGGCGGCGATGCCGGTTCCCCTGAACGAATCCCATTTGCCACGCATCTCGCTCTGGTTGTACTTGTCGCTCTTTTGGCTCCAGGAATCCCACGGGTTGAAGCCCTCTTCGCCTAGCTCCGCCTTCAGCGCCATGCCCACTTCGACCCACCGGGTGTAGTCGTCGGCTGGCATGGCTTCGAGGGCGCTCTTGACATGCTCTGGGTCGGGCGGGTTAGGCACCGGACTCGACTGGTCGCAATCATTAAGCCGTTGCGCAGGCTCTGTCGCATCCTGGAGATTGGATTTGGCTGGTTTTTTCCGGCACATCTCGGCCAGCCCGTCCGGGATCCGGGCCAGCAGGCAGTTCATCGGGGTGCTCGATAATTCCCATTCGTACTTTTTGCCGCTGGGATGGACCGACGGCGGAAGGGCCACGTATCCGCCGTCTGCTTTGCGGTCCAATCCGGTTCCTATGGCGTCTGTGCCGCTGCGCAGGCGGAAGTCGAGGTGGCCGACCGAGAAGAAGTACTGGTGGCCGCCGCCGCCCGTCAGCGACAGCCAGGTGTCAGGCAGGCTGCCGATCTTCTCCAGCAGCTCTTCGAGCGCCTCTTCGGCTCCGGGCTTGTAGAGGTCCGCGTCCAGGACCATCAGCTGGCTTTCGCCGCAGTTGCAGCCGATGTTGTAGTCCGGGTTCTCGGTCCAGATACGTTCGATTTCCGCCACGTCCCGCGTGGCGTCCAGGAGCCCGTGGCCGCCCTTGACCGGCACCTTGCTCCGCGGAGCGAGGGGGAAGATCTTGAGCCCGATCTTGGCGTAGGCGATGGCTGCGGCAGCGAGGCTCAAGTTACCACCTTACCTCTTTCGTATATTCAACTTCGCCGAGAGCTTCTCGATACGCTTTGCGACGTGCATACCACTGTTGTTTGGCGATCGGATGCTTGTCGACGATGTCGATCAGTATGGGCCTGAGCTTTCCAGGGTGCGGTCGCATCAATCTTCCGATGCGCTGAATCGTTCGGCCATGAGATCGCGATGGCAGGGCCAGGATCAGCGCCCCCAGCCGGCTCACATCGAGCCCCTCGTCGGCCAGATTTGTTGCGCACAGGATGCGAAGCTCTCCGGAGCGGAAGCGGTCCAGGATGTCGTTTCTGCGCTTTTTCGCCACTTTTCCGTCGAGAGACCCGGCTCCCGGCGTCCGAGCCGCGAGCTTTCGGCAGTGTTCGACCCGGGTTGATAGGACGAGAGTGCTCCTTCCCTCTTTGGCAAATTCTGTTGCGAGTGAGGAGATGTTTGCATTGCGCTGGTTGGAGTTGGCCAGCCAGTTGATCATCTGCGCGTAGTCGTCTGCGTCCGGCATCAGTCCGGTCATGACCGGCGTGACGATCGGGAGGACAAGGTGTCCAGCCGCCACCAGCTCTTGGTGGCTGATGCTCTCGGCGGCGGAGCCGATCACCAGGCCGATCAGCGGTGTCAGCCCGTCTTCGCGCTCCGGGGTGGCCGTCAGTCCGAGAC
>JAHISP010000031.1 GCA_018818165.1 Bacteroidota bacterium | reverse complement strand
GCAATAATTGACTAAAAAGTGTTATGTTCATTGTGGCTCCTTATTTAAATTTATTTCCGAAAAACAAATTTATGCTCAGCAAAGTTATTTTGCTGAGTTGGAGCCTGCTTTTTTCTATTTTATCGTTTTGGACAGATGTGAAATTAACATGTGATAATGTTCATTCCTAAGTTTAACCTTGATTATAAACCTTAAAAAAAGTAATTTACCGCAATATAATTTTAATTTTTAGAATATTTTAATAGGAGAAGTGATGAAAAAAGCACTTAGTATTTTAGTTGTTTTAAGTATGGTTTTAGGTTTATCTGCTTTCCAATGTGCATCTACAGAACTGACCAGTGCCAAGCTTTATATTCAACAAAAGAATTATGATAAAGCAAAAGAAGCACTCGAAAAAGAAATTGCTAAAAATGCAGCAAGTGACGAAGGTTTTTATTTACTTGGCTATTTGAATGGAGAACAAGGCGATTTACAATCAATGATTAAAAATTTTGATAAATCACTAGCAATTTCCAAAAAATTTGAAAAAAACATTGATGATTACAAAAAATTTCAGTGGCAGGACAGCTTTAATAAAGGCGTAGGATTTTTTAATAAAGGCACAAAAATGACCGACGAGGATAGTAGTAAAGTGTTTTTTAATAAGTCTGTTGAGAATTTCGAAAATTGTACTATAGTTGAACCAGACACTGTTAGTTCATACCAAAACATGTTTTATTCTATGATTAATGCTGGTAGAAGTGAAAGTGAATTAGAGGTTCCTCTACTTAAAATAATTGAATTAAAAAGTTCGCCAGAAGCTTATGTTGATTTAAGTAAGGTATATAACAACCAGGCTCTTATATTAATGAATTCTTTTCATGATACAAAAAATATTGATGATAGCATAAAAGCGGCAGCAATTTATAGTAAAGAAATAAAACTACTAGAAGGTGCTCAAGATTTATATCCAGATGATTCTAAAATTTTAGCTCAACTTTCAAATGCTTATGTAGATGCTAATAAAATGGATGTTGCAATGAAAGCATTCCAAAAAGGTGTTGATAAAGATCCAAGCAATGAAATATACCGTTATAATTATGGAGTTTTATTATTAGGTGCAGATGATTTTGAAGGTGCAGTTGCTCAATTTCAAAAAGCAATTGATCTAAAGGAAAATTATGTAAGTGCTTATTACAACCTTGGTGTCACTTATCTTAAATGGGGTGCTAAACTTCAAGAGAAAGCTATTGAAGAAGACTCTGGCGATATGACATATAAAGAAAAATTTGGAATGGCTGTTATGCCTCTAGAAAGATATTTGCAGGATAATCCAGAAGATTCAAAAATTTGGAACTTTTTAGGAAAAATTTATGCAAATTTAGGTCAAACAGAAAAATCAAAAGAAGCTTTTGAAAAAGCTGATTTGTTTAAATAAAATTTAAAATGATTGTTTAATTCACCCACAATTTGTTAAATTAGAAATGAATTGTGGGTTTTTTTATTAATATGAGAGAAATTATGAACAACAATAATCCAAAACAACAGATAAGCATTGAGCTTGGTGAAAATGAAGCTCAAGGAACATACTCAAACCTTGCAATTATTACTCATTCTCCTGCAGAATTTATAATTGATTTTACAAGAGTTGTGCCCGGAGTTCCAAAGGCTAAAGTGCAATCAAGAATTATAACAACCCCGCAACATGCAAAAATGCTTCTTAGAGCATTGCAAGATAACATTGAAAAGTTTGAAGCTCGATTTGGTGAAATTAAAATTGAGGGACATTCTAATCCACAATTTGGATTTACAAATGCAGATAGTAGCGAAAAAATTAATTAATTATGTTTGTGCTTTAAGCTTTTATTGATTGGTATCACAGCACATTCTAATTAAAATTTATAAATTGGAATAGTTCAATATTTATTAACTAAGTATTTAAGGTGTTAGCATGAAAAATAAATTATTAAGCTTAATGATTCTAGGTCTACTTTTCTCAAGTCTAAATATATCTGCACAACAGGTTACTGTTAGTTTGAATGTATTTGACCAATTGGCAAAGGCTTCGTTTGCCGCATTTCTTTCAAATACAGCTTTAAAAAATACTCCAAGAATTTTACAAGTGGTTTTAACACCACAGGATGAAAAAGTTATTGTTAAAGGAGTATTTCTTTGGAGGAAATTGAATGAAAGCTCATTTAATGAAATATTAAATTTTACTACCAAACCTTTCCCTTCGCGTAGTTTTTATAACGATAATTATCCTGATATAGAAGAATCTAATTATAATGATGATTTAATTCAAGAAAACAGAGATAAGGGTGAACCAACAGGAACCTATAGAGTTATAATTGAAGTATTTGACTCAAATATGGTTTTTCAAGGTACAGATACTAAAGATCTGGAGTTCACAAATCCTTCACAAACTATTTTTATTCTTCAACCAAATATTGGCGATGAACTTGACCTTGGTGGAATTCTTATGAGTTGGACTGGGATTGATGGAGTTTCAGATTATATAGTTAGAGCAAATATTCGCACAAGTAAGAAAGAATCTTTAGAAGAAGCTTTGAAGAAAGGAGATCCAATTGTTAACGATAAAAATGTTGGTATTGTTACAGATATAAATCTTCGAGATATTTTAGATAGAGAATTAGTTGGTGGAGAAGAAATAGTTGTTCAAGTAAAGGGTACAATTCAAGCACCTGGAGGTGAGACTTATATTGAGTCAGAGATTGTAAATTTTAGAATTAAAGGTTCAGTAAAAGAATCTTTTGATAAAGGGACTGAAGAAGGATTTACTAATATCATTAAACAAGTTGCAGATGGTCTTAAGACTCAGTCTACAGAAAATGGTGAAGGCCAAGAGTTATTAGAGAGACTAGAAAATTTGCTAGATAAAATAGGGAATGGAGAAATTAATTTTAATGATTTGACAATTACAATGGGTGACGGTAGAAGAATAACGTATCAAGAATTTCAGCAAATATTGGATTATTTGAGAAAAAACCCTGACTTATTGACTAACCTAAATTTTGAAGAAAAATAGAATGAGGCTATTAAATGAAACAAACTAAAATATTTTTTGTGCTTTTATTATTTGTATTCTCGGTTGCTGTTGGGTTTATTCAAGTCGATAAAGAAACAACTCCAATAGCACTGATTAAAAAGATTGTTCAAGATGTGTCATACAGACCAGTTGATTCTTCGGATTGGGAAGCTGCAAAAACTGGCGCACCACTTAAAAGCGGTGAACAAATAAAAACGGGATTTAAATCATTAGCCTTAGTTTTGTTCTCAGATGGAACAGGACTTCTGAGAGTTAGAGAAAATTCCACAATGTATATTTATGGAGAGAAAGAGGATAATAAAATAAATAAAAATACTTTTATTGAAAAAGGATTAGTTGGTTTTGATGTTAATAAGCAGGACGCCGAGGAGTTTAAATTTACTACTCCAACTGCTGTTGCTGCTATTAGAGGTACTGCAGGATACATAGAAGTTGGTAAAGATAGTTCTACTACAATTGTTTGCGACCATGGAAGAATAGAAGTTGAATCATTGATTGGTAATAAGGAAAAAGCAACTGTAGATGGAGGCTCGGCTCTGAATATTAGTAAAAAAGGTGTAATTGCTAAAGGAATAATATCATCATTAGAAAATGACAAGTTCAATAAATCGACTAAAACAAGCGTAAAAAAAATACGAATTGAAACTGAAGAAGGAACAATTGAGTTAGAGTTCTATCCTGAAGAAGAATAAAATTTTGTGGATTAATCAATATAATAATAGGTTGAAAGATGCTTAAGATTGAACGGAAATACATAAAAAGTATTTCTTTTGTATTGGCAATAATTCTATGTTGCACAACTTCTATAATGGGGCAAGTCAGTAATACAGTTTCATCTGTAACTTTTGGTGAAATTAAAGATGGAAATAATGTTAATGTAACAGCTTCTCTAATTAATTCAGCTTCAATTTCTCGAGTACAAATAGTTTATAAATCTTTTCAAGAAACTGATTTTAGAACGAGGGAAATGGAAATCCAAGGCGATATTGCTACATATCAAATTGCTGGTGTAGATGTAATTGCGCCAACACTTTCATATTATTTAGTGATAGAAATGAAAAATGCTTCTATGGAAACTTATCCATTAGGTGTACCCGATGCTGCACAACCAATTATATTAACAGTTTCTTCAATGAGCGAAAAGGATAGCGAGATTTTAATCTTAAGTCCAAGCAGTAATGAAACACTCTCTTTAAATGATTTGTTTATTTCTATCTCAATGGTAAAAGCATCAGATGTTGTTGATATATCTAAGACAAAAATAATTTTTAATGGACAAGATGTTACTCAAAATGTCATTTTCGCGGGAGAATTGCTCTTATATTATCCACAAAATTTTGAACAATCTTTTAATAGTGGTTCCCAAAATTTGGAAGTACTTGTTTATAACAAAGCTGGGGAACTTTATCATTCAATAAAAAGAGATTTTGTTGCATTGGATTTAGCACAAATAAAGGAATTGGGGAGTGGTATTAGGTTTAATGGTGATGCCGCTGGTGAGATAAGAAACGAATCTTTTAATGATAAAAGTACTTTCTATCAAAATCTTGGTCTTACATTAAATGCTGGAATTGGGGATTGGAATTTTAAAGGTTACGGTTACTTAACTTCGGAAGAAAATAAAAATGTTCAACCCCAAAATAGATATTCACTTTCTGTTTCGAGTGATTGGTTAAATCTCCGTGCTGGTGATAGTTACCCAAGATATAACAATCTTTTGTTAAACGGAAAGAGAGTAAGAGGTGTTGATGGAAAGATTGATTATGGTATAATACATATACATGGTACTTATGGAGAAGTACGAAGAGAAATTGAGGGTACTTTGGATTCACTTTATTCTGAGGATAACGCTCCACTTAAATCAAATGTAGTTCGTATCGATTCAGCAAAATATGGGGCACCATTTGGTATGGTTGATTTTGGAAATCATTCACGAAATCTTCTATCTGCTAGACTTGGATTAGGTTCTAAAAATGGTTTTGAATTTGGAGTGTCATTTTTGCATTCCAAAGATGATGTGAAATCAGTTGAATTTGGAAGCAAACCAGAAGAAAATCTTGTTGCAAGTACTGATATGCGTTTGGCGCTTGATGATCAAAGGATTATTCTTAAAGGAGTTGGTGCTCTTTCTGTTATGAACTCGGATATAACTTATGGAACATATAGTGATTCGGAAATTGATTCAATATTTAATGTTGGGGATGAACTAGGAAATGATATTGAAAACTTTAAGAATATTAAAAATCGAATTTCACCATTTTTTACTGTAAATCAATTTATTGAGCCTCTTAATTTCACAGAACTTTCATCACTAGCTGCTGAAGGCTCACTTGAATTAAATTATTTTAATAATAATTTGAAAGGCTTATATATTTATAGAGGAAATCAATTTTCATCATTTGGTCAGGAATATACTAGAACTGACGTTGCTGGATTAAATATATCAGATAGATTCAGAACCCTTGATAATCAATTGTTTTTTACTCTTGGATACGAAAATCTTAATGATAATCTACAAAAAACAAAAGTTGCCACGACAACATTTCAGACTGTGCGTACTTCTGTTTCGCTTTATATGAGGCAAAATATGCCAAATATTACTTTAAGTTATATTAGAAATAAAAACAATAATGATATTAGTCCGACTGATTCTGCAAACCAAACATCGATTATTAACGACATTACAGATAGATTTTCTCTAAATCTGGGATATGATTTTAATTACAAAGTTCGGCATAGTTCCTCTTTAAGTTTTATGACTTCAAACAGAGTTGATGAAGGTTTTTATAAAAATGATGCAAAATATTTTTCCACTTCATTTAATCTTAATAGCTTTTGGACAAGACAATTTGTTAGTAATTTTAGTGTCATATATTATAACAGTGATATTTCTTCTCGAAAATATAAATATATTACAATTGCGGCTGGTGGAAGATACAAAATGCTTGAAGATAATTTGGAATTAGCGATGAATTATAGTCCAAGTTTTGGCGATTTTAGCCGCCATGCTCTAGACTTAACGGCTGCTTATCAAGTAATTCGCAATTTGTGGCTTAGAGCGCAAATGAGATACTATAACATGAAAGATAGTGGGGCAAACACAATTTCTGGGGTTACTGTTCGATACAATTTTTAATTAAATGAACAGATATAAAAGAAAAATAAAAAAAATTTTACCAAGTGTAATTATTCCACTCGGTACGGCTTTAATAGTTATTCTCCTTACACAAGATATTTTCTTTTCAATAAAACCTATTCAGGAATTGGAATTAAAATATCTTGATATTCGTTTTTCAAAAAAAGATGTTAAGGATATAAAAGACTCGGCAGATGTTATAATACTTGGAATTACTCAAGATGATTTTGATCAAATTCCAGAACCATACAATTCTTGGCCTTGGCCTCGTTCCTATTTTGCAAAAGTAGTTAATAACCTAAAAAATGCTGGTGTTAAAGCTGTTGGAATTGATGTTTTAATGTCTAATGATGATAAATTCTCTCCCCAAAATGATAAGCTTTTTGAGGAAGCAATTCTAAATTCAAGAAATGTTGTTGTTGCTGGTCAATTGGATGTTGAAGCAGAAATGCAATATGAAATTGGGAATTATTCAATTAAAAAGCAGTCTTATAACTATAGAAATAAGTTTTTTGCTGTAGATAGTTCGGTTGGAATAGTACAAATTGGCAGCGATGAAGATGGAATTTATCGACGATACGAACCCCTTGTTATTTCTGGTGCAAATGAATCTATTTTGCCAACATTTAGTTTTGCAATCTTAAATAAATATTATGGTTTAAAAGGAAACAATATTGTTAGTATTTCTAATTCGTATTTTAAATTGTTAAATATAGAAATTCCACGTTATGATAAATCTTCAATGTTGATAAACTATTACGGCCCTAATGGAACATTCGAATATCTAAAATTTTCAGATGTATTGGATGACAAGGATTTCAAAACGAAAGATGAAATTTATTACGATACAGATATAAATATATGGGATGACGAATTTTCAGGATTACTACAGTCTGGAAAGTTTAAAAATAAAATTGTTCTTATCGGTTCTACCATGCCCGAAGATAAGGACTTTCATCCAACAGCTTTTGGTCAAGGAAAAAGAAAAGGTGATAACCAGATTTGGGGCGTTGAAATCCACGCCAACGCCATTCAAAATGTGATTTGGAATGATTTTTTAATCAAAGAATCAAAAATTATTGAAATTCTCTCAATTATTATTCTGTCCTTCTTTTCGTTCTTTATTTTCTCATTATTTAAGCAAAATAAAAAATTAAACATAATTTTAGCAGAGTTAATTAACATTACTTTTCTTACTTTCTTATTTGTGGGATTTTACTTTTTGGGCATTTATCTGTTTGTTGAACATGATTATATAGTATCGTTTATCAGTCCTATTGCTACAATTATTTTTGGATATTTTTCCACAACCGCATATAATGTAATTAGTGTAAGAAAACATAATGCTATGATTAAAGGCATGTTTGGGAAATATGTAAGTAAATCTCTTGTAACAGAGTTGCTAAACAATCCAGAAAAACTATCACTTGGTGGAGTTAAAAAAAATATTACAATTATGTTTAGTGATATTGAAGGGTTTACTTCTATTTCTGAAAAAATGAAACCAGAAGAATTGGTTGAGTTCATCAATAATTATCTTTCAATTATGACTTCGATTGTATTGGAGCATAAAGGTACCTTGGATAAATATCTTGGCGATTCACTTATGGCTTTTTGGGGTGCTCCACTTGACGTTGAAGATAAAGAACTAAATGCTTGTATTACAGCAATTTTAATGCAAAAGAAAATGGATGAATTGAAAAATGGTTTTTCTAGTGAAGTTACTACAAAAGTTAAAACTAGAATTGGGATAAATGGTGACGATGTAGTTGTTGGAAATATTGGCGGAATTGAGCGATTTGATTATACCGTTATGGGGGATGGTGTTAATCTTGCTTCCAGATTGGAAAGTGCAAATAAACTTTATGGTACTTCCATTATGATAAGTGAAGCCATTTACCAAAAAGTTGCAGAGGAAGTTGTTGTTAGAACAATTGATAAAATAGTCGTAAAAGGTAAGACAAAACCTATTATTGTATACGAGTTACTTGGTCTAAAAAATGATAAAGAAGCACTAGAAAAATTAAATTTATTTCAAAATTATATCGATGGATATAAGCAATATAAAAGTAGAAATTTTGAATCGGCAAAAATATATTTTCAAAAATCATTACTTACAAATCCAAACGATTTGCTTTCAAAGATTTATTTAGAACGTTCCGAAAATTATATTTTAAATCCCCCTGAATCTAATTGGGATGGAGTTTCACATTTAACAAGTAAATAGATATTACTAATTTGTAGATTTCAAAAAAATAATTTTACAATTATAAATAATAACGGAGCAAAAAATGTTAAAAGAATTTAAAGCATTTGCAATGAAAGGCAATGTAGTAGATTTAGCTGTTGCAGTAATTATAGGAGGAGCATTTGGTAAAATTGTGGCATCTTTTATCAGCAATATTGTTATGCCTCCAATCGGACTTCTACTTGGTGGAGTTGACTTCACAGATTTGGTAATAATATTAAAAGATGCCACAGAAACAAACGCAGCTGTTACTATTGATTATGGAATATTTATTGGGGTAGTTCTTGATTTTCTAATAATTGCTTTTATAATTTTTATGGCAATTAAAGGAATCAATTCTTTGAAAAAGAAAGAAGAAGTTAAACCAGTTGAGGTTCCTAAAACTGCTGAAGATATTTTGTTGCTAAGGGAAATACGAGATTTGTTGCAAAAGTAATTCGGTTATTTAATTTAATATTTTTCTTTATAAATATTAAAAAGGGGATTTATCAATCAAGATAAAATCCCCTTTAATATTATACTTCTAATTTTAAAAGTAATTACATTGCGTCAATAATAGCGTTCAAGGTTTTACTTGGGCGCATTACATTTGTTACAAGTACTTCGTTAGGCAAGAAATATCCACCAATATCAGAGGGTTTTCCTTGAGCAGAAAGTAGTTCTGAAACTATTGTTGCTTCATTTTCTTTCAACTCTTTTGCAACTTTTGCAAAACGAGTTTGCATTTCGGCATCTTTATTTTGAGTTGCAAGAGCATCTGCCCAATACATTGCAAGGTAGAATGAACTTCCTCTGTTGTCAATTTCATTAACTTTGCGCGAAGGCATTTTACCATTTTCTAAATATGTTCCAATTGCTTCATCTAAAGTTTCAGCTAATAAAGTGGCTTTAATATTCTTGGATTTATCAGCAATCATTTCCAACGATGGAACTATTGCGCAATATTCACCTAACGAATCCCATCTTAAGTGACCTTCTTTTAATAATTGTTCAACATGTTTTGGAGCGGAGCCACCAGCACCTGTTTCGAATAAACCACCGCCATTTAATAAAGGAACAATTGAAAGCATGCGTGCACTTGTGCCTAATTCAAGAATAGGGAATAGGTCAGTTAAATAATCACGAAGCACATTTCCAGTTACTGAAATTGTGTTCAAACCTTTGCGGACTCTTTCAACAGTGAACTTCATTGCGTCAACAAGATTCATAATTCTAATATCAAGACCAGTTGTGTCATGTTCCGGTAAATATTTATTTACTTTTTTAATTATTTGAGCATCGTGAGCACGATTTTCATCCAACCAGAATATTGCTGGTGAGCCAGAAGCTTTTGCTCTGTTCACCGCAAGTTTCACCCAGTCTTTAATTGGTTCGTCTTTTGCTTGACTCATTCTGAAAATATCACCTTTTTCAACAGATTGTTCAAGGATAGTATTATTTGATGTGTCAACAACTCTAATAGTACCATTTGCCGGTGCTTCAAAAGTTTTATCGTGTGAGCCATATTCTTCAGCTTTTTGAGCCATTAAACCAACGTTGGCAACATTTCCCATTGTAGCCGGGTCAAATTGTCCATTCTTTTTAGCATCTTCCATTATTTCATTATACATAGTTGCATAACAACGGTCAGGAATCATTGCAATAACATCTTGCAATTCGTCTTTTTTATTCCACATTTTGCCACCGTCGCGAACAACATTTGGCATTGAAGCATCAACAATAATATCGTTAGGAACATGTAAATTTGTTTTACCTTTTCTCGAATCGACCATAGCAAGCTCTGGTTGAGTTTCGTAAACTTTATTAATGTCAGCTTCAATCTCAGCTTTTTTCTCGGCAGGAAGTTTGTTTAATTTATCAAGAACATCTGCTAAACCATTGTTAACATTTGCACCTATTGATTTTAAAACATCAGCATGTTTATCCAATGCTTCTTTAAAATAAACATAAACTGCGTGACCAAACATAATTGGGTCAGAAACTTTCATCATTGTAGCTTTTAAGTGCAACGACAAAAGCACATTGTCCTTTTTTGCTTCTTCAATTTGCTCGGCATAAAAATTTCTTAATGCAGCAACATTCATTTTAGTAGTGTCAATAACTTCACCTTCAAGTAATGATAATTTATTTTTAAGTATGGAAACTTCACCATTTGCATTTGCAAATTCAATTCTTACATCGCAAGCTTTTTCAATAGTAGTGGAAGTTTCATTCTCATAAAAATCATTGGCATTCATGTGAGCAACTCTTGATTTTGATCCACTTGCTGGCCAAGGTTTCATCATTTTGTGTGGATATTTTTGAGCAAATTTCTTTACAGAAAGCGCAGCTCTTCTATCTGCATTTCCTTCGCGAAGAACTGGATTTACAGCAGAACCTAAAACTTTTGCAAATCTTTTTTGCAGTGCTATTTCTTCATCGGTCTTTGCTTCTTCTGGGTAAGCTGGTATGTCGTAACCCTTTTCTTGTAATTCCTTTATCGCTTCTTGAAGTTGTGGAATTGAAGCACTAATGTTTGGAAGTTTTATGATATTGCCTTCGGGAGATTTTGCTAAATCACCAAGTTGTGATAAGTAATCTGGAATTTTCTGTTCTTCAGTAAGGTTTTCTGGAAAATTTGCAATAATTCTACCAGCTAATGAAATATCTTTTGTTTCAACATCAATACCAGTTCCTTTTGTAAAAGCTTTTACTATTGGAAGTAAACAATAAGTTGCTAAAGCAGGAGCTTCGTCAATTTTTGTCCAAATAATTTTATAATCTGTCATCAACAATACCTTTTAATTAGTTAAAAATTATTTATTTCATGAAGGTTAAATCATGAATTGTTTCGTTTATTCTTTGTTTTAAAATTAAGCATCTTTCCTTTTAATTAAAAGAGAGTTTTATGGTATAAAGGAATTGTTCAAGAATAGTTGTACCATTTTTTCTGATTTGCTTAAACTTTTAATAATGCAACACTTTCATAAAAGTGATTTTATCAAACCTGAGGTTTTGGGAAACTTTATTTTTTTCAACAAATATGTATAATAATTTCCCACTATGATTGTCCGTTTGTTTACCTAAAGATACCTCAACTTTTTAAGAGCGTTGTTGAATTTAGCTGATTTCTAATACATGTTTACAACTTTGTTCGTATCTGTTTGGTTTGCGAATCGCACTACATTGTAGCTCGAATCGCTGATTCGAGAGCTTTGCCATTCACACTACTAAAAATTAATATAGCTAATCAATTTGTTTTATGACTGTCCGTTTGTTTAGCTTAAAGAATTAAAATGACTTAAAATAAATGAAATAATCACCAATATTTTTTTAGAAGTGAATTTGAAATTAGTGTTTTCTGTTTCCAATTTTTATTGTACGTATCAATGCTGACACTCATTTTTTCCAAATGTTGTTCGTGTTTTAAAAAATATATCCTTTTCTGAGCTGTTTCTTATGTTATTTAAAAAATGAAATTATAAATCGATAATCTAACTTTTTATAGACTTCAACCACATATAACTCGATAAATATATTTATATTTGCTTCAAAGAATTATTAAGAAAGTAAAATATGCGAAAACCAGAAAATCAAATAATATTAATATTCGGCGCTTCGGGCGATTTAACTAAACGAAAGCTTGTTCCTTCACTTTATGACCTTTACGATCAGAATTTAATGCCAGATAAATTTGCAATTATTGGGGCTAGTAGATCAGATTTAGGTGATGCTAATTATAGAAATGAAATGAAGGAAGGCATAATAAAATTTGCATTATCGCAGAATAAAGAAAAAATAGATGACTTTCTCAACTCTGTTTTTTATCAAAGTGTTGATGCAAAATCAATTGATTCATTTTTAGCATTGAAAAATAGACTTCAGAAAATAATGGATGAGTTGCAAGTTGCAGAAAAAATAATATTTTATTTGTCAACTCCGCCAAGCCTATATTCTGTTATTCCAGAAAACTTAGCTAAAGTGGAATTAAATAATGAACAAAAAGGCTGGAAACGAATTATAATTGAAAAACCTTTTGGTTACAACCTTGAAACAGCAAAGGAATTAAATGCTTCATTAAAACTTAATTGGAAAGAAAATCAAATTTACCGAATAGACCACTATCTAGGTAAAGAGACTGTACAAAATGTTTTGGTTACAAGATTTTCTAACGGAATATTTGAACCACTTTGGAATAGAAATTACATTGATCATATTGAAATAACTTCGGCTGAATCAATTGGAGTAGAGAAACGCGGTGGTTATTACGAAGGCTCTGGAGCTTTGCGCGATATGATTCAAAATCATTTGCTGCAGCTTGTGGGTTTAATTGCAATGGAACCGCCATCATCAATGGATTCGGAATCAATTAGAAATGAAACCGAAAAGGTGTTTCAATCAATAAGAAAAATGAGTGAAAAGGATGTTCACAAATCTGTTATTCGCGGACAGTATCTGAGCTCAACTGTTAAAGGTGAAAAAATGCTTGGCTACCGTGAAGAAAATGGCGTAAATCCGGAATCAAAAACAGAAACTTATGCGGCACTTAAATTTTATATTGATAACTGGCGCTGGGGTGGAATTCCGTTTTACATTCGTACTGGCAAGCGACTTCCAACACGCGTTACTGAAGCGGTAATTCATTTTAAGTCAACACCACACTTCCTTTTCCAAAATAAATCAATCAACAATGGAAGTAATCAATTGATAATTAGAATTCAACCAGATGAAGGAATTCTGTTAAAGATTGGAATGAAAGTTCCTGGTGGCGGTTTTAATGTACAAACAGTTAATATGGATTTTCATTATTCCGAATTAGCTCACCAAAGAGTTCCGTCTGCGTATGAAAGATTGCTTTTAGATTCCATGTTGGGCGACTCAACTCTTTTTGCGCGCGGCGATGCGGTTATGAGCGCATGGGAATTTTTAGACCCAGTTTTGACAGCGTGGAAAAATGATAAGTCAATTCCAATTTATGGTTATCCATGCGGGACTTGGGGACCAGAAGTTGCTGATGAATTAATAGAAAAAGATGGAAGTACTTGGCGGTATCCATGCAAAAATTTAGCAGATGACGGAATTTATTGTGAACTCTAAAATGAGTTCACTCTAAGAACAATATTTTCATGGATGTCTTTGCGAGTGGAACGAAGCAATCTTTTAAATGGCTTATAATCGAAAGATTGCTTCGTCAAAAAAATGACTCGCAATGACAAAACAACCTTTTTATAGTGAACTTATAATATGAATAATGAAATTAAAATTTTCAACAATACAGACGAACTATCAGAATATTTAGGCAATTTTTGGAAGCAAAAAATTGATGAACTCGAAAGTAATAAGTTTTATTCAATAGCTCTTTCTGGTGGAAATACTCCAATAAAAATATTTAATTATTTGAGCGAAAATTTTAGAGATAAAATTGACTGGAACAGAATAAAATTCTTTTGGGGAGACGAAAGGTGCGTTCCGCCTAGTGATAATGACAGCAATTACAAATTAGCAAATGATTATTTGCTTAGAAATGTAAATCTGGATGAATCAAATATTTTCAGAATAAAAGGGGAGCGCGAGCCAATTGAAGAAGCTAAAGCGTATTCCAAAATTATAGAAGCAAACTTACCGATAGCGAATGGATCTCCAAAATTTGATTTTATTTTGCTCGGGTTAGGTGAAGATGGACATACAGCTTCAATATTTCCACATGAAATTGAACTTTTTAGTTCGCAAAACTATTGTGAAGTTGCTGTTCACCCAGTTTCTGGACAAAAGAGAATTACAATAACTGGCAATATCATCAACAATGCTGAAACAGTTACTTTTGTTGCTATTGGGAAAAGCAAAGCTGAAAGAGTTTTTGAAATAATAAATAAAACCAAGGTAGCTAAAAATTACCCAGCTTCGTTGGTAAACCCAATTAATGGAATTGTTAACTGGTTTTTAGATGTTGAATCTTCTAGCAGGTTGTAAAAATTTTACTAATGTTTTATTAGTTTGTTTCAGCTATTTGTGTGAAGCAATAACACACCTTTTAAAACTCACTTTTATTTCGAACGGAAAGAGAAATCTCTAAATTGATACAAATAACCATCTTAATTCTAAATATTTGATACTATTTTAGCAACATCATTTTTTTTGTTTCCGAAAAGTCACCACGTTGTATTCGATAAAAGTAAATTCCACTTGAATAATTTGTTGCATCAAGTTCTATTTCGTAACTACCAACTTTTTGTTCTTGGTTCACTAGTACAGCCACCTTTTGCCCTATTAAATTATAAACCGTTAAATTCACAAACCCACCCTCTGGCAATTGGTAACTAATCTGTGTCGTTGGATTAAAAGGATTCGGGTAGTTTTGACTTAGTTTGAATTTGTGTATAGAAATTAATTTATTGTACTTATCAATACTGGTAATATTAAATTTTTGTTTCAATATTGTATGCATATCTCCAATTAACCAAATATTATTGCTGTCGAAATACAAATTGCTAAAATCAGTATAAGTATTTATATTTTCATAGCTCCAAGTGTTTCCACCGTCGCTTGTTTTTAAGTAAAGTCCATTGCGACCAACTGCAGCACCATTATTAGAATCAAAAAAATCAATGTCATTAATATAGCCTGAAAATATACTTTCCCAATTATATCCCCCATCAGTAGTTTTATAAATACCATCATTAATATATGCAACTGAAAAACCAACTGAATCGGATATAAATTTCACAGTTAAAAATTTATCATTTATTTGACTTATTTTGGCCCACGTTTCCCCACCATTATCAGTAAAAAAAACGTTGTTTCCAACAGCCCATCCTTTATTTTCTGAGAGAAAATAAAGATCATATATTGCACAATCATCATCAAAATTTACGGTTTGCCAATTTAATCCAGCGTCAACCGATTTGGCAGTGTGCGTAGAATAGAATCCACCAATTGAAAAATCTTCAATCCATTCTGATGCAGCTATAACAATATTATTGTTTGATATTACTTGGATTGCCTTGATATCTTCCCCGATTCCACAGTCTACAATTTCCCAACTTTCCCCTCCATCTGAACTTTTATACACTCTGCCATCAGATCCACCAATCCAAATAGTTAAATTGTTTAGATAAGACAAACGGGTTAAAGTTTCATATGGATTAAATGTTTTTATTAATTCCCAATTTAATCCAGAATCAAATGATTTATATAATCCTTTTTCGGTTAATAAGTACCCAATATTTTCAGAGGGGAAACAAATATCGTATATCTTATAATTTGTTGCGGTAGAATCAGCCAACAAATCATCTGAAATTATATCCCAAGTATCACCGGAATCTTCAGAACCAACTATCGAAGAATTACTGCTAAAAACTGATATAATTTTATTGTTTTCGTAAACATCTATATCACCTTTTTTATTTACGAATCCAGGAGTATAACTTATGGATTTTAAGCGAGTCCAATTTATGCCACCGTCGTAAGTCCCTGATACACCAATGTTCATTTTGCCTTCATCCCATCCAATACCATTAATAAACCCAACTTGTTCTGAAATAAACTTTAATGAATAAATTTCTATGTAATCATCAAGAATCTGGGATATCCAATTTTGCCCTCCATCAACTGTTTTTAATACTATACTACTTTGTGAGCCAGTAGTTTTTGAGCCAACAAAATATCCAACATCTTCATTAATGAAAAATAATGAGTTATACCGATATCCAGTTTTACTGTATATAATATTCCAATTGAGGCCTCCATCTGTTGTTTTATAAATCAAATAATATTTTATTGCATATCCAATTTCATCATTTACAAAATGGATTTTTTGGAAGTCCGAAGGGATTGCACCCGTCGTTTGCCAGTTAAGACCCCCATCTATGGTAGAATATATCGAGTCTGGAGAGGTTACCCATCCAATATTTTCATCTAGAAAATATAGTGATGAAAAATCACCGGCAAACTGTATTTCGTAAGTCTCACAAGCATCATCAGTATAAATTATAAAATCTTCGCTGGCACCTGATCCTAAAAACCAGCCAGAATTTTTAGAAAAAAAATGCATTTGGAATGGAGTAATTTCGTTGGGGAAATTTGTTATTTCCTTAAAGGAAATTCCGTTGTCATTTGTTAATATTAAATTCCCTAACTCATCTAAAATTAAAAACGAAAATTTATCAAGTAATTCAACCTCTTTGTATGGATTTGAATTAGGTGTTGGATTATTCCATTCCCATTGTGCAATTAGAGTTGTAAATAAATGGAACCATAAAAATAGTATAAGATAATTGCCTCTTCTCATTAACACCTCAAGTTGTATAACCCTGTATTGACCCGATTGAAAATAGTGCATTTTGGCGTGTTATCAAGAAAAACAAATCTTAATAAGAGACCACTATGTTCAATCAATATCATCATAAGTTATTTAATTAAATAGTTTACTAAAAAAATAATTATTCATTCTAACAATCTAAAATATTTCAAGAAATACATTTCCTATTCAAATCCCATCAAACCTTCCTCACAACATCTACACTTTGCATTTCTTGAAAATTAAAATAATTAAAAAGATATATTTATCAAAGTGTAAAAGTTAAAAGTAATTATTTCAAAAGGGAATATCTAAAAAGTTTGATAGTTCATTTCAGAATCTTCCAGATTCCAAAGGGTGGAAATTTAATTTGGCTGTTGGATAAAGAAGCAACAGAAATGATTTAGAATAATATTAATTCGTTATATTAATTTTTAGTATTGTGAATAGCAAAGTTCTCGAATCAGCGATTCGAGCTACACTGTAGTGCGATTCGCCGAATCGCAAACCAAGCAGATACAAACAAAGTTGTAAACATGTATTAGAAATCAGCTAAGTTACAACAATGCTCTCAAAAAAATTGAGGTATCTTTTGGCAAACAAACAGACAGTTATAAAAAAAACAAAAAAGTTGGGAACCTAAAAAGATTTTTATTTGTAGAAAACCTCGAAATTTAAATTATCATTTATTTTATAGAAGAATTATTTAATTATGAGCATTTTAGTTGAAAATTTAACAAAAAAATATGGCACACAAAGAGCTGTAGATAATATTTCCTTCGAAGTAAAAACTGGTGAAATTGTTGGTTTTCTTGGACCAAATGGTGCAGGTAAAACCACAACAATGAAAATAATTACTTGTTTTCTTGCTCCTTCTGATGGAGATGTAAAAGTTAACGGACTCTCAATTCACGAACATCAAGATGAAATAAAAAAGAAAATAGGGTACTTGCCCGAAAGCAATCCGCTTTATGAAGATATGCCCGTTCTTGAATATCTTGAATATGCTGCTGAATTACATGGAGTTCCTAAATCAAAAATACCGAACCAAATAATGAAAATGGTTCGTGTAACTGGGCTTGATGCTGAAAAGCATAAAATTATTGGCGAGCTTTCCAAAGGTTATAAACAAAGAGTCGGATTAGCACAAGCCATGATTCACGATCCCGAAATTCTTATTTTAGATGAACCTACTACTGGGCTTGACCCAAATCAGATTGTGGAAATAAGAAAACTAATACGAGAACTTGGACGCGAAAAGACTGTTATTTTAAGTACTCATATTTTATCCGAAGTTGAAGCAACTTCCGATAGAATATTAATTATTAATAATGGAAAAATTGTTGCCGATGGTACAGCCGCAAACTTAAGAAAGCAGGCACAAGGACAGGAAATGCTAAAAGTACAAATATCGGATGCGGAAAATTCTGATGTAATCTTCAATGGATTAAAGAGCATAGAAACCATTGCTATGATTGACCCTGTCCCTGATGTGGAGAATACTTTCATCATTAACAGCAAAGATGATTCTTCATCAAAACGTAACATTTTCAATCTTTGTGTTCAAAATAATTGGCTACTAACAGAGCTAACACCTTTGGAAACAAAGCTAGAAGATATTTTTAGAGAACTAACAACAAATTAATTATTGATATGAAAGAGATTTGGACAATTACAAAACGGGAATTAAAATCATTTTTTGATTCTTTATCAGCTTACATAATAATAACCGTGTTTCTTGGTTTCACTGGATTTTTTACTTGGCTTTATGGTTCAGATATTTTCTTTATTGGACAGGCTACACTGCAACCATTTTTCTCAATTGCTTATTGGACTTTGTTCTTCTTTATACCGGCAATTACAATGAAAATGATAGCTGAAGAAAAAAAATCGGGTACACTGGAATTATTATTAACTAAACCTGTATCAGATTTTCAAGTTGTTGCTGGAAAGTTTGGTGCAGCATTGCTACTTGTAATAATAGCTTTTGCACTCTCACTGCCTTATTATTTTACTATCTGGGCTATTGGTCCAATTGACCACGGCGCAGTTTGGTTAGGATATTTTGGAATGATTTTAATGAGCATGACACTTATTAGCATTGGAATTTTTGCAAGCAGTATTACTAATAATCAAATTATAGCATTCCTTTTGTCACTATTTATTGGAGTGTTTTTCTTAATCATTTTTAATGTGTTAGCTTCAAACTTTACTGGAACTTTAGGTATGTTCTTTAGTTATTTAAGTTTATCTACACATTACGAATCAATATCTCGTGGAGTAATTGATAGCAAGGATGTAATTTATTTCCTTTCAATCACTTCACTTTGTCTTTTTTTAGCAAAATCAATTTTATCAAAACGAAATATAGTTGAATGACGGATAGTTATGTTAACACGAAAAAAATTACAAACGAACATTTTATTAATAGTTGTAATTACAATTCTAATTAATTTAATTGCAGCAAAATTGTTTTTTCGTCTCGATTTTACAGACGATCAGCGTTACAGCTTAAGTAACGCAACAGAAAATATTTTAAAAAATCTTAATCAACCAGTTACTGTTAAAGCATATTTTTCAGAAAATCTTCCTCCCGATGTTGAAAAAGTTAGAAGCGATTTTAGAGATTTGTTAATTGAATACTCAAATTACTCTGACGACAATGTAGTATATGAGTTTATTAATCCTAACGAGGATCAACAAACAGAAACTGAAGCACAGCAGGCTGGTATTCGTCCAATTATGATTAATGTAAGAGAGCGTGACCAAGTTAAACAACAGCGTGCATATCTTGGAGCTATTGTTCAATTGGGTAGTAAAAAAGAAGTAATTCCTTTTATTCAACCCGGTGCAGCAATGGAGTTTGCTCTTTCTTCCAACATTAAAAAATTAACGAATGAGAATAAGCCAAAGGTAGGATTTTTACAGGGATTTGGAACTCCAAGTTTAACCGAGTTACAACAAGCAAATGAGCAATTGCAAGTGCTGTATGATGTTAAACCATTTGAGTTTTCAGATACCGCGAATATACCCAATGATTATAAGGCTATTTTAGTTGTTGCTCCAACAGATTCAATTCCAACAAGATATTTTGACCAGCTTGATAATTATTTAGAAAGTGGCGGAAGATTACTTTTGGCATTAAACAGTGTTAAAGGCGATTTGAGCACCGCACAAGGAAGTGAGTTAAATACTGGGTTTGAAAGCTGGTTAAGAAACAAAGGAATAGATATACAAAATAATTTTGTTATTGATGCTAATTGTAGCAACGTAATGGTTCGCCAGCAACAAGGAATGTTTGTAATGAACACACCAGTACAATTTCCTTATTTACCAATAATTAATTCGTTCGGAAAAAATCCAATAACCGAAGGACTTGAATCTGTTGTGCTGCCTTTTGCAAGTGAAATTAAAATTGAACCTAAGGATACAAGTATTTACATTTATCCAATAGCAACGACATCAAAAAAATCGGGAACAGTTAATCCACCGCTATATTTTGATGTAAATAAAAATTGGACTGGTGTTGATTTTATGCAATCAAGTATTCCAGTTGCAATAATTGCCGATGGAAAGCTAGTAGGCAACACTGAAAGCAAGATGATTGTTATTTCTGATGGCGATTTTATTGTTAATGGTGAGGGGCAAAGTGCTCAAAAACTTCAAGATGATAATGTTAATCTTTTTGTTAATTCTGTTGATTGGTTAGCTGATGACACTGGATTAATAGATCTACGTACAAAGGGAATAACTTCACGGCCTATTGATGCAAGTATTGAAGATGGTACAAAAACTTTATTGAAATACTTGAATTTTATTTTGCCATTATTATTAGTAGTATTTATTGGAATTTATAGATGGCAATTAAAGAAAAGAAATAAAAACAAATTGATGAATACACATTATGCCTAACTTAAAATCAAACAAAACTCAATTTATAATATTGCTCATTTTAGTGCTTGCTGTAATCTATATCTATTTTGGAGATGGAGTACGAAAGGAGAGTAATCTAAAAGCAGATTTAATTTCTATTGATACATCAAAGGTTTCGGAAATAATACTATCTCCAAAGTCTAATGGTGAAAAGGTAAAACTACACAAAGAAAATGATGGGTGGAAGGTTGAATTATCTGATAATAAATTTGCTTCTGTACCTACTGAAAAAGTGATAAATATGTTATCAACATTGCTTAAAATAAAACCCAACGTATTGGTTTCTCGAAAAAAAGAAAATTGGGATGAGTACCAAGTTGGAGAAAACGCAACTAAAGTTGAAATTTATGAGAATGGAAATAAAAATTTAGATTTAGTAGTTGGCAAATACTCTTTCCAACAACCTCGTCAAATGAATTCATATGTTCGTCTCGCAAGCGAAACGGAAGTCTATGAGGTTGATGGATTCCTTGAAATGCAGTTTAACCAAAAGAAAAACTCCTTTAGAGATAATACAATTATTAAAGACAACGAATCTAATTGGGTTTCATTAAAATTCAATTATCCAGATGAAAAGTATTCAATGATTAGAGATAATGGAACTTGGAAAATTGACGGCATTGAAGCAGATTCACTTGAAACTGTAAATTATTTAAAAAGTCTTGCAAGACTTTCCAGTACAGAATATATTGATAATTTTGTAGAAGGGAAGACGACAAAAACCATAACCATTGAGCGCGATGATAGTACCAATATTGTTTTAAATGAAATGGTTTCTAATTCAACAGTTGTTGTTAATTCATCAGTAAATAAAGAAAGCTTTTTTGATGCAGCAAAAAATGAACTTGGTAATAAAATATTTGTGAATAAAAATATTTTTATTAAATAAGGTAGTTTTTAATAAATATTATTGTGTGATTCCGTACCTCTCACAAAATACTTTAATTTTATTTTTACCTAGTTTATTCATTAGAAAAATCTAATGAATAAAAGCTCTTGCCTAAGTTACCTCGATTACTACTCGTAGAGATGTAATCGAGGAATTTTTTACTTTCTCAATAAGTTATTGTTTAATAGAGGTTTAACTATGAAATTGGGTTAATGGTTAAACAACGCCAAAGTAGTATCTATTGTAGCTGTTGACAAAAATACAGCATGAAATAATAAGTAAATCCAAAGTAGCTGAAAAATGTCCAGTATCATTGGTAAAACCGCTTAATGGAATAGTAAACTGGTTTTTAGATGGTGAAACTTCTTGTAGGTTGTATAAGAAGTTATATAAATTCTCAATAAGACATTATTTATGAAGAGAGATTGATGGAAATTTTACATTATAAGTTGAGAACTTCTATTTCACTAGCTTAGAATATTCTTTCCGTTTTTGCTACTTCATATCTCCCAAAACAATATATTTTTATTGCTATTTCAATAAAAGAGCCTTTTTAACCATTGTAAATTGTTTATTTGAACTTAATCCTTCAGCATTTAGTTTTATTAAATACACTCCACTTGGTAAATTTTCAGCTTTCCATGTAGTTTCATAATTACCAGATGATTTTTTTGCATCAACTAGTATGTCAACACATTGGCCTAACATGTTAAATATCTCAATTTTGATTTTACTTTGTTCTGATAATTCATATTGAATTATGGTGCTTGGGTTAAAAGGGTTTGGGTAATTCTGACTCAAATAGTATGAGTTCACTTTTTTCCCATTTGTTTTAACATCTCTAATATTAGTTATTACTTCATTCATAGAGGTAATAAAAATATCTTTATTATTCTCACTTGAAATTGTAATTCCATCAAGTGTTAATGAGGCCTCGAAATATCCAGTAGTGAATATTTTTTGCTTACTATTTTTTGCAATACCGGATATTTGTTTAAATGCTAGACCAGAGTATTCCTTAAAATAAATAAGATCGCCATCTTTAGTAAGTTTCATAATAAAAATGTCATCCTCAAATCTAGATTCATGAGTAATATTTTCAAAAGTAAATCCATCATCATATACTCCGCCGACATAACAGTTCGAATATGCATCTGCGAATAAGCAAAGTCCACTACTGCCTCTTTTATCATCAGAATTTTTGACCCATAAACATTCACCGTCCTCATTAAATTTTGCTATAAAAAAACTACCTTTGTCATTTTTAGAGATTTCAATTTCTTCAAATGAAAAATCAGTACTGTAAATTTTTCCTGTAATATAAGTACTATTATCCTTATCGATTACAATATCATTAACTTCTTCATTTTCTAATCCTCCGAATGATTTAACCCACAAAAGAACTCCAGACTCACTGTATTTAGCAAGAAAAATATCGCTTATTCCATTTGAATTTATTTCATAGTTTTCAAATTTGACCAGCTTAGCAAAACTACCACACACATAAATATCATTGTGCGAATCAACTGCAACCTTTTTCCCTTCTTCAAAATCTTCTCCACCAGCAGAATTTGCCCAAAGAACTTCGCCGCCCTGATCCAACTTAGCTATAAATATATCTTCATGACCATTTGCCTCAAGGTTTATAGTACCAAATTGAGAATTGTTATAAAAATATCCTGTTATAATTATATTTTCATTATAATCAAGTGCAGCACCATTTAAAAATTCTGTCTTCTCCCCACCATAATTCATAGCCCAACTAACATTTCCATCACTTTTATATTTCACTATAACAGGATCTGAGCCTCCATTTGATGTTAAGGTGACATCACCAAAAGTACTTTCTCCTTCAAAATAACCAGCTAAAATCGGATTACCATCTTTAGAAATCACAATATCTGTTGGGCTGCTTGAGCCATCATTTGCTCCACCATCAACCAGCCATTCAAGTTGATGCTCTTTATTGATTTTTGCTAAGTAAAATCTTTGATTATTAGTTTCGACTTTTTGGTTTAACATGCTAAATGTTTTCTTAAAAGAACCAGTTTGATAAATGTTATCATTTACGTCAGTGACTATACCATATGAGCGATGGTCATATTCACTGCCACCAACGATTGCCCAGTCTACGACTGCGCTTTCTGTTTCATCGCCACCAGAATCAAAAGGATCTATTCTATCAGATTCAATAACAGCATCAATAATACCGTCATTATTGTAATCAACATTAAAACTTCCAATTTCTGAAGTACTAACCTCTAGTGTTCCACTTGTATAATGATCGGTATCTAATAGTATTAGATCGTATTCTAGATCACCAGCTTTACAAGTTGATAGGGAAGTATTTTGATTTGTTTTTAGGTCTAATGTATAGGAATCATCACCACTTAAAATAAAACAAGTTATATTATCAAGAGTAGTTTTCATCATTTCATCAATGTTTTCAAAATCGTAGTCAATCTCTTTTGCTAGTACACCATCGGAATTTTTTAGATTAGCTTCATCAGCATTTACTACAGTAATAATTCTAGAATTTAAGTTTTCTTCATTTTGAAGCATCCCCATTATATTAATATTGGCTAGGTTCTGGTATTCCATATCGAACACGTCAGGTGCCGGAAGAATCAAGTTGGTTATCGCTTTCATCGGTTTTCTATTAATACTATAAATAGAATCCAACCCTTGAATACCGGAAATATAGCTATAGAAGTCAGCTGCATCTTTGAATAATATTGCTTTATATACTTCAGCAAGTTCCTGTTCAGATAAGTTTTGCAGAAAATCACTTTCACCAACTTTTTCTTTAAGTGAACCGAGATAGGCATCGCCTTTATATTTTGCAAAATTTAGCAATGCTTCAAAATACTCTCCTTGAAATATTTTGCATGAAATATCAATTAAATCCAGTGTTGCTCCACCCCATGAATTATAATTTTTGAATATTTCAGCAACTATAAATTGTGTTTTTGTTGTTGGACTAAAAGCACATAAAAATAATTCAATATCGGATGAAACACCGTCTACGTCAATTTGCATAAATGGATTACCAATGCTAACATATTCACCTTGATTGTTAGGAGTAGATAAGCTCGCAGAAACTTCATATAAATGATTTTCTTTTGAATGTGGTATTATGGCAGGCAGACTATGTAAATTTCCATACTCAATCTTAGGTGTGTCATACGCATAAAGAATATTAAAATTATAGTTTGTATTTAGGTCGCGCAAATTATCAAATCTGCAATATCCATTATATACTTCATCTTCTGTAGTCCAAAAAAGACTAACTAATTTTCCATATGTACTTGGTTTCGGTTTGTTTAACCACTCAACGCTTAGATCCACACCAAAAGGATTATCCCATATTCCAGCACTTTGAATGCTATCCAAATAAGCTTCTAAATCAAAATTTTTGGTTTGAAACATTTCCGATGATTTAATTTTTACAACAAGACCTATTTGCGTTCCTGGAACTATTAATCCAGCTTCAGTTTCATATCGCTCTAGATAATATATGTGGAGACCTAATCCAATCTCAACATCTACGGTAGTTTGATTGCCGGATTCCTCATCCTTGATAACAATCTGTTCTATAATTTTAGCATTATCTATTTGGCTAGTAAAATGATAGTAAACGACCGCAATTCCATTTTCATCTGTAGGAACTGTGATTGTTTCCTGTTCAACATTATTTTCAAAACGTAATTCTCCTAATTCGGGATTTTGGAGCGTAAATTTAATCGGATGATCTTTAATGGGCTCTCCAATCTCATTTTCCATTTTTGCAAATACTTTTGCTGGGAAAAGTTTATCAGCTGGAATTACTCCTGTTTTATGAAACTGAGGCGCAAAAGGATCTTTAGGCAATATCCAAACTTGAAATGGTTTAACAGGTTTGCCTGTAATGGAGATACCTGAAATATCGTTGTCACTTAACTCTATTAAAATAGAATCTGGTTCAAAAACATAATTTTCTTTTTCCGGAATTAAAGTGTAATTACTAGGTAAAATATTTAATAATTGGAAATTGCCATCGCTATCAGTGAATACTTCCGCTACTTTAAACGTACCAGTATAAAGATTTATTGTAGTTTCCGGAATTGGAGCTTGGTTTGAATCAGTAACTGTTCCTGAGATTGTAAAACTGTCACCAGTATAATTTAGATAAATATCATGTGAAGATGAACCACTACCAAAAACAAAATAACCTTCATTATTGGAAATAGTTGATAGATCTTGCTTATCACATGAAAAAAGCCAACCTTGGAATGGGAAGGGTAAACCTAAAAACATATAGCAAGGATCAACTGTTTCTTCACTTTCAAATACCCAATACTCTTCGTAAAATAAATTTATTTCTGCATTAGGTATTGGAATATATGTGTCATTGTAAAAAACATGACCTTCAACATGAGCTTCAATCCATCCATTGTATATTTTATTATAGGCATCAAAATTTTGAGGATGGGTATAGAGTCTTGTTCTTTTAGAATTTTGGGCAAAGATAGTTGAAGTAATACTTAATTGTAGAATACTGCTTAATAGAAAAAAGAAAATTGAAATGTATTTTACAGTAAAAAAAAGATTGAAAGAATCACAACGATTTTTCATTTTATCTCCTTTACTTATTTATTGTTTTCCTTTCTTTGATATACTACATGCTTTCAATAATACTCTAATCAGAAATGTTTATAGCAAATAAGTACTATTGATGCCACATATCAATTCCGATATTCTTAACTTAATAAAAATCGAAGTAATTCCAAAGTATTTTATACATCATTAATCTACTATTAGCAATAACTATATAGTTATGTGGAGCTATTATTTCCCAAATATCCAGGAACATATTCTACACGTTTAATTTTATTTGTCGGTGTTGTCAAAAATGGAGAAGTCTGCTCCACAACTTTATTTATTTGAGAAAACGAAGGTAAATTCTTATTCGTTTCACGTCTTACATTTTCCAATATTTCAACTACATTTGAAGCAATTCGGTTTTCGTTGCTTGTATTTTTAAGATTTTCGATATATGTGTAATCGGGCAAAATACGTGCTACTAAATGATTATCAGATTTATAAACTATCACTTCTTCCACAAATGATGATTCAAGCAGTTTTGCTTCAATTACTTCTGGATAAATATTTTCACCCGATGGACCAATTATCACATTTTTTGATCGCCCGGTTATGAATAAAAATCCATCTTTATCAAGATATCCCTTGTCGCCAGAAATTAACCATCCATCTTTTGTAAATGATTTGCTCGTTGCTTCTTCGTTTTTGTAATAGCCTTTCATTACGTTTGGACCTTTTATGCAAATTTCACCAATTCCACTTTTGGAATCAGCATCCATAATTTTTATTTCTACGTCCGTAACTGCATGACCTGGAGAACCCATTTTTTGAGTTTCCATTGATGAAAAAGTAACTAATGGAGCGCACTCGCTTAAACCATATCCACAACAATATGGAATTTCACCTTCAATCAAAAAGGTTTCAACTTCGGGTGAAAAACTTGCCCCACCAATAATTACACAGTCCAATTTACCACCGAAAAGCTTTTTAATCTTTTTCCCAATAATTTTATTTAACAATCTTTTTGTCGTTTTACCTTTGGATAAAAGTTTGAATAATCTATTTTGTGCAATTGTTGGAAGCACTCTTTTTTGATAAATTTTTTCAAATACTAACGGAACAGAGCCAAAAATGGTTGGTTTTACTAATTGCATTGTTTCTAATAATGCTTTTGGAGATGGCTTCTTATCCATAAAAACAATACTTGCGCCACAATAGATAATTGACAAAAACGAAGAAGTTGAGCCAAAAGCGTGTGCCATTGGCAGAATTGATAATACAACACTTTTTTCGGTTATAACTTTTAGTAAATCGGGACCTTCAAAAATATTGCTAACAAGGTTTTTATGCGTGAGTACGACTCCTTTTGAATGCCCAGTAGTTCCAGAAGTGTACAATATTTCAGCAATATCATCTTCCTCAATTTCATATTTTGGCGTGCCAGATAGCTCATTACCTATAGCTTGAATCACTTTGTCAGGAAATTCAATAATCTTTTTCCAAATATTTTTGTCTTTTGAATTTGGGTCTAATAACAAAAAGTCATCCAGTTTAATAACAACTTTCATGCGCTGCAATTCTATATTTAGAGTGCTGTGTAAACTATTGGAAATAAAAATACCTTCTGCATCGGAATGACGGATTATATGCTCAATATCTGTTTCTGGAAATCCCTCAAGAACCGGCACAGCAACAGCGCCCATTGTCATAATTGCCATAAAAGCAATTGCCCAGTTTGGTGATGAAGTTCCAAGAATTACAATTTTATCGCCTTTACGAATGCCCAATGCTTTTAATGTTACTTGTAATTTGTATACTTTTTCCCCAAATTCAGAAAACGTAAATGGTTTTTCGCCAACCAAAGATAGTGCTGGGTTATTTGGATATTTTTCTAATACTTTTTCAAAGAAAAGATCAAGTGTGTATTGCGAGAGTCCGAATTTCATTTTTATCTCAAAAAATTATGACAAATGATTTAATTCAAATTTTATCTATTACTAATAATTTCAAAAAAAATTATACTACTAACAAAGTATTAAAATTAAATGTCAATTTAATAATTTTATTTTAATTTCAGTAGACGAACCTTTAAGAATAATCTAATATTTTATCTTTGAAAATATTTTAAATTAATATTCACCTTATTCATACACATGACCCAAACCTTGAAGGTTTCGCTAATAAAAATTAAAATATTGAATTCTTTGCGATTCCTCTTAACAAAACCTTCAAGGTTTTTAATTCTTGCGTAACGTAAGTTAATATTAATCCAAATTTGATAAAAGTTAATTTTGTTTTTGATTTCAATTGTATATCTTTGAATCAAATTTTTAATAACTAATAGTTTGTATAAAAACATTAGGTAAAATATGTTAAAAACAAAATCAATCATTTTATTCATTTCAATAATTTTAATGAGTTTTAGCGTGGATATGAAAACGGAAGTAGAAAAACAGATTAACGAAAAATTTGGAAAAGTTGAAGGAAATTTTGCCCTTGCGTTTAAGTTGGTTGGAAGTGAGGATAATTCAATTTTAATAAATGAAAAAGAGATGTTTCATGCTGCCAGCACAATGAAAACTCCAGTTATGATTGAAGCATTCAAGCAAGATGCTAATGGAATTATTGATTTGCAAGATTCATTAATTGTGAAAAATAGTTTCAAAAGCATTGTTGATGGAAGTGAGTTTTCACTTGATATAAATAGAGATTCTGGCGATAAAGCTTATGAAATGATTGGGAAGAAAGACACTTATTATAATCTAGTTTATGATATGATTATACACAGCAGTAATCTAGCAACTAATATTGTTATTGAGCAACTCAGTGCCCAAAATGTTATGAAAACCATGGACGAGCTGGGTGCAAAAACAATAAAAGTTTTGCGCGGAGTTGAAGATATGAAAGCTTTTGATGCTGGCTTGAACAACGAAACAAGTGCTAATGATTTGATGATTTTATTTGAAAAAATTGCAGAGGGAAAGGCTGTAAATCCAAAAGCTGATTCAATTATGATTGAAATACTTTTGAACCAAAAACACAATAGTATTATTCCAGCAAAATTACCTAGCGAAGTAAAAGTTGCTCACAAAACTGGTTCAATTACTGGAGTACTTCACGATTCTGGAATTGTCATTCTTCCAGATGGCAGAAAATATGTGCTGGTTATATTATCTAAAAATATTACTAGTGCGCCTCAAACTGCAGAAATGATGTCCGAAGTTTCCAAAATTATTTATGATTATGTGAATAATTTATAATTAAAAAAGAATTAAAATAGTGTTTCTGCAAAAAAAGCATTCACTGCGAAGCGACTATTTTGTAAACCTAATTTAAACCTACTTTACAAAAAACCTCCGAGGTTTCCAAAACCTCTTAGGTTTGACACTATTTGAGTAACATTAGTTTCTTTGTCTGAACAAACGATCCACTTTCCAATTTATAAAAATATACGCCACTTGATAAATTAGATGCATCAAAATTGACAGAATAATTCCCAGCAATTTGGTCCTCATTTACCAAAGTTGCTACCTCGTTTCCAAGAATATCAAACACAATAAGCTTCACGTTTGTTATTTCACTTTTCACATTATTTGGAATTGAATATTTAATTGTAGTACTTGGGTTAAAAGGATTTGGATAATTTTGTAATAGTTCAAAGTTATTTGGAATTTCGGATTTTAATTCCTTTACATCAACAGTTAACATGTTTGTGTAATAATTAAAAGTCCCTCCATAATTTCCAAGAATAATATCCAAATCGCCATCATTATCTAAATCTGCCAATGCTGGGGTAGCATTTTGTCCTACAGAAATTCCCTCAATTACAGAGTTATTTAATGTGAAATTGTTATCATTATTTTCATAATAATTCATTTCACTCCAGATATTCCCCAAAAATAAGTCATAATCGCCATCACTATCGTAATCAACTGGATAAGGAACGCAATTGCTTTCGCCATTTAAAGAGCCAAAAAATCCATCAATTTTTGTCCACGCAGCAGAATCTTGAGTGCCAGAATTTTCTAAATATGCAAGATCTCCATTTTCATTAGCTACTATTAAATCAAGGTCATTGTCAAAATCAAAATCTATTAATCTTGGCACTGACCATCCGCCAAAATTAAATTCGTTTAGTAAATTGGGAATTGTTGGATAAGATGTACCAGATTTTTTATGAGCATAAATATTTCCGCTTAAATCACCAATAATAAGTTCTGGAATTCCATCATTGTCAATATCGCCCACTGTTACGGAAGAATAAATTGAGTGATCGATACTTGAAAATATTGAGGATTTTTCTAGCCAAGCTGGTGATGATTTATTCCCAGTATTTTCAAAATATTTAATTTCGCCCATTTGGCTTCCACTTATCAAATCGAAATCTCCATCACTATCAAAATCGAAAAGCACTGGTGAACTTGCACCGCCAATATCAATAGTACCACCAAAAAGTGTTGTGTTTTCTGCCCAAATTGGAGCGGCATTTGTTCCAGTATTTTTGTAAAATTTAATTGGACCAGAAGCGGTTCCGTAAAGCAAATCAAT
This sequence comes from Bacteroidota bacterium, assembly GCA_018818165.1. Classification (GTDB taxonomy): domain Bacteria; phylum Bacteroidota; class Ignavibacteria; order Ignavibacteriales; family Melioribacteraceae; genus 1-14-2-50-31-20. The sequence continues at coordinate 4,219 of JAHISP010000031.1, read as the reverse complement.
TCGTCCATCGCCAGTTAAATCAACAAGGGCAGGGGAATTCCAATAAGTATCTGTTCCAACATTTTGGAATAATGAGCTTTTATTTGTCCAAACAAAATTGGATGAATCACCAGTATTTTGGTAAAAATCAAATCCATGACCATCTTTGCCAATTAACAAATCGGTGAGTTTGTCCCCATCCAAATCAAATAAAACTGGATAAGCAAACAAACCAACATCAAACCAAACTGAAGAATTTGCTTCTAAAAATTGTGGTGTAGTTGAGTCTCCAGTATTTGGGATGTATTTTACTCTTCCATCCTCGCTCAATCCAAAAACCAAATCGAAATCTCCATCGCCATCAAGATCGCCCAATGCTGGAGAAGGATTTTCACCAGCTACAACATTTGCAAACACGTTTTCAATTTCAACAAAATAACCATCAGTGTTATTGCCAGTGTTTTGATAATAATGTAAACCAGTGTAACCGCCAGAAACAAAATCTAAATCGCCATCATTATCCATATCAGCACAAACTCCCATTTCGGCATCAAGGTCTCTAACTTCTTGAAAAACGAACGGATCGGCTTCAAATTTTGCGTTGTATTTATTTCCAATATTCTTAAAGTAAATTGGATTTTGCTCAATGCTGCCCAAAATCATTTCAAAATCGCCATCAACATCCAAATCATAAAATCGTGGCTGCGAAAATGAGAACGAGGGAACTCCACTTGGATTAAAAATCGAGCTTTCTTCGACCCAAGGTTGTGAAAAAATACTTGTCAAAGGCAGTAAACATATGATTAGTAAGTATTTAATTGATTTTTGCATTTTTGTATTCTCATAAATAAGTGAAATAGCAATTGACAAAATACTTAAAAACATTCAATAATTTGAAGAATTTTATTGGTATAAGTTAGGGTTAAAACTATGCACTTAATTGCATCTCGACTTAGCGTATAAAAATGTCATAATAAATAGCAAACGACAAAAGATAAATTTCAAATAAATAGCAAAAACGAATAACCAAAACTCAAACTCATTATTTTTGAATAAATCATGCAAAAAAGAAAAAATTTGGATATTAGACATTGAAGTTTGGATATTATTTGGTTTTTGTGGTTTATCGTTTGGTCGTTCAAAACGAATTTTGTACGTCACCAAGACTGTGTAAATACAGTCCACAGTGGTTTATTTAAAATGCTGATTATTGTATTTAATCAGGTGGTAAATATTTCCCCATATCTCTAACCGCATTTCTTGAAGCTCTATCAACAAGAGTAAATATTTGGTCAATTTCATCTTTTTGAGATGAAGATTTATGCCCATTTACTTGAACAAATTCACAATTAAAAGTATCAATTAAATTGAAAAAATCTTTGTAAAGTAAATGATTTTTGATGAGTTTGTTTTTTTTTGAGCTATAATTATTTTTCTCAAGTTTATCACGTCTTTTTGGCAGTCCAATTATGTTTTGTGAATCCGTGTAAATTATAATTTTTCCATCAATTTTAGGAAGATTGGAAAGAGCCCAAAGTAAAGTTTGTATTTCTAATTTGGTGGATGAAGTTTCCTCAAAACGTTTAAGTTGTACTTGCGATTTTAACTTATCAAAATCAAAAATTTCAGTTGAAACAAAAAGAATTGCACCGAAACCAATTTTTAATTTAGTATTAACACTTCCATCGGTAAATAGTTTTAATTCTGTCATTCAATTAAAATATTTTTAACACGACCAACTTCGCCCGATTCTAACATGACTTTTATTCCATGTGGATGATTTGGAGATTTTGTAAGAATGCGTTGTACAACTCCCTCTGTTAATTCACCAGTTCTTTGATGATGTTTTAATACTATTTCTACATCTTGCCCAATTTGAACATCTTTTCTAATTCTTCCATCTAGTTCTGTATTAATCATTTATATTCCTAGTATTCACCTAAAGGTTTATCAAAATCAGTATCCAGATAAAGATTTTCAACTTTTTTTCTTGCCCAAGGAGTTTTCCTTAAAAATTTTAAGCAAGAATTTATGGAAGGATTACTATTAAAACACCTAATTTCAATTAATAATCCCAATTCTTCCCAGCCGTAATATTCGACCAGTTTAATTAGTATTTGCATCAGTGTTAAACCGTGCAATGGGTCGCTTGATTTATGTTCACTCATAATTTATACTCAATATTTCATTCTAAATAATTTTATTTCTATATACCTAAAATAATATTTGCTTTATAGCAATCAAATGTAATAATATTAAATCTTGCAGAAAGTACTTCTGCATTCCTTGTCTAAAATTCATTATTCCAAGTTTTTGGTGTTTTTGTAAGGGAATTATTAGCCGCCAATGCGCGAATAAAAAGTTAAATGAGTGCCCGCATATGTAACTAAAATAAAAATTGATGGTAGAAAAAAATAATTTTGACTGTTTTTCTTAAAAAAGCTAATGATTATTCCATTTATCTTATCCTTTTTGATTCCTTTTAAGAAAACAAATAAACCGACAGTCATTAAAAATAATATTGATTCGTTATATTAATTTTTAGTATTGTGAATTGCAAAGTTCTCGAATCAGCGATTCGAGCTACAATGTAGTGCGATTCGCTGAATCGCAAACCAAACAAAGACAAATAAATTTTAAAATAACTTCTTTACTCTTCCCTACAATAACAACACAGTTCTTTCAAATATCAATTCAACTTTTATTTAAGTAATTTTGGGTCGGAAAATTTATTTATTGCGGTGTAATAATAGGAAATTAATAATGTACGATTATCAGAAAACAAACGAATACTTTGCTCAAGTTCCTGGAATGATGGAAGAAATTTGTGAAGCCGAACTTATTGAATTAGGTGCTAAGAATACAAAAGTTGCTTATCGTGGAGTTTCTTTCAACGCAGATCCTGCAGTTTTATATAAAATAAATTACACTTCTCGTTTAACTTCTCGTGTTTTGGCTCCGCTAATTTCATTTCGCTGCAACGATACAAAATTATTAAGAGAAAATGCTTTACAAATTAAATGGGATAATTTTTTTGCAGTAGATCAATCCTTTGCAATTACTGCTTCGGTTTCAAATAGCCGAATAACCAACTCCTTAGCAGCTTCTCAGTATTTTAAGGATGGAATTGTTGATTATTTCCGAAAAGTCAGCAATGGCAAACGTCCCGATGTTAAACTTGATAATCCAGATATTCGGTTTAATCTCCACATTGATCAAAACGTTGCAACAATTAGTTTGGATACTTCTGGTCAATCGCTACACAAAAGGGGATACCGACTTTCATCAGGCGATGCTCCAATGCAGGAAACTTTAGCAGCAGCTTTAATTAAAATAAGCAATTGGAATGGCGAAAAACCTTTGTGGGATTGCATGTGCGGTTCTGGGACAATTCTTGCCGAAGCACTTATGCACTATTGCAGAATTCCTGCACAAACTTTGCGGAAGAATTTTGGATTTTTTTACTTGCCCGATTTCAATAAAAATATTTGGAATAAAGTTAAAAATGATTGCGATAAAAATATTCGTCCTTTGCCAAAAGGATTAATAATTGGAAGTGACATGTCGGATATTGTATTGAAAATGGCTGAAAATAATTTATCACCTCTTCCATATTCTGATAATATTGAGTTAACTTGTCAAAAATTTCAGCAAGTAGAAAAGTTTGAAAATGGAGTTTTGGTTACAAACCCTCCATACGGAATTCGTCTTGGCACTAACGAAGGTGCAAAATTGCTTTTTAAAGAACTTGGTGATTTTATTAAACAAAAATGTAATGGTACATCTGCGTTTATCTATTCCGGAGATCCATCTTTGCGTAAATCAATTGGATTAAAAACCACAAGAAGAATTCCACTTGTAAACGGAAAACTTGAGGGAGTTCTTTTCCAAATTGATAGTTACGACGGAAGCAAAAAGAAATATTACAATGACTTTAAAAATGAAGAATTCAAATAGAGAAATTAGTAAAAATATTTTTTGAGTTATAATTTTTTGCTGTTAAATTAAAAATATAATTTATTAATTCTTCATAAATGTTTGTGAATAATAAATGAGTCTACTATAAAAAGGTTCTATTGAATAATGTCATTGCGAGCGGAGCGAAGCAATCTGCCGAATTTAGCGCAAAATCAAAAGATTGCTTCGTCACTGTTATGTTAAAAAGCAACAAAAATATCGATATGCAAAATTAATATTTTACTAAAGCATAAAATTACTCATTATTATAAAACTCAAAGTT
>JAHISP010000030.1 GCA_018818165.1 Bacteroidota bacterium | reverse complement strand
CCTTTTTATGGATTTGCAGTTCCATTTTTTGTAGTAAATGCAACTCGCGGAGATACTGTTGATGCCGAAATTATTGATAACAATAAAAACGATGTTTTTGATCTTGGTGACGATATTGTAATTATCGAATATGTTGGAACAAGCTATAAATTAACTTGGCGAATTGGTTATAATCACTCAACTACTGCTCCAATTGACGCATTTCCACAACCAGGAAATAAGTTTTTTATCAAAACAAACAAGCGATTTATTGATGATGATTATTTTACATTTTCAACAATTGCTGCAACTACCGATATAGAGCTTGCAAATGACCAACTTGACAAAATTAAGGTTGTTCCAAATCCTTATGTGGCAGTTGCAAGTTGGGAAACAAGAAATCTGAATCAAGAAGGTAGAGGAAACAGAAGAATTGATTTTATTCATCTTCCAGCAAAATGTACTGTTAGAATTTATACACTAACGGGAGCTCTAATTAAAACATTAAATAAAGATTCTGGGAGTGATAATGGAGCAATTAGTTGGAATTTGGTAACCGAAGATGGTACTGATATCGCTTATGGATTATATATTTATCATATTGATGCTCCCGAAATTGGCACTCATGTTGGAAAATTTGCAGTAATTAAATAGAGCTGGAGAAATTAATGAAATTCAAATTTATTATTTTGTTGAGTATTGTGATTAGTTCAACAACTATTTTTTCACAAACCAATTTTGATATATCAAAAAGAGCAACTACTGTAGCTTCGTTTTTATCTATTTCTCAAGGTGCAAAAGCCACTGGAATGGGAAGTGCGTTCGTTGCTTTAGTTGACGATCAAAGTGCAATTTATTGGAACGTTGCGGGATTAACTGACCTAACTTCGAATGGTATTTTATTTGAAAATACAAATTGGATTGCTGGTATTAATTACAATTATCTTGCAGGCTCGTTTAATCTTGGAAGTTGGGGAACAATTGGATTGAGTTTTATTTCTTCAAATATTGAAGATATGGATGTAACAACAATTGAAGACCCTGAAGGAACTGGAGAAACATTTTCCGTTTCTGATGTGGCATTTAGTGTTGCTTATGCTATTAAACTAACTGATAATTTTTCCATTGGATTTAATCCAAAATTTATAAGTCAAAAAATTTGGCGAATGTCTGCTACTGCAATTGCAATTGATATGGGTGTTAAATATGTAACTCCTTTTGATGGAATTGTTTTAGGAATGAGTATTTCAAATTTTGGAACACCAATGCGTTTGCAAGGAAAATCTGCTCTCGTACTTTATGACCCAAATCCAAATACAAGTATTAATAACGATAAAATTCCCGCCGAACTTCAAACAGAAAGTTGGGAATTACCATTAAATTTTAGAGCTGGAATTGCTTACTCGCCGTTAAATACAAATATGCACAAAATTTTAGTTGCTATCGATGCACTGCATCCAAGCGATGATTATGAAAGCATAAATTTAGGTGCAGAATATACTTTTAGTGACGTTTTGTCAATTAGAGGTGGATATAAATCATTATTTCTTCCAGATACAGAAGAATCATTTACTTTGGGGCTTGGTTTAAAAGTTCAATTTCTTAATAATATTGCGGCAAAAGTTGATTACGCATATGTTGATTTTGGTAGATTATCAAATGTTCAGAAATTTTCATTGAGTATTTTATTGTAACTTCATAAAATACATTTATAATTTATGTTATTATGCAGTTTCAAAATAGAGAATGGCAACTATTTCGTTAAAAAATAGTTGCCATTTTTATAATCGGAAGACTAGTAAAAGTACTAGTTATTTTATTAAAACTAATTTGTTTACAGATAAAAAATTACCGACACTTAACTTATAAAAATAAATTCCGCTGCTTAAACCGCTTGCATTAAACTCAACCTCATGAATTCCACCTGCTTTAATTTCATCAACTAGATCAGCAATTTCATTTCCTAAAATATCATAAATTTTTATACTTACATGGTTTTTTGCAGGCAATTGATATTTAATTATCGTACTAGGATTAAAAGGATTTGGATAATTTTGGTAAAGAGCAAATTCTGTTGGTCTAGTTTCACGTTCATTTTCTACACCAACAAATTGAGAATCATAAATATTTTTTGCTTCATCTGCGGCTATTAGTAAATCATTATAATTACTTGCGGCAATAAGAGCGAATGTAACATTTTCTTCACCCATATTTGAAATATTGAAAGGTCCTGATGATATATAAGTTCTATAATCACCAGCGACAGTTGGTGTAGTCCAATCAGTATTTTTCATTAAATCAAAAAGAATACTTCTTGAACCTTCTTCGTTAGTTACTTTTCCCAAAGCTGTTCCACTTAATGCAACTATTCCAAAATAGAATTCTATGGAAGATTGTGGACTGTATTGATAAATCAGTTTTCTGTTTGCGTCATATCCTCCAAGATTTGTATATGCGTCTATAATATCAAAATCTGCAAACATTCCAATGTAAAAATCGTTTAGGGAATTTCCCGAAACATTTTTCAATTTATAATTAATAAATACCATATCCTTATTTTGTTCTGAATAACTCTCTTGAGTTATTTGAACTCCATACTTATCTACATAATTAACATCGGAGTACTTTGCAACAATCTTTTGGTCAAAATATGAACTTGGGTCTTCAAAAACGATTTTGTCATCTGCAGTTAAATCGCTTATTGAAAAACTACCCAACATTCCAGAAATACCTTTTTGCTGATTGCCAAATATTAAACCACCTGTATAAAGATAATCATCTTCCACAGATAAATAGTTTAAGCCATAACCCAGACTAACATCGCTATTATGCCCAACTAATGAATTATTGAACATTGATAAACGCATTCTTTCAGTTAAATGGTCTAAAAATATTGCCTCACCTTTAATAAAGCTTTCGTAGTTAATTGTTACATCAAAAATATTTGCTTCGACAATATTTCCTCTTTCATATCCAAACGAAATGAGTCCAGTTTCGAGTTTTGGTGTTGCATCTGTAATATTACCAGAAGCAATTAGCACATCATTCACCCAAGCCTTTAAAGATAGATTGGGTGAATTACCCTCAACAGAAAATTTAATTTTTGCACCTCCAGTTGCCGAAAACTGTCCTGAAGTAATCATTGTTGGTTCATAAGAATTAGATGCATATCCTAAATAAATCGTATCCTCTTCTATATACATTGTGACATAATTTTTGTAATCATAAAATCTACTAATTCCAAAAGGGGAATTATGGTTAAGAGTTGCATTGCCCTCTAGTTCAATTGTAAAATCTTTTACCGCTCCAACAGGAGCAATTACAAAAAGTGCAGTTTCATCATTTCCGTTATAATTAAAATTAAGATTTCCGTCAAGAATATTTACTGAGTTGGCAATATTATCAAAATCACCAAATCTGAACCAAGGAGAATTAGGATCGTTGAAATCATCATAAAAATACCCTGGAGTTTCGATCAGTGGATTGTATTTGATTTCAATTTCATCCAAAGTCCATTCAACAAGATTTGTTTCATCAATAGGGTCTAACATAATAATCATGTTCCCTGAAAATAAACTTGGGTCGGCATTTGCTATGCTTCCGTTGTAAAAATTATTATCATTAACACTTGCACTAATATTCAAATTAGCACCTGAGCGAGAAACATCAAGCTTAAGACTACTAACATTATCCGGAATGGGATATTTAGTTAGCACAGTAAAGTTTGGTTCATCATATGATTGAATATCATCTGTATAAACTACAGTAATTGAGTCACCGTAAAGAGGATCTGAAATCAGGAGCGAGATAAGAGATTTGAATCCACTTCTTCCAATTCCACCAGCTTCAATATTTGTTTGACCACTTCCAGCTTTAATTTTTATAGAAAAATCATCTATTGTTGCTTCAATTGGGGGTAAAATGTAAATAAAATCATCATTATATGAAGTAATTTTTAGTTCACCATTTTGAGTTGATATTGACGCATCGGAAGCTAAAAAAGCCCATCCTAATTCGTTGTTTGTTTTAAAAGTTTCATTGAAGGTATTGGTAGTTTGGGCAAGCAATTGGAACGAAAAGATTAAAAATAATAAAAAAATCGGAACTGTTTTCATATAAACCTCAGTATTATTATTAGTTAACTTTCAAAAATGATTAAAAGCATGAATGAAGAAAATTGAATATTATTTTGTAGCATACTTAATTGTTTGACTTTTTAGTACCTCGTGTTTTCTTTAGATTCTTTTTAAAATAAAATTTATTATTTATTTTATAATTAACAAATATTATTTAGCTCTTAACAAATTAAGTGAAAATATTATATTAATCAATGATAATAATGTCTTATGTGTCTTAAAACACTTTTTTAAAATTGAAAAAATTTGAATTATAGTGAAAATTATATACTTGTTTAATAAACATGGGTGATAATATTGATTACCCAATATTATTTCATTTGATAAGGAATACCTATAGAACTAATAACTTACTTAAAAAAAATCAATTTATTAAAGTAACTATATTAGTATTGGACGTATTATCAATACGCTTTGCTTTAAAGGGAATTTTATTTTCATTAAGTCCACTAATATCTGTAACCATTTCCATATCTGTTCTGGTTTGGGAATTTATAATTAGTCCACTAGAAAAATTGAAGTTAATTTTTCCACTTCCAGAAACTTTTGGATCATAAAAATAGAAAGTCATTCCTTGGTCGCTTGCATCATGTTCGCCAACCCAATTAATTGAAAGATTTGCGCTCATTGTAACAACCGAATCATCTTCCACTTTTTGGAAATCTAATATTTGAAATGTTGCTACATTTTCTATCTTGAAAAGTGCAAATTGAGAGTAATATTTTTCTGTCCAATTATATTTAATTGATACTTTTTCAGTTGGGAACTTTCTAAATATTTGTTCAGAAAGGGGGCGAAGAGCTGATTCTATAAAATTATTTTGCAATTCTTTTTTCTGAGCTTTGGTCACTTTTTGAGGCTGAATTGCGAGTAACTCATTTACAATTATATCGGTATTATAAATTTTTACTATTTCTCCACTCTCAGTAACATCTAATGAGAAGCGATGGTTTTTAATTGCTTCGTATTGTGCAAACATCATTTTCTCTTGAGAACTTTGAATATATTTTGAATCGTACGAAATATGTTGGCCATTTATTACACCATTAATTAAAATAGATTCAACCAGCACATTTATTTTTGCTAACTTATTAGCATCAACATCATCAATTAGAAAATTAATTTTATATTCAACAGTTTGGTTTACATTTGTTTTCATAGTGGAATCAGATTGTAATTCCTGAGAACTTGATGAAATAGTTTTAATTTTGTAGCTAAATTTATCACCAATGTTAAATTTATACTTTAAATAAAAGTTATCCGCTAAAGGAGGAAGAACTAATTCATTATTAACCGAATTGGTAGAATCTTTTGAAGAAGTGTCAGTAGTTTTATTCTCTGAGCAAGAAAATAATGTAAAAGCCATTAATAAAGCAAAAATATAGCGCATATAAATTCCATTAGTAAAGTAAATATTTTTCACGAAGCGTTTTAAAATTACTTAACTCATTCTCCCAAGTATTAAATATTTCTTCTGGAGTTGAATTGTTTTTCAACATTTCAGTTAAGTTTGTGTTTCCAAATAACTTATCAAGCCAATTGTTTCTAAATTCAAAATTATTTGGATAAAGTTTGTGAATTGAATATAACAACTCTATTCCAAATCTCAATGCCATAATATTTTTGGAATCTGTAATTTTTAGTGACAAACCGTAGCATTCAATATCTTTATATTTTGGCGATGTTGACATATTTTCAATCGATTTTGGAGTAAATGTGATTGGTTTTATGTCAATTCCAGAAATATTAAGTTTCTTCAATTCCGCTAAAACCTCGTTGGAATTTATAAATGGAGCACCGATTGTTAAAAACGGAGCATAAGTTCCACGTCCTTCTGAAACATTTACACCTTCCAAAAGGCACATTCCTGGGTAAATAATTGCCGTTTCCAAATCTGGAATATTTGGTGACGGAACAACCCATGGTAAATTGCAATCACTAAATAAATATTCTCTTTTCCAATCTTTCATTTTAATAACTGTCAAATCGGCTTTAACTTCATTTTCGAGCCATTTTTCGTTATTGAACATATTTGCAAGTTCACCAATTGTCATTCCATGTTGTATTGGAATTTGAGCAATTGCAACAAAAGATTTGAATTCCTCAGTTCTTATTGGTCCATCAACAGTAATTCCATTAATTGGATTTGGTCTGTCTAAAACAATAATTGGAATATTATTTTCTGCGGCTGCTTCCAAAGTATAATAAAGAGTTGAAATAAAAGTATAAAATCGTGCTCCAATATCTTGAATGTCAAAAATGAGAATATCTACATTCTGTAACATTTCCTTAGTTGGTTTTCTAATTTTGCCATAAAGCGAGTAAACTGGAAGTTTTGTTTTTGAATCAATTCCATCACTAATTGTATTTCCATCTGGAGCATTTCCTCTAATTCCATGTTCTGGTCCAAAAAGGGTGGTAACTTTAACATTTGCGAGAGTTGTTAATGTATCAACCAAATGCGTTCCGTTGCTTAAAACTGCGGAGTGATTTGTAACAATTCCAATTCGTTTGTTTTGGATTAAGTTTAGGTTATCAGATACTAAAACATCGGCACCAACTTTTACTTTTACTTGTTGAGCAAATAAATCAATTTGCAATGCATAATTGCCTATAATAAAAGCAAATAGGACTATTTTGCTAAAGCTTGTTTTTCTCATAATTGCTTACATATTAGTGTGAAATAATTATTTAAATATAGGTAAAAACGATATTTGATAGAAATATTATTTTTTGTGATTTAGAATTAGAAATATGTCACACAAATAATTTGTAATAGAAAACCAAAAAGCCCAACTTTTAAAAAAGTCGGGCTTTTTTTTTGTGTGTCTTTCAGAAAAGCCCGACTTTTGAAAGGTAGAAAAGCCCAACTTTTAACAGACAAATTAAAACCAACTCTCTCAAAAAGTTGGGCTTTTGCACTTTGCTTGACTCAAAAATTCGTGTTTTTGAAAACACCCAAAAGCCCAACTTTTAACAAGAGACAAATTAAAACCAACTCTTTCAAAAAGTTGGGCTTTTGCACTTTGCTTGTAAAAATAATTTGCGTTTTTGAAACACCAAAAAGCCCAACTTTTAGTAATTGAAAATTAAAACCAACTTTTAGTAATTGAAAATTAAAGCCAACTCTTTCAAAAAAGTTGGGCTTTTGGCTTTTTTAGCAATTGACAAATTAATAGCAAAACTCTTTAACAAAGTGATTCCGGCTAAAAAATTGCCGGAATGACATTATGTAAAAATAGATTCATGAATAAGTAAGTGGGAATGTAACTATTACCCGTTATAATTTTCCAAAAGTTCTTTTCTTGAAAAGAAATGAGCAATTTCAATTGCAGCATTTTCATCAGAATCTGAACCGTGAATAATATTTGCTTCAATACTATCGGCATATAAATTACGGATTGTTCCTACTTCGGCTAAAGCTGGATTTGTAGCACCAATAAGTTTTCTAAAATCTTCAACAGCATTTTCTTTTTCAAGAGCCATTGGTACAACTGGACCAGAAGTCATATATGCAACTAAATCATTATAAAATGGACGTTCTTTGTGAATTTCATAAAACCCACCAGCAGATTCTTTAGTTAAATGAGTCATTTTCATAGCTTTAATTTTGAATCCAGCTTCAGTAATTTGAGCAATTACTTTTCCAATTAAGTTTTTTTCAACACAATCAGGTTTTAACATTGTGAATGTTTTGTTTGTCATTTTTATCCTATTTTTAATTTAATAATTATTTTCTTTGTCAAAATTTAATAAAAAAGCACTTCAAAAGTTAAACTAATGAAGTGCTTAAAATTTAGAACCAATAGATTTATTTATTTTTTATGCTCTAATAGTGCTTTTTGCATTGTAATTCCTATTTCGGCAGGGGATTCAACGACATAAATTCCAGCTTTTTTCATTGCTTTCATTTTTTCTTCTGCAGTACCTTTTCCGCCAGAAATAATAGCGCCAGCATGACCCATTCTACGTCCTGGAGGTGCAGTTCTTCCAGCGATAAATCCAACAACAGGTTTTTTAACGTTTTTCTTGATAAAAGCAGCAGCTTCTTCTTCTGCACTTCCACCAATTTCGCCAATCATTATAATTCCTTCTGTATCAGGATCTTCATTTAATAATTTAATAATATCAATAAATTGTGAACCGATAATTGGGTCGCCACCAATTCCAACACAAGTTGATTGTCCAATTTTCAAATCAGAAAGTTGTTTTACAGCTTCATAAGTTAAAGTTCCACTACGAGAAACTACTGCAACTTTACCTTTTCTGTGGATAAAGCCAGGCATAATTCCAATTTTTGCTTTTCCAGGAGAGATAATACCAGGACAGTTTGGACCAATAAGTCTAACGTCCATATTTTTGATTACATTATATACATTTACCATATCAGCTGTGGGAATTCCTTCGGTAATGCATACAATAAGTTTAATTCCAGCATTTGCAGCTTCAAGAATTGCATCGGCGGCAAATGGAGGTGGTACAAAAATAGCGGAAGCGCTAGATTTAGTTGCCTTTACAGCATCGGCAACAGTGTTAAATATAGGAATAATATCATTAAATTTTGAACCACCTTTACCAGGAGTGACTCCAGCAACAACATTAGTTCCATATTCAAGCATTTGCGTTGTGTGAAATGTACCTTCACTACCAGTAATTCCTTGAACAAGTACTTTTGTTTTTTTGTCGAGTAGAATACTCATTTTAAATTTCCTTATTTAATTTATATCGTAAAAAATAATACCCAAATTATAAAAATATCAAATAATTAAAAAATAATATTTAATATAGATTTTGCATAAATGGCATGTTATCTATAACTAGTTTTTCTATGATCAATATTTTGCATTGAGTGAGATTTCTCTCCCTACAAACTACCTCGAAATCGAAATTACATATTATAAATTTCAATTCGTGAAAACACTAATTTAATGCATCTGGTGGATTATCTGTATTCATATTCTCAAATTTTCCAACTAACTTTTGTGGGTCATGAATTAATGTTGGAAGACATTGTGTGCAAATCCAAGTTGCATTTTGGGCGAATGTAATTGAAACTAATGGAACTATATTTTCTGTGCGTTCACAACTAATACATATATTTAAACTTTCTTTATTCACTTTATTCCTTACTGGTTAAATCGTTTTGCTGTTTGTAATAAAATTTCCTCATTAAACTGATTAGCAAGAAGTTGCATTCCAATTGGCAATCCACTAGAATCATTTCCAACTGGAATACTAATGCCAGGAATTCCAGCTAAATTAGCAGAAGTTGTATAAATATCGCTTAAATACATTTCCAGTGGGTCAGATGATTTTTCTCCAATTTTAAAAGCTGTAAAGGGGGATGTTGGTGTTAAAATTACATCCACTTTTTGGAAAGCATTTGTGAAATCTTCTTGAATCAACCTTCTAACTTTTTGAGCTTTTGTGTAGTATGCATCGTAATAACCTGATGATAAAACATAAGTGCCGAGCATAATTCTGCGTTTAACTTCTTTACCAAAGCCTTTTGAACGCGTTTGGGTGTACATTTCGTCAAGTTCTGTTTGCTTATTATCTCTAACTCCATATCGAACACCATCATATCTTTGTAAATTTGCAGATGCTTCAGCAGTTGTCAGAATATAATATGTAGCAATAGAATATTCGTTATGAGGTAAATGAATATTAATAAATTCAATATCATCATTTTTTGAAAGGTAATCGATTTTTTGTTGAATTGCAATTTTTACTTCTTCATTCAATCCGTTTCCAAAAAATTCTTGCGGAATTCCAATTTTTAATACAGAAGGTTTATCAATAACTTCTACATAATTTGGAATTTCAATTTCTTTACTTGTTGAATCTAACTGATCTTTTCCAGCAATTACAGATAGAACCAAAGCAATATCTTCAATATTATTTGCAAATGGACCAATTGAATCAAATGAAGATGCAAATGCAGTTAAACCATATCGAGAAACTCGTCCATAAGTTGGCTTAAGTCCATAAATTCCGCAAAATGAAGCTGGTTGTCGAATTGAACCGCCGGTATCGGTACCTAGTGAAACATCGCATAAATTAGCAGCAACTGCAGCGGCTGATCCACCACTTGAACCACCAGGAACGCGAGATTTATCAACAGGATTTAGTACTTTGCCAAATGCAGAATTTTCATTAGAGGAACCCATTGCAAATTCATCACAATTTGTTTTTCCAATAATAATGGCATCTTCATCAATTAATTTTTGAACGGCTGTAGCTGTATAAACTGAACTGAAATTTTCCAATATTTTGGATGAACAAGTTAGAGGTTTATCCTTTATTGCAATTACATCTTTAATGGCAATTACCATTCCAGCCAATTTACCAGCAGTTCCATTAAATATTTTATTTTCAATAATATTGGCTTGCGCTAATGCATCATCAAATACGAAATTAAATGCATTCAAATCTTTTTTTAATTCAATGTTATCCAAAAATATTTGAACATTTTCAATTAATGAAATCTCTTTAGATTGTATTTTTGCAAGCTTTTCAGAATGGTTTTTATATTGTAACAAACAAAGTTCCTTCTATTATTAAAGACGATTAATCTTTTTTATCTTCATCATCTGTTTTTATATCTTCTTCTACTTCTTTAACTGCTTTTTTGAATTCTTTCATTCCTTTGCCAATACCTTTTGCAAATTCTGGAATTTTTTTTGCTCCAAATAAAATTAAAATTGCAGCAACTATTATAAATATTTCCATTGGGCCTAAACTACTAAACATTTCAACCTCGCTAATTAAAAAAAATTATTTATTTGCCATTTTCAATTTGGAATTATTGAATAACACAAAATATAAATGCCTTAATAATCCAAAAAGAATATGAAATATAATCATATAAAAGAAAGCTTCACCATTAGTTAAATAGACTAAAACTAGTAACACTATTGCAGTTGCATAAACTGAAAACTTTGTTAGTAACTTTAAATACTTCATTTTGGGTAGCGTATTATAACGTATTTTACTAACCATTAACAATGATAAAGCCACAACTGATGGCAGTAAAAAGTAATTGAACGGTTTTACAATATTTACTCCATTATAATAAAATAGGACAAATGATGCTAAAGTTAAAGCAGAAATTGGAATTGGTAATCCGTTAAAATCTTGTTTTATTTTTATATCTTCTACTTGAACATTAAAACGGGCTAAACGTAATGCTCCAAAAATTAAAACTGACGAGCTTAAAACAATGCCCCAAAAATCGTATTTAATAAAATGCGCTTGATAAATTAAAAAAGCTGGAGCTAAACCAAAACTAATAACATCAGCAAGTGAATCCAGCTCAACACCAAAAGGAGAAGCTGTTTTTGTAGCTCTTGCTAATAAGCCATCAATTAAATCGAAAAAAGTAGCAATAAAAATAAAAAGTGCAGCTAAATGAAATTCACCTTTACTCGCAAAAATAATGGACAGAAATCCACTAAATATATTTAAGCATGTTGCAGTATTGGGGATGATTGATTTTGGAATTTTAAATTTACTCATTTATTATACTCAAATAAAATTGATTCACCTGCACTTACTATATCATTTTCTTTAACTTTTATATCCCAATCAGTACTAACAATAACATCCACACGACTTCCAAATTTTATCATTCCAAACCTTTTGCCCATTGTTACATTGTCGCCTTCGTTTAAATAATAAACAATTCTTCTGGCAACAAAGCCTGCAACTTGTGTAAAAAAGACTTTTCCAAATTTGCTAAGTATTCCAAATTCTGAGCGCTCATTTCTTTCATCAGCTTTGTCGTGAAATGCTACTAAATACTCACCTTTTACATAATTTACCAATTCAACTTTACCATCTATTGGAATTCTGTTTACATGGACATTTAATGGCGACATAAAAATTGACACTTGCCAAGCTTCTCCATTAACATATTTATTAGATTCAACTTTTTTAATAAGCAATACTTTTCCATCAGCAGGCGAGACTATTACATTATCCAACTTTGGAGATGTTCTTTCGGGATCTCTAAAAAAGTACAGTGTAAAAAGAAGAAACAATAAAGTAATTGAAGAAATTCCTATTTTCAAATAAAAATTTTCTAAAAAATACGATATTACAAAAAGAGTAATTGAAATTATTGCAACCACTATTACATTGATATATCCATAAGGAGTAAACATATTTTTAATTGTTTGTTTATAATTTATTGAATACAAATTTAACATATAAAATCATAATTTTCTTGTAAATTATATTTTTGTTAATTTTGAATTAAGTTTTTTAGTAATAGTTTAATAACCAATTAATAGTTAAAATAATACTATGAGTTCTATGAAATAATTTTAGTTATGTTTTGTATCATTATAGTTGGTTGTGTGGTAATTTAAAAATAAAGGAGAAATAATGTTAAAAGGTGGAATGCAAGGTATGATGAAGCAAGTTCAAAAAATGCAAGCAGAAATGGAAAAAGTGCAAAAAGAACTTGAAAATAAAGTTGTTACTGAAGAAAGTGGTGGTGGAATGGTAAAAGCTACTGCAAATGGAAAGAAAGGATTAGTATCAATTGAAATAGATAGTGAAATTATTGAAAGCGGTGATAAAGAAATGATTGAAGATTTGATTGTTGCTGCTGTAAATAAAGCACTTGATGCCGCTGGCAGAATGGCTGAAGAAGAAATGGGCAATGTTACAAAGGGTATGATTCCTCCAGGCATGAATATTCCAGGATTCTAATTTGATAATTCCATCAACATTACAAAAGGCAATTGATGAACTTAGTAAGTTACCATCAATTGGAAGAAAGTCAGCGCAGAGATTAGCACTTCATATTCTTAAATCAGAGATAGCTGAAGTGCAAAATTTATCCAAATCTATTTTGGAATTAAAAGAAAATACGCAAATTTGTAAAAAATGTTTTAACATTTCCGAAAATGAAGTCTGTGATATTTGCAAAAGTGAAAAAAGAGATAAATCCATTATTTGCGTAGTTGAAGAGATTAGTGACGTTATAGCAATTGAAAAGACAAATGAATTTTCGGGACTTTATCACGTTCTGGGTGGAGTGTTATCGCCCTTAAGTGGAAAAGATGCTGACTCCCTAAATCTTAAAGAATTAATTTCGCGTGTAAGAGCTGAAAAAACAGCTGAGGTAATTTTAGCTCTTAATCCAGATACAGAAGGGGAAACAACATCTTTGTATATTGCAAAACTTCTTAAATCATTTGATGTTAAAGTTTCTAGATTAGCGCGCGGATTGCCAATTGGCGGAGATTTAGAATTTGCTGATGATGCAACAATTGGACGTGCTGTATTAAGTAGAATTCAATTATAATGAAAGAGTGGTATAAAGATTGGTTTGATTCTGATTTTTATTTGAAAGTCTATTCACACCGTGATAAATCAGATGCAGAAAAATTGTTAAAACTTATTTTAAATAATATTAGTCTTCCTCCAAATGCAAATATTCTTGATGCAGCTTGTGGAAATGGACGACACTCAAATAATTTTTCTCAACTTGGATATAATGTTGTAGGATTTGATTTAAGTAAAAGTTTATTAAAAGTTGCACAAAAAAATAAACTAATAAATAATTCAAAAATAAATTATTTATGTTCAGATATAAGATTAATTCCTCTCAAAACTTCTTTTGATTTAATCCTCAATCTTTTTACAAGTTTTGGATATTTTGAATCAGATGAGGATAATTTTTCACTTGTTAAATTTGCTAGCACTCATTTATCTGAAAATGGATATTTTATTTTGGACTACTTAAATCCTAACTACGTTATAAACAATTTGGTAAAATCGTCCCAAAAAAACATTAATAACATGAAAATTATAGAAAATAGAAAAATCATTAATAATAGAGTTGAAAAGGAAATTGTAATATCAGATTCTAAAAATAAACATAGATTTTTAGAGTCTGTTCGTTTATATTCTTTAAACGAAATATTATCAGTTTTTACAAAATATGGATTTAATATTGTTGAGACATTTGGTGATTATTCAGAAAATATTTACAATAAAGATGAATCTGAAAGAATGATAATTATTTTTAAACGATGAAAAAATACATAATTATATTACTCCTTTTTCTAATTAGCTGCGATTTGCTAACAACTCGTGAACCCGAAAAGCCAGATACTCAAAGGAAAACTTATACTCCCGCAACAACGCCAGATATATTATTTTCTAATCTTAAAAATGCGTTTAAAGAAAAAGTGCTCGAAAATTACAATGCCAGTTTTGTCAATTCATCCTTTACACAAATTCCTTTTGTTTTTATTCCATCGTCCGAATCAGTTTCTACTTACCCAACTCTTGCTAGCTGGGATTTAGCTGCTGAGCAGCAATATTTTAATAATCTAATTATAAATACAAAGGAAGGCGTGCCTATTATTTTGGATTTGCAAAATGAAATTAAAAACACAATGGGGGATAGTGCGGTTTATCAATATGAATATATTTTGTCATTAACACCTATAAATGAAAAAATTCAAAACTCCTATCGCGGTAATATGAAGATTAATATATATTTAGATTCCAGAAACCAATGGGTTATTTCGCGTTGGGAAGATTTCAAATCTGGTGATAATCCTACGTGGAGTGAGCTAAAAGGTACATTGTATTGAAAAATAGTTTAATTTTAATATTAATTTTCCTTCTACTGATTCTATGGAGTTGTACAAATCCATTTGCCCCACGTTTAGATACAAATTTAGGAAATAATGGATCATTAATTTCTTCTCAAAAAACAATTGAGGGTTTATTTCAGAATTTTCAATATTCATATACTTTTAAGGATACAACAATTTATGGTGGACTACTCAACTCTGATTATAGCTTTATATATCGTGATTATGATATGAGTGTTGATGTTTCGTGGGGAAGAGATGAAGATATGCGAGTTACGTATGGTTTATTTCAAAATGTAGATAGGCTTGATTTAATTTGGAATAACATCGTTTCAATGGCATCTGATTCTACCAATATTATTAGGAGTTTTAATTTAACAATTACATTTAATCCAACAGATATTATCCAAGTTGATGGTCGTGTAAACTTGCAGTTAGAAAAAAATAACAAAGGTGTTTGGAAAATTGTAAATTGGATTGATGAATCAAATTTCTAGGTAAATAATGATAAAATTTTATTTTTCTGAAAGTATTAAATCCATAACCAGAGCTAAACTGGCTTCTTTTATAGCTATTATATCACTTAGTATATCAATATTATTTATTGCATCATCATTTGCGCTTATTTTTCTTTCCAATAAGATTGAAAACTCGTGGAAAAGCGAAATAAAAATTAACTTATTTATTAATGATTCAGTCAATTCAAACCAATTATCCAAGGTTAAAGCAAGTATTCTTGAATTTAAAGAAGTTGCTGAAGTAAAATTCATTTCAAAACAAGACGCCTATAAAAACTTTGTTGAAATGACTGGAGAGGATTTCTCAAAAATACTTGACGAAAATCCTTTACCAAGATCATACACAATTAGTTTCAAGAATAGTATAAATAAAAATAAAATAAATAAAATTATTAACTCATTGCAAAAAATTGATGGTGTTAATGATGTTATTTACGATTACAATTTAACTTTTACAATTTTAGAATATATAAGTTCAATGCGAATTGTAATATTTGTTTTAACAGTTGTTTTTACTTTAATTGCCTTTTATTTACTGTTTTCAACTAGTAGATTGATTATCTCAGAAAGAATGAATCAATATAATATTATGAAATTGGTTGGTGCAAAATTGAGTACGATAAAAATTCCATTATTTATTACTGGGCTGATATTTGGAATTGTTTCTTCTTCACTTTGTATTGTTGTATTTAATTTACTTTATTTCCTTTCAAAGACATTTTATCCCGATATTAAATTTGATAACTATTTATATTTAGTTAACTTTGCATTTGTGTTTTTAGGATTAATTCTTGGTCCAATTGGAATAGGTTTCTATACAAAAAAACTGTCATTAAAAATTGATGAATCAAGTACAAAAAAATAATATACAAATAAAATGAATTTAAACTATTATACTAAAAATATGTGGGGGTTATGAAAAAGTTATTATTTCTTGTTATTGCTACACTTCTCCTTTCTACTTTAAGTTTTGCTCAAGTAAAAGATTATGAATTAGGTTCAAGTCCTTCTGGAAGGACAAATAGTCAAGGTGGTTATTTTGATTATTCTGAACCTTTAAGTATTAATATAAAAGTTTCTGTGTGGGGTTTTGTAAAATATCCTGGTAGATATTTTGTGCCAATTAATACTACAGCATCTGATTTATTAAGTTTGGCAGGGGGACCAACAGATGATGCACATTTGGACGATTTAAGGCTTTATCGAGTTTTAAAAGATGGCACTAATGAATTACACTCATTTAGTTATAATGATATTCTTTGGTCGGATAATTTAGAATTAGATAAACGATCAATTCCTAACTTAACAGCAAGCGATGTTTTGGTTGTTCCGGGTTCTCCAAGATTGTATTTTAAAGATTGGGCTTCATTAACTTTAACACTAATTTCAGTTTTAACTACTTTAACAATATTGATTTTAAGGATATAGGGTATTTATTTTGAATAATAACTTAAACAATAATGGTGCAGGATTTGAAATAGAGGAAACAAATTCTCTAAAAGACTATGTTAATCTTATTAAACTTAATATTATTCCAATTCTTTTAATTACATTAACTGGTTTAACCGTTGCAATCATTTTTGCATTAATGGCAAAAGATATTTATACAGCTTCAAATGCTTTGAAAATTCAAAAACCATCTGGTGGTGGAATTTTAGATGCTCCACTTTTACCAGAATTTTCTGATTTTGGAAATGATAGATTTATTGCTAACGAAATTGAGATATTAAAAAGTTATAGATTAAGAACAATAGTTGCATCATCACTTATTGATTCTTTTAAAGTTATAAATCAACCAGATAGTTTTTACAATTTATTTGATAGAAGCATTGATTTTGATAAGGCACCATTAAAATTGAAAAGTATTAATGATTTAGTTAAAATGCTTGAAGATACAAAAATTGAACAAAAACGTGGGTTGGATATTGTAACAATTTCATATGAATCACATTCTCCATTTGAAGCTAAATTAATTGCAAATTCATATGCAGATGCATACGAAAATTTAAGTTTAAAATATACTAGACAGCAACTTACGACTGTTGTTGAATTCCTAAAAGAGCAAGGAAAAGAAAAATATGCCTCTCTTCTTGTAGTTGAAGAAAAAATTAAAACTTTTCAGATTGAAGGTGGAATAATTGCTCTTGATGAGCAAGCCAAAGCATTAATTGATATGCTGTCAACATTTGAAGCTCAGAGAGATGCAGCTTTAATAGAAATGATTGCTACTAATAAACAAGCAAATGCTTACAAAAGTGAAATAGATAGACAGAATCCTAGCATAAGTAAATATATTGCTAGTTATGCAACAGAACCTAAATTAAAAGGTCTTCAGGAACAAATTGCTCAATTAGAAATGCAAAGAGATTTGGCTTTGTCAGATACTACAATTTCTGATGCTTCTGAAGTGTTATTATTAAATCAGACAAATAGAAGAATTAATGAATTAAAAGTTGAGTTAAATAGGGAATTAGAGACTTTTAAACAGTCTATATTTGCTGCTTCACCAGAAGAATTAAGAGGACTTTCAGTTTCATTGTTAGAAGCTAAAGTAAAATACGAATCTCTAAAAAGCTCGTTTGAAAAAACAAAAGAAATTGTAACAGTTTATGAATCCCGTTTTAATGAACTTCCTGAACAAACAATTAGTTTAGCTCGCTTAACTCGTGAATTAAATGCAAACGAAAAATTATATCAGCTTGTTGAAGAAAAATATCAGGAATCTTTAATAGTTGAGCAATCAACAGCCGGAAATGTATTAATTATAGATCCTGCAATTCGTCCTTTATTACCTTCCAAACCAAACAGAAAATTAATTGTATTAATTGGATTAATACTTGGAATGGGAATTGGTTTTGGTTTTGCATTTATTCGTAATTTCTTAGATAATACAGTACAAACTCCAGAAGATATTCAAAAGAGAAATATTAATGTTCTTGGTTGGATACCTAAAATTGAAGGAATAACTCTTAATAAAGAATTTGAGTTTATTATTGCTAAAAAATCTGATTCTATTTATAGTGAAGCATTTAGAGCTTTGCGAACAAAAATTCAATTTGCCAAAATTGATAAAAAAAATATTAATACAATTCATGTTACTTCTTCAACTCCATCGGAAGGAAAAACAACAGTTTCTGTAAATATTGCTGGTAGTTTTGCTCAAACAAATAGGAAAACAGTAATTCTTGATTGCGATTTAAGAAAACCTAGAATGCACAAAGTATTTGGCGGTGAAAGATATCCTGGATTTACAGATTATTTTTTAGGAGATATTGATTTAGATTCTATTATTCATAAATCTGAGTTAAAAAATCTTGATTATATTACTGCTGGAACAATTCCTCCTAATCCATCTGAAATTTTAGGTTCTAATCAAATGCTTTCATTTATTGAAAAATTGAAAGAAATGTACGATTTAGTTGTAATAGATTCTCCTCCAATCATTGCTGTTACTGATTCAGAAATTCTGTCCAGAATTGCTGATGCTTCTATTCTTGTTGCTTCTGCTGGAGAAACAGATATGGAACTAATGACTAAGGCAGTTGATTTAATGCGCCATGAAAACAATTCATTTATTGGTGTTGTACTAAATAAATTTAGTTATAGAAGTGGTTACGGATCATATTATAAATATTACTACTACTATTCTCATAACAGAGAAAATGCAAAAGTAAAACATAAAACAACAACATAAATTTATAACAGCCCTCTTTTTGAGGGCTTTGTTATTTTGGAAACAAAATGAAAACTGCAGTAGTTACTGGTGGTGCTGGATTTCTTGGATCACATTTATGCGATAAATTAATTTCAAATAATATTAATGTTATTTGTATTGATAATCTACTTACAGGCAGTTTCAATAATATTTCACACCTTTTTGAAAATGAACAATTTAAATTTGTTAAACACGACGTAACAAATTTTATTCATGTTGCTGAAAATATTGATTATGTTTTACATTTTGCTTCACCTGCAAGCCCAATTGATTATCTAAAACTTCCAATTCAGACTCTAAAAGTAGGCTCGCTTGGTACTCATAACGCACTTGGTCTTGCCAAAGCAAAAAATGCAACATTCTTATTAGCGTCAACATCAGAAGTGTATGGTGATCCTCTTGTGCATCCTCAATCAGAAGATTATTGGGGAAATGTAAATCCAATTGGACCTCGCGGTGTTTATGATGAAGCTAAACGATTTGCTGAAGCTTTAACAATGGCTTATCATAGATATCATAATGTTGATACAAGGATTGTAAGAATATTTAATACGTATGGCACAAGAATGAGAATAAATGATGGACGAGCATTGCCAACATTTATTTCACAAGCTTTAAGAGGTGAGGATTTGACAATATTTGGTAGTGGGGAGCAAACTAGGAGTTTTTGTTATGTCTCAGATCAGACAGAAGGTATTTATAAATTATTATTATCCGATGAAACCAATCCAATTAATATTGGAAATCCAAACGAAATAGCAATAAATGATATTGCAAAAGAAATATTAAAACATACAAATAGTATGAGTAAAATAATTTATAAAAGTTTACCAATTGATGATCCTAAAGTTAGACAACCAGATATTTCAAGGGCAATTAAAATATTGGATTGGAAACCGAAGGTAATAAGGCAAGATGGCTTAGAAAAAACGATTAAGTATTTTCAAGATATTTTAGAAAACGAAATACTTTCTAAAAAATAAATCATTATGGACTGCAAGTTCATTGTTTTGGTTACGAATACTTTGCCAAGCTCAGTAACCGTAAAATTCGTTTTGAAAGACTAAACGACAAACCCAAAAAACCAAATAATATCCAAATTCCAATTTCTAATATCCAAGCATTTTTCTTTTTTATGCATGATTAATTCAAAAATAATGAGTTTGGGTTTTGGTTATTCGTTTTAGCTATTTTTTTGAAATTATCCCAAAATTTGTCATTAGAAACAATTTTACTTTCGTAACACATTACTATTAAATGTGTTATGAGAAAATAGTTTATATAAAAGAAGTAAATTTTCTAATATTATTTTTAGCAATTAATGGCCACTTTTTGTAAGTCTCACTTATTTGTATTAGAATAAGTTTACAGATGTTTTTTCTAATTACGGATCTGGGATTATATTTCTGTCAATCAATCCCGATAGGAATTAAGTTATAATTGAGAGATTAAATTTGCATCAATAAATCTCGATAGGGATTAAATTATAATAGAAAAACATATTAGATTTGTAAATCAATCCCTTAGGGATTGCATTTTGGTTTATTTGGATAAGAAAAAATTGAACCCGAAGACGGGTTCTTGTTTTGCGATGTTAAAAAATCTAGTAAAATTAAACTCCTAGCGGAGTTATTTTATAATAGAAACCATAATATGGACCAATGTTATAGATATCTCATTATCGGGAATCTTTTCGATTAAATACATGTTTTCAGTATTTGGACACTTCAATTTTTTAAGAACATTGTTGTAATTTAGCCGATTTCTAATACAGTTTTACAAGTTTGTAAGTATCATCCTTACGATTCGGCGAATCGCACTACATTATTGTAGCTCGAATCGCTGATTCGAGAGCTTTGTCATTTACTAGTTTGATACTAACACTACAAAAAATAATATAACGAATCCTTCTTGTTTTTTTTATCAAAAAACCAATTGTCTTGGATTCGTTATTTGTACATATTATTTTGAGATAAAATATTTTTTTTTATCATAAATACACTTACAAATTAACTCGGGACACCCATTTATTGAAATATCTTTGCAAATTAAACTATTTTCAGCCTTATAAAAAATTGTGCGGAAAACAGGAAAAGATTCCGTGTAGAACATCACGGAATGACAGCTTAAGTTGACAGCATTGCTTTAAAAGAAAACCCCAGCAATAATTTATTACTGGGGTTTTATTGTTAATATTTGCAAATGAAATTACATCATTCCGCCCATACCACCCATGCCACTCATATCAGGCATTCCATGGGCAGGCGAGTCGTCTGCTTTTTCATAAATAACAGCTTCAGTTGTCAATAAAAGTGAAGAAACGGAAGCGGCATTTTCAAGTGCAGTTCTTGTAACTTTTGTTGGATCGATAACACCAGCTGCAATCATATTTTCATATACTTCTGTAGCTGCGTTAAAACCAAAATCATCTTTTCCTTCAAGTACTTTATTTAAAATTACAGCACCTTCTAAACCAGCATTATATACAATTTGTTTCAATGGTTCTGAAAGAGATTTTTGGATTATTCTAACGCCAGTAGTTTGATCTTCGTTTGCGCCTGTAACATTGTCCAAAACTGCAATTGCTCTTACCAATGCAACACCACCACCGGCAACAATACCTTCTTCAACTGCAGCACGAGTTGCGTGCAATGCATCTTCAACACGAGCTTTTTTCTCTTTCATTTCAATTTCAGTAGCAGCGCCAATTTTAAGAACAGCTACTCCACCAGCTAATTTAGCCAATCTTTCTTGCAATTTTTCTCTGTCATAATCAGAAGTAGTATTTTCAATTTGACCTTTAATTTCATTAACTCTTTTTTTGATTTCTTCTGAACTTCCAGCACCTTCAACAATTACAGTTTTATCTTTATCGATTACAATTTTCTTTGCTGTTCCAAGAAACTCTTCTGTTGCATTTTCTAATTTATAGCCTCTTTCTTCTGAAATAACAGTACCATTTGTAAGAACTGCTATATCTTCTAGCATTGCTTTTCTTCTATCACCAAATCCAGGTGCTTTAACAGCAGCAATTTTAAGTGTACCTCTTAGTCGGTTAACAACTAAAGTTGCAAGAGCTTCACCTTCTAGATCTTCTGCAATAATTAATAAACTTCTTCCTGATTGAGCTACTTTTTCAAGAACTGGTAAAAGATCTTTCATCGCTGCGATCTTTTTATCATAGATTAAGATGAATGGATTTTCAAGAACAGCTTCCATTGTTTGAGAATCAGTAACAAAATATGGTGAAAGATATCCACGATCAAATTGCATACCTTCAACAATTTCTAATTCTGTTTCGGTACCTTTCGCTTCTTCAACAGTAATAACACCATCTTTGCCAACTTTATCCATAGCATCAGCTATTAAATTTCCAATTGTTGGATCGTTATTAGCAGAAATAGAGCCAACTTGAGCAATTTCTGCTCTACCTTCAACATCTTTTGAAGTAGCTTTTAGATATTCAACAACTTTTATAATTGCTATATCAATACCTCTTTTTAAATCCATTGGATTAGCACCAGCAGTAACATTCTTTAAGCCTTCACGGTAAATTGCTTGAGCTAGAACAGTTGCGGTTGTTGTACCATCGCCAGCAATATCACTAGTTTTTGATGCCACTTCACGAACCATTTGAGCGCCCATGTTTTCAATTTCGTCTTTTAGCTCAATTTCTTTTGCTACTGATACACCATCTTTAGTTACAGTTGGTGCACCAAATTTTTTGTCTAAAACTACATTTCTTCCTTTAGGTCCTAAAGTTACTTTTACAGCGTTAGCTAATTTATCAACTCCATTTTTGAGCGAATTTCTAGCATCATTGCCAAATTCAATTACTTTTGCAGACATGAGTCCTCCATAGTTATATTAATTAGTTTGAAATAAATCTTTGTTTTTAAGTGTGTGAGATGATATTTATTTGAAAAGGATTCAAAATCATATAAATATATTAGCACTCACTTATTGCGAGTGCTAATATAAGAATGATTTAGGAGAAGTCAAAGGGAAACAAATAATAAAAGAGTTTTAGCTGTTTACCACTTCTTTTCTTCTTTTGCCGTTAACATTTCAATAATTCTTCGTCGCAATTTTAGAAGTTGATAAATTAGTTCTGCTAAACCTGAACAAATTGAAAAGGAGAGTAGTCCGCCAAGAAAAATCCATAATGCGCTAAAATAATTTGAATGTGAGATGAAATAAATTGATGTAAATAATCCAACAATAAAAATTATTATTCCAACAATTTCCAATACTATTCCAACTGGGCTGTTTATTTTAATTCTATTTACAATCATTAATAACTCATAATATTTTATAAAACTATCATCGAAATAATTTATAGAAAATTGAGAAAAAATGAATAAATTAGCTTAATAAATGGGTTTGTGCGATTTTAAGCTAGTGAAAATATTAACATTGTAATTTTAAATTACTAAAAATTGAAAATTTCAGAGATTTAGTTAATATAATTTTACCTAATTGATTAGTAAAAGGACAATTAAAACTCACGAAGTTATAAGATAATTTTAGAAGAGAAAAACAAATAATCAGGACTACCATAAGGTATTCAGATAAAACAATTGTCAAATAGCAAAAACTTAGACAACTATTTATGTGTATTTATTATGTGTGATATTTTTGAAAATTTACTGTTTAGTTCTTTTAATTCCGATTCCAACTTATAAATTTTGTATGTCTCAATGGATTCTGAACCACCAAGTAACCAATTTATATCACAACCAGCCCTCATAAATCTAATTAATATTTTAGAGCCTGGCTCTCTATTGTTGGTAATATATTGTTGAAGTTGCTGTGGTGAAATATCCAAAGCGTTTGCAAGTCCTTTAAGAGTATTATATTTACGCTTGGCAAAGGTTCTTATTCTTTCACCAATTCCATTTTTAAGCTTTTCTTCATCAAATAAATCAGGATCATTTGATGAAAAATCAAATCCAAATTCGAATTGATAAGACTCAATGGCTTCGGTAATTGCATTATATAAATCATCATCAAATGTTAAATCATTTTCTAGAAAATAGGAGAGTTGCAGCTGTTTTATTTGAAGTTTTTCGGCTAACCATTGGTTGGTGATTCCTAATGAATTTAGTCTATGCTTTATTTCTTCTCTTTTATGCATAAATCAATCACTTTATTAATTTGATTTTAAAACTTATTAAAAGTTAATGATATTTGCACAACTAAATTGATTATGTTACTAATATGTAAAAAAAAAGCCCGATTATATCGGGCTTTTTTTTTATAAATATGTTTTTATTATTTCAATAATAACATTTTTTTAACTTCCACTTTTTGATCAGCTTGCAATCTATAAATGTAGGTTCCACTAGATAATTGACTTGCGTCAAAACTGTAATGGTGAATACCAGCATTTATAACTTGATTATTTACTAATCTTGCAACTTCACGTCCAAGAATATCATAAATAATTAAACTAACTTGAGCTTCAGTAGGCAATCCAAACTTAATAGTAGTAGATGGATTGAAAGGGTTTGGATAGTTTTGATCAACAAAGAATTCTTTTGGAATCATGTTTTCTTCATTAACTCCAACAACTATATCAAAAGTAACATCCATAGTATCAACACTAGAAACTAAAGCACTTTCAGAACCTTTTGTTCTTAATGTAAATTGAACTGTTTTGTTTGTATTTGATAAAGCAGTAATAATTTGTTGACCTGTAAGAACTGCAAAAGAATCAGCTACGTTGTAATCTTTTGTAGCGCCATCAACTAACATTCTAAGTTGATAAATAAGAGCATCTCCATTTAAATCAACAGCATGATTCCAATTGAACAAGAATTGTTGGTCAGTTGCAGTAACTTGAACAGTTTGACCATCAAACATTGTTGCAGTTTCATCTGTAAAGAAGAAATATGGAGATGGTGGTGCTGGAACATTTTGTTCAATGTCAGTATAATAACGAGGCATTACTTGATATCCGTCATTTGGAGGAGTTGCAGTACTATACTGAGAAACAAATCCTGTTACACTAATAGGGTAACCTGGTTCTGCTTGTCCATCAAGATCAAAATCTTTATCAACTCTCATTGTAAAGTTTAGGTAACCATCGGTCAAAGTCATATTTGCATCAGCACCAGCGGCTGGCCATGCAAGACTTGATGCCGTTTTAGCTAAAGCATTAATTTTAACTAATGTGCTTTCATATTTTTCTCCATTAGCCATTAATTCAGCAACCGTTATTACTTTTGGTGATGGAATAGTTGCAGCACCTAGTTTAACAATAGTAGTTGCAGCATCTAAAACAGCTAATTCAGTTAAACCATTATACATTGCAACTGTCCCAGTAATTTGTACTAAGTCACCAGGAACAAGAGCTGGATCTAATTTTGGTTTTGCGTAAATGTTTATACCACCAGTTTCATCTTGAACATAAAAACTAATACTAGAAGAACTGCTTAAATTCAAGTCTGGTGTTGTAACAACACCTTTAATAATAACTTCTTCACCAGTTCTATCTGCAAGTAAATCACCATCTGAATCAACTTTTACTGCAGCAATAGTTTCAGATTGTACTTTTTGTAGGTCTAATATTACTATAGGAAAAGGAGCATCAGCAGCTGAGTTTGAACCTCTTGCATAATCAGTAGTATAAAGAACTTCAAGATCAGCATCGTCATCAAGGTTAGCAACATTAATAACTTCATATTGAGTAAAAAGTGGGTTCATACCAACATCAATAATTTCACCTTTCCAACTAGAAGCATCCATAACATCACCACCAGTATATTCTACTCTGAAGATTTGTCCAGTTGGAGTACTTTCTCTTGAACCAGTTACGAAATCGATATTTCCGTCGCCATCAATATCACCAACAGCACCACCATTTAAACGATTTCCACCATCAGCTGTAAAATCAGCAACAACAGTAGCAACCCAAGCGCCGTTAATCCATTTTAGCATATTAACTTTTGCATCGTACCAGTTGCCAACCATAATTTCTTCAACGCCATCATTTTCAATATCAGTTGTTGAAGCTGTTAAGAATGCACCGTTTACAATAGCTTTTTGAGCTGGATAAATATTCCATTGGTCGTTAGCATAATCTACTCTTTGTAAATTACCACTGCCATCAAATATGTTTATTGAATTATTTGCAACAGTAATATCCCACATTGCACCAGTTTGTAATTTAAGAATATCTGAATATTTACCAACTGTTAGTGGAGCTGTATTGGCAGTTATACTTCTAGGAATACCAGTATATAATACTTCATCACCATATAAACCATCAATATTAGCTAAAGTAATGTTATCCATTTGTCCAGTACCATCAGCACCAAGAACACCTTTGTCTAATAGACTTATTGAATAACTAGCATCAGAAGTAATATCACCACCATTATAAGCAACTCTATAAATTTCATCTGTTCCTCTAAAACCAACAACAAAATCAGCTAAAGAATCGGCATTAATATCACCAACTCTAACATTTGTAATTTGTTTAGCAGTATTGCCAGAAAAATCAGCTATCTTATAACCAACTAAACTATCTGCATCAGGCACTAATACCCAAACAGAAGCAGATCCACCACTTGCATAATCTCCTGTAACTATTTCCATGTTACCATCACCGTTTAGGTCGGTTGAAGTAGCAGATAACCATGACCAACCTGGATAAACTTGATGAGGAGCAGAAACAGTGTAATTTGTACCATCATTAGTAATAGTTTTTACAGTACCACCGCTTCCAAATAAATATATTGTTTGGTCAATTACCGCAATGTCTCTATAATCATTGCCTGCTTCAGGAGTACCATTTGCTTTCATTGTCCAAACTTCGCTGCCATCACCATTATCAGGTATATCACTTACTCCAATAACACCCCAAACTAAAGTATTAGTTCTTTCAGTAAATACAAATTCCAATGCGCTATCACCATCAATATCAGTTAAATGACCACGGAAAGGTCTCATATTTGTAAGTGAATCAAGTCCCATGTTCCAACCAGCATTAGGGGAAGCAGTGCCATCACCATTATCAACACCCATAATATCAGAGCCATCACCCGGAGTTTCATAAACAACTATTCTATCAGGATCTTCATTTCCTGCACCAAAGTTATTTACAGGACACCATTGAATTTCGCCTTTTCCATCTTTATCCATATCACCCGCTGTTAGTGCAGGCCATGTGTTTTGGAAATCCATTCCAGGAATTCTTGAGCTCCAACGTAATACCCAAGCGCCAGAAACAAATTCATATTTATATAACTTAGGGATTAATTCACCATTTGGTGTATCACTCCAGTTATCATTAATTGCATATAAGTCCATAAGTCCATCAGCGTCATAGTCCATTCCAGTAACTACACCACCGAAACCACCATCAGGACCTTCAATGACATTGCTTCTTTGAAAACGATTAGTAAATTCAGTATAGTTTGTAATTTTCAATTCCCAAGTTTCGGTAGCACCACCAGCATCAGGAATATCAGAAACAGAAATAACACCAAATGTCATAGTGTTTTGACGACCAGCAAAAACAACTTCTTGTTTACCATCGCCATCAATATCAGCAGCATACCATTTTAATGGACGAACATTTGTTGAAGCAGCTAAATCCAAATCCCATTGAGCGTTAGGGGCAAAATTACCAGCGCCATCACTAACACCAAGAACATCATCTCCATTTGCTTCAAAAACAACAATTCTTGGTGGAGTTGTGTTTACTGAAAAACTATTTGTAAAACCCCAAATAATTTCTTGTTTACCGTCATTATCAAGGTCGCCAATAGTTAGAGCAGCCCAAGAGTTTTGTCTTTCGTTAGG
>JAHISP010000029.1 GCA_018818165.1 Bacteroidota bacterium | reverse complement strand
TTTTTTGATTTTCATCCACAAAGCAAAATGGTTCGCGTGTTGCACTTGTTCCAATTTTTATCACTTCCCCATCTTTTGGCAACTGAATATCAACTATTTCATAAGGCAATAAATCTGTTTTAAGCCATCTTCGTTTTAAATCATCAAATGTACCGTCTTTTTGAAATTTTTGAATAATTTCGTTCACGGATTTTAATAACTCATCATTCCCCTTTTTTATTGCAATTGCAGTATTTTCAAAATCGACTTGTTCGGAAATTATCATCAATTCTTTATTATGTTTTGTAACATTTAGTGCCGCTGGATATCCAGTAATTACTGCATCAATTTGTCCCGATTTTAATGCCGCAATTCCATCCATAATATCATCAAAACTTTTGGTTTCAGCTTCTGGAAACCTTGTTTTCGATAAATGTTCACCTGTAGAGCCTGTCATCGCACCTATTGAAATACCGCTTTTTAAGTCTTCTAATTTTGTGATAGATTTTTTGGAATCGTCACATCCTGAAATAATTACAACAAGCAATAAAATTGAAAATACACTTTGAATAATCTTTCTCATTAAATTTCCCATTATTCCTTAACTAATGCAGCAATTCCACCAATATAATATGATTCAGAAAATAATACTTTTTTAGCTCTTTCTTCTGTTATTGTTATGCACGCACCAATCATATCAACTTTTTGGGAAATTAGTGCAGGAATCATTGCACCAAAATCCATATTCACAATTTCAAGTTTTTTGTTTAACTTTTTTGCAACAAGCGAAGCAATTTCAATATCTAATCCAACTATTTTCTGAGAACCGTCAACAAACGAAAATGGTTCTGTAATAGCAGAAGTTCCAAATTTAAAAACTCCATCTGTTCCAGTTTCAATTTCTGGCATTGGCTTTGGAGCCCCACTTTTAGGTAGCCAACGATTTAACATTGATTCATAATCACCATTAGATTTAAGTTCAGTAATAACGCTATCAATTACATTTTTTAATTCAGTGTCATCAATATTAACCGCAAAGCCATAATTATCAGTAGTAATCATTTGAGAAAGAACAATCATACCAGAATTTTTAGCGGCAATATTTTTAAGAATTGGTTCATCATAAGCAGCAGCATCAGCTTTTGACCCTTTTACAGCCATACACGCATCCAAAACGCTGTTAAAATACTTAAATTTAGCGTTTGGGAATTTCGACATCACTAACGCATCGGCAACAGTGCCGGTTGGAACTGCAAATTCTTTTCCATCAAGTTGACTTAAATCTGTTATTTTTTCTCGTTTACTGCATCCATTAAATAAAATAAAACTCGCTAAAACAATAAGAAAAGCAATGTTTTGAAATTTATCTTTCATTTAATAACTCCTTTTGAATAAAATGTGATTCATAATTTGAATTAATTTTTTGGCATGATTTTGAATTTGAAATATTGGTTTAAATCATATTTGTAAACTTGAAAATCACTTCTCATAAATAATAATTATATTTTGTTCAGATTCTTTTTCATTTTCTAAATGACTTTTATAACAAGCATTGTTAAATCATCTGATTGTTCAAATCCGTCTGTAAATTTTTTAACATCATTCAGAATTATTTCTTTTGCTTCTTCTGCGCTTTCGGTCTTCAATTTTTTGCACAATTTTTCTAAACTTTCATCGCTATATTCTTCTTCGGCGGAATTCATGGCTTCAGTAACGCCGTCAGTAAAAGTTATAATGAAATCGCCACTTTCTAATTGAATCTTTTCTGATTCATAAGGAATTATAGTTTTCATCATTCCCAGTATTAGTCCACCTTTTTCAAGTTTTTTAATTTCTCCCTTTCTTAAAAGAAATGGTGGATTGTGCCCTGCGTTAACATATATAAGTTCACGTTTACTATTTAACCTTCCCCAAAAAAACGTAATGAAAGTCCCCGAAACAGTACTTTCCTCAACAAGATCATTAAGCAGGCTTGTTGCTTCTTCAATTGGAAGATTTTGTTTATTAATTGTTTTTAAATACGCTTGGGAATTGGCAACCAGCAACGATGCAGTAATTCCTTTTCCGCTAACATCACCAATGGCAAAAACTATTTCATTATTTACAGTTGTAAGAAGATCAAAATAATCTCCTCCAACTTGTTTGGCAGATTCGCTGTAAGATGCAATTTCATAATTTTCCGATTTTGGGAAATTATGCGGTAGAAGATTTTTTTGGATAATTCTTGCCGTTTCTAAATCACGCTCAATTGCTTGTTTTTCCAATGTCTCTTTGAACAAAATTGAATTTTCAATTGAAATAATTGCAAGACTACCTACAGAATTAATATACTCAATATCGTACTTGGAATATATTTCTTTGTTCTTTTTTCCACCAAGTAAAATTATTCCTTTAGTCTTATTTTTAATCTGCATTGGCAGAATTAATTCAAAGCCAGCTTCAAAAAGTTTTGGAAAATTTTCCAGAGTAAAAATAGCTTCTGTAATATTTTTTAACTTCAACTTTGAAACTAACTTAATTATTTTTTCATCATCAGATTTGGATTCAAGAACTTTCAATTCTTTATCAAAATATAATATTGCAAAATCACTTACAAGAAACTGTCCAACAATAGAAAAGACCAACAATTTGCAAACATAATCAAGTTCAAGAATTCCACTAAATTCTTTACTCAATTCGTATAATTGATTTAACTGCTCAATTTTTGAATCAATTAAACCCTTTGTTTCCTCATTCTCTTTTACAGATGCTATGTTTTCATGAAGTAGACTAAAAATTGATAAAAAATATTGAATTGTTTTTTCATTTTTGTAATGAAGTTCATTTTTGATAATACATAAAAAGTTAGTTAAAGGAATTGGTAAAATTGAATAATCCGTAATCTGAAAATTATTAGATAAAAGAATCTTTTTCTCAATTACCGATTTAAGAATCTCTGAATTAGAAACTACTTTTGAATTTAATAGAAAAGCAAAGTCAATGCTTTTAAATTCCTCCTCCAAAATATCAACAAATAATTTTGCAATTGATTCTGAATCAGGCAGCTCATTTCTACTATCAAAAATTCTATTGAGTTTGTTATTCATAAGGATTTTCTGGCAGAATATTAAAAAGCCCAGTAAATCCAGAAATATCAAATACTTCTTTAATATGGTCCTGCATAGCAGAAATTGTAAGTTTCTTCTCAGTGGTGCTTAGTTTTTTAGCTGCTACAAGTAATACACGCAATCCAGAACTACTTATATATTTTAATTCTTTAAAACTAACCACATTTTCTTTTTGTAGGTCTAATAAATTTAATAACGCTTTTTCAAAATCAGTTGCAGTTGTTGAATCCAACCGACCACTAACGTTTAGCAAAGTGTAATTGTCTTTAATTATTTCATTAATTTCCATATAGTTCTCCAAAACTTTTGGTGATTTTTTGATAACATAAAATATAAAATTTTTTGGTTACTTTTTTTAGAAAATGTCATAAACATATCGATTTATATTAAAAGTTAGTTGCAGTATAAAGAGAAATAAACCACTATTGACTGCAAGTTAATAGTTTTGGTAACAAATAAAATTAGTCTTGAAAGACCAAATGATAAATCACAAAGCCAAATAATATGCAAATTTCATTTTCAAATATCCAATTTTTTTTCTTTTTTATGCATGATTCATTCAAAAATAATGAGTTTGGGTTTTGGTTATTTGTTTTTTATACTTGTTTGAAATTTATCTTTTAAGATTTGATATTTTTTACGATTTTTTTTTGAATCTAAAGCGAGAAGCACTTAATAGTACTATTTTACCACCTACTAAGACTAAGACCAATGAACTTTAATCAAAAATTGAAAATGTATAGTCAGACTTTATAATAATTACGGAAATAATACTATTTAAAAAAGGGAAGGCTACCAAGGTAGAGGGCACAACCTTGATAGCCTGATTTGTTTGTTGTATTTCTACAACACTCATACGAAACTTAAAGATATTTTCGATAGATGTCAAGTGTATATTTTCTTTTTTTTAATTTTTGTTATAACTCTTTAAAAATGTCATGTTAAGATTACAGAATATAACTACAAATAGAAGTATTTATGATAGATATGCTATTGATGTTGGTTAAATAAGTTTTTGCAATAAAATATTTTTTAATAATTCCAAATAATCATTTTTTTTAAGAAAAAAAATTTTGTTTAAATAAAAAAAAGCGATTCTTTTGAATCGCCTTTTTTAACTACTTTGCTAATTTCAGTCTATTTATAGCTCGCCTAAGTGCAAATTCGGCACGTATTGTATCAATATTATTTCCACTAGAATGAATTTTAATCCTATCTTTAGCCCTGCTTAGAGCTTCTTCTGCACGCTTAATATCAATTTGTTCTTTACTTTCAAAAGATTCAGCCAACACGATAACTTTGTTATTTAACACCTCAACAGTGCCACCACTTGTTGCATAATTAGTAATTTCACCAGAAAGTGTTTCAATTTTTATAAATCCAACCTCAAATGAACTCATCAATGGAGCATGGTTAAAAAGGACTTGAAAGCTACCTTTCGTGCCAGGAATTGTAATTGATTTTACATTTCCTTCAAAAGCTATTTTAGATGGAGTTACTATCTCTATTTTTATTTCTTTCATATTCTAATTTCTAATTTGATGATTAATGATAATGACGTTTATTAATCTAAATCTGTTAATTTTAATATTGTAAATAAGAAAAGTAATCTTTCTCTTATAGATTAACTTTGATCCATTCCTTTAGCTTTTTCTACCGCTTCCTCAATTGTTCCAACATACATAAATGCTGATTCTGGTAAAGAATCGTGTTTACCATCAAGAATTTCCTTAAATCCTTTAATAGTATCTTCCAATTTTACATATTTTCCAGCAAAGCCAGTAAATTGTTCTGCAACGTGGAAAGGTTGACTAAAGAATCTTTGAATTCTTCTTGCTCTACCAACAACACGTTTATCATCTTCAGAAAGTTCATCCATACCCATAATGTTTATAATATCCTGCAAATCATTATAAGCCTGTAAAACTTCTTTAACTCTACCTGCAACATCATAATGTTCCTGACCAACAATGTCAGGTTGTAGTATTCTTGAAGTTGATTCTAATGGATCAACAGCAGGATAAATTCCTAATTCAGAAATTTGACGACTAAGTACAGTAGTTGCATCTAAGTGAGCAAATGTAGTAGCAGGAGCAGGGTCAGTTAAGTCATCGGCCGGTACGTATATAGCTTGGACAGACGTAATAGAACCTTTATCAGTAGAAGTAATACGTTCTTGCATTTCACCCATTTCTGAAGCCAAGTTTGGCTGATAACCAACAGCAGAAGGCATACGTCCAAGTAACGCACTAACTTCCGAACCAGCTTGTGTAAAACGGAAAACGTTATCTACAAATAAAAGCACATCTCTTTCTTCAACATCTCTGAAATATTCAGCAATTGTAAGTCCAGTTAATGCAACACGTAATCTTGCACCTGGAGGTTCATTCATTTGCCCAAAAACAAGTGCTGTTTTATCAAGAACTCCAGATTCTTTCATTTCCATCCAAAGATCATTTCCTTCACGCGTTCTTTCACCAACGCCAGAAAAAACAGAATATCCACCATGTTGTTTAGCAATATTATGGATTAGTTCCTGAATAATAACTGTTTTTCCAACACCTGCACCACCAAAGAGTCCAGTTTTACCACCCTTTGTATAAGGTTCAAGAAGATCAATAACTTTAATGCCTGTTTCAAACATCTCTTGTTTAGTGATAAGATTTTCAAACTTAGGAGCATGTCTGTGAATTGGATAAAAAATATCTGATTTAATTGGACCTAAATCATCGATGCCTTCCCCAAGTACCGAAATTAAACGACCTAAAGTTGAAGGACCAACAGGAACTGAGATTGGAGCACCAGTATTTTTAGCTACCATTCCTCGAACAAGACCATCAGTTGTATCCATTGCAATAGTTCTAACTCGGTTTTCACCAAGATGTTGCTGAACTTCAACTGTTAATTCTTCTTCTTTTCCCTCTAAACTTGTACGAGGAATTTTAATTGCATTAAAAATTTCTGGAAGAAATCCATCTTCAAAATCTATGTCGACAACTGGTCCAATTACTTGAACTATCTTTCCATCGCTATTTGCCATTTAACACCTTGATTTTATATAAAATAAGTTCAAAATTACCAATTTATAGATACTTTATCAATTTAATTTCTACATAATATCTATTATTTTTAGTTCCAGACTTAATAAATTTGTTACGTCTCATTTAATTATTTACATTTATTACGAATAAAAACTATATTTATTTATGCTGATAGAAGAATTACAACAACTTGAAAATCCCGATATACTTAAAATTATTCATCAAAATATTGATAAGTCACCTCATGAATTATCACTTAAATTGAAAAACAACAAAGGCATTCCTCATAGAGCAATTTCGGAGCAAGTTAGTTGCTATCAAAAAGCCAAAACCAAGCTACCAAGTTTTATTGAAAAATCCATTTTATTTGAAAAGAATGCATTAGAGCAATCATCTAGTGAATTTACAGCAAGATATAAATCCTCGCTTATTTCGGGAGATAAATTACTAGATTTAACTGGTGGATTAGGAATTGATGATGTGTTCTTTGCAACTAGTTTTAATGTAGTAACTTACTGTGAGTTAAATCCAGTTCTAGCTTACCTAATGAGATATAATCTAAAAAAACAAAATATTTTAAATATTGAAATAAATAATTTTGATAGCATTGAATTATTAAAAAATAGTGATGATAATTCTTACGATTGGATTTATGTTGATCCATCAAGACGAGATGAAAATAGACGTTCAGTTGATCTTGAATATTGCACGCCCAATGTTTATGAAAACATGGAGTTGTTTTTCCAAAAATCGCAGAATGTTATGATTAAAGCTGCGCCCGCTTATGACTTAACAGAAGCTAGTAGAAAATTCCCTTATTTATCTGAAATACACGTAGTTTCTGTTGATGGTGAATGCAAAGAGGTTGTGTTAATTCTGAGAAATACATTGCTAACTAAAAATATAAAAATATTTGCTGTCTCACTTAATTCCAAAAATGGAAATAGATTTATTAGTAGTGATTATTTTACAGAAAAAAGGATAAAAAATATATCTGAAATAAAAACATACTTTTATGAACCAGAATGCTCCATAATTAAATCTAATCTTACTGCACTAATAGCTAAACAATTACAGATTTCTTTTATTAATAATAGTTCTCCGTTTTTAACTAGTTCAGAACTTATTAAAGATTTTCCAGGAAGAAGTTTTAAAATCACACAATGGATTAAATTTAACGAATTAGAAATAAAGAAATATCTAAAACAAAATGGAATAATAAAGGCAAATATAACACGAAGAGATTTTAGATTATCAGTTGATGAGATTAGAAAAAGACTTAAATTGAAAGATGGTGGCAATATTTATCTTTTTTTTACTTCCGATATAAATAAAAAAGGAATAATGATTGTCTGTGAGAAAGTAATTTAATTTTATGCATATTAAAATTATAATCCCAACCCTACTATTTAGGATTGGGATTTAGAATCTTTGAAGATATTATATAATTATGGGAATTTCGTCAACCAATTCCATACCCCTATTAAGAGCATTAGTATTAAGTGGAATTAAATGATGATATCTTTCTGGCAGAACTTCTTTTAGTCCTTTAATAATATTTTCAAACTTGATAATAGGTTTCTTCTTCAGAAAAGCCCCAAGTACAATCATATTCATAATTTTTGTATTTTTCATTTTTGCTGCTTCCGCACTCGCTGGAATTCCTATTATATCAATATCTGTCCTTGTTGGAGGAACAACAATATTTGTACTTTCGTAAATAAGTAAACCACCAGGTTTAACCATGCTTTCAAATTTATCAACTGAAGGTTGGTTAAGAGCAATAACAGTATCAAATTTTGAAATAATCGGAGAGCTTATTTTATTATCGCTAACAATTACCATACAATTTGCTGTACCACCACGCATTTCTGGTCCATATGAAGGCATCCAACTAATTTCTTTTTCTTCCATCATTCCAGAATAACTTAAAATTAAGCCCATTGATAGAACACCTTGTCCACCAAATCCAGCAATTATTACTTCTTCAGTCATCTCAAGCCTCCTTCTCATTTGGTACTTTAATATCTCCAAGAGGATAATATGGAAGCATATTTTCATCTAACCATTTGTTTGATTCAACCGGGGTCATTTTCCAGTTTGAAGGGCAGTTTGATACAATTTCAATAAAGGATGTGCCTTTGTTCAACTTTTGATATTCAAATCCTTTTTGAATTGCTTTTTTTGTTCTGCGAACATTTAATGGTTTGTGAACAGATTGACGTGTTACATAATAGGTACCTGGAAGTTGAGCAACTAACTCCGTTATTTTTAGCGGATAACCCATTGATTTAGTATCTCTTCCAAAAGGAGATGTTGTTGATTTCATATTAGGAAGAGTTGTAGGAGCCATTTGTCCACCAGTCATTCCATAAATACCATTATTAATAAAAATAATAAGAATATTCTCTCCCCTATTGCAAGTGTGAATTGTTTCACCTGTGCCAATTGCAGCAAGATCGCCATCACCTTGATAAGAAAATACATATTTTTCTGGAAGTACTCTTTTAATTCCAGTAGCAACAGCAGAAGCTCTACCGTGTGCTGCTTCAGAAAAATCAACACCAATATAGTTGTATGCAAAAACCGAACAACCAACTGGTGCAACGCCAATTGTTTCTTCAACAATTCCCATTTCATCAATTACTTCTGCAATAAGCCTGTGTGCAGTTCCATGTCCACAACCAGGACAGTAGTGCATTTCTGTATCAATTAATGATGTTGGTCTTTCAAATACTTTGGTTTCTATTCTATCTAAAGTATCTATACTCATAATTTACCTCCTTCAATATACTTTTCAAGAGCTTCAAGAATTTCATCTGGTGCTGGAACAATTCCACCCATTCTACCATAAAACTCAACTGGTACTTTTCCATTAACACTTAATTTAACGTCTTCAATCATTTGACCAGCATTCATTTCCACGTCCAGAATTCCTTTTATCTTACTTGAATGAGATTTTAT
Organism: Bacteroidota bacterium; assembly: GCA_018818165.1. GTDB lineage: Bacteria > Bacteroidota > Ignavibacteria > Ignavibacteriales > Melioribacteraceae > 1-14-2-50-31-20. The sequence goes on along the minus strand of JAHISP010000029.1, from coordinate 77,454 downwards.
TTTCTCATAAGGAAATGGATATAAAGAAATTGGACGGAAAACACCAACTTTAATCCCTTTTTCGCGAGCAAGTTCAGCGGCTTTTGTACAAATACGCGCTACCAAACCAAATGCGGTTATAATATAATCAGCATCTTCGCACATAATTTCTTCAAAACGAATTTCGTTTTCTTCAATTAATCTATATTTCTTTTGAAGATGAATATTAATCTCTTCCATCTTATCTGGTTTAATATGTAGTGAAGTAATTACATTGTGGTCTCTATCAGTTGGTTTTCCAACAGTAGCCCAATCCAATTTTTCTGTAGTTCTTTCTTGTTGTTCAAAAAATTCAACTTTTTCCATCATTTGTCCAAGTGCACCATCTGTTAAAATCATAACCGGGTTACGATATTTAAATGCAAGTTCAAATGATAGTTTTACGAAATCTGACATTTCTTGAACAGTGGCTGGGGCGATAACAATCATATGATAATCGCCATGACCACCACCTTTTACCGATTGAAAGTAATCGCTTTGTGCTGGTTGGATTGTGCCGAGACCCGGACCACCACGTTGCACGTTTACTATTAAACAAGGTAATTCTGCAGAAGCAATGTATGAAATGCCTTCTTGCATTAAACTAATTCCTGGACTAGATGAAGAAGTCCAAACTTTTTTACCTGTTCCTGCAGCACCATATACCATATTTATTGATGCAACTTCACTTTCTGCTTGAAGAACCACCATTCCAGTTCTTTTTTCCGCTTCACGAGCAAGGTACTCAAGTACTTCCGATTGCGGTGTAATCGGATAGCCAAAATAAGCATCTGCACCAGCTCTAATTGCAGCTTCTGCTAATGCTTCATTCCCTTTCATTAATTTTATCATTTGTCCACCGTTACTGTTATGTTTCCAGTTACATTTGTAATTGTTGCTATTTGCTCTTTCTTTTGTTTTGTTTCTCTAAAAACTGTTATAACAGCGTCTGGACAAACAAGAGCACAATTGGTACAGCCTGTACATGTATCAGTAATTTTGACTGCATACAGATAACCTTTTTGATTGACTTCTTTCGACATAGCAATTACATCTTCTGGACAAGCATCCATGCAAATTTCGCAACCTTTGCATTTTTCGATGTTAATTGAAATATCGCCTTTTGCTTTAGCCATATAAGTCTCCTATTAAATCGGTTTAAACTAAAAAAGGTTACCATTTACAGTAACCTTCTACAATGTGCAATTTTATTAGCAATAATTGATATAATATTTATGAGCAATATGTTGTAAAATATTTTCAAATCACTTTCCATTTTATAATAAATAATTATCTTAATTGTATATCACTTGCACTAATATTTATACCCAAATTAAGCAAAAGTTTTCTTTTAACAAAAAAAGCGAGAAATTCTTTTTGTGAATATTTATTCATTTAAATAAAAATTATTATGGATTTTGCTATATCATTTTTTTGACCTTGTTTCCATTTGTCTGATTAGTATGTTTTGGATATTATTGCAGTATAATGTATTTACATCCAAAAATAATTTATTTTATAATTAGCTCAGAATGCTTTTCTGCATGATAAGAGCTTCTAACAAGAGGAGCTGATTCTACAGCAAGAAATCCTAGTTTTAAGCCTTCCTCTTTATAATAATTAAATTCATCTGGTGTTACAAATCTATCAACAGGAAGATGATCTTTTGTCGGTTGTAAATATTGCCCAATGGTCATAATGTCACATCCACTTTCCCTAAGATTTTTCATTATTTCTATAACTTCTTCTTTTGTTTCGCCAATTCCAACCATAATTCCGCTTTTTGTCCTTAGTCCTTTACCTTTAAACCACTTAATCAAATTTAAACTTCTTTTATAATTTGCTTGCGGACGAACAGCATGATAAAGTCTTTCAACTGTTTCTAAATTGTGATTTAGAACAGTTGGCGGATGTTCCATAATTATTTTAAATGAGTTTTCATCACCCTTGAAATCTGGTATTAAAATTTCAATTGTTGTGAGTGGAAGTTTTTCGTTTAATAATTTAATTGTTTCTGAAAAGATTTTAGCACCGCCATCTTTTAAGTCATCTCTATCAACAGAAGTGATTACAACATGTTTTAAGTTTAACTCAACTGCTGATTCGACAACTCTGCGTGGTTCATCTAAATCCAATTCGTTTGGAATTCCAATTTTTACATTGCAAAATCCACAACTACGGGTGCAAGTATCGCCAAGAATCATAAATGTCGCTGTTCTACTATTCCAACATTCTGATAAATTGGGACATTTTGCCTCTTCACAAACTGTATTTAACGATGCTTTTCGCATTAATTGCAAAACTTCGTTATAATTATCGCCACTTGGCAAACGTACTTTTAACCAATCTGGTCTTCTGCCCAATTCTGGTTTTGATTTTTCAATTTGCTCTTTGTATTCTTTTTGGTGCTTATTTATTTTTTGCATAATTAAAATTTACTCGAAATAGTTGTTAATACTTCTTGAAGCGTAATTGTTCTAGAAGGCTTTACGTTTGAGATTGTTTTATGATGTTCGTGATAAGGAAAAGTAGTTATTTCTTGCCAATGATCTGAATTATCCCACCGAATTATTAGCTCATTTTTAGAATTCATCCAATGATAAGAGTATTTTCGTTTTCCATCTTTTTCAAAATAATATTCTTTTATATTTAGAATAGAAGAATCGATAAATTGAATTTTAGCTTGAAATCTAAATGAACTTCCTTCAAAATCATATTTTTGAATTTCCCACTTATTGATAATTGAGGAAAATGATTTAATTACTTTAATCATTTTTTAAACTATCATACTGTGCTTTACATTTTTTAAGTGCTTCTAAAGCAAATTTCCAATCATTTAAATCATCCTCAAGGTCAAAATTTTCGGAGTCATTTTGTTTTAATACTGAATTATAATCACTATCGTATTTTTTAGTGTAAAACTCATTTTCAGCTTTATATTTAGCAATTTTGCTTAATAATAAAAGTTCAATTTGACGAGTTGCCGCTTCTTCAAGACTTGCATAACCGAGTTCTTTTGTTAAGTTATTTAGTTCGTTTGTAGCTAACATATCACACACCTATAAATAATAGTCTGAATATAAGAATATTTTAATTTACATTTTTAGATATTTGAAAAATCAAAGTTTTCTAATCTTTGTTTTACAGAATTAAGGAACTTTCCGCCAAGCATTCCATCAATTAGTCTGTGGTCGTGACTAATTGTAAGATACATCATCGGTTTAATTGCAATTGTGTCCATTCCATCAACTTCAACTACAACTGGTTTTTTATCAACCGAACCAACGCCAATAATTGCAACTTCTGGCTGATTTATAATTGGAGTTCCAAATTGAACGCCAAATACACCATAATTTGAGATTGAAAATGTTCCGTTTTTAACATCATCTGGAACTAAACCTTTATTACGAGCTTTATTTCCTAAAGATGCAATTTCTTTTGCCAATCCCCTTGCACTTAAATTTTCAGCATTTTTAATATTTGGAACAATCAATCCATTTGGCTCAACTGCAACCGCAATTCCAAGATTTACATGCTTTTTCATTACAATTTTATCACCATCAATTTGAGAATTAATTAATGGAAATTCCTTAATCGCATTTATAACAGCATGAGCAATAAATGTTAAATATGTGAATTTTACATTTTCTTCTTCTGCAAATCTCTTTTTATTTTGCTTCAAAAAGTTGTACAATTTACTCATATCAACTTCCGTAACTGAAGTTACATGAACAGATGTATCACGACTTTTAATCATGTGCTCCATAATCCGTTTGCGTGTTGTATCCATTGGAATTATTTCATCATCAACGTTAATATTTATTTGTGGTGCTGATTTAACTACCTTTTCTTTATTATTAACAAATTGCAAAATATCGTTTTTCGTAATTCGTCCATTTAATCCACTTCCATCAATTTTTTCAACTTCACTTATTGGAATATTTTCTTTGTTAGCAATGCTCAAAACTAAAGGCGATAAAAATTTATTGGGTTTTTCCTTTTCAGTTTTAGTCTTATGTTCTGTAACTTTTTCAACATTTTCAAAAACATCAACCGATTCTGTAGAATTATTTACAGCATTTTTATCCTCAACAATAACAACTTGTTCAGCATCAGTTTCAATTATTGCAACAACTGTATCAACTAAAACCGTCTCCTGTTCCCTAACTAATATTTCTACCAAAACTCCATCAACTGGACTTGGAATTTCAGTATCCACTTTATCTGTGGTTATTTCGTAAATTATTTCATCTTTTTGAACCTTGTCGCCAACAGATTTTAGCCAAGCAATTATAGTTCCTTCCGTTAAACTTTCGCCCATTTTGGGCATTACTATATCTATTTTCATAATTTAACTCCAATTTTCACTTTAATATTTCAATAATTCTTTAAGCGAATTGTAAATTTTTTCTCTATTTGGAAGAATATCATTTTCTAGAATTGGATGATAAGGAACAAATGCATCTTTGCCCGCAACACGTTTAACTGGTCCATCCAGATATTCAAAACAGTTTTCAGTTATTCGAGCTACAATTTCAGCACCAAATCCAGCAGTTAAAGTATCTTCGTGAATTACAATTGCTTTGCCAGTTTTTTTTACAGATTCAAAAATTGTTTTTTCATCAAGTGGATTTATAGTTCTAATATCAACAATTTCAACAGAAAATCCCTCTTCACGTAATTTGCGAACAGCAAAATTTGACTCATGAACCATTGCACCATACGTAATTACTGATAAATCATTGCCTTCAGTGACAACATTGGCTTTACCAAATGGAAGTAAATATTCAGAATCTGGTTCTGGTGAACTTGCGTAGCTTTGTCTGTAAAGTCCTTTATGTTCAAGGAAAATAACTGGATCATTTAAACGCAGTGCAGTTTTAAGCAAACCTTTTGCATCCGCAGCATTTGAAGGATATGCAATTAAAAGTCCAGGAATATGAGCAAAAAATCCTTCAATATTTTGACTGTGATAAGGTCCGCCATGAATATAGCCTCCAACAGGAACGCGATAAACCATTGGCACGGAAAATTTGTTATTTGAACGATAACGAATTGCAGCAAGCTCATCACGAATTTGCATAAATGCAGGCCAAATGTAATCGCCAAATTGAATTTCAGCCAAAGGTTTCATTCCAGTTAAAGCAAGCCCAATGCCAACACCAGCAATTGAAGCTTCGGCAAGCGGCGAATTAAAAACACGCTTTGGTCCAAACTTTGTTGAAAGTCCTTTAGTTGCTGTAAAAACTCCGCCTTTATGGTCAACAACATCTTCACCAAAAAGAATAATTTTTTCGTTTCGTGTCATTTCTTCAACCAATGCGTGGTTAATTGCATCTACGAGTACTATTGGATTTCCTGCTGGACGAGTTTTTTCATATTCCAAATTTTCGCGAAAGCCACTTTCATCCAAAACGTATTTATCGGCATCCTTGCCATTTGGATCTTCTTGGAGCAAAGCAAAATCGGCAGCTTTTTCAACCAGATTTTTCATTTCAGAATTTATTTTTTCTATTTCTACAGCTGTTAAAATTCCATCAGCAATAATTCTTTCAGTTATTAATTTGAATGGATCTTTCTCTTTATCAGCTTCAATTGATTCTTTTTCACGATATTTTCTGTGATCATCCGAAGATGAATGAGATTCTAATCGGACAACATGTGCTTCAATAAGAACTGGACCTTTTCCAGAACGAGCATATTCAAAAGCTTCTTTTGCTGCAATTACTGATTCTTCGTAATTTGTTCCGTCAATTGATAATCTCAAAAGACTATCAAATCCTGCCATCATATGTGCAATTGATGAATCCAAACCGCCACTTTGGTCTTGAACTGGAACAGAAATGGCAAGTTTGTTATTTTCAATTACAAAAACTACAGGCAATTTTTCTCTACTTGCCCAGTTTACCGCTTCGTGAAATTCGCCTTGACTTGTGGTTCCTTCGCCACTACTTACATAAGTTACAGCGCCAGTATTATTTAACTTTGCCGATAAAGCAGTTCCAACGGCTTGTAAAAATTGCGTTCCAGTAGGACTTGATTGTGTTGGAATATTTAATTCTTTTGAAGCCCAATGACAAGGCAATTGCTTTCCAGCAGACATTGGATCATCTTTTTTTGCCAACATGTGTAAGAATATATCTTCAAGCGAAGTACCAATTGCAATCATAAATGCTAAATCTCTATAATATGGAAATGCCCAATCAGTTCCTTTATTCATTTGCAAAGCACATGCAACTTGAATTGCCTCGTGGCCAGCTGGTGACATGTGAAAAAATGATTTTCCTTGTTTTAAAAGATTCATCACTTTTTTATCTGTAAATCTTGTCGTTCCAATTAATTTTAGAGCTTCTATTAAATCAATTTTGTTATCTATTTTTAAATTATCCATCATTATCTCACTTTCTAAATTACTTTCAATTAAAAATTTCCATTATGAATTTCTAATTCATCATAATTAAATATTTCGTAAAACTTCTGTAACAAACTTTTTTTTACTAATTCAATTTCAATCTGTTTATTTAACTCATTTTTTAATGAAGTAACACCTTTATTTTTAATTCCGCAAGGAATTATTCCATTAAAATAATCCATATTTGTATTTATATTAAATGCAAAACCGTGCATTGTAATCCAACGGCTAACTTTAATTCCAATTGCACAAATTTTGTTGTTTCCAACCCAAACTCCAGTATGTTCTTCATTTCGCTCGCCATTAACTCCAAATTCCAATAATGTTTGAATAATTACTTCCTCAAGCGTTCTCAAATATTTGTGAGTATCTTTTTTCCAAAGTGAAAGATTGATTATTGGATATCCGACAATTTGTCCAGGCCCGTGATATGTTATATCACCGCCTCTATCAATATTATAAATAGCAATATTTTTTTGCTGCAATTCCAAATCAGAGAAAAGAAGATTAGCCTTGTTTGAAGATTTTCCTAAAGTATAAGTATTTGGATGTTCCAACAACAATAAAGTATCACTTACCTCGTTGGATAATCTCTTATTAAAAATCTCGTGTTGTAAATTCCAAGCTTTCTGATAATCAATATGTCCTAAATCAGAATATGACAGAGTTCTATATGTGAATTGCTTTTCCATCGGCATCTTCCGCTGCTTCCATTATTATTTCTGAAAGAGTAGGATGAGCATGAATTGTATTTGCAATTGATTCATTTGTAGCTTCAAGTGATTTAGCAATTCCAAGTTCGGCAATCATTTCTGTAGCTTCTGGTCCAATAATATGGGCGCCAAGAAGTTCGCCATATTTTTTATCAAATATAAGTTTTGCAAAACCTTCTCTTTCACCAATTGCGGCAGCTTTTCCACTTGCAGATAAGGGGAATTTACCGATTTTAATCTCTAATCCTAAAGCAATAGCTTTTTCTTCAGTAAGACCTATGCTTGCAACTTGCGGTTGCGAATATGTACAACCAGGAACATTTGAGTAATCAATATCTGGAATATTTTTACCGTGAATTTTTTCAACACAATGAATTCCTTCGGCAGAAGCAACGTGAGCCAAGCAAGGCTGGCCAATTACATCACCAACTGCAAAAATACCTTTAACATTTGTTTCATAGTTGGCTTTATCAACAACAATATTTCCACGTTCAGTTTCAATTCCAAGTTCTTCAAGACCAATATTCTCAGAATTTGGTGAAACTCCAATTGCGTTTAATGCTTTCTCGGCGGTTAATTCAATTTTCTCACCATCTTTTTCTATTGATACTACAACTTTTCCATCCATTACTTTTACACTTTCAACTTTTGTGGATAAATAAAACTGAACTCCACGTTTGGTTAAACTCGCTTGCAACAACGATGAAACTTCTTTATCCTCAAGTGGAAGAACGGAATCTAACATTTCAATCACTGTTACTTTTGTTCCAATTGTGGAATAAAAATATGCGAATTCAATTCCAATAACACCAGCCCCAATAATTATAAGTTCCTTTGGCTGCTCGGCTAAAGACATTGCTTCACTACTTGTAATAATAAATTCGCGATCAACAGGAATTGTTGGAATTGATTTTGGACGAGCGCCAGTTGCAATAATAATTTTATCGGAAATCACAGTTTCAACTATTTTGCCTTCAGAATCAATTATATCAATTCCCTTTTCCAAATTTAACTTTCCAAAACCTTTAACTCTATCAATATTATTTTTTTTGAAAAGATACTCAACGCCTTTAACAATTTTCTTGGAAACATTTCTGCTTCGTTTTATTGTTTTGGGAAAATCAAAACTTACATTTTCGACATTAATTCCAAAATCTTTTGACGAATTAGCAACTAAATCATAAACTTCTGCACTTTTTAATAACGCTTTTGTAGGAATACAACCCCAATTTAAACAAACTCCACCAAGATTTTCCTTTTCAATAACTACAGTCTTATAACCCAATTGTGATGCTTTTATTGCTGCAACATATCCACCAGGACCGCCACCAAGAATTGCAATATCGTATTTGTTTGACATAAATATTTCCTATTCTAATTATACTAATATACTTAACTATGCGATAAAATAAAACCTATTGTCCTAGTTTGCACTTTGTAGCACAGATTAGTAATCTGTGCAAAAATATTTTTAATTGGAAGTCGTTAGTTTATACTATCTCACGATTCACGACTAACGATTCTCGTTTTAAGAATTAATTCTATCTATTATTCCGCCAGCTAAAACATATCCGTTATTATCATAAATAACCAACGATTGTCCCGGAGTAATTGCACTTTTGGGTAAAATAAATTTAAGCTGTATTTCATCTTCGGTTGATTTAACAATTTCAGCTTCTGAGCCTTTATCGGAATATCTAATTTTTGCAATTACTTGCATTCCTTCTTCCAAAATTGATTTGCTCACGTAATTAATTTGATTAGCGAAAACGTTAAATTCCAAAAGCTCATCTTTATCTGCTAACTCAATAATATTGTTTTTAACATCAATATTTTTAACATAAACTGGAGTTCCGAGAGCAATTCCAAGTCCTTTTCTTTGTCCAACTGTATAAAAAGGAATTCCGTGATGCCTTCCAACAACTTTTCCGTGATAAACAAAATCGCCTTCGGGAACAGAAGCAATTTTTTCTGGAACACGTTCACGCAAAAATCGCTCATAATTATTATCTGCAACAAAGCATATTTCCATGCTATCAGGTTTATTTGCTGTCTTTAATTTAAATTCCTCGGCAAGTTCTCTAATTTCAACTTTTGTGTATTTTCCAAGTGGAAGCAAAGTGCGACTTAATGATTCCTGCGACAATCCCCAAAGTGCATAAGTCTGATCTTTGTGAGAATCCGCTGAATTAATAAGACAATAACGATTATTTTCTTTATCAAAATCTACTTTTGCATAATGACCAGTTGCGACATAATAAGCATCTAGTTGATTTGCTTTTTCTAACAATTCTTCCCATTTTATTGCACGATTACAAATTACACAAGGATTTGGAGTCCGCCCAGCAAAATATTCATCAACAAAATTATTAATAACTGCTTTTTCAAATGATTTTGTGAAATCGACTGTATAATGCGGAAAATCGAATTGTGTTGCTACATTTTTTGCATCAAAAATAGCATCCAATGAACAGCAACCAGATTCATGTTTTGGAGCGCCACCAACTTCCATAAAGCCCCAAGTTTTCATTGTAATTCCAATAACTTCGTAACCTTCTCTATGCAAAAGTGCTGCTGCAACCGATGAATCAACTCCACCACTCATTGCAACAATTACTCTATTTTTATTCATACTTTCTTTCTGTTTTTTTGAGGTTTAAATATAAGGATAATTAGGTTTAGTTGGATTTATTACGTCATTTTTCTTACTCTTAATTCTTAATCTTAATTCTTAATCTTAATTCTTAATCTTAATTCTTAATCTTAATTTTTTATCTTAATTTTTTATCTTAATTTTTTATCTTAATTTTTTATCTTAATTTTTTATCTTAATTTTTTATCTTAATTTTTCCCAAAATTTTAAACTAAATAACCTCACAAATAATCAGATTAAGAGTATGATTAAGATTAAGAAATTTGGAAGGAGGATTTTTTGTTTCGAAACATGCTTTTAGCAAATTAGTTTTTAAAAATGAAATAGACAGCTATAATTAAAAATACAAATCCAATAAAGTGATTTAATTTGAATGTTTCATTTTTGAATACGATTAATGAAAAAAGGACAAATACAGTTAAAGTTATTACTTCTTGAATTACTTTTAGTTGAACCAAAGAAAAAGGTCCTTCATTTCCTTTGAATCCAATTCTGTTAGCTGGAACTTGAAAAATATATTCAAATAAGGCTATTCCCCAACTAATAAATATTATTGAGATAAATCCAAGTTTATTAAACCATTTCCATTCAGAAAATTTTAAATGACCGTACCATGCCAATGTCATAAAAGTGTTTGAAACTATAAGCAAGCCGATGGTTAAAATTGATTTCATTTCTTATCCATTTACTTAATTTTTAATGAATGTTTGATTTCGAGTCATCAAATCCAAATATACTTGCATATTCGATTTTGCGTATTCTTCCATTTCTTTTGCTTTGTCAGTCATTTCGTCATAATAATTACTCATATCATGAATTTTATATTTGTGCAGTTGCATTTTTTCATTTTTCCTGATAATTAACAAATATTCGTTGTCAAGAACTCCTATTTTATTATCACCGTTGATAATTACATATTTACGACTATCGTTTAATAAGTCAATTCCTAAAGTATTGTTAATATATGGCAACTTTAATAATCCCATTATTGTTGGAAAAACGTCAATTTGCGATGCAATACAACTTTTTTGATGGGATATATTTAAATTACCTGGAGGATAAATTATCAATGGAGAATGGTGATAATCCAACGACATAGCATATTCGGCTTTCATTGGCACACCATGGTCGGCAAGAAATACAAATATTGTATTATTAAACCATTTTTGCTTTGAAGCCTCTTTCATAAATTGCTTTATTGACCAATCAGCGTATTGAACAATTTGTTGTTTTTCATCATCAGCCGTTGGATTGAAATATTCGGGAATATAGTATGGAATATGATCACTAACAGTCATAAATACAGAAAGAAATGGTTTTGAATTAGATTCCAGTTTATTTAGAAATGGAATAGAGAAACGAAATAAATAGTCATCCGTAACACCAAAAGCCGTTTTTAATTCGCTAAATGGAAAATCTTTTTGACTTACTACCCTATCAAAATCATTATCCAATAAAAAAGCTTCAACATTATCAAACTGTCCATCGTGAGTTGTAAAATAAATAGTTTGATAATCATATTTTTTTAATGCATTTGAAATACCGTTATATTTTCTTAATCGCTTCATAGTATGTTCACTATAAATTGCCGGAAAAGAAAATAATGTGCTAAAAATACCATTAAAAGTATGTCTGCCAGAAGTATAAAAATTATCAAAATAAATTGAATTATATGACAAACTATCTAAAAATGGAGTTAACTTATTTGGATTTCCACCACGCTTCATTTTTGCAGCACTCATACTTTCCATTAAAACAATTACAACATTTGGCATTTGTAATGAAACTGAATCTGGCTTAATTAGCCTCGCAATTGGAGAACCTAAATTTTGCTTACTAATTTTAAGATATTCCTGAACATTTTTCTCCGCTAAATCAGAATTCATAATATTTATCGCAGACTTTTTGCTTTCAAGATAACTTGTCATTAAAGTAAAAACTGGATTAAGTCCCAATTGATTTAAAAATGCATTATTGCAAAAATATGCTGTTCCAACTCTAATTGGCGATTTTACCCCAATTCTTCCTCTAATACCCAAAAACATTACTAACAAAAGGAGTAAATATAAAGGAATTTTCAAAGAGGTTTTAATTTTGTAAATAGTTCTATTATCTAGGATATTTTTCGAAAATTTATAATAAACATAAATGAGAATTATTGTCAAAATGAGAAAAAGAAAATGCTTTGATTCTTGCAAAATCATTTTAACGACAATAAGTGGACTATCAATCCATTGAAAAGCATCGATAGTAATGCGTGAAAAGAATTGATTAAAATATGGAATATCCGCTGCTGCAATTATAAATGAAAGACTAAAAAGTGTAAAAATAAACCCAAACATGATTAATGACGTAATTTTACTTTTATACTTAAAAATATCTAACACAAAAAGGAATAAGATAGGAAGTAAAAGTATATAACCAGAAATTACAATATCGAAACGAAGTCCAAAAACAAAAGCCGAAATAATATCAGAGAGTTCATCAACTGCAAAGTCTATTCTGTCTAATTCAGTGAAAAATAAAACAGCTCTATAAATAAAAAAAATTGATAACGATAGAATGTATAATTTAATAACAATTGCTATTGGGTTATTTTTCCAATTTTTAACTTCACTAACTCTTTTTTGCATAAGTCTCTTATCAATTACAAAATACTACTATATTTTTGATTCTTTTATAGTATTTAAATTTTTAAACGTCAAATATAATTCATTTTTTAACAAGACTAACATTGAAAATACGACTTGAAATTAACTTGTAATTTAGTTTTTCCAAAAGACTGGAAAGAAGTGATAATTTGAAGTAACGCTAATAGCAATCAATAAATTTTATCAATTACTTTAACTTAATAACCAGCTTTTTCATTACTATTTTCTTGTATACTTTTGAATTGAGATTCCAAAATATCCATATTTGGTTCGTTTTTCATCGATGAAGAAATTTCTTTTTGCGAATTCATCCAACGATAAAGCCAACTAATTCCCCATTTTTTGTAATATCTATCATTTTGATGATAAACAGAATCCGTTAAAGCATCTTGTAACGAAATAAATGAATAATTCCGTTTGGTTAAATAATCGACAAGAATTGGCAGATAATCTGCATTTATTGAATTATCGTGACACAAATAAATATGCTTAATTTTACGATTATAAATTTGGGTTGAAATTGAATCATAAAACTCAAAATATTCAATTGTTTTGTCTATATAATTTCTTCCAATTTCTACTGCTTTATCAAATTCTTTGTTAGCACGATAATTTTCGTAAACCGCATTGTACATCCAATCAGAACTTTCAATCGTAAAAGGAGTTGAAATATATCCTTTTGAAGCTAAATATTGTTCAATTCTTGAATGCTCAAGACTATCTTTTCCCAAATCGTTATAGGGAAATCGGAAATATTCCAACTTTTTTGAGTATTTGTCAACTAAAACTTTTGATAACATTTCACCTTTTTCAATATCCGAGACAAACATGTCGAAACCAACATCGGAATATCGCGAATGACCAAAAGTATGATTTCCGATAGTAACATAATCACGTTTTGCCCATTTTTCTAACAATTCGTAGTTTTTGTCAAAACTCGCACCTTTATTTAGCAATTCCTCATTTACAAAAACTGTAACTGGAATTTTTAAGGAATCTAATTTATTCATCAATTTTGATTCAAAATTATCCATTTGATATTTAGCAGTATTTGGAACATCATCAATTGTTATAGAAACAAACGCTTGCCCAAAAATTATGTTGGTTGTTAAAAGTAGGAGTATTAGTGTTGTTTGATGTTTCATTGTTTTATTCATTTTGTTAACGTTTCGTTTTAAACACAGTAATATGTTAAATATATTTTTTTTCGTATCAATTCGATAAGTAAATTATTGCAATGCAAAAATCTATAAAGCTTTTATGCAATTAAGTTGGAATATATAGGAGTAATAGTTATTTCTTTACACTTCTTAGTTTCATCATCATTATTTCACCAACTTTAGTTAATTCCCAAAATAATCCCATGCCGCCTTGAACTGTTTTTGTATATTTAACTTCTATTAAACCCATTGCTTTTAGATGGATTTTGATTGTTTGAAAGTCTTGATCGTTTAGCTTTGTAGTTCCACTAGTAGACGCATCTTTGGTCATTCTGTATAAATCAGCACTTAATAAGGAATTTACTTTTGAATCATTTGGGTGCTCTATTAGGTAAGGTGAAAGGTGACTAAAAATTTGTCCCCAAGTAATTGATGTTTCCCAATCTGAATTTATGTAGTGATTACCGGTAGATCGTCTATGTGTTCCTGCAACTTTTATGCTATCGCTTAAATCGGCTAAATCATATAATTCTTCATTCGGTTTTTCATTATGCTCCGCATTTAACTCTTTTAATTCTTTATTCTCTTTTTGCAATTCACTTAATTCCTTGTATAGACTTGGATCTGCAGAAGTATTTGCTCTAATCCAACCAATTGCAGGGTATGTTTTAATAGTCTTAGATAAACTTAACGCAACTAAACCAGGTAGTTCATTAATACTCCTCCAATATTTCACCAATCTATTGGTCTCCACTTTCTTTTTAAATCTCTCTAACTTTTCTCTTAAATGAGTCTCTTTTTCCGACTTACCAATTGGAATTTCGTCAGGATTACCATGAACAAAGGCAAGAACTCTAATACTTTTCTTTATAGCGTAGTCATATTCTTTCTCTGTGTAACTAATTCCACCTTCAGATAAAGTACCATACCTACCACCAATTATTAATATGTAATAATCACAGTCATCAATCACTCTTTTAATGAATTCAAATTGTTCCTCATCAATAGCAGGAAAGATTTCCATACCTGCAGGAATACAATCTAACTCCATTATTGTCTGAATGACTTTTGTTCTCTCTTCTTTTAAATCGGCGTAAGTTGAACTTACAAAAACTTGATAACGTTTATTCATTGATACTTTGCCTATTATTGTAATATTTTAAATATTCACGCTACGTTGTAACTGAAATATTTCGGTTGAACCGTATTTCCTTTGTCAGATATTTAAATTATTTAATTATTTTTATCCACCGAATAAAACACTTTACCAACTCTGTTTATATGTTCAATTAGCTCAGTGTTTTTAATATTTTCAAAATATTGAATATCAACTAAATAAGGCAAATCAGATTCTTCAATGGCTTCCATTATTTCAGCTAAGTTCTGTCTATTATTTGAATCATTACCTTTTATTACTAAATCAACATCACTTTGTGGTGTGTAATTTCCCTTTACTCTGGAACCATAAATAATAACTTCTCCAGATAATAGATATTTATTAAATATAGAAATTAGAATGTCGATATGGTTTTGAGTTAGTCCAAATTCCATTTTTATTGCTGTGCCTCAACAAAATAATTATTTAGTTCTTTTATTAAAGGATAATAATCCTTCTGTAATTTAACTAAAACATTATCAAATGTTGAAAAGTCATAAGTATGGCTCATTAAATTACGGTCGTTAGTCATTGCAATCCATAAATCAACATCTTCAATATACTTACTTTGAAAAGCTAATTTAAAAACATACTTTGGAGATATTTTATCAATTAGCAATCCATCTTCAATCATTTTATCTTTTAGTGTTTTCCAAGCTAGCTCAAAAGTATATTCAAAACGTTGAACAATACCTTCCTTTACTATTGCCTCTAAAGTAGTAATGTCCTCATTCGATTCAATAATTTCTTTTAATAATGAAAATGCTTTACTGAAATTATTATATCTCTGTATCCATCTAATATCTTCATCCATAATAATTACCTTCCTCCGTGCTTTCCTTTTGAGGTCGCAAATTGCTACCTCAAAGACTCATCTTTATTTTTTGATGTCACAGTTTGTGATATCAACTCATAGTATTTTTCTTGAATCTTTGAGGTGCCAAATTGGAACCCCAAGTTTTCATATTCTCCATCCGTTAGTTGAAAACGAAAGGTTTCAGGAAATCTATCAATATTTCTCTTCACTGCACGATTTAGATATTTTGTTTCTACAGCATAGATATCTGCCAAATCTTCATCAAGCATCACTTGCTTGCCACGAATGGAATATATTTTATTCTGAATAAGTTGTTCGCTAATGGTTAATTCATTCATATTATTTTAATATTTAATAACCAAATCTATATCACTTTTGTGCTAAAATTACTTACCTAAAATCTTCTTCACCAAATAAACCGCAGCTAAATAGCCATTTTCTTTAAATCCAGAAATATATCCATCAGTTTTAGGAGCGGTAATTGAGCGATGTCTAAAATCTTCACGAGCAGAAATATTGGACAAATGGACTTCCACTTTTGGCAATTTTGCAATTTCCAAAGCATCGCGTATTGCAACTGAAGTGTGCGAATATCCCCCAGGATTAATAATTAGTGCTTCATATTTTTCTGTGGCATTCTGAATTTCATCTATTATTTCGCCTTCATGATTGCTCTGAAAAAATGTAAATTCGTCATTTGGATATTCATTTTTCAACAATTCTTCAATTCTTTCAAGCGTCAATTCACCGTAATTGGATTTTTCTCGGCGCCCAAGTAGGTTTAAGTTTGGTCCGTTAATTACTAATATTTTCATATTTTAATTAGATACAAGATAAAAGACACAAGAAATTAGACTTAATACTTGCTCTTAATCTCAATCTTACTCCTAATCTTTTTTTATAAATTTATTTAGATTCATCCATTTCATCAATTATTTCACGTATTCTTGGAGGAATATATATATTTTCAGCACCAAGTTGAGTAAGGGCTGATGAAAGAATTGCAACTTTTTTTTGCAACGAAGATAGTTTATTAATTACAATTACTTTGCTTTCTAGAAGCAAGCAATATCCGCCTTTAAAATCACCACGCTCAAATCTTACTTTTGCACCCATTTCTGTTGCAATCGACTTAAGGTCTTGTAATACTGTTTCAAACTCTTTTTCTTTAATTTTCATACGTTTGTTTACCTAAAAAGCGTTGTCATTCCCACATGGTTTTGTAGGATTATTTTGCACATTTAGAGATTCCCAATAAGAGCATTCGGGAATGACATTTGTTTTATTATATTAAAAGAATGTTTATAATTGAACGCTAAATTAAATTAAATTGTTCATAAATGAAAGAAGATAATGAAAATTGCATCTATAGATATTGGCTCAAATACTGTTTTATTACTAATTGCAGAGGTTAATGGCTCAGAAATAATTCCAATAATTAACGAATACAGAATTCCAAGAATTAGCAGCGGTTTATCAAAAATTGGAATTATTTCGGAGGAATCAATAACAAAGTTGTTTGAAGTGCTAACCGAATATAAATCAATTATTAATGAACACAACTGTGACAAAATTATCGTTAATGGAACTCAAGCGTTGAGGATTGCTGGTAATTCGAAACAAATTCTTGATGATATAAAATCACAATTTAATTTTGATCTGAACATTATTTCGGGTGAAACGGAAGCACTTTATTCATTCAAAGGCGCACTTTCCTCTTTTACTGGTAGCAGTAATTATATAATGATTGATATTGGCGGAGCAAGCACAGAAATTGTTTTCGGAAATAGAAATGAAATATTTTTCAAAAAATCATTCCCTATTGGAGTTGTTGTAAGCAAGGAAAAATACCTTTTAACAAACCCACCAACTGACCGAGAAATAACAAATTACAAGAAAGAGCTTAACAAAATTTTTAATGAGTTAACTGAAATAGATTTCCAGAATTCTCAAATAATAGCTGTTGCCGGAACTCCGACAACGCTTGCAGCATTAAAATTAGGAATGGAAGAATACTCAGAATCCAAAATTGAGCAATCGATTATCACAGAAACGGATTTAAATTATTTTATAAATAAATTTAAGAAGTTATCATACTTGGATATTAAATATCACTATTCCCCTATTATTGTTGGTCGTGAAGATGTAATTCTTGCTGGAACTATAATTTTAGAGTATTTGATGAATCTATTTAAATCTGATAAACTCTATGTTAGTGGACGTGGATTACGATATGGTGCTCTCATAGAATAGCGTTGTATTATTAAACCTTCCAATATTCATGTCTAAAGATGTGATATTTGTCACAGCATTGATGTTAAACACAATTATTTATTTGAATATTTATAATATTGTATTAAATATTTTTAACATTAAGGAGATGTTATGTCACTTTTTAAAAAATTATTTTTACTTCTTCTCGTTTTTACCATACAAATAAACGCTCAATATAGTGCTCCCATAGTTGAGGCTGTTTATGGAGGTAGAATACTTGATATTACTGGATATGCAAAAACGGTTGACACAAGCCGTATTTTTATTTCTACCGAAAGTGCAAATTCCATTTTTTATGCTGATGTTTATTCCAATACAATCACACCTACATTTTCTCAATTTAAAGCAATGCCTGGTGTTGATGCAAATGCCGGATTTGGAGCTAATCTTAGAAACATTAAGGTTCATGCAAACTCTGGCTATGTGTTTTTTATTTCAAACAATTTGATAATAAATAGCAATCCATTATCAAATTTATCTTATACTATATACACTGGCACAAACCTAATTAGAACTATAAATATTATTGATGATTATTTGTTTTTTATAGTAGATAATTCTTTCCATTTTGGAACAATTAGTACAGGTGGAGCATTTACAGAATCTTCATATTCTCCATTAACTCTTCCAACATTGTCTGGAAATTTATCAATTGTAAATAACCCACTGACTGATACGCTATATATTTTTAGTGATGGAAGCACACCAACCGTTTTAAATATGACTGATGATTATTATTCATTAAATTCTTCTACAACTTTCAACTCAATTCCAGTATCAATTTCATCATCTAATAATTGGACTGCTTTTGGAATTGCACCAGATGGTATACTTTTAATTTCTGGTAACAATGGATTTTTAAAATATCTTGCTTATTTAGATTCATCATCTATTTGGAATGAAATATCTCTTGGAATTGATGGAATTTCCGCCACTAACTTTGATTTTAGTGGTGATTCTTCACATTACTATATTTATACTGCAAAAGTTTTTGCCCCAAATAGTGCTTTATTATCAACATGGAATACTTTTGGAGATGCAGGTTTTGAAACACATCCTAATGATGGTGCTGTTTTTGTAGATCCAATAAATGAAAATATTATATACATAACTACAGATCAAGGCATTGGTGCAAGTACTGATGATGGATATACAATTTTTGAAATAGATAATGGAATTGAAGCAGTTAGTGTCGCTGATTTTTCTATGTCAGATAGTAAAAGTTCCGCTTGGCTTGCATCAAAATCTGGAGTTAGAAACGTAATTAATTATACAACTACTCCTACTTGGACAAATTCAATTTTTCCAAATGGTGATGGTTCTCCGTATTATTCCTCTGAAATGAGTAAGGATGATTCAAACCGCGTTTTTGTTGGTAATGTTAGGATATATGAAACGACAGATAATGGAATTAGCTGGAATATGATTTTCACTCCTGAAAATTACCCATATAATTTCTCCAATATTGAAACTAAAGCTTTAGCAATTGAAGAATGCAGATTTTCACCAAATATTGTAATGGCTGGTTTCGAAATACAGGGTGCCGATAAAGGCGGTTTATTTGTTTCAGAAGACTATGGAAATACTTGGAATCAAATTCTTCTTGAAGCTTCTTCTGTTGGAATGGATGTGGATTGCTCCGATATTATTTTTGTTCGCGAAGGAATTAATACGGTTGCTTATGTAAGTGCTATTTACGATTTATCAGCTCCTCAAGGAAGAAGTATCTATAAAGTAATCAAAACTGGTAGTTCATGGACTGCAAGTCAAGATATGGATGCTGCAGGTACTGTAGTAGGCTATCCAATTACAGCAACTATTTGGGATTTAGAACTAACTTCAACTGGAGATACACTTTATGCAACTGGTACAGATGCTGGAATTAATCACCCAATTACATATTACAAAGATTTTTCTGGAACAGCGCTTTGGACAAATATGCCAACAAGTGGATATCCATTTGCTACGGGTAAAGAAGCAACAGCTATTACAATTGGAATTGATACAGTTTATGTAGCTGTTGATAATGAAATATACTATTTCCCAATTGGTGGTTCAAGTTGGGTTTTAGATTATCCATATCCAATTGGCACAAAAATAAATGTTCTTTATTTTGATGAACTTCTTGTAGGAACAGATTTAGGTTTATATGCACACTTCGGTGGTACTACTACAGATATTGAAGATATTACCACAACAACTCCACTTTCGTATGAATTACAACAGAATTATCCTAATCCATTCAATCCTTCAACTACAATAAATTATAGCATTGCAAAAGATAGTAATGTTGATATTTCTGTTTTTAATATTCTTGGTCAAAAGGTCAAAAATTTAGTAAATAGTAGACATTCTGCTGGCGTTTACAATGTTAAATTCGAAGCTTCTAATTTATCAAGTGGAGTTTATATTTATCAAATAAAAGCTGATAATATATTAATTTCAAAAAAAATGATGCTGGTAAAATAATTTTAAAGGCTGACAAGTATTTTGTCAGCCTTTTTTTTATAAAATTCATATTTCACTTTATTGTGATACTTGAAATTGAAATTCACAAATAATTTAGATTCATTTCCTCTGCTATTTTGAGTAACCTTTTATCAAGAGTCCATATTTTAACATTTGCCATTTTGGTTGCAGCCAATAAATGAATATCAACAAATCCAATTCCACGTCCATACAACGAATATTTATTAACAAAAAACACGAATTCCTCATGACTAAGTTTTTTTAGCTTTGGAACACTTTCGAGCAAATCCAAAATGGGTTTTCTATTTTTGAAATTGCCAATAGCTAATTCACCGATAATAAACTCGTGCATTTGGACAGTTCCTCTATACAACAATGAATCTAAATTTTCATTTTTCTGTCTAAAATGGTCAATCCAAACAGAAGTATCAACTAATATCATCAGTTTCTCTTCGTCTTGGAATATCTTCTAAATCCTTTTCTGTTCCGCCAAGTTGAGCTAATCTTTTATAGTTTTCTAAAAGGACTAATGCTTCCAATCCTTCTTTTACTAATATTGTTTTTTCTTTAATTCCTGTAAGATAAGACGCTTTTTTTAACAATTCATCGTCAATATTTAATGTTGTTCTCATTATTTACTCCTTGCACATAATTTGATGCCTTAATATGCACAATACGAGCATCATTGTCAAGGCTAAATTATTCATTTTGATTCAACCATAATTGTTACTGGACCGTCATTTATTATAGTAACTTCCATCATGACTTGAAAAATGCCAGTTTTTACTTTTTCATTACCAATATTTTCTTTAACACGTTCAATAAACTTTTCGTATAAATTATTTGCTAATTCAGGCTTTGCGGAATCTGTAAAACTTGGTCTATTCCCTTTTCTAGCATCACCATACAAAGTAAATTGTGAAACAATAAGCATTTCGCCATTTATATCTTTTAATGAAAGATTCATTTTATCATTTTCGTCACTGAAAATTCTGAGATTAGAGCATTTATCAGCAACAAAGTTAACATCTTCAATTGTATCGCCTTCTTTAACGCCGAGTAAAAGGACTATTCCATGTCCAATATTTTGTTCATAATTTTCGGATGTGATTTTTACTCCACCACTTTTTACTCTTTGTACTAATGCGCGCATAATAATCTATTTCTATATAATTTTAGTTATTAATAATTACTTAAATTTTGTTATTGCGAGCATATTTTTGCGTAGCAATCTACTTAAGATTGCCACGTCGTCCAAAAGAAGTGGACTCCTCGCAATGACGATTTAATCAAAACCTTACATCTATTTTTTAGAATCTATCTCTTTACACCAAATACAACTCTATCAATTCCTGAATAATCTTTAATAATTGTAATTTTTTCGAAACCATTTTCAGACATAATATTTTTGATCTTTTCTGATTGACCGTGCCCTATTTCAAAAAATAACATTCCATTTTCTTTTAGTAGATTTCTACTCTTCTCAGAAATTGCTTTATAAAATTTATACCCATCACAATTATCCGTAACAGCTATTTCTGGCTCATAATCAACAATCTCTTTCTGCAAAGTAGCAAATTCTTGCTTATTCACATACGGTGGATTTGATACAATTACATCAAAGGTATTAAGATATTTATCCAAATTATTTGTTAAAATATCTGTTTTAATAAATCCAATTCGTGATTTTAAGTCGTGCAATTCCCTATTCTTTTCAGCTACAGAAATTGCTTCAGCGGAAATATCAATTGAAATTACTTTTGACAACGGCAAATTTACCGCTAACGATATTGGAATATTTCCACTTCCGGAACCAATATCCAATATTTTTAATTCATCTGTCTTTGAAATATTCTCAAGAATTGTTTCAATTAATATTTCTGTTTCTTGTCGGGGAATTAACACGTTCTTATCAACAAAGAATTTTAATCCATAAAACTCAACTTCCCCAACTATGTATTGAAATGGTTCAAAATTTCCACGTCGGGTTATAAACTCGCGATAAATATTTGTTTCATTGGGTTTTAATGGTTGATCAAATCGAAGATATAAATCCAATCTTTTACAATTAAGAATATGAGAAAGTAGAAGTTCAGCATTCATCCGTGCAGATTCTATTCCTTTATTTTCAAGAAAAGTGGTTGATAATTTTAATGACTCTAGAACAGTAAGCATTTAGTTTTAGTTTATTTTTGAAAGATCAAATATAGCTAAATTTAAAAATGATTATATAATGATTTGAAAGAAGGCATATTGCTTTCTTTCAATAATAGGAAAATTATATTTATTTAATTCCTAGTTGTTCTGTGGTTATAACCATTTTTGCATCATAAACGCTAATAATTTCTTTAACTTGAAGTTGCGCAGAAGTATTAAATGCAACTTGAACTTTTATTGATAGGAGTGCAAATAATCCAATAAATAAGAAAAGTATTACACCTCTATATTTTAAATGATTATTTTTTATCATTTGGTATAATAAGGTCACAATTAACAACAAAGTAATCATTACCAATATAGAGATTCCAAAAAGTGAATTAGAAAGCGCTACTTTTGGTACCGACATTAAATCAACTGTGTAAAGAATTGGCTGAACCAAAAGGAAAATCATTGCAGTATTTTGGAAGAATTTTTTAACCATATTTTGGTATTCAAGATTACTTTCATCATTATTTGAATTTGGCTTAAAATACAAATAAAGTGCCAAAATTGAAGTTAAAGCAAAGGAAGTTGAAAAAAAGTATAAAAACGATATTAAAGTTGCTTCATTAAAAAGCATTGATGAAATAGAATTTGAAGTTTCCCATCTACTTGAATCGCTAATTAAGGTAATTCCAGCAATTAAAATATAACTTGATGCGAAAAGTAAATAAAATGCAATTCGTGATGAATTTGTTAACAATTTGATTGACTTAAATTTATAAATGCTAAATTCTTCTTTTTTACTTTCTGTTTCGTCTGTTTTATTCACTAATCTTGAAATATCAGCTAATTCAAAACTATCTTTATAAGTATAAATAAGTAAAACCGCAGGTACAATTAAAAATATTATGAAAAACAAATTATCAAAAACTAGTTGAGAGGAAGTTTGAACAATTTGTGCATAAACAAACATTATTGAAAGTAATGGAAATAGCACTATTCCTAAAGAAGCAAAAAGATTAAATGTAGGAATTGAAATTAAATCTTTTGATAATTTTATATAATGAGAATTTTTATATTTTTTCCCTCTTCCGTTAAACATACAAGAAAGTAATGTTGAACTTAATAATAATCCAAGATAAGGAAGCAAAATCATATAAGAAATTGTGGCTAAATATGACAATAGTTCAATTCTTTGAATCGATTGTGGATGTATTATACTTTCTAAAATTTCCATTCTACAAAATCCTTAATTTATAAAATCATAGAAAATTACAAATAGTAATTCTAATAAAATTATTCCTTTGAAAAAATTTGATATAAGTTTATTTGACTTATCTGTCATATAAACAGCAATTATTACAAATGCACTTATGGAAGCCAATAGCAGTATGTAAAATTGAGAATTACTACCAAGTGAAATTCCACTAATTACAACTTGTAGAATTACACTTAAAATAAGTACAACCCAAGCAATTATATATTTTCCGTAATTCATATTATTTTGATTTTCATTAACCATTGAGACCTCGTTAAATTAAGAAAAGAATTGGAAAAATAAATGCCCAAATCATGCTTAAATAACTCCAATAAACAACCGTAAAATTCAATTTAATGTATTTTAATTTTTCATCAACATCTTTTATTAAATTCAGCAATAGTATTACTAAAAAAACAATTCCAGCAAATAAATGTATCATAAAAATGAAATAAATAAGAAAATAAGTAGTGAAAAATGATGAAAGTCCAACACTTAAATTTGAAAAAGCATCACTACCAAACATATATCCATTATTTAGGAGATAAGTGCAATCAATAGCTCTATTTGCAATAAATATCATTGCAAATAAAAAAGTAAAAAAGACAAAAACAGTAGATAGAAAATTATTCTTATTGAACAATGCAACTTTTGAAAGTCCAATTGTTAATCCACTTGTTAATAGAATAATTGTATTAAAAAAGCCGAATGAGAAAAGCAATTGCGATTTAGCGAAAACAAACTCATTTTTATATTCAAATCCGTTGGATAAATGATAAGCCAATAATCCTATAAAAACAAGGAAATCAATGAAAATAAAAATCCAAAGTCCTTTGTTAACTTTGAAAAGATTTTTAAAATCATCATTAACTATTTGTTCATTTGATACCATTAAATTCTCCAATTTGTTTATTACTGTCATTACGAAGAAACGAACGTGACTGAAGTAATCTGTTACAGATTGCCACGTCGTCCAAAAGAATGGACTCCTCGCAAAGACAAGTATTTTATCCACTAATCCGTTTTAAGTACAAATAAATTGATTGTAAATCTTTATCCAATAAATTTATAACAGATGCTCTATAACCAAGAGCAACAGGATCGGCAACAATAGCTTGTGCAAAACTATTGTAATCAATTTTATCTAATTTTGTTAAATATACATAAACTGCTTTTTCAATATTTTGAACATTATTCTTAAAAAGAATTGCATTATCACCACTATCAGCTTCAATTTTTTGTGAAATTGAAACAGCTAAATCGATAGATTTTTGATTTTCGTCACTAATAAGTGTAATTGCTTTTTGAATTGGAATATTATTTGGGTCAACAACACCTGCGGATAATTTATAAGTTGCATCCAATTTGTCTTTAACTTCGGCTTCAGTTACTTTTGGATAATCGGCAAAAGTTCTGATATACTGAATAATTGCAACTCTTTCTTCTGGTGAGATAAATTCGTATGCTGTCATTCCAGTTCCAGGAACTCCATTATTTACCGTAGTGTATATATCATAAAATGTACGCCCATTTGTCCATCCGTCAGCAGAATGAAAATTTCGTGGTTTTGGATTTAAAGCAACAGCCGCAACTCCGTCCCCTTTTCCTTCAATTCCATGACATGATGCACAAACTGCTTCATATTGTTTTTTCCCAGAAGCTATTAAATTAGCTGTTGGATTAGTGATTAAACCTAAATCCATTGCTGGTTTAATTCCACCAACTTTTGTATTAATTTCTCTAACAATATTTAGTGTGTCAAGTGACGTGCCTGGAACTGTATTAAACGATGACGTATCCATCACATTCAAATAATATAATCCAATTGCTAATGCAACTACAAAAAAGTAGATATAAACTAATCCAAATAATCTAATAGGCTTTTTAATTAAAGCTTTATAATTAATTTCACTTTCAATTTTTCTTTTATTTTTCATATAAATCCTAATAGATTAGATTATAATCTAAAATCAATTCCTCTTTTTAATCGTGGATCACCTATTGCAATTAAATTTTGATTTTTCGCTTTTAAATTAAAAACAACAATAACAATTCCTAATCCAAGAAGTAAAAACCCAATTTCAATCCAACCAAATACAAATCCTTCACGGCTAAATGTTGGCATTACTATCCAATACAAATCAAAAAAATGAGCTAAAATTATCCAAACCGACATAAATTTTAATGTTTTTGGATTCATCTTTGATGGTTGCGAAAGTAGAGCAAAATATGGGACTAAAAAATGTATGACTACAAAAAATATGGAGAAATACATCCACGAGTCATTCCATCGTTGAAGAAACCATACTGTTTCTTCTGGTAGGTTTGCGTACCAAATTAGTAAATACTGGCTAAATGCAATGTAAGCCCAAAAATTTATAAACCCGAAAAGCAATGCACCTAATGAATAATAATGGTCTTTTCCAATGCCTTTAACTAAAAGTCCCTTTTCATTTAGCCAAATTACAAGATAAGTTCCAGCAGCAATTGCCGCTAGGAATGTTCCAGCAAAATAATAAACTCCAAAAATTGTTGAAAACCAATGTGGCTCAAGCGACATTAACCAATCAATTGATGAAAATGTTAAAGTAATTGCAAACAATGGTAAAAATATTGCCGATAGTTTTGTGTTAAGTTTTGTTAGCTTAATGTCTTTAGTAACATCTTGCTTTTTAGAATTTCGGGTAATTAGCAAATGAAAGAGAATCCAAATTACGAAATATGCAATAATTCTAATTGTAAAGAATGTCATATTTAAATATGGCGATTTTTCCTTTAATATTTCGTCAGCAGCAACCACATCAAGGTGAGTCCAATGGAAAATATCGTGAGCGTGCAAATAAACTGGAATTGCTACAAGTGGAAGAATTAACAAAACACTTGATAGAATTTCAAAAACACGACGAAACGGAGTGCTCCAAACAGCACCAACTACGTATTCTAAAGCAATTAAAAATAATGAGCCAATTCCAATACTTGAAAGAAATTCTAACAAAATTACATTATTATAAGCACTTCTAACTGGTTCTGATAAATATGCTAAAATTGACAATACAAGCCCAATTCCAAACAAACCAAATCCAAATATGCCAAATATTGGAGGCAATTCTTTTTTCTTATAATCAATTATGTTTTCAGTTGAACTCATTTTAAGTCAGACTCCTTAGCATTTAAAGATCTTTGTAACGCACGGACATATAAAATAACAGCCCATCTTTCATTTCTTGTTAATTGATAAGCATAAGATGGCATAACATTTTGACCATCTGTAAGAACATTAAAAATTCTACCGTCACTCCAATTTCTCACTTTTTCGGAATGCAAACTTGGTGGATTTGGGAATTGTCCACGCATTCTACTGTCGCCTTCCGCAAAATAACCGTGACAAGGACTGCAATAAATATCATATTTCTTTTTACCTAAAGCCAGATTTGGTTTAGTGACTTCTAATGGATTTATAAGTGCCGCAGATTCTTCTGGTTTTTTTGTAAATTTATATGGCAATAATCCTCGTTGAACTGTTCCTGCAACTGGATTTCTCATTGCAAATTCATCACTAAAAAAGGTCGATTTTTCTTGTGGAATGTACTTTGCTTGCTCACGCATCCAATTAAAAGGAGCCATAAACATTAATTTATTGAGTGTAAAATATGTAGCTCCAGAAACTCCAATTACTAAAACTAATAATAAAGCTAAAAATTTGGGCTGAAGAACAGAATTTTTGAAATTTGCCTCGTCATTATCCCAATAAATTGCAGTTACATTTTTAGCACCAATAGATTCAAGAAACGCTTTTGCTTCTTCAACATTTTCATCATCTGTTACATCAATGCTAATTCCATATTTATCAGAAGTTACAGATTTCATAAATTCTGTATCGTGCAACGGATGACTAATATTTGGGAATTTGAAAAATATAGCAATCATGGCAACAACTGTAGCAATTGATGCTGAAAGCACCGTAATTTCAAAAAGTACTGGAACCCAAGCTGGAAAAGAGAAAAACGGCTTACCACCAACAATAACTGGGTAATCAACAGTTGAAATCCAATACATAAATCCCAACATTCCAAACATTGCAGATAAACCAACAACTAAAGCAACATAAGGCAATCGCGAAGGTTTTAATTTCATTGCATCATCCATACCATGAACTGGATATGGTGTGTGAACATCATATTTTTTAAACTTAGATTCCGCAGTTTTGTTAGCAGCTTCTATTATTTCATCAGGAGTATCGAATAATCCAGTATAACCGTATAGAATTTTTTCATCCATTATTAATGATCCTTGTGAGTTGGTTGCGCACCATAAGTCACAGCTTTAACTTCAGCCATAGAAACAACAGGCAATGTTTTAGTAAACAACAATAAGAAAGTGAAAAAGAATCCAAAACTTCCTATTAAAATTGCAAAGTCAGTAATTGTAGGTGTATAATAAGCCCAACTTGATGGCAAATAATCACGTGAAAGAGATGTAACTGTAATTACGAATCTTTCAAACCACATACCAACATTTACAAAAACTCCAATTACAAACATCAATGGAATTGTTCTTCTAATTTTCTTAAACCAAAATAGTTGCGGGAATATTACATTACACGAAACCATTATCCAATAAGCCCAAGCATATGGACCAAAAGCTCTATTTACAAATGTAAATTGTTCAACTTGAACTCCACTATACCAAGCCATGAAAAATTCCATTCCATAAGCATAACCGACAAGCATTCCAGTAAGCAAAATCACTTTGTTCATTTTTTCAAGTGTATCAAGAGTAATTATATGTTCAAAGTTGAATATTTTTCGAATAAATATTAAAACATTTTGCACCATTGCAAAACCAGAAAATACCGCTCCAGCAACAAAATATGGTGGGAATATTGTTGTGTGCCATCCAGGTAAAATTGAAACCGCAAAGTCAAAACTTACAATTGTGTGAACAGAAAGCACAAGAGGAGTTGCAAATCCAGCAAGGACAAGATAAACCATTTCGTAATGTTGCCAATGCCTGTTTGAGCCTCTCCAACCAAGCGAAGTAATTGAATAAATAGTTTTTTTAATTTTATTTTTTGTCCTATCTCTTAAAATTGCAAAGTCGGGAATTAAACCAACGTACCAAAAGATAAACGAAACTGTAAAATAAGTTGAAACCGCAAAAACATCCCAAAGTAAAGGTGAGTTAAAGTTTACCCAAAGACCATGTTGGTTTGGATAAGGGAAAAGATATCCATCCAACCAAGGACGACCAGTGTGAATTGCAGGAAAAATACCAGCAGTCATAACTGCAAATATTGTCATTCCTTCTGCAAAACGGGCAATACCATTTCTCCATTTTTGTCTAAGTAGGAATAAAATAGCGGAAATTAAAGTACCAGCGTGACCAATTCCAACCCAAAACACAAAGTTTACAATTGGTAATCCCCAACCAACTGGATTGTTGTTTCCCCACATACCAGTTCCATAATAAAGCGAAAATATTAATGCAATGCCACCAATTCCCATCATAGAAAGTGTTATGGCAAGAGCAATGTAATACTTCTTATCAGGTTTTGTATCAAGTGGTTTAGAAATGACATCATCAATTGATCTAAGCGAAGGTCTTCCTTCAATAACAGAAATGTCTTCTAAATATTTAAGAGAATCACTACTCACTATATGTCCTCCGAATGAGTGTTTCTTAATTTTGCTAAATATGTTACGTTTGGTTTAACATTCAAAGTTTGTAGAACTCCATAACCCAATTCGTGTTTTCGATATTGAGATATTTTTGATTCTGGATCATTTGCATCTCCAAAAACAATTGCATCTGCCGGACAGCTTTGCTGACATGCGGGAACAACATTATCACCTTTTATTTGACGTCCTTCTCTAATTGCGTCTTCCCTTTCTTCAGATATTTTTTGAACACAGAAAGTACATTTTTCCATAACTCCACGTGAACGAACAGTTACTTCTGGATTATGAACTAATGGTGAAACTTCATTTAAATAAAATCCATCTTCAAAATGATCTCTAAAATTGAAGAAATTGAAACGCCTAACTTTATAAGGACAGTTATTGCCACAATAACGAGTACCAACACAGCGGTTGTACACCATTTGGTTTAATCCATCGGGACTATGATTTGTAGCATTAACTGGGCAAACATTTTCGCAAGGAGCATTATCGCAGTGTTGACATAGCATTGGTTGATTGCTTACAATTGGGTCTTCGGATGAACCAGAGTAATAGCGGTCAATCCTCATCCAGTGCATTTCACGTCCAACAGCTACTTGGTCCTTACCAACAACTGGAATATTATTTTCAACATTACAAGAAGCAACACAAACTGAACAGCTTGTACATTTATTCATGTCAATAGACATTGCCCATTTAGTACCAACTTGTCCATGTTCTGAAGTAATGCTTACTAATTCTATATCTTCTTCATTTGCAAATTTTGGATTTTTTGCATATTCATCTAAATTGGCTTCGCGGATAATGCCACGTTTTAGGTGCAAATCTTTTACAAATTCTTCATCAAGTGAGTGATGTTCTTGAGTTGAAACTAATTTATAATTTTCACCAGTTGGTTCAACAGAGGCGTTGGAGCATATCCATCTTGAATTAAGATTTTTAATATTCAATAAATTATTTGCATTTTTACCAACTTCTTTGCCCACATCACTAATAACAGTTCTGCCATATCCAAGCTCAATAACCAAAGTGTTTTGCGCAACTCCAGGCTGTAATAAAACTGGAATTTTAACAGAATTTTCGCCAACTGTAACATTAACAATGTCACCATTTTTTAAGTTCATTTCGCTTGCACTACTTGGAGCTATAGCAGCATAATTATCCCAAGCTACTTTAGAAATTGGATGAGGGATTTCTTGTAACCAACCGTTATTCGCAAAACGACCATCGCCAATAAAATAGTCTTTGGCTAAAAGGATTGAAAATCCAGAATTTTCCTTTGGGGAATCAGCTATTTTAATTTCTGAAATATTAAACGGTTTTCTTGAATTTCCATCACTTTCAATATTTACAAACCCATCGTGCAAAGCAGAATTCCAGAAAGATATAAAATCAACACTTAGTTTCTTTTTGGAATAAATAGTTTCTCGGCAACTTTCCATCAAGTAATCGTGATACAAACTTTCGTTATAAACTTTAGGACTTCCAAGAATCCAAGTTAAAAGAATGGCTTCTTTTTGACGTGTGTTAAATAATGGCGCTATAACTGGTTGGCGCAAACTGTAAACATTTTTCCTTGAATGAGCATCGCCCCATGATTCAAAATTATGATTTATTGGAAGAGTAAAATTATCATTTATTGTAGATTCGTTTGGTGAATCAACAAGTGAAATGACAAATCCAACTTTCTTTAATGCTTCATTATATTTTAATGATTTTGGAAGATGAAAACTTGGATTTACATCATAATGAATAACCGCGCCAACTTCTCCATTATTGTATGATTTAATTAATTCTTCAATTTGAGGAAAATGTAATTGCTTTCCAGTATTTACATATGCTGATTCATAATTGTACAAATCAGTATTTCCAAGAACTTCATTTAGCAAATTAACCGCAATTTGAACATCACCAGAAAGTGAATCGCCAGCATAGACAATTGATTTGCCTTTGTTCTTTATTAAATCTTCTACTAAATAATTAACTTTTATTGAATCTAAATCGTTGGATTTGGCAATTTTATCCAATGAAAATTTACTTAATTTATTTTTAACACTTGAATCAACAACAATATTTGAAGCACCCTTTTTAATTACTTCGTTTAGTAGAGCCATTACAAAATCATATTGTGCTTCTGGTTTTAGCCGCATTCTGTAATCAGAATTTGAACCTGTTAAACTTAATCCAGCTTCAACAACATATAAACGGTTAAAATTCTTTACATTAGAAAAATCCCTTTTGGAACTAAAAAGTCTAGTGTTCTCAATAAAGTTACCTTCCTTCCCTAGAAAATCGCCTTCTAAAGATAGAATTACATTTGCCTTATCCCATTTAATTGAAGGAATTTCCGCATTTCCATAACTTTTGAACCAACCGAATTTTTTGTTACAATTGTTAAACAAATCAAATGCATGAACTTCCGCAGTTGCAAATCTTTGCTTAAATTCATCCAACATTTTGCGTTCAGTTGGTGAATTTATTGAATTTGTAAGCACAACTATTTTCTTGCCAGATTTGCTAACAGAATCTAATTTAGCAATAATTTCGGAATCAGCCGTTGCCCAATTCGTTTTACTTGTTCCCTTTAACGGATTTTGTAATCTCGAAGGGTCATATAAATTATATATTGACGATTGTCCAGTTGCACATATTTTTCCTTTGTTTATTGGATGTTCATCGTTTCCATCAACTTTTATTGGACGACCTTCACGAGTTTTAATTAAAATTCCACAAGCTTCTTGACAACCGTTACATGTTGAAGCATAAAAATTTGGCTTGCCAGGTAACACGCCTTCTGGTCTATTAGTATAAGGTATAATTTCTTTTTGGTCGTGATAATCAGAACACGCTGTTGCAGCTATTGCAGTAGATACTGAAAGTAATCCAAGAAATTTTCTACGGGATAAACCATTTATACTCTCAACATTAAATCCATCAGTAACACTATCTGGAAATTCTTTGTGATTCTTTCCAGGTAAGTCAGTTGAGTTGTTTAATCCATCTAAACTTTTCCAATATTTTTTGTTTTCTTCTGACATAATATTCAATTCTAATAATTATTTAACTCGTTTTACAGCTTGATTATGAATAACAACTTTTTTTAATTTTTTATTACTATTATTTGAAGCAAATAATTTAAATGGCAAAGAAGAAAGTATCATTGCACCAATAGTACCCTTCCCAGCAATTGAAAAAAAACTTCTTCTATCTGTTTTATTTTCCATCAAATGTTTTCTCCTTTTACCTATGACAAGCTGCGCAGTGTAATGGACCTTGTTTTATGTTTTCAACATAAGGCACAAATTCTTTTGGATTTTTATGACAAGCAATACAAGCTGACATATTAAATGCTTTTACTTGTTTAATTTCTTCCATTTCTCTAACGTTTCCGTGACATGATTCACAATCAATACCAACATTTACATGAACGCTATGATTAAAGTATGCATATTCTGGAACTTTGTGAACTCTCTTCCAAGGTAATACTTTACCACTATCGTAATACTCTTTAAGTTTTATAATTTCTGGTTTATCTTTTCTTGCAACGGTGTGGCAATTCATGCAAATATTTACAGACGGAACTAATGCCTGACGCCCTTTTGTAACTCCAACATGGCAATATTGGCAATCCATACCCATAGTACCAGCATGTAATTTGTGTGAATATTTTATAGGTTGAACGGGTTGATTACCAACTCCATCCCTCTCTTGCCGAGATACAAAATATGTAGTCATAAAAGAAGCAATTATAACAAAAATAATTAAAGGAATACGTACTTTAAGAGTATAATCAAGTATAGTTTTCTTCATTTCTCTCCTATAAACAGAACCTTAAAGAAATTTAAATGGTTTATACTTAACTTTTATATACTAAAAGTTAAATGAATAAAAGACTAGATATATTATTTAATAATTATCTTGTTAAGTTAATAATTAAAAACACAAAATGTAAAATAATTTTTACTATAAAGTGAAATATTTTACATTTTGAGTTAGTACTAATTGCCTAGAAGAGAGTTAAGGTATTTTTGGAACTCTGTCATAAAGTTCATTTTCAAAGACTCATTTGCTGAATATTTTGTTCTTGCTAAAACTGCAGATTCACTAATTCCACCTTCTCTGCTACTTTTTTCAAAATTAAAAATTATTTCTTCTTCAGCGTTTTTAAGTTCTACATTTACAAACCAGTTGTAAAATATTTCTTTCCTTCCAAGATTAACCTTTTCATATTTCATTGAAGAAGTGATTAAAAAATCACCACTTTCAGCAATTTTAAAACCTTTAGAAGTTAATAAACTAGATAATGAATTTACAACATCTTTGTTGCTCTCATTAGAGACTACAAATTTAATACTATTAGCAACATTTCCTTTTTTGTGGTAAATGCTTTCATATTTGGATATTTGATCTGAAAAATTAGATGTGTGTGGACTTATAATTGAAAGTTGTTTCATTAATCCAATATTTTCATTCATCATTTCAGATGCTCTATTATAAGCGGCATATTTATAAATTTTCGAATCTGACATTTCAGCAGAGTTATCCATTGCAAAAATGGATGAATTATTGTTAGCTATTTTCTCTTCATAAACAAAGGCGGTTTCGCTTCTATTAATATAAGCTACCGCATAGTTGTTGCCATTATTATCAACACTATGTTTCCCATATTTAACATTTAATAATTTTTGATCTGATTCAACGTTGGTTCTTTTGGTAGTTTTTGCTTCGTAAGTTAAAGACGAATTTTCATCATCTGAAAACTCAGAATAATGTTCATTTAAAGTTTGGTTAACATCAATTTTTGATTCAAAAATTAGCGCTAGTTTTGCCATTGCATTTTTTTCGGCTTCATTTCTTGAATCTCCTTCCCCCACGGCAGCTAAATATCTGGAATCTGGAAAATCTTTCTCCAAGTTAACATAAACATCACTTGAAGTTTGTGCTATACAGTTTGAAAAAAAAACTAATAACAGTATTAGTAATAGCTTTCTGTTCTTCATAAATATCCTCTGATTTATGTATTAAAAAATAATACATAATTTATTTTTTTCAAAAACAATTAAATTATATATTTAAATAACATCAAAATAATTTTATTTATAAAAAATATATATACATTTAATTAATAATACATGGAGCCCTCTATGAAAAATATTTTTATTTATTTAGTATTAAGTATTCTTTTAGTTTCACTAGCTGGATGTGGTTCATCAAGAACTGTTACTCGAACATCAACTGATACAACTGTAGATTTAAGTGGCAGATGGAATGATACTGATTCCAGAATAACAGCTAAAAAAATGATTGATGGACTTTTGGAAAGTCGTTGGATTTCCGCTTTTGCAAAAGATAATACAAGAAAACCTGTTGTAATTGTTGGAACTATTAAAAATAGTTCTTCCGAACATATCCAAACAAAAGTTTTCTCTAAAGATATTGAAAGAGAATTAATTAATAGTGGCGAAGTTAAATTTGTGGCTTCTTCTGAAGAACGCTCCGAAATAAGAGATGAAAGATCAGAACAACAGCAATATTCATCAATGGAAACTGCTAAACGATTAGCAAATGAAACTGGTGCAGATTTTATGTTGCGTGGTGTAATTAGCACACAAAATGATTCTTTTGACGGACAAGCTGTAAAATTTTATCAAGTTGATTTAGAGTTAATAAATTTAGAAACTAATGAAAAAGTTTGGTTAGATTCAAAAAAGATAAAAAAACTTGTTGACCAAGCAGGTTATGGTTTCTAAATGAAAAAGATGAAATTAATAGCTAAATGCTTTTTTTTCATTTTAATATTTGCTTTTGCAGGTTGTTCTAGTATAATTACATCCACTGCACAATACCAAGAAGTTGAAGTACTAATTGCCCAGGATAATTATATAGAGGCAGTATCTGCGTTAAAAAAAAGTCAAAGAAAATATTTTGATGAAAAAGATCGTATACTTTATTGGCTAGATTTAGGTTTGCTAAATCATTATGCTCAGCAAGATTCAAGTGCTATTGAAAACTTACATTTAGCAGATAATGCAATAGAGGAATTATACACAAAAAGTGTTTCAAAGGGTGTTACTTCAATGCTTCTCAATGATAATGTATTAGATTATTCTGGCGAAGATTTTGAAAATCTTTACATAAACGTCTTTAAATCTTTATCTTATTACAGGCAAGGTTTAAGTGAAGAAGCATTGGTTGAAATTAGAAGACTAACTGAAAAGTTTGTTGAACTAGAGCAAAAGTATGAAAAAGAAATTAGTTCATTAAAGGATTCTATAAATGTAGATTCGGAAATTAAAGAAATTCCAATAAATTTTTATAGTTCTGCTCTATCACACTTCATTAGCATGATTCTTTTTCATAATGACCGTTCTTATGATGATGCTCGAATTTCAAAAGAAAAATTGTACGATGCTTTCGATAATCAACCAAATTTATACAGTTTTACCAAACCAGATTTTGACACACTTCTTTCATTTTCAGAGAAATCTAAACTAGCTTTTCTCACATTTGTTGGACAAGCGCCTTCAAAATATGAATATACTTTTAGCATTGATACTTTCGAAAACTTAGTTATTATTTCAATTTACGAAAATGACAAATGGACTGAATTTTCCACTATACCATGGGAAGGTATAAATGGCGGATTACATGCAAAATTTGCTGTCCCTAAAATGAAGAAAAAAGGTTCAATTGTTGATAAAATTGAGATTTATGTAAATGGTAAATACATGGCTGATTTGACAAAACTAGAAAGTATTGAGGACATTGCTGTTGAAACATTTAAGAGAGATGAAGCAATTATATATTTGAAAAGTCTTGCCAGAACAGTTACAAAAGCAATTGCAAATGAGGTTTTAAATAAAGAACTGGACAAAAAAACTGGAGGTGGAGATTGGGGTGGATTAACACGTTTAATTTCAGGTGCTTTAATTAATTCCACAGAAAATGCGGATTTACGAATAGCTCATTTCTTTCCTAGCATTGCCTATGCTGGTAATGTTGAAATATCTCCAGGCACTTATAATCTTGAAATTATTTATAAAGGAAAAAACAACAATATAATAGCAACTGATAAATTTGAGAATTACAAAGTAGCAAAGACAAAAGACATTGATTTTATTGAAACATATTTATTGAAATAATTAACTAACAAGAGGAAACTATGAAAAAGAACACACTTTTAATTTTTACTGCTTTAACAATTTCACTTCTGTTATTTTCGTGTGGTGGTTCAAAAAGCCTTTCCGAAACTGAAACTGGTGATATTCCAGAATGGTATTTAAATACCCCAACATCAGAGAATTATATCTTTGAAGCTGCTTCTGCCACTTCTCGTGATATGGATTTGGCTTTAAATAAAGCTGAAACTGAAGCTCGTGCAAAAATTGGAAGAACAATGACTTCTAAAATTAATTCAATGCAAAAGAAATTTGAAGAAGAAGTTGGTGAAGGTGAAAATTCTGAACTTCTATCCCAGTTTACTCAAGCTACAAAAGTTATTGTTTCAACCGAGTTAAATGGTAGTAGAGTTAAAGAGAAAAAATTTGTGAAAGATGGTTCAAATTGGAGGACTTATGTATTAATGGAATATCCAATTGGAGCTGCTCAAAAAGCATTTTTAAATAAAATTAAAGATAACAATAATTTATATACTCGTTTTCGTGCAACAGATGCAATGAAAGAAATGGAAGCAGATATTCAAAAATATGAAGAATGGAAAAAGAATAATTAGTAAATATTCTTGAAATTAAAATAAAAAACCAATCTAATATTTAGATTGGTTTTTTATTTTGTATATTTTTGGCTTGTTCCTTAACTTTTATCAATATACTGATTTATATATTTTATTAATTCAGTCCCTACTCTTCTAATTCTCCTATCGGTTTGTTCATCAATACAATTGTCATTAACATCAAACTTTTGATTCACATAAGAAATAGAAGTTGTATGTGGCAAAACTAGTCCACCAATATGAGCACATACACCACGTAATGCTTCAATTGATTTTATTGCCCCCATCTCTCCATCAGCAATTCCAAGGAGTGTTATTGGCTTGCCACATAGTTGAGATGGATAACCAAGATTTTCAATAACTAGTTTAATAACGCTGCTATAACTTCCATTGTATTCAGGTGTTGCAAGTATAGCTCCATCAGCTTCACCTACAATTTGCTGTAATCTTTTTCTGTCTTCATTCATAATTCCAGAACCAGGATTTGGTAGATCAAAATCTCTTGGATCTATAATTGTTACACTAAAATTATCATGTTTTTCTATTTCATTAACAGCTAGCTTTAATGATTTTCTAGTGTAACTATTTTTTGAGACACTTCCAATAATTGCTACTATTTTGTATTTATTATCTTTCAAATATATCCTTTACTCTTTCACACATATTTATTGAGGTTGCTAAATTACAACCTCAGTGTTATTTATATTATTAATTAAACATGTTTAGTTTTAAACCCTTTTTGCATCCAACCTTTAGCTAAAATTAAGCCTATTGGTGAAAGTATTGCAATGAAACCATAAATTAACCACATCATTTCTGTATTCATTTCTGCTGGAGCTAATCCCTCTGGACAGTAGTTCATTAAGAACCATCCAGAATATAATGATGTTATAACTTTTGTTAAAAACCAAGGAAATTGACCAATTCCCATGTAAATTCCTGTCATATTTTTAGGAGCAATTTCTGCAACCCATTGCAAAAATCTTGGTTGCCACATCGCTTCTCCAATAGTCATAATTACTAGATATGCCATAAGAGTATAAATATTTGGTCCAAGTGCAAGAATAAATGTTGGAGATGCCATTACAAAAGTTCCAATAATCATCATTGAATAAGTATTCTTTTTTACAGTAAGTGCTGTAACAACTGGAGTAAGAACAAATATTAATAATGGATTTAAATTAACGAAGAAATCGAAATTGTCACTTACAAATCCTTCAAAAGCTCTACTTGTATAAAGAGGTAATGTAAGCCAATTGTGCGCAAAAAGAGTTTGAACAGGAATTAGAATAAAGATAAAATACATAAAACGTTTGTCGCGAATTGGGAAATTTTTCAAATAGAATTTTAATTTTTCTTTTGCTGACATTTCGCCCATCTCATCAACTTCCTCTTCTACTACTTCTGTTTCAGAATCTTTTGCATCTTGTATTGCTTTTGCTATAGCTTTTTTTGACATTACAACTGCAACTACAGCAATTCCCACAACAGTGAAAATTGAATACGCCCAAAATACTCCATCAATCCCAAAAGATTTACGAAGTGATGGTTGAATTAGTGCAGGAATAAATCCGCCAAGATTCATCAATGCATACAACATTGCATAACCCATTGCAGATGTTTTTGAATTAGTAAATTGTTTAACACCAGCATACGCAGCAGGTTGATAAATTCCATAACCGATTATTACGCCAATTATACCAAGAATTGAAAATAAATGAGCACCACCCCAAAGTCCTGTGCTTCCAAGTGAAGGTGACAAAGCGAGAATTATTCTACCACCTAACATAAAAAACAATGCAATAAGAATTGCCTTTCTAATTCCAATCCAATCAACTGTTGCTCCAAGAAGCAGCATTGCAATTGTAATTCCAGCTGTTAAAAATCCAACCATTCTGCCTGCATCAATATCGTCAAGTCCAACATATTGATTAAAAAATATAGCCAGTAAACCAACAATTCCAAAATAAACTAAGCCTTCAATTACATATGAAAGATTTAATCCAAATAGTGCCCTAGATGTATGTGCTAAATCAATAAATGGCTGAACCAACTCATTTACAATTTTGCCCAATCCTTGTTTTTCATTATTATCACTCATTTTCCACCATTATTTCTTAAAGAATATTAACTTCATTATTTATATGTATATTAAATTTATTTTTTACTTCATTTTGAATCATTTTTGAAAATTCTACAATTTCATTTCCAGTTGCATTTCCATAGTTGACAATTACTAAAGCTTGCTTTTCGTGAACTCCAACATTACCAATTCGCTTCCCTTTTAATCCGCATTGTTCAATTAACCAACCAGCAGAAATTTTTATACTGGTTTCACTTTCGGGATATCCATTTAAATCAGAGTACTCACTTATTAATTGTTCATATTTCTCTTTTGAGATAATAGGATTTTTAAAAAAACTACCAGCATTTCCAAGTATTTTGGGATCAGGCAATTTACTTTTACGAATTGATATTACAGCTTTTCTGACATTTTTGGAAGTTATTTCAGATTTTTTCTTTCCAGAAAAATAATTATTAAGTGGAGCATAATTTAGATTTACTTTCTTTTGTTTTGGCAATTTAAAGAGAACCGAAGTAATTACAAATTCATTTTTCAACTCATTTTTAAATATGCTGTTTCTATATTCAAAATTACAATGGTTGTTTGGGATTGTTATAAAATATCCAGAGTTGCACATTAAACCAGAGACACTATCAATTATATCTTTAACTTCAACGCCATAAGCACCAATATTTTGAATTGGTGCAGCGCCAACATTGCCTGGAATTAAAGATAAGTTTTCCACACCGCTCAAACCGTTATCAACACAGTATTTCACAAAACTATCCCACTCAACACCAGCATCTGCTTTTATAAATATTTCTTCATCAGTTTCATGAAATTTTTCAATTTCTGAGTTATTTAATTTTATAACAATTCCATCAAAATCTTTTGTGAATAGAATATTACTCCCACCGCCGAGTATTAATCTCTTCTCCGAAATGTAATTCTTATCATCTAATAATTCTTTTAATTCTGAGAGGTCAGCTACTTCTGCAAAGTATTTTGCAATAACATCAACTTTGAAAGTGTTAAATGGTTTGAGTGAAACGTTATTTTCTATTAGCATTATTATATTTTTATTTTCCAACTGTAAAGTTAAAAGTATGAGACGATAAACACAAAGCTAAAAATTATTCATCCATTTTATTTTTTTAGTGTAAAACTTCAAAATTGCCGCCAATTAACTTTTCTAACTGTTTCGCCATTTGATTGTAAAATAATTGCACCCTCAATATCTGTGCGATATAACTTAACTTTACTTTTAGTAAATCTATCCACAATCATTTTTGTTGGATGACCAAAACTATTATTCTGTCCAGCACTAATAAGTCCAACACTTGGAGTAACTGCATCAATAAATATTTGTGATGAACTTGATTTGCTGCCATGATGCCCAATTTTAAGTATGTCTGAATCGAGAAATTTTCCATAATTGGCTATCAGCAATCTTTCCGATTCCTTTTCGGCATCGCCGACTAGAAGAAAAGTATTTTTCCCGTGGACAATTTTAATAACTCCACTTTGGTTATTTGAGTCAAAATGTTTGTATTCACTGTTTGTTGTATCGTTCAAAATATAAAGAGCTAAATTTCCAAAAATCATCTTCTTTTTGGAATAATAATTAAGTTTTACATTATTTTCGTAAATAATTTTCTCCAAATCCACATCCTTTTTTTGAGATGTATCAATCTTAGGCTTATATATTTCTTTAATCCAACCATTTTTGATTAAAGAAAGAAAACCTTTATAATGATCACTATCAACGTGGGATATAAATCCATAATCAATTTGTTTAATTGAAAATCGTCTTAATAATGGCGCAATAACTCTCTCACCATTATCAAATTCCAACGAAGCATTTCCAGCATCTATTAAAGCTATTTTATTGTTTGGAAATTTTACTAATATTCCATCTCCTTGACCAATGTCAATCATAACTACTGAAAGTAAACCATCAGGCAAGAGTTGCCTATCATCTATTTGAAGAAAATAGAAAAGATTTAACCCAACAAATAAAAATAGAATTAGTGTGGCATAAATATTTGTAAACTCCTTAATTGAATAAATAATTATAGAAAAGAAAAGATAAAATATTATTCCATCCAGAAAAGAAAAGTTTGGAATGTATAAAAACGAATATTTTAAGTTTCCGGTAATATCAACAATCATCAACAATAAATCAGTAACTAACATATTAGCTGAGCCATAATAGAGCGCAAATAATGAAGAGATTGTTGAAACAGAAATTGTTAGCACTCCAAGTCCAACAATAATTGCAATAAGTGGAATAACCAAAAAATTTGCGAACAAGGATATAATTGAAAGCTTTTGAAAATACATCAACGTAAATGGAAGTGTTCCAATTTGTGCAGAAAAAGAAACCGCGCAAAAAAGCATTAAATATTTTAAGAATTTATTTTGCGTAGTTATTTTTTCGCTGAGAATTGGATATACAACTAAAATTGATAAAACTGCAGAAAACGACAACTGAAATCCCGGATTAAATATTTCATTCGGATTAATTAAAAGTAATATAAGCGCTGCAATTGCAAGCGCATTTACTGAATTGTAATTTCGGTTTGACAAGTAAATTAAGAACATAACAACAATCATAATTGTGGCTCTAAAAACTGATGCTGGTGAGTTTGTAATTAACAAAAATCCAATCAATCCAATAATTATTAAAAATGTACGCGGATAAATAGAAAGGCGGCTGAACAGAAACATGAATATTAATACAATAAAACCAACATGAAGTCCAGAAACAGCAAGCACATGAATAACTCCAGAATTTATAAAACTCTCTTTGGTTTCATAATCAATTTCGCTTCTATCAGCTAGTAAAAGTCCTTTTAACAACGATGCCGTTTTAGCATTATGTGAAATATTTATTTTACTGGCAATCCACTTTCTCCCTTCAAAAATTAGATTATGAAATATATTAACAGACGATTCAATAATGTTTACATCCTTAATTTCTCGAATGTAGATTATTCCAACAACATCTTTAGATTGTAAATATTTGTAATAATCAAATTCTCCAGGATTGCACTCCCCTTTTGCCTTTCTTAAAGTTCCAACTAGTTTTACTTTATTCCCAATATCTAAACTAGAATAAAGTCGCACTAGTTTATTGTAACTATCACTTGAAATATTACATTGAAATTTACTTTTAATAAATGTTGTTGAATCATGCACAATAACAGAATCCGACTGAACAAGCAATTTGAATTCATCGTTATGTAGCAACTCTATATTTTTAATTTCTCCATAGATTTCAGTTCCAGAAATTTTTGTTTGTTGAAAAGGATATTGAACATCGCCATTATTCCTTAATATGGAATAAGTTGCACCAAAGAGCATACTGTTAATTAATAGTACAATAATTAACATGTAATTATTCTTTTTGAAATGAAAAAATACTGCTAAAAGTGTGAGAATAATAATTATGGAAATACTATAAGGAATTTGTATTAGTAGATATTTTTCACCAATAATGCCAACTACAAATGCTATTACATATTTTATTAG
The DNA here is from genome assembly GCA_018818165.1 of Bacteroidota bacterium. Classification (GTDB taxonomy): domain Bacteria; phylum Bacteroidota; class Ignavibacteria; order Ignavibacteriales; family Melioribacteraceae; genus 1-14-2-50-31-20. The sequence continues at coordinate 34,722 of JAHISP010000029.1, read as the reverse complement.
TGGATAATTTTTCATTATCTCCAATTCCAATTAACATTTATTCATGTTTTAACAACTTTTTAATACAAATCAATAAGAGCTGATTTAATTTGACTTAAATCTTTTATTTTTGTCATCAGATTATAAGAGCCAAATCCAGCAGAAATTGTAAGAGTTGGATTATTTGTATGCCCTTTTACGCTAATGTTTTCCAAATTTCCATGATCTGAGCATATAAGAAGCGTGGTATTATCAGCAACTTTGGAAATTATTCTAAATAAGAATCTATCTAAATCATCTAGCAGAATATCAAAATCCTCTTTATTTCTACCATGTCCTAGATGGTCAGTAAAGAAGTATTCAAAAAGTGTAAATTGATTTTCAGAAGTAATTTTGAGAAGCCTATCTGCCGCAGTTTCAGGAGAAATAATTGGAATATTATAACTCATTTTAGTATTCCAACGTCTGTTTGTAATATCAGCGGAAATAGCCTTTTCGTTAAGTAAATCTACTAAAGCAAATAATTGCACATCACTTGCCAAAGCCATTAAAGTTGTAACATTAAGTCTTTTTCTTCCAGAATTTATATAGTCAAAAAAGATTTGTGGAAATGCATTTGCAAAATTTACTTTCAAACCTTTCTTAATAAATGAATTGAAGATATTTTCAGTCTCTATGATAGGTTTTAATGTTGAAAATGGAAATGGTCCAAAATGCCTTCCAACAATTTTAGAAGCATTTACACCACAAAATATTGAAGTCTGTCCAGTGCCACTTTGAGGTAAACCTTCTACATTCATATTTGCATCAACTGGAAAAATGTATTTATTACCTTTAGAAATACTTTGATTTTCGAGATGTGGAGTTTCGCCAAATATTTCATTTAGAAATTTAAATTGCTTTTGAAAAAACGGATTTTTTAGTGTATCATTTTTCCCAATACCAACTCCATCAAGAAAAATAACTAATGTAGAATGCATAAATATCAACCCAAATAAGGTATAAACAACAGCAAACCAATAAGAATAAATAGAAATAATATTGTAATAAAAAACGCAAAAACCCTGCTGTTCGATTGAATAAAATTACCAATTCCCAAAAGGATTAAAGACCAGATGAATACAAGTATTTCCATAATTGAAAATGCATAAGCTGCAGTTTCTTTCATCATAAATGGTGATGGATTTGAAAATAGCCAATATTTTCCAAACAGTGCAAATTCTATTGGCAAAAGTATTAGTAAAAAAAGTATGGTAGGAATTTGCGAAAAGACTAAAACTGCTAGATTATCTTTATACCGTGTTAGAATTCCTCTATTTTTAAGAACAATTTTTTGCAATAATGGAAATAAAAGAATAAATGCAAGAATAATTCCAAATCCAATTCCAAAATTTATGCTCAAATAATATTGATATTCAACTGGTTTTATTATTACTGATTGTGCAAAAAAAGAAGTTAAAACTAGTTTTGAAACTAAAAGTACCAAAAGGAAAAGTAAATAATTTTTGTGATCTGAATAAATTATTTTTTTTAATGCTTTTGAAGGAGTTTCAATCAGAAGCCAAATTGAAGAAAATAAATCAATATTTGGATATTTATCTCTAAGTAATGAGCCACAATTTGAGCAATTCATTTTGAAATAATCATTTTCAGAATTGCAATTTTCACATTTTATTTTGTTTTTCATCTTTTATTCATTTTATATTCTTAATATAGTCCAAATACTCTAATTAAACTTATTTTAGTTAGAAACAAAAACAGTCTAAATTTTGATGCTACTTTAGCAAAATCATTTTTTTTGCTTCTGAATAATTATTCGTGATTAATTTATAAAAGTAAATTCCATTAGATAATCCTTCCGCATCAAATTCGATATTATGAGTCCCAGCTGGTTTTACTTGATCCAATAATATTTTAATTTCATTTCCCAATACGTCATAGATTTTAATTGTGACGTAACTACTCTCAGGAATATAGTAACTTATGATGGTTGTAGGATTAAATGGATTAGGATAATTTTGTTCAAGCACAAATTTATTTGCTGTATTTATGTTAAAATTGTTATTTTTGATGGAAGTGCTAAGGTCATTCTTTAGAATATATAAACCTTTCTCATTATTACTAACATAAAAATAATTATCATAAGCTTTTACTAAATAAGTATAGCCATCAGATGAGAATCCACCAACTTTCATAACATTACTATTTGGAGTGTTTTTATAAATCTCGACTCCAACTCCATCAGTAGCAACATAAATAAATTCGTTAGTCACTGAAACATCGCGACACCAATTCCCAACTTTAATTTTCTTTGTTATGTTTGTTATACTTGGTTTTGAACAATCTAATAATAAGAACTCACCACCTGTCATGGTTAACCCATTTGTGATATAAAGAAAATCATTTAGATATTCTATATCTATTGCCTGTCCATTTGTTTCAACACTTGAAATTAAAGATAATTTCTTATTTTCATCTAACCGTAATACTAATAAACTTGACGAATAACCTTGGGCATATACATATCCGCCATAAGAAGTACAATCATAAATTACATGATTCTCTAATTTATAATGATCTATTTGATGAACATCTCCAATATTTTGAATATCGAAAAGAGCGATACCACCAGTAGAACCATCCCAACTATAAACACTTGCAAAAAGGTTTTTATCTGTAATACTTATACCTTTAATCTCACCCCATAAAGAGTCAAGTTTTAGACTATACATTTCATATATATTAGAAGGATTTCCAATATTTAACACGAGTAAACCATTTTCACCGTTTCCTAGAATCGCAAAAGTTGTATCAATCGCAACCATACTATAGCATCTTCCTCCAGTATTTGGAGTATAAGAACCAATTATTTTTGGATTATCTTTATCAGAGATATCAATTACTCTAAGTTGATTTTTAGAAACAAGAAATAGATTGTTTTTTAATAAAACTATATCATGATATTCTTGCCATTCAATAGGCAAATATGATACTACACTGCAATTACTGGTGTTAATTTGAGAAAATAGTGGAATATTTATAATAAACAAAAAAATAATTATGTGTTTTTTCATTTGTCAACCAAAAAATTATTAGACATTAGAATACTGTTAAAAGTCAATATTTGTTTAAAGAAATACACTATTTTAAATATAGCAGTTTTCTTGTAATAATTTCCTTTTTATTTGATGCAATTCCTGTAACATCTATTCTAAGAATATATAATCCAGTAGCTACACTCATTCCAAAAGAATTCTTTCCATTCCAAATAAATGAGTAAGAGTTTTTAGCATTTTTGTTCCTTTCAATATCTATAACCTTTTGACCAAGAATATTATAAATACTAATATTGATATTTGATGGTTCATTAAGAACTAGTTTAACTTTTACTTGGTTATTAAAAGGATTTGGATATACTTCAACAGACAAAGAATCGGAATCAGTTTGAGAGTCTTCTTCTATTGCTGTTAGACCACCTTCATCAAATGGATTTTCCATAAAATGTAATGTATCATTTGGCTCAAGTGCAAGCAAAGCAGTAAAATCTGTTAATAAATTATGTTGTATTGCTAAATTTACAATTCCTAGAGTATCAAGATTATCTGCATTAAACATATCGTTTAGTACTTCATTTGCTAAAAGTGAGGGAATTAGAACTTCATATTTTGTGCTATCATGTGAAAATAAAAAATCAAAGTTCTTTTCTATTGGTGTATCAATTCCCACAAACGTAGCAGACATCTTAAAATTAGCCTTGCTTTGTCCATTGGTTTCTGCGATAAAAAAGAGTGGTTTGTTGGGGTCGTTAGGTATTGGATTCACTTCTCTAATTTCAACTAGATTTCCATTCCCTTCATCGACAACAACATCAATTTTCAAATCTTTCAGTAAAGGATTTAATGCATAATTAGACAATGATGTTATATAATCCCAATCATTTTTATATGTTTCAAAATGAACTCCACCGCTATTTGAGGCTATTTCACTTAACAAATATCCACTTCCATAATACAAGTTATTATCTATAATAATTGAAGGAGGATTAATTGACAACCCATCAAGAAGATTTATAGTATTAAATTTTGGAATTGTATCGAACTTAGACAAATAATTAATTGCAAACTCATTAGTTGACATTTCCGTGTATATTGAATCTGAGTTACTGAAAAGGACACATTTGTCGAAAGAACTTATTGTGTATTCATTACTAATGGATGTAAGTAAATTCGGTAGCAACAAATTTCCAGATGTTTCATTAAGGCGAAGGAGTGGGGGCGACATAATTGATCTCATTGCTCCATCATCTTTTATCTGCCACATATCTACAACAACTATTAAACCATTTCGTATCTTTTTTGAAATTATGGTTGGTTCACCGCTAGCAGTCATGAGTTCAATTTTGACATCTGGATCATCGTAACTCAGAATACCGACAAAATTGTGGTCAAATTCTTCTGGAAAATATTCGCCAATATTTCCTTCCTCGTTTCTATAAAGCGTTTGAGCAGTAGCTTGAAAATGATTTGAACTGAGTGTGGGAATATAATGTTTTGCTAACAACTCACCCTCATTTCTGTTATAATCAAAGTAAGTAACTAATCTTCCTCCTTTAACAAAAAAGCTGTCAAGAGGAGTTAACATTTGATCTAATTGGTCTTGGTTAATTATATCATCATAGCCATGTCTATAAGCAGTTAAAATATCTGCTTTGTTAAAACTTGGAACTGCTGCCATGATATTGTTAAAATATTGAACATCTGCAAACTCTTCAATTCCTTCAAAATCCCAACTATTTCTAGCATCATAATCGCAAAAAATAATATTCGGTCTCTTGTTAATAGAAATTGAATCTGCGAATGAACTTTCTTGGAAATCATTTAGTAAGCTATTAACAGAAGTTTGAACATAGTTTTGCCAGCCATTTGAAATGTTTTTTATCTTGTCTGTACCAGAAACAATTATATTAAATTGGTCACCTTCCTTCATTCCAGCATTCATGACACTTGAAATATTAGGCAATAATAAATCAATGTTTTTACTTTTATTTCCACTTAAATCAATTGCATAAAGGTTTTTTGTGGGAGATAAATCTTGCTCTAAATTAAAAAACTCACTTGGCAAAATGCCTAGTTGGAAATAAGATTTTTGAGATTTATCTTCAAATCCTGTAATAAATTTACCGTTACTAAAAGTAGTAGTATAAGATAGCTTAAGTGAATTCTGCTGACTTATATCATCTACTAACAAGTATGAGAAGTTATAACCTAGAGTATCTGTTAGATTAGAGAAAGTATTTTGAGGAAATTCAATTATATTTGGTTCACCCCATGAATCCATTTTCTTTCGGAATAAAATTTCAACAGGTTTAGTGTTGCTATTGTTGGCAAATAGCATTCTAAAGGGAAGTTCAGCTGTTGCATTTTTCCCAACCCATTTAACAGGAGTAATCATATTTATTTTAACTTTTCTAAAACTACCCGATTCTAGAGGATAGACATGAAGTTCGTATTGATTTCCCTTTTTCTTCAAAAGCGCTGGATCACGTTTATTTGTAACAATACTATCATAAATTGCTGTAGCTGTCCAAGTATCAAGCATAGTTGCTTGCATTACGCTATCACCAATCCACAACCACATATCGTTAATTACTGAACCTTCAGGCAATTCGAAACGATGAATAACTTCTACATTTTTATTGCCTGGGAATTGATTGTGGTCAGCATATTCAATATAAAGAGATTGTTCGAAATACCCACCATGAGGTTCAACAACTAAAACAACCTTATCCATATAACCGGGTTTGGAACTTCCAACAGCATCAGTTAATACTGATAATTCATTTGAAGCCATTAAATAAGAATTTGCGAATATTGAAAAGAAAAATATTAGTGAGTGTAATAAATAAGTTTTCATGATGTTATCCCTACTAAGTTTTTATAAAATTTATTATTATTGCAATTAAAATCTGTACTTTATGCCCAATTCCGGCTGATGTGTAATAGGATTTTCTGTTACATCAAAATCAAAAAGTTGAGCATCAACATATGCGTCAACTAAATTCAAGAAATATGATATTCCAAGAATCAAAGCATATTTATCTCGTTCATCTCTATAATCATTTCTTCTATCCCTATAAAATTCAATTGCATTTCCACTACTCACACTCTCTTTATATAAATCTCCATAATCTTTGTATAATTTATCGTTCTCAATATAAAGATAAGTAAACCAACCTAGAACACCCCAAACAACTGGAGTTTTCCAAAAGGCTTCGTTGTAAAACTGTCCCCAACCTGGAATTAGTGCGCTTCTTGCAACCGCTCCCCAAGGGGATTTTGTCATTACAAAAGTTGAATCATTTTGTTCATTTGTTTGTGATGAATCAGCTAAAGTTTGTCCACTAGATGTAGCAACTAATAGTAAAACAAGAATCAATATTTGAAGTCTAATTATTTTCAATTGTAGCAAAAAGGTCCAATAATCTTTCTAATTCATCGTCAGAATAAAATTCAATTGAGATACTTCCAGAATTGTCTTTTTTCTGTTTACAAATAACTTTTGTACCAAATATTCCACGAAGTTTTTCTTCAAGACTTGCGTTAAAAATATAATCAGTTGAATTTATTACATTTTCTTTCTTTGGCTGGTTTTGTGAAGGTTTTATTGAACCTTGTTTTACAATCTTTTCAACTTCTCTAACAGAAAGCTTATCTTTTAATATTTTTTCAAAAACAGCTAACTGAGAGTTTTCATCTATTAAACCCAAAATAGCTCTTGCATGACCAGCGCTTATTTTGTTATCAATTAATGATTGCTGAATTATATTAGGAAGTTTTAGAAGCCTCATTGAGTTAGTAACTGTTGAACGTTCTTTGCCAACTTTATCGGCAATTTCTTCTTGTGAAAGATTGCATTCAACCATCAATTTGCGATAAGTTTTTGCAATTTCGATAGCGTTTAAATCTTCTCTTTGAACATTTTCAATTAGAGCAAGCGCTAACATTGCTTCTTTTGTATCAACTTTAATTACATATGCTGGAATATCTCTTAATCCAATTTCTTTTGATGCACGCAAGCGTCGTTCACCAGAAATCAATTCAAAATGTTTATCAACTCTTCTAACAGTTATTGGTTGAATTAATCCATTTTCGATAATTGAGTTTTTCAAATCATCCAACGCACCTGGTTCAAAGTTAGTACGTGGTTGATAAGGATTTGGGAAAATATTATTTGTTGGAATCTTTGATAAAATATCAACCGATTCGCCATCATCTCTACTAATTTCGGATTCAGAGATTGTAATTTTTTCTTCTAAACTATCTTTATTAAAATTTGGATTAATTAATGCACCAAGTCCACGACCTAAGCCTGTTTTCATCTTACTCATCTATTTTCTTAATTATTTGTGTACGTTCTATTAATTCGGAAGCTAATTGCATATAATTTCTTGCACCAGTTGAAATAGAATCATATAACAACACTGGTTTTGCATGGCTCGGAGCTTCTGATATTCTTACATTTCTATGAATTACAGCTTCAAAAACTTTTGCACCAAAATACTTATTTACTTCATCTCTAACTTGATTTGATAATTTTAATCTCTGATCAAACATTGTTAAGAGAACACCCTCAATTGAAAGTTTTGGATTTAAATTTTTTCTCACAAGGTTTATTGTATTTAAGAGTTGACCTAAACCCTCGAGTGCAAAATACTCGCATTGAACAGGAATTATTACAGAGTTTGAAGCAGTTAATGCGTTTAGAGTTAATAATCCTAGCGATGGTGGACAGTCGATAAAAATAAAATCGTATTTACTCTGCAAATTTGATAATGGTTCAGTTAATTGATGCTCTCTGTTTTCCACCGAAACTAATTCAATTTCAGCACCAACAAGATCAATTGTTGATGGAAGTATATCCAGGAATGGCATATATGTTGATTGAATTGCATTTTCTGCATTTTCCAACCCCATCAAAACATCATAAACCGATGGATTATTTCTTTCAACGCCTAATCCAGAAGAAGAATTTGCTTGAGGATCAATATCCACTAAAAGAGTTCTGTATTCGGCAGCTGCTATTGATGCAGATAAATTTATGGCAGTTGATGTTTTTCCAACGCCACCTTTTTGATTTGCAATTGAGATTATTGGCATATTTCCTATCAGTCAATTTATGAAGCCCAACTTCGTTTATAATTTATATCTTACACAAAAGAAGTTGGGCTTATTTTGTATTTTATTATTCAAGTATTATTTTTATAATTCTATTTCTTGACCATATTTGAGAACTATTGCTTTTCTTCCAATTGCCTCAATTTTTGACTTAAACTCATTAGGGCTAGCTTCAATTACGGGAAAAGTGTTAAAATGAATTGGAATTGAAACATCTGCGTTCAAAAATTCGGCAGCTTTTACTGCATCATCAATTCCCATTGTAAAATTATCACCAATTGGAAGCAATGCATAATCAATTCTGTTCATTTCTCCAATCAATTTCATATCCAAAAATATTCCAGTATCGCCAGCATGATATAGAGTTTTGTTATCAATTGTAACAATAATTCCAGAAGGTTCACCGCCAAAATGATTATCACTTGTTAGTGAACCATGATGAGCTATTGTAAACTTCACTCTTCCAAATTCAAATTCGTGACTACCACCAATATGCATATTATGAGCATTTAAGCCTTTTTCGATACAATAATTAGCAAGCTCATATACTGCAATCACTGTAGAATTGCATTTTTTTGCAATTTTTATTGTATCGCCAAAATGGTCACCATGAGCATGCGTTAGCAAAATATAATCGGCATAAACTTCATCAGATTTTACTGGTGAAGTAGGATTTCCATCTAAGAATGGGTCAATCAAAATAACTTTTCCGCTATCAGTCGTAATTTGAAAAGCAGAATGTGAAAAATATCTAAGCTTCATGATTTACTCCTATTTGATAAATCTAATTCCACTAATTTTAGTTGTATAATTTAATATTTTTAAAATTATAATTCAGAATTGTTTTTGGTGCTTTTCAAAAGGACTCTTAAAAATCCAAATATGGCTTGAAAAGCGTGCATTTTGCTTTTATTGTTATTATATATAATTGGAATTTTAACATATCCAATAGAGTTTTTGTTAAGAGTAGCATTAATTAACATTTCTGTTTCTGCTTCAAATCCTGTTTCAAATGGCAATATAGATTTAATTATTTCTTTCCTAAACGCTCTAAAACCACTTTGACTATCTAATATTTTAATTCCAACTTTTTTTGAAAGTAGCCAACTTGTTATTTTATTGCTAATAATTCTTTGTAACGGCATCCCTTTAAGTGAATGAAGTCTATTTCCAATAACTAAATCGTAATCCTTTAATGCAGCTACAAATTCTGGAATTTGTTCGGGCAAATGTTGTAAGTCTGCATCAATAGCGACAACAAAATCACAATTAAACTCAAGTGATTTCAGAAGTCCAACTTTTAAGGCATATCCTTTTCCACGATTTTTGCCGTTAGAAATTAAAGTAACTTTGTCATTCGGTTCAAGTAATTCCTTGCTTCCATCAGTAGAACCATCATCAACGCAAATTATATTTGAAGAAAATAGAGATACTCGTTGAAGTAATTCATCAAGGAATTCAATTTCGTTAAAGATTGGAATAACAACGCAAATATTATTTTGATTTATTGAATAGTTCAAAAATGCCCTTTACTCCTTTATGTTGTTTAGGTTCAATGCGTTTTGATAAATATTTACGAACAGAATCGCGCGATAAACCTCGATATAACTTACCATCTTCTGCAATTGAAATTGAACCAGTTTCTTCAGAAACAATTAAGCAAATCACATCGGATTGTTCGCTCATTCCAAGTCCAGCTCTATGTCTCATTCCAAGAGGTAGTTTATCAAATTTTGTTGAACTAGAAAGTGGCAAAGTACAACGAGCAGCAAGAATAATGTTATTTTTCATAATAACTGCGCCATCGTGCAAAGGCGAACGAGGGAAAAATATTGAGCGAAGCAAGTTTGAACTTACTTCAGAATTAATTTTTTCGCCAGTGTCAATAAAACTTTTAATTCCAATAGTTCGTTCAATAACAATTAATGCACCGTGTTGATGTTGTGACATTTCAAATGCGGCAGTTGTTAAAATATCCGCAACCTCATCATCAGTTTCATTCTTTTTTAGAAATCTTGAACCAAAAGGTCGTTTACCTAATAAAAGTAAAAATCGTCTAATTTCTGGTTGGAACAGAATAATAAATGCAATTACCCAAATATCAGTTAATAACTTCAATAACCATCCAAGTGCTTTCAGGTTACCAGCTTGAGCAATAAACGAAAAGAATAGTACAACTATTAATCCAAGAAATATTTGAGCGGCAATTGTCCCTTTAATAATTGTATAAATTTTATAGATAATAAATGATACCATTGCGATATCAAGTAAATCCAAAAAAGAAAAGGACATAAAACCTATTTTAAATATTTCAAACATTTATTATCAATTAGTTAGTAGTTTATTTATGCGTTTTAATTGTATTGCATTTTTCACATTATGAGTGCGAACAATTTTTGCTCCTTTAGTTATAGCATCGGTCTCAAGAATAATAGTTGCAATATCTCTATTTTCAACATCTAAATTTAATGATTTTCCAATTAAGGATTTCCTTGAAACACCTATCAATAAAGGAGTTTCTAAAGTTTGAAATTTAGCTAAATTTCTTAGTAATTCATAATTATGATTTACACTCTTGCCAAAGCCAATACCAGGATCGATAATTATTGATGAAACTCCAAAATTTTTAGATAATTCAATTTTTTGTTTCAAGAAAGAAAATACCTCATCAAAAACATTTTTATATTTTGGACTTTCCTGCATTGTACGTGGTTTACCTTGCATGTGCATAACTACAATTGAAGCGTAATATTTTTTAACTTTTTCCAACATTTTTGCATCAGAAAGTCCAGAAATATCATTAATTATTTTTACTCCACATTGTAAAGCAGCTTCTGCAACTTCCGATTTTGTTGTATCAATTGAAATAATTGTGTTAGGTTTATGCTTAAAAATGCTTTCAATTACTGGAATTGTTCTGCTAATTTCTTCATCAATTGAAACTTCTTCTGCTCCAGGACGCGAAGATTCGCCACCAATATCAATTATATCAGCTCCGTCTTCAAGCATTTCTAGAGCATGTTCCGTTGCTGAATTGATACTAAAATATTTACCGCCATCTGAAAATGAATCTGGAGTAACATTTAAAATACCCATTACAAAAATGTGCTTTTCGGTAATTAGTTTTTGATAGAAATTATTTGACAAATATGAGCCTATTTTAATTACTTTATTTTTTCTTGGATTTATTGATTTTGAGCGTTTAACCCAAATGCTTCATCAGTTTCTTCCCAAACTTCTAAATTTGACATAAGCTCGTCATTATTTATTGGCAATTTACGAGCTAATTCCACAGCTTCAAATTCATCATTAGCTTCAATAGTAGAGTTACAAAATCCAGAATGATAAATATTTACATTAAATTGCTTCAAAGATTATCCCTTTTTAACAAAAATTTACGAAACCAAATTTTTCAACTCAGTTGTTGCGGCGGAAATATTATCTTGTCCAAAAATGGAAGAACCAGCAACAAAAATATCGCACCCAGCAGCGGCAATTTTTTGAATATTTTTGGAAGTAACGCCGCCGTCCAATTCAATTTCAAAACTAAGATTCATTTCCTCTCTCATTTTTGCCAATTGAGAAACTTTATTTAAAGTTGATTCAATAAATTTTTGTCCACCAAAACCTGGATTTACTGACATAATTAATACAAAATCGACAAATTCGAGAACTTCTGTCAAAGTACTAACTGGCGTTGAAGGATTTAACACAACTCCAGCTTTTGCACCCAAATCTTTAATTTTAACAATAGTTCGGTTTAAATGAACAACTTCTTCTTGATGAACAGAAATATAATTTGCACCAGCGTTTACAAAATCCTCAATAAAATTATCTGGGTCTTTAATCATTAAATGAACGTCAATTGGTAATTTTGTGGCTTTTCGAACAGCTTTTACAACAACTGGTCCAAAAGTGATATTTGGAACAAACTTTCCATCCATAATATCGCAGTGAATTATATCAGCACCGCCAATTTCAACATAGCGTATTTGCTGAGAAAGGTTTGAAAAATCTGCGGCAAGTATTGATGGGGCTATTTTTCTCACTTTTTCACCTATCACTCTTTGAAATTACAACGTTAACACTATCCCCAATATTCAAAAGATCATCCTCAGATGGTGATTGACTTATAATTGTATTTGGCAATAATGTTGGCGATGCAATATATGATTTACTACCAAGTCTTAAACTTAATCTGTGCAGTATTTTCTCTGCCTCTTTTTCTGATTTTGCAATAATATTTGGTGCCCTTACCATTCCAATTTTTGCACCAATGCTCACTTTTAGTTTTACCGAATCACCTTTTTCTAATTCAGATTCTGAAGGGTAACTTTGATCAACAACAGTGCCAACTGGTAATTCCGATCGTACTTCCTCAATACTTTTTATAAATAGCCCATTTCTCTCTAAATTTACGCTAGCATCCCTATACGTTTTTCCTACAAGTTGGGGCATTTTAATAATAGGTTCGCCACCACAAATATGAATATAAACTCTTCTGTTTTCCTTAACATTAGTACCAGCATGAGGTTTTTGGAAAATTACTTCATCAACTTTATATCTAGCGTCATAACTTGGACCAACAACAATTGGAGTTAGGTTCAACTTATCCATAATTTTAATTGCTTCATTTTTATTTAAGCCCACTACATTTGGAAGAATTAGTTCATTTGCCTCAACAATAGATGGCATTATATAACTATTTATCCCAATAAATAGCCCAATAATAATAGTTCCAATAACAATTCCGGGAACAAGTAATATTTTTGTAATTTTTTTCATGTTTTATTTCTTTTAAAGTCTTCTATTTTTGATTAACTTTTTTATTTTCATTTCTGTGTTGATTATAAATTAAATACAAAATTATGTATTTAGACAAACATTTTACAAACTCATAATTGAAAATTCAACACATAATATATTATTATTAGAACTCAATTCCGATTTATTTAGACATCGATTCAAAAATGGATATGAACATTTTCGTTTTCATTTCTAAATCCATAATGGACGAGTTATTTTTTATTGTAAAATCTGCTAAATTTTCTTTTTCATTTTCGGACATTTGAAATTGCATTCTATCTCTAATTTCAGTTTCCGTTATATTATCTCTTTCCATAATTCTTTTACTTCTAACACTTTCGTCGGAAGTAACTAATAATACATAATCCAATATTTCATCAATTTCTGCTTCATAAATAAGTGCGGCTTCCACAAAAACTATTTTGCTTCTTTTTAATTCGTCAGTTAATAATTCATTTATTTTTTCAACCATTGGTGGATGAACAATTGAATTAAGAATATTAACATTTTCAACTGATGAAAAAGCTTTTGATGCAATGTATTTTCTGTTTAATTCATCATTTATATAAGAATTTTCGCCAAATTCGGAAATAATCAATTCACGAACGGATTCGTCCTCTAACATAATTTGTTTTGCAATATCATCTGCATTTAAAACTAAATAACCACTTTCTTCAATTATTTTTGAGACAAATGATTTTCCAGATCCAATTCCACCAGTTATTCCAATTTTCACAATTATTCCTTAAAAATCATGGGCTTTCGTTAAATAAATTCTCATCAAAAAAAAATCGTTTACAAATTATTTTTTATAATATTTCAAAGCCTCTGGCAAAAGCTTTTGTAAATCTCTAATTCTTGTTTCATCAGAAGGATGTGTGCTTAAAAATTCTGGTGGCGCTGAACCATTTTTCTGTGCTGACATTCGCTTCCAAAATTCGACAGCTTCTTGTGGATTATATCCAGCCATTGCCATAAAAATTAATCCTAAATGATCTGCTTCACTTTCGTGTAATCGGCTAAATGGAAGCATTACTCCAAGTTGTGTTCCAACTCCAAAAGCTGTCATCCATATTTCTTGAGTCTCTTTGGGTTTATTCTGAAGAGCAATTGAAAGCCCCATGCCTCCCAATTGAGTAATTAAACCTTGGCTCATTCTTTCACCACCATGTTCTGCAATTGCATGTGCTATTTCATGCCCCATTACAACAGCAATACCAGCATCATTATTGCAAACAGGTAATATTCCTGTATAAAATACTACTTTTCCACCCGGCATACACCATGCATTTACTTCTTTACTCTCAATCAAATTAAATTCCCAAGCATATCCTTTAAGATGATTTGATAAATTTTCTTGTCTAAAATACTGCTCAACAGCTTTTTGAATTTTATAACCAACATTTTTAATACTAGCTGTTTGCGTTTTATTTGTGCTTAGCTTGTTTTCAGCTAAGAATTGATCATATTGCTGAAAACTCATCGACATCATTTGTGAATCTGGAATAATACTTAATTGTGATCTTCCAGTTACTGGAACTGTACTGCATGAGACTGCAAACATGAAGACAAATATCAAGGTTAAAATTTTATAATATTTTTTCATTTTTTTATACCTAAAATTGTTTTTAGCTTGTAATTAAGTGTAAAATGAGGATTTAAAGATAACCATTTTATAGAAAGCTATTTAATATATTTTTATAATATTTTGTTTAATGTTCTCAATTAAATAATATCATATTAAATTTTTAATAATTAGAATCTGTAAATATTTTATTCATTTTCAGTCTACTTTTCTTATTTTTGCTGTTATTAAACATATTGGAGTAAAAATGGCCGACACAATATTCAAGAAAATAATTAACAAAGAAATTCCAGCCGAGATTGTTTTTGAATCTGATTCAATTTTAGCATTTAGGGATATAAATCCTAAAGCCCCAACTCATATTTTGATAATTCCAAAAATAGAAATTCCTACAGTTCGCGAGCTTAGTGGAAAAGAACATGGGCCACTTTTAGGCGAAATGATTGATGCAGCAAATATAATTGCTAAACAAGAAGGAATTTCTGAAGATGGTTTTCGCTTGGTTATTAATTGTGGTGAAAAAGGTGGTCAGGAAGTTTATCATTTGCACATGCATCTTCTTGGTGGAAGACAAATGACATGGCCAGCAGGTTAACAAGAATAAAGTATAGTTTTGAAATCAAACAAATATTGTAAAATTGACCCCAGTATTTGAAATGGGTTAATTTGTTATTCCTAATTTGTAATGTTACATCCTTTTTTTTAAAGTTGTTGTTTAGTATTTATTTTGTTACATTATCTAACCTCCAAATAAAGAGAGGGTAAGTTATTGAAAAACATACACTAAACATTGTAAAATTGAAGAAGTAAAACATATAGTATATAAATTGGTTTTGGGAAGTTATAAACTGAAGTTACTATAAGTTATTTAGTATTCATCTTGTTGCAATACATTATAGTAATCTTCTATTCCTTTCCAAATTTTATTTTTATAGTATTCAGATATTATGTTGCTAATATAATGTGAATTTTTTTTTTGCATGATATCGGTAATAAAAATAGAGTTATTTAATTGAATTTAGTAAAAATTGAGCCAATTACTTGTTCAAAGATCTATTAATTCATATTTCTGATTATTATTAAAAAAACAAATAAGCTTTACAAAAATATTTTTGAGAAAAACTAGGAGATACTTTACTATTTATGTTTCACTCCAAAACCAATATTTCCATGATTGTCTTTGCTAGAAAAGCTAAGCATTCTTTGGATATTTGCTTGTAATTGAAAGATTGCTTAACTAAAAACAACTTGCTATGACAATTGCAATCTTGTTGGAGTGGATTTTTTTTATCGAAAATAGTAATTTGTCTAAATAGAATAAATTAACAAAATAGTATAATTTTCTGGATTTCTCGACAGAATGGTTACAGATTAAAGCTAAATTTAATTTGTTTAGTTTATGTTCATTGTATTACTAGATTCATCTCGGCACTTTGAAAAATATGCAAGATATAAATATTATAATAAAGTGTAAAAATAGAAATGAAGGAAAATATTTTGGAGTTTTTATGAAAAAAAAAGTACATAAAGGCAATGGAAATATTTTAGTATTCTCACTCGATGAGCCACACTACGCTCTGTATTTATCTGAAATTGAACGAGTTATCCGTTCTGTAGAAATTATACCTTTACCGAAAGCCCCAGATGTGGTTTCTGGCGTAATAAATTTTCATGGAGAGATAATTCCTGTAGTTGATATTCGGAATAGATTCAGGCTTCCATCAAGAGATATAAATTTAGATGACCGATTTATAATTGCGCGGACATCAAAACGGCTTGTTGTAATTATTGTTGATAGTGTAGATGGTGTTTTTGAACTTGATAGTAATCAAATAGTAGATGCGGGGGTGACTTTTCCTTATACAGAATATCTTTCGGGAATAGCAAAAATTGAAAATGTAATTGTTTTAATTAATGATCTTGAAAATTTTCTTTCTCTTGACGAACACAAAAAACTAAACAAAGCACTTTCCGGGGATAAAGAATGATGTATGCGCTACCGGAAAAGACTTTAATGCAACTTAGCGAATTTATCTCTTCTAATCTCGCCCTTCATTTTCCAAAAGAACGCTGGGACGATTTGGAACGGAATATAATTTCTGCTTCAAAGGAATTTGGTTATAAAGATGCCGAAATATTTATTCAACATATTATTTCTTCACCATTAACAAAAGAGCATGTTGAAATACTAGCTTCCAATCTTACAATTAACGAAACTTATTTTTGGCGCGAACCTCAAACATTTGATGCACTGGAACAAAAAATTATTCCCGAATTGATCCAACAGCGTCAAAATGGAGAAAGAAGATTAAGAATTTGGAGCGCAGGATGTTCAACAGGAGAAGAACCGTATTCCATAGCTATCGCATTAAAAAGATTAATTCCAAATATTAAGAATTGGAATATTTCAATTTTGGCAACAGATATTAGTCCACGCATTTTACACAAAGCAAAGATTGGTATATACGGTCAATGGTCTTTTCGCAACACACCCGAATGGTTAAAACAAAATTACTTTGTTCAAAAGCCAAATAATAAATTTGAAATTATTCCAGAGATTAAAAGCATGGTGAAATTTGAATATCTAAATTTAGCCGAAGATATTTATCCTTTATCGCTTAATGATACAAACGCAATGGATATAATTTATTGCCGGAACGTTCTTATGTATTTCACGCAAGATAGATTTAGGCAAGTCGCACACAGTTTATTTAATTCTTTGGTAATGGGCGGTTATCTTATTGTTTCTGCAAGTGAACTATCGCTGCAAAATTTCTCAGAATTCACACCTGTTAATATTCCAGATATGGTATTATATCAGAAAACTTCTAAAAATATTAAAGACTGGTTCAAATTTTCTATCATGGAATCGGAGCCTAAACCGTTCTTCATTAAAACAGCACCTAAACCAGAGCCATCTAAATTAGCAATTGAAATTTTTAACGCTGAAGAAAATAACAAAAAGATAGCTCCAATTAATGAAAAAACCTTAAGAACAGTTTCACAAGAAAACTGCACCAATGTAACTGATAAACTACAAAAAGATACTCAAACATTAGATGAGCAGATACTTTTAATCCGCAATTTTGCTAACGAAGGAAAATTTTTAGAAGCAATAGAATTATGTAAAAAAGTAATTGCTTCGGAAAAACTAGAACCAGGATTACATTATTTATACGCAACAATACTTCAGGAGGACAATAAGTTGGATGAAGCTGTTGAATCATTAAAACGTTCTATATATCTGGACCCCAACTTTGTTCTTGCACATTATTCTTTAGGAAAAATTTATCAGCGCCTTGGTAATATCAAAAATACAAATAAATGCAATGAAAATGTTTTAACAATTTTAAATAAATGTAGTCAGGATGAAATCCTTTTTGAATCTGAAGGACTAACAGCCGGAAGATTGAAAGAAATTATTAGTGCATCAAACCAGAAAAGAGTATTATCATGAAAAACAACCAAGCTATTGCCGAACAGACGCAAAACACAAAAATTGATTGGGATAAAATTAAAAGCAAAGTGGCATACTTGCAAGAAGCACTTTCAGGGAATGATGTAGTTTCGCATGAAGACAAACATAAAATATTAAAAATAAGAGCAAAATCTTTATCATTACAAAAGACAGAGTATGATTCTAACCAAGAAAATATCAATATAATTGAATTTCTTTTAGGCACTGAATCCTACGCATTTGAAACTGAATTTGTCCGTGAGGTTTGCTTATTAAATAATTTTACACCGCTGCCTGGTTTGCCCGATTTTGTTCTTGGCATAATAAATATACGGGGACAAATTCTTTCAATTGTTGATATTAATAAGCTTTTAAATCTTCCTGTAAAAGGATTAGGAGAATTAAATAAAATAATTGTAATTCATAACGCAAAAATGGAATTTGGAATTCTTGCCGATAGTATTCTAGGGACACGGTCAATTTCCATAAATTCTATTCAAACATCTTATACAAGTATGCCGGGAACCGGTGCTGAATATTTAAAAGGAGTAACAAGTGGTCATATTATAATACTTGATGCGGCTAAAATTCTTAATGATGAAAAAATTATAATACGTCAGGATATATAGAAATATTAAATAAAGGAGAAATAAAATGAAATATTTCACAAATCTTTCTACACGTGCTAAACTATTATTTAGCTTTGGATTTATCTGGGTTATGCTGTTAGTAATTATAGTTATTGCTTACCAGAGTTTACAAAATATTACTCAATCCGAAAAATATTTATTTGATGTTCATTCCAAAATAGCCCTTGAACTACGTCAATTAAGATCTCATCAAAATTTCAACAGAGCCGCTATTCTTGATATGATGTTAACAAAAGACAAAACCGAACAAGCTGCAATAGAAAATATTATTACTGATAAAGGTAAAGATATTGCTGATATCATTGAAAAGTTAGCCAAACTTAAAACGGAGCAACAATTTCAAAACCGTCTTACAGAATTGAAAAGTGAAATTGAAGCGTACCGCCAAACAAGAAGTGAGGAGATTTCTTTAATCCAAAAGGGGAAATTGGAAGAAGCTCAAAAAGTTGCTACAAATATTCAGAAAAATCGATTTGAAAAGATTCGTGCTATTTCAACTGAAATGGGAGATAATGCTGAAAAGGATGCAGAGGCACAACTCACTCTTGATCTGCAGAGTGCAAACACGGCAATACTTATATTTGTAGTTTTTGGAATAGCTGCGCTTTTTTTCAGTATAATAATTGTGATAATTATGAATAGAACAATTGCCCAACCGCTAACTGAAATTACTAAAATTGCTGCCCGTATTGGTAAAGGTGATTTGAATGTTGAATTTTCAATGGTTGAAAGACAAGATGAAGTAGGAATACTTTTGCTTACTTTTAGCAGGATGGTAGATATACTTAAACAAATGGCAACTGCCGCTCAACAAATTGCTGCAGGAAATCTTACAATATCTGTTGTTCCACAATCAGAAAAAGACCTTTTAGGGAATGCATTTTCTCAGATGTTAAACAATCTCCGCCGTATGACAAAAGATATTCTTGAAGGAGTTAACTTATTAGGTTCATCAGCCAGCGAAATTTTAGCTGCAACCACTCAAGTTGCATCAGGTTCTGCTGAAACAGCAACTGCAATTACGGAAACAACTACAACAGTAGAAGAAGTCCGCCAGGCAGCACAGCTATCAAATCAAAAAGCTAGTCGTGTTTCAGAGAACGCTCAACAAGTTTCACAAGTAACACAAACAGGTCAGAAAGCAGTTGAAGAAACAGTAAGTGGAATGCATGAAATTCAAAATCAAATGGAAGCCGTAGCAAATACAATTATCCGCTTAAGCGAGCAGAGCCAGCAAATTGGGGGTATAATTGCATCGGTAACAGATGTAGCCGATCAGTCTAATTTACTAGCAGTAAATGCATCAATAGAGGCAGCAAAAGCAGGAGAACAAGGAAAAGGATTTGCAGTTGTAGCTCAAGAAATAAAAAGTCTTGCGGAACAATCAAAGCAAGCAACAATACAAGTGCGAAATATTTTAACTGATGTTCAAAAAGCTACAAGTGCCGCAGTAATGGCAACAGAGCAGACAAGCAAGGCTGTTGAAAATGGAGTCAAACAATCTACTCAGGCAGGCAAAGCAATAATGGAGTTAGCGGAAAGCAGCGGTAAAGCGATGGAAGCGGCATCACAGATAGTAGCATCTAGCCAGCAGCAAGTAGTGGGAATGGATCAGATAGGATTGGCAATGAAAAATATTAATCAAGCAGGAACTGAGAATGCGGCTAGTATGCTGCAAGCTGAAAAGGCTGCAAAGGGTTTAAATGAATTAGGTCATAAATTGAAAGAACTTGTGGAGCAATATAAAATATAGGCAGATATAAACTAGACTGTTGGGCAATTGGGCTTCAGTCTAGTTTAGGTTATAACAATAGTCTATAGACCGAAATCTTAAACGAACTTAACAAGAAAGGATTAATGGAATGGATAAGAAAGAAGAAGCGTTTTTAAAACAGCTGCAAGCAACTTTTAAAGTTGAAGCTGAAGAACATATCAACATTCTTTCTTCCGGTTTAATTGAACTGGAAAAGAATCCGAAAGACAAAAATTCGTTTAAATTGATTGAAACAATTTTTCGTGAAGCACATAGTTTAAAAGGAGCTGCGCGTTCAGTAAGCAGAAATGACATTGAATCGATTTGCCAAGTATTGGAAAGCATATTCTCTAAGTTAAAAAATGAACTAATATCCTTTACTGCCGAACATTTTGACATTCTTCATAAAGCTATTGATACTATTTCGAAAATGGTTTCAGGCACAGCAACAAAAAATAAGAACGATAATATGGATTTGATTAAGCAATTACAATCTATAACGATGGAAGAACAAGTAATAAAAATACACGAAAAGCAAACTGAATCATTAAAGAAAACATTTAAAACAGTTGAACCTGCTGTTGAGGAAACAATATCAAGTCGTGTGGAGGCAGAAGCTTCTCTATCTTCCCATAATGAATCTGCTCACGATAATACAGTAAAAGAATTATTACCGCAAATGGATACGGTTAGAATACAAACAGCAAAATTGGATCCGCTTTTCTTACAAGCTGAGCAGATGATTCAATCCAAAATTGCGGCTGTTCAAAGAACAGTTGAACTAAAAAACATTTATGATTTTGTTGGGTCGTGGAAGGCGGAATTAAGAAAATTGGAAAACCGACACTCAATTAACAGCACTCTTCAGCTAAAAGAAATAATTAATTGGACAAATGAGAAACTGGAAGAAACAGAAAAAAATATATTTATTCTTAAGCGTTCAATAGAAAATGATGCACGTTCGCTAGGACGGATGATTGATGATCAATTGGAATCGATGAAAAATGTTTTGATGCTTCCTATATCTACTATTATTGAAGTTTTTCCAAGACTGGTTCGTGATATTGCACGCAGCCAAGGTAAAGAAGTTGAGTTGATTATTCACGGGAAAGAAATTGAAGTTGACAAGCGGATTTTGGAAGAATTAAAAGATCCGTTAATACATCTCGTTAGAAATTGTATTGACCATGGAATTAATAAGCCTGAAGAGAGACTTAAAATAAATAAACCGGCACATGGAACTATCTCGCTCATATTTACAGTATTAGATGGACGTAACTTAGAAATTAGTATTTCCGATGATGGCGCAGGTATAAATATTGATAAAATAATTTCTTTGGCTGTAAAAACTGGTGTAATTTCAAAGGATAATATTGAAAATCTAACCACGCAGGAATCGTACGAACTAATATATAAATCCGGAATTACTACAAGCCCAATTATAACAGATATTTCGGGACGAGGGCTCGGTTTAGCTATTGTTCGTGAAAAAGTAGAAAAACTTGGTGGAAAGGTATCGGTGGAAAGCCAGCCTAACATAGGTACAACTTTTCGTCTTTTTTTGCCACTCACTCTTTCTACGTTTAGAGGTGTATTAGTAAAAACAGGCGAGCATTTTTTCTTTGTACCTACAGTTAATGTAGAACGAGTTTTAAGGATTAATAGTGCTGAAATTAAAACGGTTGAAAACCGAGAAACTATTTTGATAGATAAAGAAGTTATGGGGATTGTTAAACTTAGTGAAGTATTGGGATTAAACAGCAATAATTTTGCTCTATCTTCCAAAAATGGAAATACAACACCATCTTCAAACTTCATTCAAATAATAATTATTACACTAGGTAATAAGCGTATCTGTTTTAAGGTTGATGAAATATTTGATGAACATCAAATCCTTGTAAAAGAATTGGGCAGGCAATTACTACGTGTGCGAAATATAAGCGGAACAACAGTTCTCGGTTCAGGTAAAGTAGTACCAGTATTGAATATTTCCGATTTGATGAAATCAGCTGTCAATTCTATTTCATCATCAAGAATAATAGAAAATGTGAAACAACCTGAAATAAAATATTATAAAGTTTTAGTGATTGATGATTCAATTACAGCACGCACATTAATTAAGAACATACTTGAAACTGCTGGCTATGATGTTGTAACTGCTGTGGATGGTGTTGATGCATATACCAAAGCTTTAGTAGGAGAATTCGATTTGATTGTATCCGATGTTGATATGCCAAGGATGAACGGTTTTGAACTAACAGCAAAAATTAGAAAAGATAAAAGACTAAGTGAGCTTCCTGTTGTGCTGGTTACGGCTTTGGAATCCAGCGATGACCGTGAACATGGAATAGATGTTGGTGCAAATGCATATATAGTAAAAAGTAGTTTCGATCAAAGTAATTTGCTAGAAGTAATTAAAAAGCTTTTGTAAAAATAATTACACGGAGTTTCACAAATAAGTCACAGAGACACACAGAGTAAAAAGGAGATGCATTATGGAGATTACTCAAATGATTCATTATAAAGAAGCGCAACTTTTTGGTGGATACCAAGAAGACATTTTTTGTATAAACCCCACGCTTCAGCGTGGGGAATATAATGCTATGAAAAAAACTGGGCTTTAGCCCCCTATCAGGAGGAATAATGTCATACGTTAAAATATGGATACATGCGGTTTGGTGCACCAAGAATCATGAGCGCATTCTCACTAAAGATATTAGACAACAACTTTTCAAGCATATCCGTGAGAACGCAAAAGAAAAGCAGATTTATATTGATTTCATTAATGGAGATTTGGATCACATACACTGCTTATTAGCGTTAAATGCAGATATGACAATAGCGAAAGTTATTCAACTGATAAAAGGAGAAGCTGCATTTTGGGCAAATAAGAACTCCTTGTTAAAGCCCAAATTAGTATGGGCGGATGAGTACTTTGCAGTATCTATTAGTGAATCAATGATTAATAAAGTAAGGAACTATATCAAAAACCAGGAAGAGCATCATAAAAAGATGACATTCAAAGATGAGTACGAAAATTTTATAACAAAGTACGGTTTTAATAATCATGGCTAAAGCCCTAATAAAACATATGTGTTACCCCACGATAAATCGTGGGGTTAATCCAACGCATTTTCGGTGTTACTGAATGGAATAAAAATAATAATTAAATAATTCGGCTAATAATTTGTACAAATAATTTGTGGATAAATATCAATGATAAAAGTACTTATTGCAGAAGATTCACCTGTAATGCAGCAATTACTAATTCATGCTATTAGCTCCGACCCTATCTTTAAAATTGTTGGTATAGCTAATAACGGCGAGGAAGCAATTGAAGCTGTAAAAAGAGTGAATCCTGACATTATTGCAATGGATTGGCAAATGCCAAAATTAGACGGTAAGGAAGCAACACGGATAATAATGCAGACTAACCCAACGCCAATAGTTATTGTTACAGGAAGTATTGCTGCAAAGGATGTTGCCTTTTCATTTAGCATGATTGAAGCAGGTGCATTAGCTATAGTGAAAAAACCTCCAAGTGTTGATCACCCCGATTATAAAAAAGATACACATGAACTGATAAAGATATTAAAACTAATGTCTGAAGTAAAAATGGTAAGACGAACTTTACGCACTACAAAAGAATTTTCATTAGCAAAATCATCAATTGAAGAAGCAATTTGGAAGGAGACAGCAATACAGGCAGTTGTTATTGGCGCTTCTACGGGAGGACCGCTTGTGTTACAAAAAATTCTTTCTGGATTGTCTAAAAATATTCCTGTTCCAATTTTAATTGTTCAACATATTTCGCAAGATTTCACAGAAGGTTTTGTAGAATGGTTGAGGAATACAACCAATTTTCCATTGCATATTGCTTCTAATGGTGAACGTCTTCTTCCTGGTCATGGTTATGTTGCTCCTGACGATTTTCACATGGGTGTTGAAGCTGGGCCAAAAATTATACTTAGCAAGCATGAGTTAGAAAATAATCTGCGTCCTTCGGTTGCTTTTCTTTTTCGAACAGCAGCACATGTCTTCAGTTCCCGTGCTGTTGGTATTATACTTACTGGAATGGGGCGAGATGGTGCAGAAGAACTAAAACTAATGAGAGATAAAGGAGCAATTACTTTTGCTCAGGATAAAGAAAGTTCTGTAGTACACGGAATGCCAGGTGAAGCAATAAAATTAAATGCTGCAATGCATATCCTTTCACCTGAAAATATAACAAAAGCACTTATTGCTTTAATAAGAAAAATGAATGGGGAATTTTAATGAAAGACAAAAAGAAATATGAAAAAGAAATATTTAAAATCTTAATTGCTGAAGATAGTCCAACACAGGCTGAACAATTAAAACATATTCTTGAGAATAACAATTACAAAGTGATAGTGGCAAAAAATGGTAAAGAAGCTTTGAAACTTTCTCATGAATACAAACCGTCATTAATTATCAGTGATATTGTGATGCCTGAAATGAATGGATACGAACTATGTAAAAAAATAAAAACGGATGAAATTACAATGGATATTCCTGTTATTCTCCTTACTTCCCTTTCCAATTCTGAGGATGTACTTGAAGGAATTTCTTGCAGGGCAGATAATTTTATTACAAAACCCTATAACGAAAATTATCTTATTTCACATATAGAACATATTCTTTCTAATAGAGAAATTAGTAAAAAAGATATAATAAGGATAGGTGTGGAAATTGTAATAGGCGGTGAAAAACGCTTTATTTCAGCCGGGCAACAACAAATGCTTGGACTTTTAATTTCAACTTATGAAGCTGCTGTTCAGAGAAACAACGAATTAATGAAAACTCAAGACGAGTTAAGAAGCTTAACCGAACACTTGGAAGAATTAGTGGAGAAAAGAACCACAGAGCTATCAGCAGAAATTGAAATCCGTAAAAAAGCTGAAGAAGGCATTAAAAAAATAAACCGTGTTTATGCAGTGCTTAGTAACATCAATCAAGTAATTATAAGAGTCCACGATACTAATCAGCTTTTCAAAGATGCTTGTACAATAGCTGTTAATGATGGAAAATTTCAGAGTGCATGGATTAGAATAATAAACGACGAATCAAACATAATTGAGACCAAAGCAAATGCTGGCTTATCTAATGATTATTTTAAAAATGGTGTAAAAAGTATGGCGGATAAAAATCCTATTACAAAAGTGATAAAATCCGGAAAATGCTTAATTTCAAATAATATCAATGCTGATGCAAATATCCCATTAATATGGAAAAAGAATGCTTCTTCATTAGGATTTAATTCTCTTGCAATATTCCCTCTTAAAGTATTTCAAAAAGTAATAGGCAGTTTTTGTATCTATTCAAATGAAATCAATTTTTTTGATGACCAAGAAACTAGTCTACTCAGTGAAATAGCAATGGATATTTCTTTTGCTGTTGAGGTTATAAAAAATGATTTAGAACGTAATAAAATAGAAGAAAAACTTAGTAAATCCAACGAGCGTTTTAACCGCATAGTTTCTTCTTTAAATGATGTGGTATGGACAGCTTCTCTAGATGGAGCTGAAATAATTGAGGTTAATGATTCCTTTGAAAATATTTATGGAATTAATAAAGATGTATTTAAAGCAAATCCAAAACTATGGATTGAAATGGTGCATCCCGATGACCGTTCAATTGCAGAAGCAAGCAATAATCAATTATGCGAAACAGGAAGTAGTGAAGTTGAATACCGTATTATAAAGCCAGATGGCTCGGTTGTTTGGTTATTAGATAGGAAGTCGCTGATATATGATGAAACAGGCAAAGCAATTCTAATGGGAGGAATTGCAAAAGATATTACACAACGAAAACTTGCCGAAGAGGCTATAATTAGTTCAGAATTCCGCTATCGCCGCCTTTTTGAATCAGCAAAAGATGGTATTCTTATACTTGATGCCAAAACGGGTAAAATTGTAGATGTAAATCCGTTTATGATGAAGATGCTGGGCTACTCTCGAGATGTATTCATTGAAAAAACAATCTGGGAAATCGGTTTCTTCAAAGATACTATCATGAATCAAAATAAATTTTTAGAACTACAGCGGAATGAATATGTGCGGTATGAAGATTTGCCACTTGAAACTGCTGACGGGCGCATTATAGATGTTGAATTTATTAGTAATGTATATTTAGTAAATAATCAGAAGGTTGTTCAATGCAATATTAGGAATATTTCCGAACGCAAAGCAGCAGAAAATTTAATTATTACGCAACGTGATTTAGGCATAAAGATAAATTCAATAGCAAAACATGATGAGCTCTATAATATTTCAATTGATGCTTTATATAATGTAACAGGAATGGAATGCGGAAGTATTTATCTTTTCGATACAAGAAAGCAATGTTTGGATTTGGTTTATAGCAAAGGACTAACCGATAAATATATTTCTGTTTTATCACATTTTGATGCCGACTCGGATATTGTAAAATTAGTGAAAACCGGAAAACCTATATATACTGATTTTAATGAACTGCCTATTACCCACAAGGCTATTAAACATGATAAAAAATTAGCAAATGTTTTTATTCTTCCTTTGGTGTATAAGAAAAAAGTGATAGGTTCTATAAACTTAGCTACATATAAAAAAAATACACTGTCTATCTATTTACAAAAAGGGCTTGAAGCTATAGCTATTCTTATTAGTAATGCTTATGCAAGAATCCAAAACGAAGATCAAATACGCAATATGAATGCAGAGCTTGAAATAAAAGTAGAAGAACGAACAGCGCAGCTTGGATTAAAGAATGAAGAGCTTTCAATTGCTAAAGCCGAAGCTGAAAGAGCTAACATTGCAAAAAGTGAATTCCTTTCACGCATGAGTCACGAACTTAGAACACCATTAAATTCAATTCTTGGTTTTGCACAATTAATGAATATGGGAGAAATTACTTCCACTCAAAACAAATTGGTTAACCATATTCTTAAAAGCGGAAAACATCTTCTAGATTTAATAAATGAAGTGTTGGATATTTCACGTATTGAAGCCGGAAAACTTTCACTTTCTCTTGAGCATGTTCAACTTAAAGAAATTATTTTTGAAACAATGGATATAATTACTCCTCTAGCCATAGAACGAAATGTTACTTTAGAATTTCCTAATTCGGAATTCACTAATTTAT
The DNA here is from genome assembly GCA_018818165.1 of Bacteroidota bacterium. Taxonomy (GTDB): domain Bacteria; phylum Bacteroidota; class Ignavibacteria; order Ignavibacteriales; family Melioribacteraceae; genus 1-14-2-50-31-20. The sequence continues at coordinate 7,178 of JAHISP010000029.1, read as the reverse complement.
GTGTAAAAGCAGATAGACAAAAGATGAAGCAAGTACTACTAAACTTAGTTAACAATGCAGCAAAGTATAATAGAGTTGATGGAAAAGTAAAAATTGAATGCAGAATAATGCCGTTGGTTAAAGGCAAAAAACAAATGATAAGGGTTAGTGTAATTGATACGGGAAAAGGAATTAAACCAGAAGAGATGCACAAACTTTTTAATCCTTTCCAAAGAATTGGGTCAGATATTTCGGAAGTTGAAGGTACGGGACTTGGATTGGCTGTTGCTAAAAAATTAGTTGACGCAATGAGTGGAAATATTGGAGTGGAAAGTAAAGTTGGAGTTGGAAGCACATTTTGGATTGAATTACAGCAAGTTGAAAATAACAAAGACAAACAACAAGAATTGAAAGACGTACCAATACATGAAAATGTGAAAGCTGGTGTAATCGGCAGTATTTTATATATAGAGGATAATGCTTCTAATATAAAATTAGTTGAACAGATAATTGAAATGCAACGCCCTTCAATACGTTTAATTATTGAAATGTATGGTAAAAATGCAGTTAAGCGAGCAATAGACTACAAACCATATTTAATTCTGCTCGATCTTGATTTGCCCGATATACATGGCAGTGAAGTGTTGAAGTTGTTACAAGCGAATGAAATAACTAAATCTATTCCTGTTGTTATTTTAAGCGCAGACGCAATGAGCGCACAAATAGAGAAATTACTGAAAGCCGGAGTAAAAGATTATTTAACTAAACCCATAGATATTGTGGAATTTTTGAGGATTGTGGATAATTTTTAATTAAGAAATATTCCATTTAACGCTGAACCAGAAAAGAACTAGGAGCTAAAAATTATTTATCCAAACCAATAGATGTAATTGAGTTACTTAAAGTGATAGATGGTTTTTTGAGTGAGGAAAAAGTTGAGAATTAACTGAATATTTATACTAAAATTCAACTTTGTTAATTTAAGACAAAGTAATTATGAGGTGTATATGGATACAATAGTAAACATATTACTAGTAGATGATAATCCGGCTAAATTAGAATCTATTGCAACAATGATTGAAAGTAATAGCTTAAATGTGGTAAAAGTAGAAGACGGATATTCAGCTATACAAAAAGCTAACGAGCTTAAGTTTGCACTAATTTTACTAGATGTTTCCATGCCTATATTAGATGGATACGAAACTGCTGCTATTATTAGAGAGTCATCTAATAATTCTACTACGCCAATCATTTTTATTACCGCTACATATTTTGAAGAGGAACATAAATTTAAAGGGTATGCAAGTGGAGCGGTAGATTTTTTAACTACACCATTCGTTCCAAGTATTTTGAAATCCAAAGTTAATGTGTTTGTTGAGCTATATAAGAAAACAAAGAAATTAGAAAAGAGCCTTATAAAGAACGAAAAATTTTATTCCATAATTGCTCATGATCTGCGTTCGTCTTTCAATCCGCTGCTTGGTTTATCACAAATGCTTATGGAAGATGCGGATATTATGAAGCCAAATGAAATTAAAGAGATGAGTTCCAATATAAATATAATAGCAAAAAATCTCTTTAGCTTATTGACTGATCTTCTTGAACTTTCAAGCTTAAAATCGGAAGATTTTGTTTATATCCCCACTAAACTGAATTTGAAAAATACTATTGAGCATGTTTTGGAATTGAATAAATATAATGCTGAGTCGAAAAATATTACTCTTGAAGATAGAACCCAAGACAACTATTTATTTGCAGATAGAATTATGCTGCAAACTATTATTAATAATTTGGTTTCCAACGCGGTAAAATTTACACCAACTGGAGGAAGTATTACAATCGGCTCTAATGAAGTTGGAACAAACATAGACATTATGGTAACTGATACAGGTCTTGGTATTAAACCTGAAAATTTAGATAAACTTTTTAGAAGCGATATTAAGTTTACAACAAATGGTACAAATAAAGAAATTGGTACTGGATTAGGTTTATCTATTTGTGCAGAATTAGTTAAAAGACAAAATGGTTTTATTTCGGTTAAAAGTGAACTTGGAAGTGGAACTACATTTACGGTCACGCTGCCAAAGTATGTGCAATGATTGTAAGTAACTTGTAAGAATAACTGAGTTTATAAAAATTAGTAATTTACTGAAAAAAGGAAAAGAAAATAAATTATTGGACTAACATGAATCTGATTACGGGAAATAAAATATTTAAAGCAACTATTCTAGTAATTGCTGTTCTGATAATGAGTAATCTTAGTGCTATTATTGATCATTACTTGCATCCTGGTATTCCATATTATGATTTTAATCATCTGGTTATTGGAATCATTACAGGGTTCGTAAATTTTTTACTGCTACTGCTGCTGGTATATTTCTATTTTATCTATCAACAGAAAAACGAAAAGGAACGCAAAGTTGCAGATGAATTAATTATTGAGAGTGAAGAGCGTTATCGTCTTCTTGCAGAATCATCTCCAGAAATGATATTTTTGGTTGATCGTGAAGGTTATGTTAAATTTCTTAATAAAGTAGCTGCGGCAGCCTTCAACTTAGAGGCAAAGGAACTTATAGGCAAGCGGCTAATAGAATTGTTTCCACCAAGTATAGCTAAATCTCATTTTGAAGCTATTAAAAAAGTTTTTGAAACTAAGCAAAACTTTTACAATGAAATTGAAGAAATATTTCCGACCGGAACAATGTGGCTTGAAGCTCGTTTATCTCCTGTCGTTAACAAAAGCGGAAATGTTGTAGCCGTTATGGGAATTTCTTCCAACATTACCGAGCGTAAAAATATTGAAGAGAAACTGCGCCAAAGTGAGGAGTATTACCGTTCCACACTTCAATCAATGAATGATATGATTTTTGACATTGATGAAAACGGCTATTTCCGAAATTACTTCAGTCCACAAAATGCTAAATTTTATGTTCCTCCAGAAGTATTTATAGGAAAAAAAGTAAATGAAGTTCTACCACCGCATGTTGTTTATCTAGTAGAAAATGCTTATAAGAAACTTATAATTAGTGAAGATTTTCAAGAGTTTGAATATCCGCTGGAATTAGAGAGTAGTGAATGTTGGTTTCATGCAACATTAACCAGACGAAATAACTCCGAAGGAAAATTTTCAGGAGTCACTTCTGTTGTATATGATATTTCTGAGCGAAAAAAAGCAGAAAAACAATTGGTTGAAAGTGAACAGAAGTTCAAAACTCTTTTTGAAGCAGCCAACGATGCAATATTTATTAGTGAAGGTAAATTATTTGTTGATTGCAATACTAAAACTGAAATTATCTTTCAATGCTCAAAGAATGATATCATCGGACATTCACCGATAGAATTCTCTCCTGAATATCAACCTGATGGTCGTTTATCATCTGATAAAGCAATGAATAAAATAAATGCTGCAATAAACGGTGAACCCCAACATTTTGAATGGATGCATTGTCACCTAGATGGCTCTCCATTTGATGCCGAAGTAGTACTTAATAGAATTGAATTTGCTGGCAAAGTTTATCTGCAAGCTATTGTGAAAGATATTACCGAGCGGAAACAAGCCGAAAAACAACTGATTGAAAGTGAACAGAAGTTCAAAACTCTTTTTGAAGCAGCCAACGATGCAATATTTATTATGGATGATAAATCATTTATTGACTGCAACACTAAAACTGAAATTATATTTCAATGCTCAAAGGATGATATCGTTGGACATTCACCGATTGAATTCTCTCCCGAAAAACAACCTGATGGTTGTTTATCTTCTGAAAAAGCTATGGAAAAAATAAATGCGGCAATAAACGGTGAATCCCAACATTTTGATTGGATGCATTGTCACTTAGATGGCTCTCTATTTGATGCCGAAGTAGGACTTAGCAAAATTGAACTTGCAGGCAAAGTTTATCTGCAAGCTATTGTGAGAGATATTACCGAGCGGAAACAAGCCGAAAAAAAACTAGTTGAAAGTGAACAGAAGTTCAAAACTCTTTTTGAAGCAGCCAACGATGCTATTTTAATTTCAAATGAAAATTTTTTTCTTGACTGTAATTTCAAAACAGAAAAAATCTTTGGTTGTACAAAGAAAGATATTATTGGACATTCGCCTGTAGAGTTTTCTCCCGAAATGCAACCCGATGGACGGTTATCTAGCGAGAAAGCTGTGGAAAAAATTAACCTCGCTTTCGCAGGCAAACCACAACTTTTTGAATGGACTCATCGTCGTTTTGACGGTACTCTTTTCGATGCCGAAGTAGGAATAAGCAGAATTGAATTCGCTGACGGTGTTTATTTGCAATCTATTGTAAGAGACATTTCCGAGCGAAAAAAAGCCGAAGAAAAAATTGCTATGCTTGCGCTTGCAGTTCAAAATACAGCTGATAATATTGCAATAACCGATAAGGATTTTAATTTTATATTTATTAATGACTCCTTTACAAAAACTTATGGTTTTAAAAAAGAAGAACTTATTGGTCAACATATCTCCTTTATCCATTCAGCGAATAATTTGGCGGAAACAAGTAATGAGCTTTTTACTGCCATATCAAAAAATAAAAGTTGGCAAGGTGAAGTTCTCAATAATAAAAATGATGGAACAGATTTTTCAGTTCTTCTTTCTGTTACTCCTCTACAAAATGAAAAAGGTGAAATAGCAGGTACTGTTGGAATTACAAAAGACATAAGTGAACAAAAAAAATATGAACAAGATTTGATATTTGCAAAACAACAGGCAGATGAGGCTAGCAACGCTAAATCCGTGTTTCTTGCAAATATTTCTCACGAGCTTCGTACACCGCTCAACGGAATTATAGGTATGACGGACATTATTGCAAAAACAAAGCTGACAAAAAATCAAGAACGGTTTGTAAATAACATAAAATTTTCTGGTGATAATTTGCTTGCAATAATTAACGATCTCCTCGATTTATCTAAAATTGAAATGGGTAAATTAGAATTGAATGAGGTTGAGTTTTCGCTAATAGATGAATTAGCTTTAATTCTTAAACCATTTGGTTTACGTGCATTTAGCAAAAATATTGAACTGCTCTACAATGTGAATTACTCAATACCCCAAACATTAATTGGAGATTGCTTTCGCTTACAGCAAATTATTAATAACCTTGTTGGCAATGCAATTAAATTTACAGAACGTGGCAGTATAACGCTTAACATTGAAGAAGAAAACCGCGATAAAGAAAATATAAATCTTCACTTTACTATTTCAGATACTGGTATTGGAATACCAAAGGATAGACAGAAAATAATATTCGAATCATTTACTCAAGCAGATAGATCGGTAACGCGTCAATATGGAGGAACAGGTTTGGGACTTTCTATTTCTTCCTCGCTCGTTAATCTTTTTGGAGGACACATCTGGGTTGAAAGCGAACCAGGTGAAGGTTCAAATTTCCATTTTATTATTCCTTTTAAGATTTCCCCAAAACAGGAAGCATTCCTTTCTGATATAGCAAACATGGATGGTTTACCCGTAATGATTGTTGAAGATTCACCCACAACAAGCCAACTATTAGAGCATATTTTTTCTAAGTGGGGAATGAATCCAACAATTGTAGCTAACGGAGAAGATGCTCTTGTTGAATTGAAAAAGATGTTTGTTAATAAAAAACCATATCAACTTCTCTATCTCGATATTCATCTTCCTGGAATAGATGGTTTTACTGTTGTTGAAACTCTTAAAAATGATACCAATCTAAAAAATCTTCCTATTATTATGATCTCTAAGTCTCACAGCTCTTTGGATTATGATAGAGCAAACCAATTAGGTGTTGACGCGTTTTATACAAAGCCATTCAGCCACTCAGAACTTTTGGAAACAACTCAAACTGTGTTATTAAAAAAAACTCGAACAGATAATAAATCTATTAATCTATCGGAAGAATTAGCAAAATACCCACAAGTAGAAGATGAAAATTATACACAACCATTAAACATAATGGCAGCAGATGACAATGAGATAAATCATGAAATTCTTTACGAACTTCTTTCAGAAAAAAAACATATAATAACAAGTGCTAAAAATGGACAGGAAGCGGTTAGCTTATACAAAGAAAATAATTTTGACCTAATATTGATGGATTTACACATGCCTGTTATGGATGGATTTACTGCAACAAAGGCTATTAGAAAACAGGAAAAAGGAACAAACAAGCATGTAATTATAATTGCTCTTACCGCAAGTGCAATGAAAGGAGAAAATGAAAACTGCCTCTCTGCCGGGATGGATGGATACATTTCCAAACCAATTAGACCAAAAGAATTGTTCAAGCAAATTCATATATTCTTTTCCGCAGATGCTATTCTAAAAAAAACGAATAAACTGAAATTAGATTTAACTATTGATTTGCAATCTGCATTAGATTTTCTTGATGGTGATTCTAAAATGTTAAAAAAACTTGCAAATATATTTTTGTATAAAAGTCCAATAATATTTGAAGAGTTGGAAAGTGCATATGCAACTGCTGATAGAGTAAAAATAAGAGCTGCATCACACAAATTAAAAGGCTCGCTTCCAGTTTTTACTCCCCCAACTTTTATGGATTACTATAGGCAATATGAAAAAGAAATACGGGAAATAGATTTAATTGATGTAATAGCTAAACTACCTTATATTAAGAAAATATATTTGGCACTATTGAAACAGACAAAAGAATTTGTGGAGGAAATTAACAGAATGAAGTAAATTAACATTCAACTAAAGCAAAGCATGAAACAGAATTTCGAGCAAAATGTAGTGCGATTTGCTGAATTGCTAACTTGCAAATTGCAAAACACTCGAAACAGCATTTCAAGCAAAATGTAGTGAGATTCGCTGAATCGCTAACTTGCAAATTGCAAAACACTCGAAACAGTATTTCGAGCAAAATGTAGTGCGATTCGCTGAATCGCTAATTTGCAAATTGCAAAACCTCGAAACAGAATTTCGAGCAAAATGTAGTACGATTCGCTGAATCGCGAACTTGAAAATTGCAAAACACTCGAAACAGCATTTCGAGCAAAATGTTGAGCGATTCGCTGAATCGCTAACTTGCAAATTGCAAAACACTCGAAACAGTATTTCAAGCAAAATGTAATGCGATTCGCTGAATCGCGAACTTGCAAATTGCAAAAACTCTCGAAACAGCATTTCGAGCAAAATGTAATGTGATTCGCTGAATCGCGAACTTGAAAATTGCAAAACACTCGAA
>JAHISP010000028.1 GCA_018818165.1 Bacteroidota bacterium | reverse complement strand
TTTTAGATCACAATTAAGATATTCATCGGGATTTTTCTCTGGAGAATATGATGAAAGAAAAAATAATTCTATCGTCCTTTGGTTTTTATATACCCACGTTTTCACAATTTTACTATGGTGAACTTTTAGATTATCTATGATGAGATATATTTTTCGTTCTTTATTTTTAACTAGTTGACGCAAAAACTTAAGAAATCTATCTGCATTCATAGTTCCAGAATAAATCATAAATTCCACTTTCCCTTGATTGGTTATTGAAGATATCATATTAGTTGAAAGTCTTTTCCCCATCATACGCCTTACTGGAGTTTTCCCTTTAGGTGCATATGATCTTCCGTGTTGTGAACTGTTTTTAACTCCGGTTTCATCTCCCCAATGGATTTCTGCATTCTCGCTTTTGGCTTTCTTTGTTATTTTAGGATATTCATCTTTAAGCCACCTCTCTACAGCTTGAGGGTTTTGCTCATATGCTTTTTTCTTTGGCTTTTGTGGTGTAAAACCCCATGAACGCAAATAATCCCCAGTGGTTGTAACTGCTAAAACAACGCCGAATTCTCTTTCTATTAGTTCTTTTACTGCTTTGCGTGTCCATAAAGAAAACGATAGTTTTAATTGGTCTGGCATTTTATCTATTATCATTTTCTGAATTGCTTTTTCTTGTTCTGAACTTAATAGTTTTTTACCTTCTGGTTTAACGCCTCGCTTTTCATCCTTTAGTCCATTTATACTATCGGATTTGAAGTTTTTTACCCAAGCATTTACTGTGCTAATTCTAACTCCAAATATTTTGGCTACTTCTTTTTGCTTTGTGCCGTCCTTTATTAGGATGATGGCTCGTTTACGCATTACAAAACGTTCTTGACTGCTTAGTTTTCTAAAATCTTGTTTTTCCATTGTCAAATATACGAAAAATATATTATATATTACGGTATATTTCCAATGGGTTAATAACAGTCTCTGGTTTTGCAATTACAAGATTATCCTTCCAATTATTGATTAGTCCCTTTGCAATGCAAAAGAAAACTCTGTCACTTTTTTTGATTTTAACTCGCTTGTTAGATCAATTATATATCTCAAGTTGTTTTCTGAGAAAAAGGTTCTCCAATTGTATTTGAGTTCTTGATTTGAATAGGTTGAGAATAAAGACGATAAGTGATTTGATCATTTTTGTGCAATAGTTTGTTTCAGGATAGTGTTAAATTATGAAATCTAAATGTAGCAATAAATGGAATTTGCTAGTTTTATATCCGGATGAGCAAATGAATAGGCACAACTACAACTCTAAACTAACCGTTAACATATAAATTTTTATAGTGTTTGTGATTAAAAACAAAAAATTCAATTGATTATATTTGATTTGGAACTAATTGTAATTATATGATGTTAACAATCTAATTCTTATCAAAAGGAGAAAATGTCATGAAAAAGATTTTTTTAGTTTCATTGATCTCACTACTATTTTTATTCTCATCCAACCAACACTCCGTAGGCGCAGAAAGGCCAAATAGAGTTCAATTAGCCATTTTACTTGATACAAGTGGTAGCATGGAGGGATTAATAGAACAAGCTAAAACGCAACTTTGGAAAATGGTGAATGAACTAGCAAGAGCTAGCAAAAGTGGAAAAGGCATTAATTTAGAGGTAGCACTTTTCGAATATGGGAAAGATTCTATTCCTGAAGATGAGGGATATTTAAGAATGATTTCATCATTCACTACTGACCTTGATAAAATATCTGATGAATTATTTAAACTACGAACAAATGGTGGTGATGAATATTGTGGTGAAGTAATTCGCTCAGCAGTAAAAAACTTAAAATGGAGTGCTGATAATGAAAATTTGAAAATTATTTTTATTGCCGGGAATGAACCGTTTACTCAAGGCGAAATTAATTATAAAACCTCTTGCAATAAGGCAAGTTCAAAAGGCATTATTGTAAATACAATTTTTTGTGGAGACTATCATGAAGGTATATCTACAAAATGGAAAGATGGTGCAGATTTAGCAGATGGAAGATATATGAATATTGATCACAACCAGAAAATTGTTCATATTGATGCACCACAGGATAAAAAATTAATTGAATTAGGGACAGAATTAAATTCCACTTATATCGGTTATGGTTCAATGGGTAAAGCGAAAAAAACAATGCAAGAGGTTCAAGATGAAAATGCTATGCTAATTGATAGTGAAGTTATGGTTCAAAGATCAGTTGCAAAAGGTTCTGGCCAATATAGGAACAGTTCATGGGATCTTGTTGATGCAACAACAGAAGGGGAAGTTGATATTGAAAATCTTTCTGAAAATGAATTACCATTAGAGATGCAAAAGATGACAATGGAAGAGAAAAAAAAATATGTGGCTGAAAAAGTTGAAAAGAGAGGGTTAATTCAGAAAGAAATAACAGAATTGAATGAAGCCAGAAGAAAATATGTGGCTGAAAAAACGTTAAAAATGGATGATATTACTCTTGATGTAGTTATGGTAAAAGCAATAAAGGAGCAAGCAGAAGCAAAAAATTTCATATTTAAATAAAAAAGCACATTCCTGAAGCTTAGAAAACAAGATTGATCTAGTGGTTTTTTAGGTGCAGTTGAGGAAATTAATAGGCACAGGTGCACAGTACCCCTTAAATGAATGAAGAGTTCATCCGTATAGGATTTCACAAAATTTCTTAGACTCAAACTTGAAAGCATTATTCAAGTTGATTGCAAAAACAATTATAATTCGGTATTTTTTGTGCGGATGAGGAAATGAATATGGACAGGAACGCATAGAGACAAAATGATAGAAAAGCATAAAGGGCAACCGGAACAAACAGAATTATTCAAATAGGAGTTTAACGTGAAAGCAGAAGAACTAAACGCGAAAATAAGCAACCTTATTGAATCATACGAAAACATGCAGGAATTTGCCAATCTTGCTAGCCCCCACAAAAACTGGAAACTTATAGATAAAAATCTTAATCTCCCGAGCGACGTAGGTTTTGCGGAGGAGAAATGTCCATACTGTTATGAAACAATCCGCCTAATTCATGATAAGTTTTCCACAACAAATTACGAACTCCCCCTTACTTGTCCTTTTTGCAAAGAGACCATAAAATGCAAAATTGAATTCGAAGGTTACACCAGTGGAATATATCTGAAAAGAAAATAGTATTTATAACATTGTTCAATCTGTAATTTATTGTTTCAGTAACAAAAGGAGAAAATTACTTGGCGCTAATGAAAAAGAATATAGACCTTCGTGTGAAGAATTGTTGCTATCTGAAACCGGCAAGTTACTCAGTAATATTATTGAGAATAATTCTCATGAAGAGATAAAAATTATTATTGACTCCATGAAAATTGATTCCTCAACCCTTAAGTATAAAACTTTCACTTTCATCCATTGTGATGTAATGGGATCAGGGCGTTTTTTTTATGTTGAGAATATTAATGAAATATAGCTGGAGCTGCTATGAGTTATACTTTCAAATGGATACTATATATAATAAATAAATCGCTGACTATACTTTCGCTTGCGTGGGTGATTTATTCTCTGACCCGACTAATTACAAATCTTGATGACTGGATTCACTGGTTGCTCATGATAGGTGTGGGAGTGGTTTCATATGTCCTATCGAAAATTATTTATGTGATAAGAAAAAGTTATTTCCCACTACCGGGGAAAGATTATCTATGAGGTAAACATGTTTACAAAAGAAGAAATTGAAGAACTTGTAAAAGCTAAAATCGAGAGTGACGAAAAGCTCGGAGAACAAACCGCCGGTAGTGGGCACCTTAGTTACGTGAGTTATAAATTGATGGATTTTAGCTCTAAAGAAATGCCCGACAATAATCTACAAATAGATTACAATTACTCAACCTTTGTTGAGACAGAGTTCACATACGAACCTGATAATCCTCCTTATGAATACAATCACAAAAAAAGAATATTCATTACCAGTGAAAAAGTAATTATTAAAGAGGAGGAAATATTCGAGAAATCAGAAAGTGAACCAACTGAATGCACTAAAGAGGATTGGGATAAGGTTAAAGAAGAAATAATGAAATATATAGAAATTTTTCTTGCTAAAATTGAGTGGAATTATGGAGAAAACAGAGCTCCCATAAAATATCCTCCGGAATTATATGAGTTATTTTCTGAAGAAATCGGAATTGAATACTGTTGCAAGATTGAAATGGATTTGGGTGGAGATGAAAAACTTTATTTCAAATCGGAAAATCCCTTCGAATTACTTACTGAGATAAAAACTGAATTTATGAAGCGTTTTCCCTGAGAAGTTGGAGAATATGATTAAGCTGTATATATGATTATTCATACTCTTGGTATATATTCATTCTTAGTTGAAAATCTATTTAATAAAAAGATAAAAAAGAGATTTGTGGCTATCCAAAACTCCATCCGCGTAGATTTTTGTTTAATTTCTTACTTTAAAATTGAAAAGTGTATTTCTAGTAGCATTGCAGAAAAGCTTAAATTCGGTAGTTTTTTATTTGCGGATGAGGGAATTAAATTGAATATCCCAAAAACATCTTACGAGATATTTGAACCATTTTGGTGACAAGTAATTTTTATCCAATGTTAATTTTACTTGCGAAACTCTGAAAACATCTTTAAGTTCATTCGTACAATAATTAAGAGATGAGATGGCTTTTTTCTTACTTAATCTTCTATAGCAAAACACTGCCAAATAGGGGACACAATCCGTTATCTTCTTCCCTATTTTATTCCTATAGTGCTAATCATCGAAAAGTCATTTCCAATAATTTTATTACTTCTTATGAAAAAAGAATTATTAGAAAAAGCCCTTCAATTATATGCCGGTGAAAAGGTGCTTGACCGTTTACATAAACTCGGAGAAAAGGCGCTTGATCCATTCTACGAAAAGCATCTGCTTACTCTGTATGGGCAAGATTTAAAATCGATGTACGTAAATGGTGAGGTCGTTTCTCTTGATGAGCTGATGCAGTTTAAATATGATTACATGAATCTTCTAACAAACAATATTAGGAATCACAGTGGATATATTGAGCACTATGAACGTGATTTTATTCTAACGTTTTGGGAGACTGAAAAGAAATTCCATGCTACTGATGCTTGTAAATGCGCTTTAGATGCGATCAAAATCGCAGAACAAATGAATGAAAAATGGAATCAATATGGCATCTCTAATATCAAGTCAAAAATTGGCATCGTTACCGGAAATGTTCTTTTAGGAAATTTCGGCTCAGATCATCGTTTGATGTATTCGCTCTCTGGTGAGATTGTCAATTTTCTGCACAAAGTAGTTGATGCAAACACAAAGTTTAACACACAAATCTTAGTCTCCCAAACTACTAAAGTGCTTACCACGGAAGAAATATCTTTTATCCCGGTTGAAGAGATTATGATTAAAGGGAAGAAGGAGCCAGAGATTTTATATGCAATTAATTAGAGAATGGCATATAACCTAAAAAACAAGTGTGAAGTAAAAAATTATTTGATCATATATTTTAATACTGGATCAGAAAATGAAAAATGACAAAATGCTTATTATGGTCGGGAGTGTGGTGTTTCTGTTCTATTTTACAATCCAGGCGCAAAAATTATCTGATACACCATTTGGAGGGAACTTTTCTCTGAGTAAAAATATCCCGAGTCTCTCTGAGAATCTTCGTCAAAAAATTCTTACTGACAACAAAAAAGTAATTTCATCACTACAATCTGCTAACAAAAAAAGTAAGGCAAATAACAGATTTAGTCTGCCAAATTTTGAATGGCCTCTTAAAGTTTCAACCAAACTAAATAACTATAGTTATTACGGAATTGCAAATTTTGTAGATCATAATCCGCTGTATCCCAACCAGCTTTTGGATTATTCTGGAGGAACACGCAGTTATGATCTGGAAACCGGATACAACCATCAAGGAACTGACATTTTCACTTGGCCTTTTGCCTGGTATATTATGGACAATGATTTGGTTGATATAGTAGCAATGGCTGACGGCGTTATCATTGGCAAAGAGAATGGGCATTACGATAGAAGTTGTGGTTGGGTGGATGAGACATGGAATGCTGTTTATCTTTTGCATAATGACGGTATAACTGCCTGGTATGGTCATCTAAAAAACGGATCGCTTACAAATAAAACTATAGGTGACACAGTAAAAACAGGAGAGTATCTTGGAATAATTGGTAGTTCCGGATCATCTTTCGGACCCCATTTACATTTGGAGATTTATGATTCAGAATCAAACTTAATTGATCCATGGCGAGGACAATTTAATCCGAGCATAGATACATCATGGTGGGCAAATCAAAAACCTTATTATGACTCTCAAGTAAACAAAGTTGCAACTCATTCAGCTTGGCCGGTGTTCCCAGATTGTCCGCAACAGGAAATCCTTAACATAAAAGACGAGTTTGAACAAGGAGATACTGTGTATTTGATTACGTATTACCAGGATCAACTGGAAGGTCAAATCAGTAAATACCAAATCACATCACCTGACAATTTTGTATGGGCAGAGTGGACACACTCAATAAACGAGAAACATTTAAGCGCATCATATTGGGGTTGGTGGTTTATTCTTCCTTTATATGCGCCTTTGGGTGAATGGCAGTTTTATGTGAAATTTAATCAGATTGAATACTCTCATAGTTTTTCTGTTAAATCCACGACTGATATAACAACAGAAGAAGTTTTTCATCCAAATTTTGAATTATTTCAGAATTACCCAAATCCGTTTAATCCAACAACTAAAATTAGATTTACTATTCCGTTTAACGATAACACCATTTTATCACAAGAAAAAACTCAACTATTGGTTTATGATATTTTAGGAAGAGAAATTGCAACACTAATTGAAAAAGAATTAACACCGGGAAATCACGAAATAGAGTTTCACAATTCTGATTTACCAAGTGGAATTTACTTTTACAGATTATCTTATGGTCAATATTTCGCAGCAAAAAAAATGATTTTACTAAAATAATGCAAAAGGGTTACACAACTTTTTGTTGCATGAATTTTAATAGAAAGGAATACGATGAACGGAGTAGAATTTAATGAAAGAATAATTTTTCTTATTCAATCACCCGACAATATGCAGGAGTTTGCCGATCTTGCATCACAAGAAGAAAACAGGAGAAGGATAGATAAGAGTATTGATGTTCCGGGACATATTGGTGTCAAACAGGAGGACTGTCCATTTTGTTTTGAACCGATAAGATTAATTTTCGATAAATTTTCATCTGTTAACTGTGATTTTAAATTAACTTGTCCAAACTGTAAATCATCATTAATTTCAAAATTTAAATACACAGATTACACCAGCAATATAACATTAGTTGAAGAATAGTTTTTTTTTGCAAAAAGAGTAAATAAATGAAAATCAAAACATCTCTATCCGTAGCGGTTATAATCGCTCTATTTATTTTTACAGATATTCTGTTCGGTTCATTCCCGAATAGTTCAGAAAATGAAAGAGCGAAGGAGGAAAATAGTTTTATGTATCCCGATTCATCAAAGATAAAAGAAGTGGTTTATAAAGAAGGGAAAGGATTTATTGCAATTGGTAAAAGTGGAAATGAGTTGTTCGAAATATTTCCGTTTGATAATGGTCCCGATTATCCATCAGAAGGTTTGTTTAGAATTATTAAGAATGAAAAAATCGGTTTTGCAGATGAGATGGGGAATGTTGCAATTGAACCGCAATTCACAGCAGCTTTGCCTTTCCAAAACGGACTGGCAGCTATTTGTGAAGGGTGTGCTGAAGTCTCCGAATTCGAACATAAAACATGGAAAGGAGGAACTTGGGGATTTATAAATCACACAGGGAAAATTGTTATTCCGCCGAAATATGATCAGGTTGTCGATCAATTCGATAAAGGAATTGCAAAAGTGGAATATGCGGGTGCCGTTATATTAATAAATAAATCAGGAGTGCAAGTAAAAATGGGAAACATGAAATTCACTGAGTGGATTGAATTACTTGGATCCGCAACAAAGCTTTTAGCAAAAACATTTTTTGGAGACAAGCTAAAAGTTGAGTTATCATGGCACGACAACAATAAATTTGTTTTCGGTGCTAAAGATTATTGGGAATATCTTCGCATAGTAATTATAAACCATGAAAACTTTGAAGTGCTTGAATACAACATTATTCCATGGCAGAATTTCTCCATTAAACCAGGGAGTGATTTTTTAATTTCTCTGGAGGAAGTTAGCACGGTTACAGATTACGCAGTAATTTATTCAACTTTTAAGCTTAGAGAAAATAAAAAAAATGATATAAAATTAATTGAAGAGTTTAACAAGTTATTTGCAAAAGCAACACAAAGAGACTTGAATCATCAGCCGCAGAATATCGAATTAGCCTTACCGGAAAATGTTCAGTTCATATCAAAAAATATTTATCGATATTTTCTTGATTTACAAATTGCGCTACCGGGAACAATTCTTCCCAATGATTCGGCATGGGTGAATCTCTGCAAAGGGAAAATGATCTATTTACAGTTGATCCCGGATATTACTGAAATAAAAAAACGCTGGATTAAAACAGCAGACCTGCCTACCGATACGTATTACACTTCCGTTGAAGAAAATCTTTTGAAATATTTCAGCGAAGCTTTAACTGAGGCGAATAACTCGCCTGCGAGAAGAAAAGAAATATTTGAGAATTCAAAACATAAAATGCGCGCATTGTTTTCAGCTGCCAACACCTATGTAAATTTCCTTTACGACAAATACGAAACAAGATTAAGCCGGTGGTTATTTATTGAAGAAGCAACTTGGGCTAATCAACCAAAAGAAAAAATCTTTGAAGATTATCAACCAAAACGCACTCCAGATACAGTTCTTGATTATATGCCCGCTCTTAATGATGAGTTAAAAATTCTTCCTGATACCAAACTTGAAAATTATTCTTCTCTTCTTCAGTTGTTGAAATTATATCAACTAAATTCTAAAGCTAATCCGGGGCAATGGGAAGAAGGCAATATGATTCTTGGTGCACAGCCAAAAGAGTATCGACCATCCAAAGATGAACTGCTCGCATCAGAAATAGGGGATAGGTTAGTGAAGATACTTAATACTCATCCGAAAGAAAAAATAATTGATTTCTTAAAGAAGTCAGGTTTGTCAACTCCTGATTTGGAATATACTCACTTTAGTTTCACGCATGTAGATGTGATGGGCTCAGGAAGATTTTTTTATGTTCAAAGTATGGAAAAGATAAATCTTAATTTGAAATAATTGATTGAGTCGTAATAAATGAGGTATGAATTTCTATTGATTCTCTGAAATAAATATTATGCAGACCATTAAGAACTGGAATACTCTTTATTTCACCATATGGTTCAATTGGTCCATTTTCTGGAGTATCTTTATCCAGCCCTAAATGTGTTCGGAATTTATTGTAGTAATAAAAATATTCTTTGAGTATTTCTCTAAGATGTGTCTCGTTGAAAACAATAAAATGATCTAGGCATTCTCTTCTAATTGTCCCAATTACTCTCTCAACATACCCGTTTTGCCAAGGTGATCTATATGCTGTTACAATTTCTTTAATTCCAACATCATTTATTTTCTCTCCAAAATACTTGCCGAATTTACAGTCTCTATCTCTAATTACATACTTGTAAGAGTTATCATTATAAAGAGCATTTCTCATCTGTTGTGCAGACTAAATGGAAGTTGGATTTTCTGTGACATTGAAATGAATAATTCTTCTTCTGTGATTTTCAATCATTACTAATACGTGTAATAACTTGAAGTTAATTGTTGGAACGGTGAAGAAGTCTATTGAGATAATTTCTTTGGAATGATTTCTTAAAAAGGTTATCCAGTTTTGTGATGTGTTAATATTCATCAAAAAGGTATCAGTAAATATTAAAATAATTAAGCCGTTTTAAAAACTGGATTTAGCCGTTAAAAGGACGCCTTGAAATTTTGTGCAAAAATTATATTTGTGCTGGGTATTTTGGTTATGGGTTTATTTATCTCTAGAAAAGTGAAATATCTGCAATTTTATTTCCATGAAAGTGTAAGCGCATAAAATGACACACTATCCTATTGCGTGACAAATTATATTCAATAAATTGGTATATTAAATAAGAAGTAATTAAATAAAGAATTCTATTCTCTGTCCAACAACGATAATTATGAAGAATATCTTGAAATTACAAAGGCAAATCATACTCGTGTTGAGATGATTGTAAATCAATTAACGAGAATTTCATTTCCTTTTAACGATTACCTCGATGGTCTTGAACTTAATGAACTAAAAACAGCAGTTTTAACTTCTCTTTTATTGTTAGAAGCTATTTCACAAAATAATCGATAGTATGAAACAAATCTTATTGATTTAGTTAAGCTCTTTAATTCTTAAAAAGTTGCCTTCATTACTAAGTTGTCCAGTTTGAACCATTGTTTTGATTATCGTCTTCATAAAAGCATTAAATTGTTCTGTCACTCTTTTTATTCCCAGAGTATCGCTAACATTTCTAATTAATTCATCTGTTTCAATAGAATATGAGGTTTTTATTGCCGAGATAATTGCAAACTCAACTTCTTCACTAGGCAGGTTTTCTATTGATTTAACAATTGAATCAGCATTTGCTCTATCTCTAACGACAGGGTGATAATCAATAGGATACAAAAATTCTTTTGATTTTCTGACGGTTTTTTCTCTCACAACATATGCAATTGCATTTTCTATTACTCTAGTCAAAATACTACCAGTTCGTGAAGCACCAGACCCATTAACGACCCTTTTAACCACTAACTTTTCTGAAATTGGGCCTTCCTGGTTCACAATTTCAATAATAATATCTTTTAATTCAAATGGTGTGCATTCTTGTAATATCTTGTGGCGTAAAGTGATATTTACCTTGGCTTCTTCGTAAATATGTGTTTGAGTTTCTATTTTTTTGATTTCGGTTCTTGCAAGCAAGTTATTATTTGTTGGATTTTTTAATGTATTTTCTCTTTTTTCTTCAGCACTTTTGCCACTCCAATAAACTTTGGCTCTTTCAATTGCTTCAATTGCACGTCGAGTTTCTTTTTCTGAATCCCTAAACCAATCTGTACTCCATATTCGATATATTCTCCAGCCTAAATTTTCAAGGACTTGCTGTCTCAATCTATCGCGATCCCTAGCAGATTGAGCTGAATGGTATGTTGCACCATCACATTCAATACCCAACAAATAACGACCAGCATATTCGTTATCAACCACACCAATATCAATTCTAAATCCTGCACTGCCCACTTGAGGCTCAAGTTTATATCCATGTTTAGATATCGCTTTAATTACCTCATCTTCAAATGGTGAATCAGTATCTTGATATGTTGAAAAAGGAATTTCCAATACTCGAGTCTTTGCATAGATTAAGAAATTTCTTAGCGAGACAACTCCTTTTGCTGAGGTTTTATTCAAATCAATATCCTCTCCAAAAAAGTTTGTAAAAACATAGCAACTTCGTTTAGCTCTAGATATCAATACATTTAATCTTCTTTCCCCACCATCTCTATTTAATGGTCCAAAACCCATACTCAAGTAACCATCTTTCGTTTTACCATAACCAATACTTATAATAATAACATCTCTCTCATCACCTTGAACGTTTTCGAGGTTTTTAATAAAAAATGGTTCCTCTTGGTGCATGCCATAGTAATCTTCACATGAAGAATCCTGTCTCCTCAATATTTCCAAACTATATTCAATAGCATCTCGCTGAGCGGTACTGAATGCAACGACACCTAAAGTTAAGTTCTTTTTGTTTTTTGCATGTTCCATTATAGCAATTGCAACTTCCTTTGCTTCACCAGGATTAGTTCGTGAAGTTCCTCTCTCATAAAATGTATCTGGGAAATATTTAAATCTTAATCCTTTTGCTTCACTGTTATTCCCTGGACTTGGGAATACAACTAATTTGTTTTCATAAAATTCATTGTTTGATACTGCTATTAAAGAATGATGTCTACTTCTATAGTGCCATCTCAACATTCTATCAGGAGCATTTTGTGCCTTAAATAATCCAAGGATACTTTCCATATCAGACGTAATTGCTGAATCTTCGTCAAAGTCACTATTATCTGTTGCCATGGATTCAAAAAAACTAGTTGGTGGTAATTGCTTGCTATCGCCAACAACTACTACCTGCTTTCCTCTAAGTATAGCTCCAAATGCATCTATTGGTTTAACCTGACTAGCCTCATCAAATATAATAAGATCAAATTTTACACTTTGTGGCGAAATAAAGTTTGCTATAGAAAGTGGTCCCATCATAAATACTGGTTTTATGGCTTGAATCACATTGCCAGCTTCACTCATCAATTGCCTTATCGGTTTAAGTCCCCTCTTTTTGTTTATCTCTTTTTTGAGTATAGTTAATTCTCCTCCACTTTGAGATAAATTAGGCAGTTCATCCCAGTGTTTAGATATAATTTTCACTTGGTTGTATTTGAATAATAAAGTATCAAGTTCTCTGAATCTTTTAATCTTCAATTCATGTGAATCCCTATTAAACTGGTAGAGTTCTTTATTCGTCTTGTAAGCTTCTTGGAGCAAACCGTTGTACCATGAAGCGTCAAAACAATTTACAAGATTTATTGATGCTTCCTTCCATGAATCCGATACTTCGAGAATAAATTTAAGATTAAGATATTTAAACTCTTCTCTCAGAGTATTATAATGAACCAAATTTTCAAAATCACTAAAGTTATCAAACCATTCAGTCAATCTATCTATTTGATCCTTGTAGTCTAGCTTATTTATTGATTTATATTCATCAGAATTATTCCCAGATATTTCGAGTTCATTCTCAAGCTGAATTAAATCTTGCATTTGTGCATTAATAAAATGCTTTAAATCGTTGACATCATTGATATTAAGATTACTTTTGGAGTCAGTTAAGTTCTCTAATACTTTTTCTTGAATATTTCCAGAAGCAATTTCATTATAAAGCTCATGAATCAACTTAATTATATAATTAATCTTATCCCAATCTGTTCTTAATCCTTTCCAATAAGATTTTAGAATAGAGTGCCCAATTTTTTCGTGCTCAGAATAAACTTTAAAATGCTTTTTATAACTTATAATTGAATCGGCTAATTCCAATTGAAAATGAGGTTCAACTGAAGTATTTGTTTTACAAAGTGATTTTATTGTACTTCTTGAAGTTCGATATTTCTTTGATAGAATTCGCCACCATTTAGATCTATATTGTAATATTTGTTGTCTTTCGTAGAGAATATCAGCATCCCAAGCGTGGTCAAGTAAGTACTGGTTATATTTGCTTAATAGATTAGTTATTATCTTTCCAGATTCAACAGCCATAGCAATCTCTTGGGCATTATCTTTCCAATATGGATTACTCACATCAATATCTCTTAATACAGGGGCGCTTATCATACTCTCACAAGTATTACAAAGTACTATTGCTTCTTTATTATTTAGAGGCAAATCTAAACTTAGACCTTGAATTAGTTTTTCTATACGTTCTTTAAGACTATTTGTATTGGTCAAATTTTCATTAATACTATTCTTTATTTTCTCCTTTTCATCTTGGAATAATATTTTTTTATCAGATCCCCAAAATGAGTTTTCTTCAGGAATACCGATAGTATGCAATCTTTTTTCTAAATCTGCGACTCTGTTTCTAATCGATATAAAATCATGTTTTTCCCAATCTCGCATCTTAGAAAAATCAATTTTAGGCCAACTGAGATATACATCACCAATAAATTGCATCTTTCCGATCGCTTTAATAAATGTAATACCCGATTTCATAATTGGAGAATTTATAATTTGACTATAATTGTTCAGCGCATTTCTGTATTCAACAAGTGTTTCCATTTCTGCTGTGTTATCTAAATGATTTGGCGCACCTAATTCTAAAGTTCTAGCTAATTCATCAATTACAATTCGTTTATTTACTTTATGGCTATGCAGTTCTAAAACAGCGTCGCCCAATCCAGTATTATCCAACCTTCTTTTAACTACCTCTAATGCAGCCATTTTTTCTGCTACAAATAATACTTTCTTCCCTTGCCCAAGTGCTTCTGAGATAATATTAGTAATGGTTTGTGATTTGCCAGTTCCAGGAGGCCCTTGAATAACTAAATTATGTCCAGCATTTACGTCCAAAATGGCTAATATTTGTGTGCTATCAGCATCAACTATCTGGTTGGTTTTATCAGGTTCAATTATTTCGTCTATCTTTGTATCATCTGCTAATATGGAAGTTATATTTTTGAATCCGTCACCTAATAATGCTTGTAGAATATCATGATTCTCTGGTAGATTATCTTCAGACCAAATGTTTCTATCTAAATCTTTGTACATCAAAAACTTACCAAATGAGAAGAATCCTAGCACTATTTCATCATTTTTAACTACCCAATTTGTTTGTCCACCAATCTTCTTTTGAACTTTCCTAAAATATTCTTCTATATCTAAGTCTTCAAAACTCTCAATTTCTGGTAGTTTAATGCTATACTGTGCCTTCAACTTTTCCTCTAATGACAAATTTGTTCCCACATCTTCACCAGAGTAATTTACACTAAACCTTTCTTTGGCGCTGAGTCTTTCCAAAGTCACTGGAATTAGAATTAAAGGCGCTTTTCTTGCAGTATCAGATGTATCAGAATCATACCAATGCATAAAGCCAAGAGCTAAATACAGAATATTTACACCTTGCTCTTGAATCATTGTTCGGGCATTATTATGCATGGTTAGAAGTCTTGCATGAAGGTTGCTGGCATCCAGTTTGGTTTGTAAATATGAGTCAGTATGACGTGTTGAAGCTCCATTGCCGTTTGTGCTTTCCTCTTCTTGAGCAAATATTGCAGACCAGTCATTTTCAGCTACATCAAGAATGCCATTAATACTTTATTCTTTATTCTCAAGAATTTCTTTTGGAATAGGTTTGAATCTCATCTTTTTATTTTGTTGAACTAAAATCTGATATATTTCTTTAGATATTTCATCAACAACTTCAACTTTGTTTTTCTTTGTTCTGAAATTTAGAAGAGTATTTCGTAAACCTAAATCAAGCAAATCTTTGCGACTGTTTTCTAATTGAGTTGCTATCATATTTTCCATAATTCCCTCATTTATTTTAATCTTCCATCTTTGCTATTATCATGCTCTTTTGCCTCGACATTGCATATTTGACGAACTATTTGATTATTCATCAATGCCTGCGCGTATTATTTGGGTTCTGATTCCAGAAGAAGTTAGCAAGCCATGTTTTGAACACAGCAGTTCATAATTAGATTCAAAATTATTGCTTTTCTCTTCTTTGTAGCATTCACCATCAAAGGCGATTAATTCTTTTAGAAAAATTAAACGCCAATATGTTGGGATTAGATGCTCAAGTATTTTGTGAATGGTGCTTTCTTCAGTGTCATTATTGTATTCCGATTCAAATGTTTTAATTTCACTAATAATTAGGGGATTGTTTTGGCTAATATTTGAAATAAAACAAGTAAGTTTAAATAATTCCTTTAACTCGCTTATGTCAACTTCTAATAAATCAAAAGTACTAATGTTTAATAATGAAGTTTTTAGTCCATTAAAAAAAAGAGTTTCATTCTCCTTTATATGGTCATTTCTTGTAGGCTTAAAATTATAATAAGAGGAGTAAAAATAATGTGAGTAAATAGGGTAGAAAAGTGAATTGCTATCATCCTCAACTTTAACATCTTTATTTTCTGACGCTGAGTTTTTGTAGAATGCTGAGTTTTTATAAAAAGCGATAAAATCATCTCTGTGCTTATAGAAATTATTGAATCTATTATTATCAGTAACCGCATTTGTTTGCTCCTCCGTTTGTTTCATTCTCTCAATTGTCAACCATAGACCAAATAAAACTACTGTTGCAGTTAATGTTTTTATGGGAAATTGATAAAGATTCAAGAATTCATTTAATCCAGATGAATTCAACAAAGGAGTTCTCATAATGCCATCGGAAATTAAAATAAAGACATAAGAAACTATAGAAATGATTAAACCAATTAACCACGATGCTTTTAGAGAAGGTTCAAGATTGGAAGATTTAAAGTAATTCAAAATTTTCATTCCATTACTCTCCCCAAACCCGTGCTATTCTATCTTTTATCTTTTGCTCAAATATTGTTATTAGCTCCTTGTTAGCATTTACTAGTTGTTGCTCTTTATCAATTTTCTCTGAAATGATTTTCTGTATATCTAATGAGGGTAGTGATTTTTTAATGATTGGAGGGTTCTCGTCATTTATTAGTTGGAATGTTGTATTGAATTTAAGAAGTATATTTGCTTTACCCACTTCATTGTCGAAAAATCTCCAACCAGCAGATTCTAACAGCTTATTAATTTTAATACGTGCTTTTGCTTCCTTTGCCATAACATCCCAAGTTAAAAGTGCCGCTTGCAAAAATTGAGATAGAAATATAGTGTTTTTGGTTGATTAATAAAAATGGATTTAAAGTGCATTGTGGGATTTCGAGGAGTTGGAAATATATTCGTAATATCGCTGCGATTTAATGAAGGAAAATCTTCTAAAACATCTAATTGACTCCCTCAAATTCCTTGAATTACTGTTTCTACAAGGATAAACTAAATCTATTTTGGTAATACGTAGTGTGCAGCAACAAAGATTACTTGTCTAATATCACAAATGTTAAATGGTTATTTTTGACCAAGTAAATATGTAGCAATTTGAATTTTTAATAATAATTTAGAGCTTTAATTAGCAAATGGGATAATCAATTATTGGCTCAAATAAAGTCTATTTACGTATATTTTTTAATATTTTTTCCCCTTTTTCAGTAAGACGGTATTTTTGCAAACGGCTGTTTGGCTTTTCGGGAATAGTAAATTCAATAAACTCGCCAACAACAAGTGACTTAATCTGTTTTTTTAGCTCACCCGAAACACCTTTATGACCAAGTCCATGTGCTAACTCTAATTTACTCATTTGCTCTTTTTGTAATAATAAAATTACTTTCTGAGCCATACTTGATTCAATTTGTGACTCGGGCCGTGACTCGGGCCGTGACTCGGGCCGTGACTCGGGCTCATGTTCTAATTTTTTAGTAAATATGCTTTCTTTTATAGTACAAAGAACGGATGTTGTTTCCACCTTAAATTCTGCAAGTGGATTTCCATTTTCAACTAATTCCCTTTGAGCCAATTGAATACCAAATCCAAACTGCTGAACAAAACGAAGAATTTTCATACTAACTGCAATATTGGGGTTTCTGTAATCGGCATATCCTGGTTTCCCAAAAGTTTCAGGCGTAACTCTTCCAAAAGCACCACCGGCATTACTAATTTCAATTCTATCATCAAACCAATAAACCATAATTGGAGCATTTGTGCCTTCGTAACTACGGTGCATAACCGCATTACGTGTAAGTTGTTGTAATGCAGATATTGGATAAGAAAACCTTCTAATTTCTGTCGGTGAAGATGAAAATTCAACAGTAACACGATTATGAGCAACAAGTTTTTGATCCAGCTTTTCAATTTGCTTTTTTAGATTACCGTTAATTTTTTCTTCATCAATTATTGGGTCTCCCCACTTAGTTCCTTTAATTCTTAAAAACTGAATAGCCGCACCTGGAATAAACGTTTGAGGATTTTTACCTAATGTTAAAATGCCAACAACTGTTGGTGTGGGTTCATCGGGTGAAACTATCATTCTGCTACTAGCAAGGAGTTCTTCATAACTTCGGTCTTTTGATTCAATAACATCTTGTGAAAAGGAGTTTGATATATATTCTTCTTCAAAAAATACTTTGCTTAAATCACTTAATTTAGCTGATGGAACAGGGTTAAGATCATAAGGTAAAGTTTTAAACCTTCTCCTTTCTATTAAAAGACGCTCTTCTTGTTCATTTGCAATTGAACGTCTTGGACCAGTTCTAACCCAAATTCTACCATCATATTTTACAGGGGGCATATCAGAAGGCATAACGGTTACAACTGCCATATCTGCATTTTTAAGTCTTATTTTTTCAACCGATAAAACCGGAAGAGGAAGAATATTACCATCAGTTTTAATATTGGCTAATGAAAGAAGCAGTTGATCCGTTATTGGTTCATTAGATGGAGTTCCATCATCTTTTGCTCCAATAAATAGAACACCGGCTTTATTTCGGTTTGAAATATCATTAGCAAAAGCACAAACAGCTTGTCGTGCCTTTTTAGGTACATCTCCTTTAAAGGATTCTTTTCTTTCTGCTATATCAGATTCAATATCATTAAGCAAATTTTCAAGTTCGGTATTAGTATATCTTTTCATTTATTTATTCCAAAACAAATCTAACTTTTGTGGAATTGTTTCCTTTAATAAGAGTATTTATATAATCAGCAAAGTGTTTCTTCATATTCACGAACTTGCTCTTTGCCATCAAGCGGATTTTTACCTTCGCGTTTAGCTTCAAGTAAAATAAGTGGCAAACTTCTATCGTCCAGTAGTAAGAAATCTATAAAACCCTTCCTTGCATTCTGGAAGTTATCACCTAATATATCAAGTTGATATTGTTGTATTGTTGTATTGGATTCAAGAAGTATATTTGCTTTACCCACTTCATTGTCGAAAAATCTCCAACCAGCAGATTCCAACAGCTTATTAATTTTAATACGTGCTTTTGCTTCCTTTGCCATAACATCCCAAGTTAAAAGTGCCGCTTGCAAAAATTTAGATAGAAATATAGTGTTTTTGGTTGATTAATAAAAATGGATTTAAAGTGCATTGTGGGATTTCGAGGAGTTGGAAATATATTCATCATATCGCTGCGATTTAATGAAGGAAAATCTTCTAAAACATCTAATTGACTACCTCAAATTCCTTGAAGTACTGTTTCTACAAGGATAAACTAAATCTATTTTGGTAAATACATTTTGTAAAGTAACAAAGATTCCTTGTTGAATATTACAATTGTTAAATAGTTGTTTCTGACCAAGTTAATATGTTACAATTTGAAAATGGTATTTTTGCTGTGGAATATGAGAATTTAATATTCAACATTAATAATATTTGACAATTATATGCTTATTCACCATGTTCACTATGTGTGTACAAAGGTGAAGAATGCAAAAAGAGAAAGAAATACTAACCAGAGCAATTAACGAGCTAAATAAGCTTACTCACATTAAAGCTGAGATAGTTCCGAACCCAGCCAATAACAGCTTATTTGATGGCGAACTGGAATACGAGTGGGAAAACAAGAAAACAAAACTTCCGTTATTGTTAAAAACATCATATCACCAGTCCACATAGATATATTTCATGAGATAAGTAAACTCAAGAACAACCAGTTCATTGTAGTAACTGATTATATTAATCCTAATATCGCAAGAAGATTAAAAAGTATTGGTGTTTTCTATGTTGATACTTGTGGGAATATCTATTTAAATAAAGCTCCAATTCTTATTGATATTAAAGGTGAGAAAAGGAAATTCAGCAGGCCGAAAGAAAGACTTTATACAGCTTCTGGATTACAAGTATTATATTCACTCTTAACAATTGATGGCTTAATCAACAAGCCATATCGTGAAATAGCTGCTACAACTAAAAGCGTTAATGGAACAGTAGCTATTGTTGTGAATAATCTTAAAAACCATAGCTTAATTGTTAGCGACGGTAACGGTAAATATAAATTCACGGATAAACAAAAGCTATTCGAGAATTGGTCAGCATTCTATACTATGAAACTAAAATCTAAGAAAATAATTGGTCGCTATAATTCAAAACTTACAGATTGGTGGAAGCATGTTGATATCAATAAATATAATGCTCAATGGAGTGGAGAAGTAGCGGCAATAAAAACATCACATTTAGTAAGCCCGATAAATTGCACGGTTTATATTGATAAAAACACTATTAATATTAATAGAATAAAACTGGATGCTAGATTAACAGAGGATGATAATGGAAACGTTGAACTGATAGAACGCTTCTGGAAATTCCGAGATGATGAAACAACAGACAAAGTTTTTCATCCAATACTCGTTTATGTTGATTTGTTAGAAAACAACGATCCTAGAAATTACGAGGTTGCTGGTTTTATATTTAAGGAGATTATAAATGAATGGCAAAATTAAGTTGGAAAAAGGAATCCTTAACGCTGTTGAAGTATTGGACCAGATTCTGCAATCTCATAAAGTAGAATACTTTATAATTGGCGCAATGGCTAGAGATATTCTGTTAAAGCAAGTGTATGAAATTGATGAAACTGGTTTGGTAACGGAAGATATAGATTTTGGAGTATCAATGCTAAACTGGGATAATTATACAGATGTTGTAAGCAGTCTTATAAGTAACGATTTTACAAAGGACAGTAAGCGAGAGCATCGGTTTGTATTTAAAAATGGATTTCAATAGATATTGTTCCATTTGGTGGGATTGCAAAAAATGGAACAATTGCTTGGCCTCTATAAAAATTTTACAGGCTCATCATCACTTTAATAAAAGCATTTTTAAATTACGAACTGTTACATTACCCGATTCATCAACGGCGGTTAATCTGTAAAAATAAACACCGCTTGGCTTTTCTGAAGCATTAAACTCTACCGAGTATGTTCCTCTTTTCTGCGTTGCATTAACAATGGTTGCCTCTAATTGTCCGCTTACATTAAAAACTTCAAGTTTTATTTTTGACGAAAAAGGCAGCTCATATTTAATAGTTGTAGAGGGATTAAAAGGATTGGGATAATTTTGAGATAAACTAAAATCAACAGGCAAAGCTTCTGCATCTTCAACATTGGTGATAGAGGAGTTTACAACAAAATCATCAAGATATAGATACGACCAAACCGAATTAGCCGCATCCGCACGGAATACTACATCTACAGTTTGTCCCGAAACCGCCGATAAATCAAAATAAATATGCGTCCAATTTGTTACAACATTATAGTCGCACAAATAAGTATCTAACAAAATCTGGTTTGCAATACTTACTCTTATTCTTGCGCCAACATATACACCCGAACACTCCGAATTTGAAGGTGCTCTGTCTTGATAATAAACATGTAAATATACATTGGAAGTTGAAGGCAGTGTTATAGTTTGTGCAATTGCATTTTCTGCATAGCCAAAGCCGCCTAAGCGCGCCATATACTGTCCCGTACGAGGAGTAACCGCAGGTGTTATTGATGCCGAACTAAAAAAATCGGCGGTGCCAATTAACCCTGCCCCGTTTGAAGAATAAATAAGCCAGCCTGTGCCGGGGCCTTCTTCAAACCCGGGGTTAGCTAAGTTTTGCGCCTGTGTTAAAGTTGATATCCCCGCCCAAAAGAGTACCAAAGTAACAACTCCATATTTCATTTTATTTCCCTTTTAGTTTAGATAATAAATTTCAAGCAGGGGTGAGGTTATTTGTTTTACATAATATCGGCACCATTACTCGTTTTTTTAATTTTTATGCATGATGATTAAGATCTTTTATACTTATTCTTATTAAATCCGATTTTAATATTCCAAATATTTTAACATCGTTAACTTAAGCAATTTTTTTATCTGCTAATACAAAATAGATTAAAACATTTCTTTTTTAATGTAAATAGATGAAATTTCATAGATGAAAAGTCCGTCGGATCCCCCGGAAAATATTTCCGAATGATTCCTAAATCTTCCCGGATCACTTCCCAATTCATGCGGACCACTTCCGAATTCACGCGGACGACTCAGAAACTCTCATATCACTTTGTGAGAACTCAGCACAAGTACTTTTAATTTGCTAATAGGTTTTTAAGTGGTAGGATTATTTGTTTCATCATTTCCGCTAAACCATGCATCTGTATATCTTCTTCCATGCGATTGAGTATGAATGTGTACATTTGAAACCTCCGTAATTATTGATATTTGCTGTTGTTATAATTAGTGGAAATATTTATGTTGATGCAAAGGAAAATGCTGATTTTTTAAGTTGGCATTATTGTGGAGCAAGTTTTATCGTTTTGCGGCTTAGTTTAACCAGCGACTTAAATTGGAGAATTGTAATATGAATGAATATGATTATAAAGAAATAGCAAGTCAATATGATGAACAAGTAAAAGAATATGATAGTTATGGGCACGATGTGATATTTGGAATGTGTTATGAATATGTTAAACCAAATGAGAAAATACTTGATCTTGGAATAGGAACTGGCTTGGCATCAATTAAATTTTCTAAGATTGGATTGAAAGTTTACGGTTTGGATATTGCAGAGGATATGTTAAACCTTTGCAGAAATAAAGCATTCACAGAAGAGTTAAAGCTTCATAAATTATCAGACGACAACATACCATATAATGACAATTCTTTTAACCATATAATTTGTTGCGGTGTATTCCATTTCCTTAGTGATTTGAAAAATGTGTTTTCAGATGTGGCAAGAGTGTTACAAAAAGGAGGAATATTCGGCTTTGCAATAGCACCAGACAATTATGCAAATGAATATAGTCAGCAAATGACAGCTTGGGGCGTTCCTATCTTCAAACATTCACCTGATTATATCAAGGGATTATTAGAGAATAATGAAATGAGGCTGTTGAAAGAGCAGAGATTGTTGATGAAAGGAGCTGATAAATTAAATTATGATATGCTGTTTTCAGTAATGATTGCAAAATATAAATAGAATTATTCAATATGCTAAATGACATATAACGTTATAATGATTGATACCGAACCCTACAAAAAGAATGGAGTAAACTCTGAAGTATATCACTTTGTGAGAGATCGGCAACCGCTACTTGTCCTTTTTTCAGTATTGGTACACCTCAACTTTTTAAGAGCATTGTTGTAATTTAGCCTATTTCTAATACAGTTTTCCAAGTTTGTCAGTATCAGCTTTGCGATTCGGCGAATCACACTACATTGTTGCTCGAATCGCCGATTCGAGAGCTTTGCCATTTACAAGTTTGCTATTAACACTACAAAAATTAATATTACGAATCTATCTTGTGTTTTTAATCAAAAACCCAATTGTCTTGGATTTTATATTTGCCATATTATTTTGAGATAATCCATACTGAAATACTTTCAATATATATTTTTCCTTTATTATAAATGCACTTACAAAACAACTAGTTACACTCATTTTTGAAATATCTTTTCAAATTAAACTAATTTCAGCCTTTTTTTAATATTGTGCGGAAAACATGAGAGCTCAGCCACAACCGCGACTTCGATGAACTCAGTACAAGTACTTGTAATTTGCTATTAGGTTTATATGTGGTGGATTATATGGTTTGCTTTTTCCGATAAACCAAGTAGCTGCAAATCTTTTTCCATGCAAATGAGTATGAATGTGTACATTTTATACCTCCGTAATTATTGATATTTGCTGTTGTTATAATTAGTGGAAATATTTATGTTGACGCAAAGGAAAGTGTTGATTTTTAAGTTGGCATTATTGTGGAGTAAGTGCTGCCGCTTTGCGGCTTAGTTAAACAAACCGTTAGATGCTTAAGTTATAAATAATTATTGAAGAATGTAAAATTATGAACAGAAGAAAACTAATATTAACTGCATTATTACTTTATCCAATAAATCTTTTAGCAAAAATAAATAATAATTTATCTATGTTTATTGAAAAAGGAACCCGAATGAGAACTAAAACTGGTTTCAAAGTAAATTCTGGTGATGCTAGATATGGCAAACGCTACAAAATGAAGGGAGTTACTTTAAACAACCTAGATAAAAAATTAGTGGAAATGACACTGATGGAGATGTAGCAGTGTTTGAACAAACTGGATATACACCTAAAGGTGGCCCGCCTCTACACATTCACCCTAATCAAGATGAATGGTTTTATGTTGTTGAAGGAGAGTATTTTTTTCAAGTCGGTGAAGACAAACATACTTTGAAAATAGGTGACACTATTTTTCTTCCAAGAAATGTTCAGCACGCATTTGTTCAATTAACCGAAAAAGCTAAAATTATAGTATCCTATTTACCCGCTGGAAAGATGGAGGAATTTTTTAAGATAACAGATTCTTGGATTTCACCGCCAACAAATGAAGAAGTTATAAAAGTTTTTGAAGAACACGAAATGAAAGTTGTTGGTCCACCATTAAAGATCGACTAAAAAACATTAGAAAAATAATTGATTAAAATAATATTATTTTAAATGCACCTAAACAGCTATTCCTGTTAAAGGCAATAATAAATTGGCTATAAACATTTTACAAATGGAGCGTTGTGATGCCCTACTATTAAAAAATGTTCTTGGTAATTTTATCATTCGCTATTTTGTAGAATTGTTGTTATGGTGGCGGGTTATGTGCAAAAAACAAATGAGGTTGTTTAATGAATTTAATAATTAAAATATTTTTGTCAGCAATTATATTATTCGTAATTGTAAGTTGTGATAATATTGTTGAGCCAATTATCCCAAATGACATTCAAAATTTTGTTAATAATCTTAATTTAGAAGATCCTCAAAAAATTAAAGTAATTATGAATGTAAGCAATGAAGATGTCTATGTTTTTAGTGTTCCATATGGACCTCCACAAGATTGTCCATCTGGTTGTTTTTACGATTATATTTACGGTTTAAAGAATAAGAATAAAATTGCTGCCATTAAATCATATAATATTGATGAAAACGATACATATTTATTTAGTGATAACTTTTGGGAACTGTTAAAAAATAAAGACGAATGGATTTATTATTCCAAATTTTTACCATTGCTAGCTTCTGATGAAGATACGCCAATTTATGTACTATCAAAGATTGCCAATTTGTTGAATAATTATATAAGCACTCATATTGCTTATAATCTTTTGGACAATTCTGCAGTTAAAAAGGAAAAAGAAATATTAATAATTTTATCAAATCTTCCTATCTTTAACGGAGACCCATATAAAGATATAAGAGAAATTGCAAATAATTTACTCGGTAATTAGAGCAATTGGAAGTTGACCTATCAACTAGTTTTTATGGTGAATAGAATTCTTTAAATGTTAGGAGTAAAAAGATGAGAACAATTTTAATAACAATCATATTTCTAGTTTTTTTTTCATGTAATTCAGAAAAAGAGATTTCACCAATTTTTTATGAAGTGCAAAGTGAAAACGGTGAAGTTTATATTTTAGGTTCTTTTCATAGTTTAGATGAGTCAATATATCCTTTGCCAAATTATATTATTGAGAAATTTAATGACTCGGAAGAATTCTTCATGGAGCTGAAACCAGGAAACATTAGCAAACAAAAGCAGGATGATACGTTTGAATTGAAAAATCATGTCTCAGAAGAGACATTGCAGTTAGTGAAAAATGTTGCAGATGATTTGTTAATCCCTTCAAATGTCTTACTGCAATTACAACCAGCTGAAATCATTCAAGAAGTTGAAAAAAATGAGTTAAATAAAATTGGGTTCAAAAACAGCCAAGGTATTGAAGCATATTTTCATTATTTGGCTAGAAAGAGAAACATTAAAATTGATGGTTTTGAAGAGTATTCAAAAATTATGGAAAAAGTTCAAAAACTTGATTCAATTGAGACAGAAAAAAGATTAGTATATTATTTAAATAATAGAAAGGTGATTGCGAAAGAAACAAAACAATTAGTAGAATATTGGAAGTTTGGAAATGAAACGGGGTTGCTAGAAAAAATAGAATTGTTTACAAGTGATTCTCCCAAACAAAAGGATACTCTATTATATAAGCGAAATAGAATTATAACTGATAAAATAGTAACAATGTTGGAAGAAGGGAGAAAAATATTTATTGTTGTAGGAGCTGGTCATATCATTGGTAACGATAATATAATAGAGCAACTAGAGAAAAAGGGTTATATAGTAAAGAAAATAGAGAATGCTATCCAATAATATAAGGATTGATGTTGTAGTTTACCGAGACAGAAACCTGTGTCCCCGCAAAAGAGCTGGATCTAAGAATGAGCTCAGAAACCGCAACTTGTCGTTTTATTTTAGGTTTTTTAACTACTTAACCAACAAAGCTACATTTTCGATATGAAATGTGTTAATATTATATAACTACCCTAATTATATATAGTTACAAGGTAGGTGAGTTTTAAAAGTAACAAATAGGTAACAAGTTTGCAAAATCTTACCCTTTTCTTACCCCTTTAAAGTTGTTTTTTATTGACAATAACTTTTTCAGAACATGGCAATATAATAAGTTTATTTTTAACAAATTATTTGTAATTTAAAGTAATAAATAGAGGTTATTTATGTTTAAAAAAACTATCATCACTTTTCTGTTATTTTTAATTTCAAGTTTTTCATTAGCTCAAGAAAAAACTTTTATTCGGGAATACACACACACTGTTGGTGATGCTGATAGCAAGATTACATCAAGAGCAATTGCATTGAATCAAGTAAAAAAAATACTGCTTGAGGAAATTGGAGTTTATATTGAATCAACTTTTGAAATGGAAACTACAGAAACTAACAAAGAGATAAAGGAACTTACAAATAACCAAATTATTAGTATTACTGCTGGTATAACCGAAACAAAAATATTAGATGAAATATGGGATGGAAGTAAATTTTACATAAAAGCTGAAATTACTCTTGATATTGATAGTGTGAAAAATAAGTTGGGAGAGATTGCAAAAGATAGAGATAAAACTAAGCAACTTGAAGAAGCAAATAACAGAGCAAATTTAGCTAGTGACGAATTATCCAGAATTAGAGAACAGCTTAACAAGACAATTACCGAAAAAGAGAAACTAGCTTTACAATTAGAGTATGCAAAAACTTCAGATGAATTGTCGGCTTCAGATTGGTTTCAGAAAGCATATAATGCTTATGAGATGAAAGAATATGATAATACCATTCTTTATTATCAAAAAGCGATAGATTTAGACCCAAATAATGCAACTGCTAATTACAATATGGGAATTGCTTATAGTGCCAAAGAGAAGTATGATAAAGCAATTGAATGTTATCAAAAAGCGATAGATTTAGACCCAAATGATGCAAGTGCTTATAACAATATGGGGTATGCTTATTTTAACAGCGGTAATGTTGATAAAGCAATTGAATGTTATCAAAGAACTATTGATTTAGACCCAAATGAAGCAAGTGCTTATATCTTGATGG
Source organism: Bacteroidota bacterium (assembly GCA_018818165.1). Taxonomy (GTDB): domain Bacteria; phylum Bacteroidota; class Ignavibacteria; order Ignavibacteriales; family Melioribacteraceae; genus 1-14-2-50-31-20. The sequence goes on along the minus strand of JAHISP010000028.1, from coordinate 9,046 downwards.
GATTAGCTTATAGCATTAAAGGGAATTATGATAAAGCAATTGAATGTTATCAAAGAGCAATTAAGTTGGACACAAACAATATTATTGCTTATCTCAGCTTGGGTTTATCTTATAGTTTTAAAGGGAATTATGATAAATCAATTGAATGTTATCAAAAAGTTATAGAATTGGATCCAAATAATGCTATTGCCTATGATAAATTGCAGGAAATTTATGCTAAAAGAACAGATAAGTTAACGTCTACGGATTGGTTTCAAAAAGGTTATAATGCACAAGAATTGGGTGAATTAGACAACGCAATTCTTTACTATCAAAAAGCGATTGAGTTAAACCCAAATTATGTAGATGCTTATTACAATATGGGAAATGCTTATGGAAAAAATGATAATGCCGATAAAGCAATTGAATGCTATCAAAAAGTTATAGAAATAGCACCAAATTACACTGATGCTTATTTGTATATGGGATTGGCTTATGGGACGGAAGGTGATTTTGATGAAGCAATTATGTGCTTTAAAAAAGTTATAGAACTAGACCCAAATAATGCAAGTGCTTATTTGGATATGGGTTTAGTTTATGGTTCGGAAGGTGATTTTGATGAAGCAATAAGGTGCATTAAAAAATCAATTCGGCTTGGTTCAAAAGAGGCACAAGAAGTTCTTAATGCGTATAGAAACCGCTAGTAAAAAAACTTTATAGCCTTAGAAATAATTACAAAGCAACTCACAATATAATCCTTAATCTCTCTCTTATTATGGCAATGTTTGTTTTGTAGGACGGTTTGTAAATCTTCTTAGAATTATATTTTGTTAGCATTTAGTGACAATTTGGTAAAATCCATTTCAGTTTTATATTGAGTTTATAGCCAAAGTTGGTTTCCCCTTTGGGCAATTGTAGCCATGTGGTACTAAACCAATATTGGCTTTTCTGTTATTTTATAGAATTTCTTACTAAATAATTTCCTTTTAATGTTTCCTTTTGTTAGCTTTTTAGCTAACTGTCCAATAACCCGTTTTGGTTGTGATTGTTGCCATTTTAATCGTTTTTAATGCATTTAGCAACCAGAAGCTAAAAATAGTTAGTTTTATCAACTTGACCACTAATTATATGAATTGATTTTCTTAATCGTTTATCTGCATCCCTTTGAGATTCATTACCATAAGGAACAGCTACCGGTAATAGAATAAATACCTTGCTCTTCTGAATCTTATATTTAATCTTTTTTCTCATGTTTTTCCATGTTTTCATTCTTTGCCAAGTTCTTTTTTTTTCTTAGCAGTTCTTCTCTTGCCTCAAGTACTCTTCTTATCGCTTTCAACTTCGCTTCATGGTCATCAAGTCTCTTGTTCCATTCCTCTACTTTAGGATGCATTAAATACCTCTCTAAACTTATTTTCTGTTTGCTTAATTTTGGTAATCTTGGCTTAAATATATTTAACTTATTCTTCTTTTTCTTGTTTTATTTCCCAAAGTCCCATAATAACAATTACCTGTAATATCTTGCTCTCTGAATTATCTTTGAATCAAGCTCTTGAATAAAGTTACTTTGTTCTGTTAGTACTGGAAGCTCACTAATGGAGTTTATTTTCTCCTTGATTCTTTTGAATTGCATCTTTGAAAGGCTTGTTCTTTCATATTCCAACATTTTTAATAGTTTCTCTTGACCAACTTGTTCCAATCCCAATAATGCAAGTTGATTGAATATTGTTTTTGAGTCCATAATGCTAATTACCTTTGAATTTAATGTCAAAACTCTATTTTTCTTGATACTAAAATATCTTTCTTTCCAAATATCTACAGCTTTAATATAAAAATCTGCATCATATAAATCTTTTGCTAAAATATCTTGCTTGAATATTTCAGGTAACCTCTTTTGCAAATGGATCTCATACCTCAAAACATTCCTATTCTGGAATATCTCTGGAATAAGCTGCTTTTTCTTTTGCAATTCTTTGTTTTTGTCATAAAATTCTAATGCTATTTTATTTGTAGTAAATAAGAATCCATCTCTATAGGTTTTTTTTTCATACCTTGCTAATGATTCAAGTGCTGAATAATATTTAACCAATGGCTCTTTCATTATGAAATTTGATGCAACATCAATTCTATAAGGCTTTGATTCATCAAGTTGTAAATGTAATTCATCTGATAGGCTCTCTATAGCCTCTTGAGTGTGCTTTCTGGTTAGTTCTTGTACATTATCACCAAATAGATATTTTGGCAAACTTCCATTTATAGAAACAGAATTACCCATAACTTTTATTCTTAAATTCTTATGAGTCCCAAATGTTGCAATTTCTCCTGTATGTCTATCAATATTTTCATTATTAACTGAAATATATCTAAGAGTATTTAGAGCATTTTCTGTATGATAATATGTTCCTATTGTATCAAACATAATTATCCTTTGGTAACAAAAAGTGTTACTTCAAACACACTTAATAGAGAGATACTCTTAAACAACATTTTTCACCAAATTTAATTGAGTCTTTTTTGATAATGTGGAAAGTGTTCTAAATTCCTCTAATGCTTCATCAAATTCACCATCTAAAAACAAATTATTTAATATTGATTGAATATGTTTTTTCCCTTTGAAAACTAATATTTCAATAGTCCCATTTACAACTATTAAAAAAGCATCATTATCGAAATCACCAAATCCAAAATTTGGCTTTTCAATCTCTGGAATAAATACACTTGTAATATGTCTTTCTCTAGTTGAAATTGCTGAATCTGTTTTTCTATTACTCTTAAATTGTATGTATAAACTTTTGCTAAAATATATCCAACATTCACCATTTTTGTTTATTTCTTGTAATGGGGAATAACTTCCTTGATTAAATGTTAAATCATATCTTGTTTTTGATTCTAATTTTATTCTTTCAAATCTGAAATAAGCATCTATTTTCATTGTGTTTTTCCTATCCAATGGTTTTATACCTAATTACATTAAAAGTGCCTCTATGGTGAAACACTTACATAAATAATTGATTCTATCACTATGTTAGAGACTCATAAATATCTACAGCTTTTATAAAATCTTTTGAAGTCCAAGCCCAAATTCCAAATGATTTTGATTTTGGATAAACAACTGCTTTTTCCTCAATTCTTTCCTTTGCACCAAAATCATATAATTTTGAAATAGTTCTTTTGAATATCTCATAATGTTTTTGGTCTGTTTCTTGGTTTGTTACTTCATACAAATAGGCTTTTGGTTTTTTTAGAATCTGTTTGAATAAATAGCCTCTAACTTCACCAATGCCATCAAATTCTTGATTAAGCTCTTTTGTCATATTAAACCCCTTTTCCAAGATTAACATAATCAATAGCTTTTTGCTCAAGCTCTGATTGAGATGCTACTCTGTTTCTTAATAAGAAAGCCTGTAAATCTGATTTTTTGAAATAAATTTTCTTGCCAGAAGGCTTAAAGTGACAAATTTTTGCAGTAGATGTTAATTTGTAAAGATATGATGCTGAAATATCAAGATACTTTGATGCTTCTTGAAAAGTTAAAGGTCTTGAATCTTGTTCTACAATAGAATTGATTTTGTTAATGATTGTTTGGTCTGTCATTTTGTTCACCTTAGTTTGTTATTGAAATTACTAAGGCAAATAGAACAAATAACAATAAGATAAACTGGAAAGTTGTTTCCAAAAATTTGTTTATGAGAGTGGAATGAGTTTAAGTATGGCTATTTCTTTTTTTTGAATCTACTGTTATATCCTTTACGATATGAATCAAAATCTAATGGGTCTTTATCAAACTTAACTAATGTTTCCATATATGCATCTGTAATCTTTGAAAAATCATTTCGTATAGTATCTGTATGCTCAAACATTTCATTGGTATATTTTCTATTACCAGAAACTTTATCTGTTCTTAGATGTGAAACCGCATGCCAAAATTTATGATCATCTCCATAAATAGTAGTTAAATCTTTTGCCCTAATTAGTACCCCACTCTTTACTAATTCATGATAATCAAAAAAGTGTTTTTCTACAACATAACTTAAGTTATTGGTTAATTCTTTTAATATTTTTTTTAATGTTTGTGCATCCATGTGATTTTTAAAGTTGGATAAAATTGATATAAAAAACCCTAAATGAAAATATTTATGCAATTCCAGATTAATAGTTTTTATTTGGAAATAACTTAATTTGATATTTTCCAGAAACCAAGATGGCGAATCAAAATAACAACTCGTTATAACTAATTTTACTTTGGTTGTAAATACTTTATCATACTGAGGCTCAAAAACAACAGTCATTACTTTTTGGAATAATAGGTAATCTTCATTTTTGATTTTTTTTATATAGCCTTTTTTCTTTCTTTTTATATTTAATACTAATTCAATAAAACCCCAAAATTCATTTTCAGTAAACACAACATTTTCCAACGAACTACCATCAAAAACTACTGTTACCGCTTTGCATGCTTTTCCCAAATCAAAATCTGAAAGTATATCCCTATATCTTTCAATGCTATTATATTTAAATTCCATTTAAGCCTCTAGCTTTAATCATTTCCCCCCTATTTCTTCCTATCATTAATCTTTCATATCCAGCTATAATTTTATTTTTATCCTCGATAGTTGATTCCAATAATTCAATTACTCGTTTCAAAACTAAAATTTCATTTGTGTTTTCATTTCCACTTGTATATTTATTTGTGATGTTTACATTCCTTGTATGGCTAATTTTTAATTCGCCAATGGTGAACCCTGATTCATTCAAAATATAATTATTATCTATAGTTCCATTCATAGACTTATCGCTGGTAAATTATCAATAGCTTGTTTTTTCTTTTCATCAATAACTTTTGAGTAAATTTCTGTTGTTTTGATATTGCTATGCCCTAACAATTTTGAAACTGTGTAAAGGTCGTTTCCACTTGTAATATTCAAAGTTGCAAATGTATGTCTGGATAAGTGATAAAATGCTTTCTTATCAACACATGCCAACTTAAACCATCTTGTCAAATGTCTATTTATTGTAGTTCTATCTGTAGGTAAATCAAAAACTCTTACATCCGGTAAATGGTGAATATTGTTTGTTTTAATAAGCTCTAAGGCTGTTTTACTTAATGGAATTTCAATTGGTTTGCTTACCTTTTGCATCTTTATTCTGATTGTATTGTTTTTAATATCTGACCATTTCAAATTCCTTACATCTGATTGCCTTAACCCTGTAAAACAACTAAACAGAAAAGCCCTTTTTATTTCTGAATTTTTATAATCAACACTTACTAATTTTTCAATTTCAAATAACTCCAAATAACCTCTTTCAGTTTTACCCTTTGGTAAACTTTTTGCTCTCCTTACAGTTTCAACCATTATGAAATTTTCATTACTTGCTTTATATAAAACCTCTTTTATTTTTCTTAAATAAAGAAATGCTGTACTTTGTTTTAAGTTTGCTTCCTTACTCAAATAGTCTGCAAAGTTTTCCAAAAAGGCTTTATCAATGTGTTTGAAAGTTATATCCTTACCATTTAGGAACAACTTGAAATGCTTTAATGCACCAAAATAGTTAGACCATTTCTTTTTAGTATTAACATAGTTTTCAAAGTATTTAAGGAATGATGTGTTTTTCTTTTGAGTGCTTACTTGGTTATGTTCTTTGTTTGATAGGTCTATCAATCTTTGAGATTTTATCTTTTCAGCTAACATTAAAATCTCTTTATTCTCTGAATTGCCTCTCTTGATATAAAGTTTCAAAAATTCATATTTTCTAATACCATCAGAATTTATATCTAAGTATAAAGATTCTCTACCATCTGATAATTTTTTCTTTCTCAAATATATTTGCACTTTGTTACCTTTTCTTTTCTGTTACTTATACCAAACATAAGTAAAATTTAACCGAGTAACAAATAGGTAACAAGAATACATCAAATAATAGCAACTTAGTGAAAACAAGAAAAAATAAATAGTTTGATTTTGGTTTGTTTTATTGGTTTTATATACCCTTATTTTCCCTTGATTAGCAAAGCTACATTTTCGATATGAAATGTATGAGGAAACATATCAACTGGAGTAATTTTTACTAATTTATATCCAGCTTCTGCAAGTAGTTTTATATCGCGAGCTTGTGTTGCTGGATTGCAGCTAACATATACTATTTTGGGTGCAGAAAGTTCTATCAAATCTTTTATTGTTTTAGGATTCATTCCAGCTCTTGGTGGATCGAGTAAAATAAAATCTGGTTTTGGAATAGACTTATGTTCAACTATTGGAAGAAATGATTTATCTAAATCTGCTTGAAGATGCGTTACGTTGTTGATGCTATTTAATTTATTGTTATTTTTAGCATCTTTAACTGCACTTTCAACCGTTTCAAAGGCATAAACATGTTTGGCTTTTTTAGATACAAAAATTGATATTGTTCCAGCACCCGAGTATAAATCATAAACTATTTCATTGCCTTTTAGCTCTGCATAATTTAATGCCACTTGGTACAAATTTACTGCTTGAGTTGTGTTTGTTTGAAAAAACGAGTTTGCACTAATTCTAAATTTATAGTCGCCAATATTATCGTAAATATATCCATCCCCAAAATAATTTATTTCAAACTCGCCAAAAGCTGTTGCTGCTTTTTTAGTATTAATATTGTTTACAATTGTGGTAATGGTTGGAACAAGTTCAACTAATTTTGCCGAATATTCATTCATCCATTCATCATTTTGCGAAGAAGTAACAAGGTTTATCATTAAATTATCGGTGTGTGATGCTTGTTTAATTACCAAATATCGTAGATAACCTTCATGAATTTTTGTTGAATAAATTGAAGCATTTTTTGATTTAAAAAACTCTCGTGTAAAATTTACAATTTTATTACTTTCATCCGATTGAAGAAAACACTCTTTAATATCTAAAACTTTGTCAAAAATTCGAGGTATATGCATACCAAGCGCAAAGCTACTATTTGGAATTTCACCATTTGTACCAATTTCATCTTTTGTTAACCAGCGTTTATCAGCAAATGAAAACTCCATTTTATTGCGGTAAAAGAAAGTCTTTTCTGAGGCAACTATTGGCTCTATTTCAAAATTTTCAAAACCACCAAGCCTCTCAAAAACATCACGTACTTGTTCCTCTTTATATTTTACTTGAACAGAATATTTTAAATCTTGTTGTTTACAACCACCACAAGTTCCAAAATAGGAACATTTTGCATCAATTCTATCTTTAGATGGTACCAATATTTTTTCAATCTTTGCTTCGGCATAAGAACGTTTCTTTTTTCTTATTTGTACTTTTACTTTATCACCTGGATATGAACCATTAACAAAAACAACAAAATTTTGTCCATCTTCACCGGGAACTCTTGCAAGACCTTTTCCTTCAAATGCGTAGCTTTCAATATTTAAATCTAAAAAATCACCTTTTTTCATATACTTCTAATCCTTTATCAAACCTTTATAAATAACCGCTTAATTACTACTATTCAGCAACTTCAATCTTTTTCTTTAATATTAGCGAATAAAATCCTATAAAATCACTAGCACCTTCCTTTAAAAAGGCTTTTGCTTCATGACTAATCATATTAATAAGTTTTTTATAATAAGATTTTTCATTTTCTGCTAATTCTTTAACCGTTTTTTTAAGCTCAAAAAGATTTTTTGTATAATATTCCTCAAGAGTAAATGATAAATCTTTTTGATCTAGTACTTCAAAATTTCTTTCTATATAATATTTTTCAATTTGGGTTGCTTGAAGTGGCTCTAGTTCTGAGGAGTCGTAAATATCTTGAACAAATGGTGGAATGTCTTCTCTTAAACTAACAACTTCACCAACACATAAAATTCCTTCTGGCTTAAGAATTCGTTTTATCTCTTTAACTATTTTACTTCTGCGGGGATTTGAAATGCCACCTTGTGTATAAACCAAATCGAATGAATTATCTTTAAAGTCCGTAAATTCATAATCCATTAAGCGAACATTAAATCTTTTGTCATTCCCTAGCAATAGCCTTGAATTTAATAAGGAATTGTAATCCTCAACTATTAACTCAGCTTTTTGATTTGTTTCTTTTGCAAAGATTTTAACAATTTCTTCGCTAGTTGAACCCAATGTTAATGTGGTTTTTCCTTCCAAATCCAATTTGCGACGCACAAAACGTATTTGGTTATCCAATCCTGGCAGGAATATATTTATTTTGTTTTCCATTTTATAAATCTTGTTTTTTTGAGGTACAAATATACTCAATTTGGTTACTAAACATAATTTGGATTGAATTTACAATACTTAGAACTAACTCTTTTGAATCTTTGAACCTCGACATTGAACCTTTTTGCTTCCAGTTCAAACCTCCTAGCCTAGACGCCGAACCTTTTTGCTTCGAACTTGAACCTCTGAGCTTCGACGTTGAACCTTTTTGCTCCGAGCTCGAACCTCTGAGCCTCGACGTTGAACCTTTTTGCTCCGAGCTCGAACCTCTGAGCCTCGACGTTGAACCTTTTTGCCTCGAATTCTGACCTCAGAGCCTCGATGTTGAACCTTTCTGCCTCGCACTTGAACCTCCGAGCATCAAGCTTGACTCTTTTTGTGACAAATTGACGGAACCCACCCCAACCCCTCCCTTAAAAATGGAGGGGCTTTTAGATTCTGTTATAAAAAATTTAATCAATCCAATTTTGGATATTGAAAAGTCCCTCTCTTTGAAGAGAGGGATTTAGGGTGAGTTACTTTTTTACAAAGCGTTGTTTCAAATCATCATAAATTGGCTTTGCATCTGGTATATCCATTTTTGCAGCAAGTTTAACCGAGTTGTAATAAGACAAAGCCGAAACATATGCCTCACCACCAGATACCATTTTTGAATCTTCTAAATTTGAAGTTACGCCAAGTAGTGGATTTAATATTGCTGATAAATCTTTTACTGCTGTAAAATCAACTTTTAATTCCGCAACATTCATATAAGGCGGTGCAAATTTTGGTGTTGTTTCTGCATAGTTTAGTGTTTTTTCTACAAAAGGAAATGTTTTGTCACTCATTTTTACCATATCTCTACGTTCTTCGGGAGTTAGTGCTACCAAATATGGCTC
>JAHISP010000027.1 GCA_018818165.1 Bacteroidota bacterium | reverse complement strand
ACATTTGAGCTTTCATGTTGATACCAATATAGAGTTATAGGTTGATTTGGAAAGCGTGGATTATATGTGTTGGTATGTAAGTTTCTATTATTATCATAATAGTTTGTAAATATTGGTGTGCCAATAAATACTGCCGAAATACTTGCATGTGAATTTGCTGTTATTGTTCTTGGGTTTGTAGTACTATTATCATCACTCCAATGTGAGAAAGTATATTTTATATTTGACTCAGTATAAGTGGGTGCCTCAACAGTAATTGTATTCTGGTCCACAACCTGATATGTTGCCGGTGCTGAAACTGTTGTACCATTTACTTTTATTGAACCAGTTGAGCTAATTCCATTAAAGCTATTTGTGAATGTGAGGTTACAAACTTTGCGTAGGTTGGCTTGATAAATTGCATTTTCGTCTGTTGAGTTTACTGTAAAATTTGTTGCTTGATTGTAGTTAAAATGTCCCCAATTATTATCTTCTCTTTTCCCCCAATCACTTTTATTTAAAGGAGCCTCTAAATCATTCCAAATCCAGTTATATCCACCATTGCTTTGATTTTCGATTGCTTCAAGATTTACAATATTATTTATAGTTGCAGAAAAAACATAGGGGCTTGTTTTTGTAATTGCTGTGCCATTAACACCAACCTTAATTTGTCCACCGCTAAAATTATTTTGTGCAGTAATGGAATACGTGGCTGGAGCAACATTAAACGTAACTTCATCCTGTTCATATGTTGTATTATAGGTTTCTTGATTATACAAATAAAGCCTTACTTTCCAAGTATAACTTCCACTTGAAATATTGTCAACTGTTATTTTGTCAGCTTCACTAGGTGTTACCCAACTCCCAAGTCTGTAAACTTTAAAATACCAGGTATAGCCTGGACTAACACTATAGTCCCATTCCATTGTTATACTTCTTGTTGTTCCAGATGTAATATAAAGCGTTCCATTATTATTTGGTGAAGTTATGCTAACATCTGAAGCAAATATTTGTGACGATAATAATAAAATGCTTAGTATGCAGAATAATTGCAATTTTGTTTTCATTTTTCGATTTCCTTGTTTAGTTTTAAAAATAGAATAGCCGTTATTTCATAAGAAATAATAATTTAAAGTTTTTCGGCTTTATTAAGGTTGTTCTTTTTTTAGGGGCGATGTTACCGCATCGCTCCTAATAATTTACTTTTTTCATTTTACTCACCTCCTTTATTATTTTAGTTTTCCATGAATTATGTAGCCATGGTAAAATTCTATTTGGAAATATTCTTTTTCGAAGATTGCTCTTCTCCCTAAAGCAAGCATCACACCATTCGGAGCATTATATATATATTCCAAATTATTCCCATTATAGTGCATTATTCCATCTTTTAACCCCAAAAAAATGTCATTCTTGTTTCTACCATCAAACCCACCATTATAGTTTGGCATGCTTACATCAAGCAATTCTACAAACTTGCCGTTGGACAAATACTTTATTTTATCTCCCATCCCAAACAAAAGTTCATTTTCAGTTATTGAAATAGAAATCCTGTCATCAACATTTTCTTTTTCCCATTCAACTTTTTCTAATTTTTCATCCTTCAAAATGAATAGTTTTGAAGTATCTGGCAAATATGGTTCATTTCTTTTGCCACCCACAAAATACTGTTTTGAAATAGGATCTTTTTTTACACTTGTAAATGAACATTTCTCATCTCCAGTATCAATTAACTTCCAACCTTTACCATCATAATGTGCTATTATTGATTGTTTAAAAACATGGTCATTTTCAGCAACAGCAGTTCCTACAGCATATATATCGGTTTTACTGCTTCCCCAAACATTATCAAATCCTATACTTTGGTAACCTTCCAGTTTTAATTGTGCAGAAAAAGCCCATATCCCATTTTCATGTTTCCAAATTATACCATCACTACCTGCAATCCAAACAATATCATCAATTGCAAAAACTGCCCATGGAGAGATTCCTCTAGATATTCCATCAGTACTCCAACTATCCCCATCATAATGCCATATTGTTTTACCAAGGTCGCCACCTGGTCCAACGGCCCAGACATCATTTGGGGATGTTCCACTAATATCTGTCATATAAAAGAAAGGAACATTTACAGAGTCAACTTCCCAAACATAATCTCTTCTACCGGGTTTAAGTTGTTCTGGCTCTGTTCCTTTTTCACAAGAAAGACTGAGGTTAAGGCTAAGGAAAAGGATTAAAAGTAATGCTAAATATTTAATTGTTCGTTTTGAATTAAATTTTGAAATGATTGAATTGTTAAACTTCATTTTCTCCCTCAGATAAGTTTAGAATAGTTAATTGTTGTTTGTTTTTGGGTTATCGTAAATAAGCGGATTAGTCGATAGTCGATAGTCGATAGTCGATAGTCGATAGTCGAAAAATACACCTTTTGTTGTTCTTGTCAAGTGGAATTTTTTTGTTTTGTAAATTATTTATATTTGAGCTGCCTATTTTCAAATTGCCTTCAATAAATTTAAGTTACCATCATTTTTTTGTGAATGGTAAAATAGGGATTTATATTAATTTTGGCAAGAAAGTTTTTTGCTTTCTTTAAACAGAATTGTGGCGTAAATAAATTAACCTAAAATAACACCAAAAATAATTGGTATTTAATCATAAAAAAGGAAAGGAGAAATGCTGATTATCAATAAATAAAAGCAATAAATTGGATGGATTTTTGAAGTAATTAGAAAATATTATGAAAAGGGTTCGATAATTATTGCTACTATCAGAAACTTTGATGACTGGGGCAATATATTTGCTGGTGCCTTTTTGATGAATATTTCATGTTCTTTTTCGTGAATATTAAAAGTGTGAAGACAAGCATAAAAATATCCTATTTGGGAGTTAACTCTTTATACCAAGAACCCAAAATAGAATAACAGCATCTAACATTTCAAAAAAATAAAGGAAAAAATGAATAATTACATAGCAATTGGAATAGATAAAACTGGTAAAATGTGGAAAGGACATTTTGGAATTTCCCCTGTTTATAAAATATATAACAGCGAAGGTAAATTTATTGAGGACAGAACAAATCCTCATGGTGTTAGTAATAACGGAAAACATGGTCATGACCACGGTGATGATCAACCAATTGTAATAAAAGAACTTTTATACGATTGCAAGACATTTATTGGCAAAAGAATGGGCGAAGAAAGCAAACTGAAATTAGCTCAAAAACTTGGAATTGAAACAGTTTTACTAAAAGTAGATGACCCAACAGAAGCACTGAATACATTTTTGAAAAAATAATACATTTTTAAGACGGAAGGAGAGAAAGAGTAAGATTAGGAGTAAGATTAAGATTTTTTAAGTAGTTGCGTCTGTAATTGCAATCATTTTTAATCTAAAATCTCATGTCTCAAATCTTAAATCTTAAATCTAATTATACTATGAAACTACTAATTATATACGCCGATAAATTTGGATTCAAAACCTCAAACAAAGGTTTGGAAAATGCGGAAACAATTGATGAAGAATCAGTTTACAACAATACGCTTGTTGGATTTATCCATTTTGAAGAAAAAGATGAAGAAAATATAGCAACAGTTGAAACAAAAATGATTAAACAACTAAAATGGGCTGCAAGAAAAAATGAAACCGAAAAGATAATTCTTCACTCATTTGCTCACCTTTCAGAAAGCAAAGGCTCGCCAGAATTGACAAAGCAATTATTCAATAGTGCGGAAGAACGATTAAAAGGTGCTGGCTATCAAGTTTCACAAACTCCTTTTGGTTATTTTCTTGATTTGGATGTCCAAGCTCCAGGTAACTCATTTGCACGTCTGTTTAAGGAAATTTAAATCCCAAAATGGAAGACGAAAAACGAAATTTTTTTGCATTTAACTGGCATGCATTCTGGCTTGCGTTGGCTCAAACTTTTGCTGATAAAAACACAGTTTTGCCCGGATTGATTCTACTTTCTGGAGGAACACAATTTGAACTAGGCTTGCTAACTTCAATTATGATTGGAATTCCAATGGTTTCGCAACTTCTGTTTGCAAGCTATTTAACTCAAAAACCCAAGAAAAAATATTTCCTTCTATTCGGAATTTATCTTCGTGTGCTTGCATTTTTAGGCGTTGCGGTTACACTCTACTCTTTTGAATCAACAGATCCGTTGTTCATTATTTACTCCGTATTTGGTTGGATGTTCATTTTTTCAATAAGTGGCGCATTTGCTGGAGTTTCATACACAGATATTTTGGGTAAAAGCATTTCGCCAAGTGTTAGAAAAAAGTTTTTTATCACACGCCAATTTTTAAACAGTATCGGAATTTTAATCTCGGCATTAATTGTGCGTGGAATGCTGAAGGAAATAGAATATCCAAATAATTATATTTATATGTTCACCGCAGCCTCAGTATTGTTGTTTATTGCCGCGGGTGGATTTTTGTTCCTAAAAGAAAGAGCATCCGAAATTTCAAAAGTACCCCAAAAATTTATGGAAGTAATTTCATCCATTCCATCAATAATTAGAAGTGATTCAAATCTTAGAAATTTAGTAATTAGTGTAAACTTACTTTCGGTTTCATTTACAATGATTCCGTTTTATATGTCATTAGTAAAATCTAAATCAGTTTTGGACAAGGAAGTTATTGGCAATTTTCTTCTCTTTCAAATTATTGGAATGATTTTATCAAACTTTGTTTGGCTTAAATACACTAAACGAAAAGGCTTTAAGGGAATATTCAAAATGGCGGCAAAGCTTTATGGATTGCTTCCAATTTTAGCTCTTTTGTTTGCTCAATTTTTGCCAATGGAATATTTTGGCATAGTATTTTTCATAGTTGGTGCTTCGCTAAGCGCTTATCGTATTTCTAGCGATTCAATGATAATTGAAATATCAAATGAAAGCAACCGTCCACTTTATAGTGGAATTTATGGAACCCTAAATTTAACAATGGCAATTTTTCCATTAATAATTGGAGTTTTAATTGCATCATTTGGCTTTTCGGCTGTATTTCTTGTTACAAGTTTACTTACATTTAGTGCATTAATATTCGTAAATAGAATGGTTTGTCCTATTGACACAAAAGATAGTTAAAAATAAAATAGTAAGAATTTTATTTATTATTGCAGGATTTGTCTCGTTATTATTTGCAATACTTGGAATTTTTCTTCCTCTGCTTCCTACAACGCCGCTAGTTTTACTGGCAGCATATCTTTTCGGTAAAAGCTCCGAAAAATTTCACTTTTGGATAATTAATAACAAAGTATTTGGAAAGTATATAAAAAATTATCAAGATGGAAAAGGAATAACGCGCCGTTCCAAAATAACAGCAATTACTTCAATGTGGGCAGTTCTTTTAATTTCAGTTTTTTGGGCAACAGAAGTATTATTTTTGCGAATAATTTTAACCACAGTTGGATTAGCAGTTACAATCCATTTATTACGCATGCCTACTTATGATGAAAACAAATTGGAGGTTGAATTAAATGAGGAATAATTTATTAAGATATTTCGTTTTTCGCTTTGGGAATTGTAAATGAAAACTCAGAGCCTTTACCTTCTGTGCTTTCAACCCAAATTTTGCCACCATTTTTATTTGTAAATTCTTTGCACAATTTCAATCCCAACCCTGTACCTTTTTCGTTTTGGGTTCCTTGAGCTGGAGTTATAGTAAGATTGCTAAAAATTTTATTTTTTACTTTTTCCGAAATCCCAACGCCATTGTCTTTTACAGAAATAGTAATTCCACTTTCATCAACGGAGTTTGATAAAACAATTTTTCCACCACTTGGAGTAAATTTAATTGCATTTGCTAATAAATTTCTAATTATAGTTTCAAAAAGATTAAAATCGCTATATGACATAAGTTCACTATCAATTTCATTTACTACTGTAATGCCCTTCTCTTCAGCATTTTTGCTTAAAAGGTTTATTGACTCAAGTACAAATTTATTAATATTAATGTTTTGAGGTGTAAACTCCATTGCTCCACTTTCATTGCTTGCCCAAAGAAGTAAATTGGTTAATAAGTTATAAGAATTTCCTATTGAAGAATTAATTGCGCTCAATAAAAACTTTTTGTCATCATCCGATATTTCATTATCCATTAAGTAGCGAATCATTTCTTTTGCACTTCCAACAGGCCCGCGTAAATCGTGCGAAATAACCGAAAAAAGATTGTCCTTATCTTTGTTCATAGATTCTAATTTATTGGTGTGTTCAATTAATTGTTTTTCGTAGGATTTGTTTTCTTTTATCGAAATATCCATAGACGAAATAAGTACTTTTGAAGCAAATGTAGTAATTAAAACCATAGTTACTACAAATGGAGTTATCTCTAACAATTCATCAATTTGTGAAGAAATTAAAATTACACCAAACAAAACAGCCAACAAAACTCCCACAAAGACCATTTGTTTTTCATTTACAATAAAACCTACAGTAAATATTAGTACTGGAAAAATTATAAAATTACGCACAAAAAAGTGAGTTACAAAAGTACCATTCAAAATAGCGTAAAAATAAGCAAGAAATAAACCTAGAAAAGTAACGTAAATAATAGTTAAATAACTATGAGCAATTGTTATTTTATTTGATAATCCAAGAATTAAAAACAAACTAATGATTACTATTATAAATATATTAACGCCAATTACGAAAGGTGAAAGTCTATTAAATAACATAACAGTATCAACTAGATAACTCAATATTATAGCAATAGATGCAAAAACATAAAGTCTCTTTATATTATGCGCAAAATATTGGATTAAATGATTTTCATATTTAGAATTCATCTAAATTTGCTTACCTATCTGAGATGAGCAGTAAATTACTGATTTGGTTTTAAAAGTAAGAAAAGTTTGCTTCATCTAACTAATTGCTAATAATTAATTTTATCCTCAAATAAAAACTAGTCATTTATTAGAAAAGTTGAAATGATTATATTTGAAACATCTAATTTATTTTATAGAGAAAAGTAAATAAAAAAATATTACTGTTTTATTTCTGTTGAGGACAATTTCTCGACAGAATAACTGTTGGAAGCAAAATATTTCCTTACTTTTAAGGAATGATACTCACCGCAATTAAAGTGATATAACATCTATGACGAATTTTTGCATATTATTAAGAGTGCAAAAAATGTAATTTTTAATTACTTAATAAGTTTCATATAAAGCAACAAAAAATAAAAATTACAACTAATTAATTACTTAATAAAACAATAACTTAAGATAACCTTTCAGAAAAAAGAAGATTGTTATACCTAAAAATTAGTGGGCAAACACTCCAAGATATTAACGTTTCAAATGGATTAAATTAAAGTTATGTAATTTGAGGAAAGAACATGAAAAAATCACTCTCTATTTTGCTCTTGTTGTCATCATATATATTTGCACAAAGTTACGACGCAAGTGAAATATTTATGTTTTTTGGACGGCAACCAAGTGCCAAAACAGAAGCTATGGGCAGAATACTTACACTAAATTACGATTCAAATTTTCTAACTCAATCAAATCCTGCGGCTTTAGTTTATTCTAAAGGTTCTAAAATATTTTTTTCGCATAGTTCACATGTAAACCCAACAGATAATTCTGGAGGCGTTTCCTATAACACTAATAGTATTGGTGCTTTTGCATTTAACATACAATCAATAGATTGGGGTGGAAATATACCAACAGATAAATTATACACCTTTACATATTCTAACGAACTTAACGATTGGTTTTCCTATGGAATTAATGCAAATCTTTTTGAAAAGAAATATTATGGAAGCACACAAAGCAATACATTTTTCGAAATTGGAATTTTGAGAGAATTTAAGCTGTTTCAAAACACTCAAATTAAAGATATTTTACTAATTGGAACACAGATGAAAAACATTTTTAATCAAAAAAGAATGAACTCTTTCGGCTCAACAAATTATTTCCCTTCAATTTTTAGAGTTGGGGTATCAAATGTTGTTGAATATACAAATGAACGTATTTACGATAAATCTCATTTAATTGGATTTACAAGTGGATTTGAATATCAAGATTTATTCAATTCGGATTCTAGAACAGCATATAAATTTGGTGGTGAATTGTCTCTCCTTGACATAATCTATCTACGAATTGGATACTATTCTGAAACTCTTAGAGAGAATAGCTACTGGAATAAAAATCTTGAAGAGTTTACCTATGGATTTGGTTTTAATTTTAATCTTGAACATTATTTGAATAGTTATTTACCTTTGTCCATTAGATTTGACTACGTTAGTTTACCAGTACCATCTTATAAAATCATTAATTATCGTGATCAAGACTTTAATACTTTTAATTTAATAATAAACTATGGATTTTAAATAAATTCCAAATCCATACATTCTTGCTGTCGAGGATTATTCTTCGACATGTCATAATAATAATTTATAAATAAAGACTCAAAACAGAAGAATTATAGAATTGCAAATAAAAAAACCTTCGAGGTTATTGCCAAATTAGAAATTGTTTAGGAAAACACAACCTTTATAAATTAAAAAACCTCAAAGGTTTGGGCGTATGCAAAAAAAAATAATAATTTGCTAAAAAAGATTATAATAACTAGTTTTTGTCCACAAAGGTTGATGTGTATTTAAGCGGGATAAAAATACAGCAACAATAAACCAAATTCCCTTTTATGCAATTAGTTGTAAAATTAAACAACAAAATAAAAACCTGATTAAATACACATAGCAATATGCAAATGCTGGTTTTATAAAAAATTGTAGAGGAATCTACTGGACAGCATGGAAAAGGTGCAATAATATGGAAAACATTTACTTAGATTTTAATAACCATTCAAAATCCAAATCTAGAATAATATTTGGTGTGCTATTTATTTTACTTGGTATCACGAACTTATATCTACTACTGAATAAGGAAGAAATTGGAACGTTAGAAATAATGAATTTGGTTTTATT
This sequence comes from Bacteroidota bacterium, assembly GCA_018818165.1. GTDB lineage: Bacteria > Bacteroidota > Ignavibacteria > Ignavibacteriales > Melioribacteraceae > 1-14-2-50-31-20. The sequence goes on along the minus strand of JAHISP010000027.1, from coordinate 6,838 downwards.
CCCCTTAGTAGGCCTATTTCACATATTCGATGGTTTAGGTAGTAAAATGAAGGATAAGCTTGGGAAAAGATTTATTAGAATAAATGAAAAAGAGATAACATTTAAATATGATTTTTTTGGTAAAGCATTTGAATTGGAATGGGGAAATATTAAATCAATTTGCATAAAATATGCATCTCTAGAATTCACAACAAAGAACAATACCAGAGAAAAAATTAGTATTGCAAGATTAGATTATAAACAGATAAGAGAAATAAAAGAATATATCAAATCAATTTCGAAGAATATGAATATTGAAGAGAAGGAAATAGTAACCTAACTAGTTTTTCAAGCCGCCTGCTTTAAAATGTTCGACATTTGTGTAGTTATAAAGTCAGGTTGCTTAATTATTCCAACGGAGGCAAAATGGAAAATGAACCAAACACAATATTCACCATTATTTGGATAATCCTCATACTTGCAGCAACTTACTTTTGGTGGAAGATGCTTTTCGATTGTATTAACAATGAAAAAAATAGCAAGGGTGTTTGGATATTTGCAATGATATTCTTCCATTTTTTCGGCTCTGTTGCTTATTATTTCCTTCGTAAAAAGAAAAGAGCGACTCTTGGAAATTATTAGTCATTTATGCTGTCGAGGACCACTCCTCGAAATTATAAATGTTGGAAGCAAGAAAATAATTATTTATAAATAAAGACTCAAAACAGAAGAATTATAGAATTGCAAATTGCAAAAACCTTCGAGGTTGTGCCTAATATATAATTGTTTATGAAAACACAACCTTTATAAATTAAAAAACCTCGAAGGTTTGGGCGTATGCAAAAAAAAATAATAATTTGCTAAAAAAGATTATAATAACTAGTTTTTATCCACAAAGGTTGATTTGTATTTAAGCGGGATAAAAATACAGTAACAACAAACCAAACCCTCTTTTATGCAATTAATTGTAAGATTAAATAATAAAATAGAAACAAGATTAAATACACATAGCAATATGCAAATGCTGGTTTTATAAAAAATTGTTGAGGAATCGTACTGGACAGCATGAATAAATTATTTAATGTTGGGTGTTCAAAAAATTGAGGTTTAAGATGACAAAGTATTTAATAATAATCTTTACAGCATTATTTTTTGTTACGTGTAACAACAATACGACTCAACCTGATGAAGAGAATAATGACGTTAAAAGAGAATATAAGAAAGCATTGAACGTATTTACGAAAATGATTTTGAAGAGCAATTGATACTTAAAGCGGAAACATTTTATCCAGACCGAGATAGTGTGATTGCAGTTACAGACTCAATTAATCATCAATATATTCCAGACTCAAATTATTGGCACTACTCAAGTTTTGATGGGATATTAATTCCATTCACAATTACACGTGAGGCAATAAACTATTATATCGCCCTCATTGATACAATGAAAAATATACCTAGTGAAATATTTATAACAGCAGAATTTTACTATCATTCCGAAATTAAATATAATGAATTTTACGAATTTCAAGGTGTTGACCAATATACAGACGAACCTCTCGGACCCGAAACGTATACTAATGTTTATGTTGTAAAAATGCAATTAAAGTGGGAACATTATTGTGGCCCAATGTGTGGACTTTGGATTAATAGAAAAAGGGAAGTTATATTTGACAAGGATGGGAATTTAATAAAAATCTATTATGATGGACAAATTCCAATTGCTGTATCGTAAAACACACATAACCAATTAAGCAATAATGCAGTTAAAAACAAAAGGGGAATAAAATGAAAATGGTAAAGTATCTAATATTAGTATTAGCTATCATTTCTTGCTCAAATGATAACTCGGTAGTTGAACCAGACAAAAACACTGATGATAATTCTTCATTAAAACTTTTTTCGGTTAACATTGATTTACAATCTGGTTTTGAAGGTCAAACTGTATACCTCAGGATTGATAGCTTAAAATATTACAATGCGCTTCTATCCGAATATGTTCCAGTAGCTGGACCGCTGTCTTCATTTAAAACATTTCTTGAAGAAGGAAATCATAAATTATTTTTGATAAGAAATAGATTAGATGGCACGAATTCAACAAAAGTAGATAGCACTGAAATTGAAATTGGAAATTTCGAAAAATATTTTATTGGACTAAGTGTTTATAATGATTCAGTATATGTTGAAATTCAAGATATTCCTTTTCTTTATATGTAGTAAGTTTGTATTACCAGTTTCTCCATTTCTATTGGAGGTAAATACTAAATTGATGATAAAATTTTATATTATACATTGATGATGCAATAGGATTTTAACTGCTTTCGAGAACCACTCCTCGACATCTCTGTGAATAATAACTTGCTAAAAAGATTATAATAACTAGTTTTTGTCCACAAAGGTTGATGTGTATTTAAGCGGGATAAAATGCAGTAGCAATAAACCAAACCCTCTTTTATGCAATTAGTTGTAAAATTAAACAACAAAATAGAAACCAGATTAAAAAACATAGCAATATGCAAAAGATGGTTTTATAAAAATTGTCGAGGAATATTTTTCGACATCCGTTATTTTATAAAAATAAATTGATTAATTTATTTAAATATTGTAAGTTTCTGCCCCGAACTTACACGTGTAAGTGAGCTAAGATTATAATATTTATTGCAAAAATTTTGAAACTGATAGCTGGTGTAGGTTTTAAGAAGAATGCAAATAGCAGATAAAAACTGATCAATATGTTTTAAAATTGTGAGTCTTTTTCACATTTAAAACAAAGACTGGAATGAAGTTGAAATCTAATAACCAAATAAATTTTTGATAAATTATTCTTCCCCAAGGAAAATAAATACAATTAGGAGAAAAAATGAATAATGATTTAGTTACCCTTAAGAAGCAACTTGTTGAAGTAGGGAAAAGAATGTACGATCGTGGATATGTTGCTTCGAATGATGGAAATATAAGCGCAAGAGTTGACGATGAAAGAGTTGTTATTACTCCAACTGGAGTTAGTAAGGGATTTATGACTTCTGATATGATGGTTGTTGTAGATATGGAAGGTAAAACATTGAATGGTGATAAAAATGCCTCATCGGAAGTTTTTATGCACCTCCAAGTTTATAAGGATAGACCTGATGTTGGAAGTGTGTGCCATTCACATCCACCTTATGCAACAGGATATGCCGTTGCTGGAATCCCTTTGGATAAATGTGTTTTACCAGAAGTTATTATTGCGCTTGGAAATGTTCCATTGGTTGAATATGGTACTCCAGGAACAGATGAATTTTACAAACCCGTTGTTCCATTACTACAAGATTATGATGCATTTTTATTGGCAAATCATGGTGCATTAACCGTTGGTACAGATATATTGAATGCATATCACAAAATGGAAACACTTGAACATTTTGCACATATCACATTTGTAGCTGAACAAGTTGGTAAAGTAAATGTTCTTAATAAAGAACAAGTTAAAAAGCTTACTGATCTAAGAGAAAAATATGGTATTCGTCCAAAAGTTGGTGGGATAGGTTAAACTGCAAGCAATTGCCATTAAAGTGATAAAATAGTAATACCAATTTAGGACAAAGCAACTCTCAAAATCTTTCTACGATTGTGAGAGAATATATACGAAATAGAAAAAAGCAGTGTTAGCTAGAAATAAATATAATTTTAAATACGGAAGGTTAATATGAGTTTGAAAAAAAACACTCCTCAAAACAGACTACGTGGCTCTTTACCCAAAATAGGAATAAGACCAGTTATTGATGGCAGAAGAAAAGGTGTAAGAGAATCACTTGAAAACCAAACAATGGCAATGGCTTTATCAGCAGCAAAATTTTTATCTGAAAATTTAACACATTCAAATGGTTTTCCAGTTGAGTGTGTTATTGCTGATACATGTATTGGGGGAGTTGCCGAAGCTGCTGATGCCGCAGAAAAATTTAAGAAAGAAGGTGTTGGTGTTTCACTTACGGTAACTCCTTGTTGGTGTTATGGCACAGAGGTTATGGATTCTGATCCTCTGTTACCAAAAGCTGTTTGGGGATTTAATGGAACTGAACGTCCGGGTGCTGTTTATTTAGCGGCGGCGCTGGCTGGATATAGTCAAATGGGGCTTCCTGTTTTTGGAATTTATGGTAAAGATGTGCAAGATAAAAATGATACATCAATACCTGACGATGTAAAAGCAAAATTGCTACTATTTGCACGTGCAGGTTTAGCTGTAGCAACCATGTTTGGTAAATCATATTTATCAATTGGAAGTGTTTCAATGGGTATTGCCGGTTCTGTTATTGATCCGCAGTTTTTTAGCAAGTATTTAGGTATGCGTAACGAATATGTGGATATGACAGAAATAACCAGAAGAATAGAAGAAAATATTTATGATGAAGATGAATTTAAAAATGCCTTAAATTGGGTGAAAGATAATTGTAAAGAAGGTGAAGACACAAATAAAGACGAATTACAAATAACCGAAGAGCGTCGGCAGTATGAATGGGAAACAGTTGTTAAAATGACTTTAATAATTAGAGATTTAATGGTTGGAAATAAAAAACTTGAAGAGCTGGGATTTGGAGAAGAAGCGTTAGGACACAATGCTTTAGCATCAGGCTTTCAAGGACAAAGACATTGGACTGACCATTATCCAAACGGTGATTTTTCTGAAGCAATTCTTAATTCGTCGTTCGATTGGAATGGAATTAGACAACCATATATTGTTGCCACAGAAAATGATAGTCTCAATGGTGCCTCAATGATTTTTGGTCATCTGCTTACAAATAAGGCTCAAATTTTTGCTGATGTAAGAACCTACTGGAGTAAGGAATCCGTTAAGAGAGTTACTGGATTTGAACTGAACGGTGCGGCAGAAAATGGAATAATTCATTTAATAAATTCCGGCTCAGCATCACTCGATGGAACCGGTAAACAAAAGATAAATGGTAATTCTACGATGAAAGTTTGGTGGGATATAACCCCAAATGAAGCAGATGAATGCCTTAAAGCTACCAAATGGTATCCTGCTGAAAAAGAATACTTTAGAGGCGGTGGCTTTTCATCCAATTTTATTACTGAAGGTGGTATGCCTGTAACAATGAGCAGATTAAATTTAATTGATGGTCTCGGTCCCGTTTTACAAATAGCGGAAGGATATTCGGTGGAACTGCCAAAAAATGTTCATGATATTCTAAATAAAAGAACCAGCGAAACCTGGCCCACAACCTGGTTTGCACCAAAACTAACGGGTAAAGGAGCGTTCAAAGATGTCTATTCGGTTATGGCAAATTGGGGTGCAAATCATTGCGCTATTACTTACGGACATGTTGGAGATGCTTTAATAACATTGGCTTCAATTTTGAGAATACCTGTGAACATGCATAATGTAGAGGAAGAAAAAATATTTAGACCAAGTGCATGGAATGCATTTGGAACGCAAGATTTAGAAGGTGCAGATTTTAGAGCATGCGCAAACTTTGGTCCGTTGTATGGAAGAAAATAATCATTTACAAAATAATTGCTTGTTGCTTTAATATAACGTTCAATAATAATTTTAGAAACAAAATATCTATCATAATATGAAAGAAAGTAAATTTTTAGCCATAGATTTTGGGGCAGAAAGCGGAAGAGCAATTGTAGGTATTTTAAAAGATAAGAAGATTGAGCTAGTTGAAGTCCATAGGTTCCCTAATAAAATTGTAAACGTTTTTGATAGTATGTATTGGAATATTCTTTACCTATACGACGAATTAAAAAAAGGGATAATAAAAGCCATTCAACTGGGTCATCATGATATTGAAAGCATTGCTGTTGATACTTGGGGAGTTGATTTTGGATTGATAACCAAAGATGGTCAACTTCTTGGTTTTCCTTTTGCTTACAGAGATGCAAGAACAAACGGAATGCTGGAAAGAGCTTTCGAGCTATTACCCAAAGATGAAATATACAAACTAACTGGAAATCAGTTTATGCAGATAAACTCTGCCTTTCAGTTGCTCAGTATGGTTGAATGCAATAACCAATTGCTAAAATCAGCGGATAAATTATTATTTATGCCAGATCTTTTTAACTATCTTCTTACCGGTGAAAAAAAATCAGAATATACAATAGCCTCAACGTCACAGCTATTAAATGCAAAAGAAAAAAAGTGGGAACAGAAAATATTTTCCCAACTAAATTTACCTCAAAGATTAATGGCTGATATTGTAATGCCAGGAACAAAAATTGGAAATCTACTTCCATCGGTTTGTGATTCAACTGTATTGAATAATGTGGAGGTGATTGCGGTTGGAAGTCATGATACTGCAAGTGCTGTCGCAGCTGTGCCTAATTTGGAAGAAAATGGAGTTTATATTAGTTCAGGCACTTGGTCCTTAATTGGAATTGAATCTGACCAGCCAATTATAAATAAAGAATCACTAAAATATAATTTTACTAACGAAGGCGGAGTCGGAGGTAAAATAAGATTCTTAAGCAATGTTATGGGAATGTGGATAATTCAGCAGCTAAAAAAAGAATGGGAATTGGGGGGAAGTAAATACACATATTCTGAGTTAAACGAACTTGCAGCTTCTGCTGCTCCATTTATATGTGTTATTGACCCAGATAACACAGAATTCCTAAATCCAAAAAGTATGGTGGAAACTATAAACCATTTCTGCGAAAAAACGAATCAAAAAAAACCAAATACAAAAGGTGAATATGTTAGAGCGGTGCTGGAAAGTTTGGCATTTAAGTATCGTTCTATTATTGAAAAAATAAATGAACTTACTGATAGAAATATCCAGACGATAAACATTGTTGGTGGCGGTTCGCAAAATGATTTATTAAACCAGTTTACGGCTAATGCTACAGGCATAAAGGTTGT
>JAHISP010000026.1 GCA_018818165.1 Bacteroidota bacterium | reverse complement strand
TTATGTTTTTCATTTTGTAAGCAAATCTTATTTTTAATCTCTTGCTAATTTAATGAATTTTATCTACTCTAACTATATGTATAATAACCACTTACAATGTATCATCCCTAATGACCGTCATTAGAAATTTATTCCTATCGATGGATTTGGGTTAAATAAATCAGATTGGGCTCGTAAAGTTTTTTATTATATCAAAATATATTAATTATTTATTTACAATTTACGCGTTTTGTAATTTCATATTAAGAAAATAAAATAATCCCAATTCATTCTTGCAATGTTGTTCTTGAAATTCCTTACGCATTCAGCCTTACAAGTGTTTGTTCTATAGTATCATTGGCACTTAAAACAATAAATTACCAATTTATAGGTTTTCTTTTGTTATGAAATATTCTAAGAATAATAAGAGTATCCCTTTCAATTTCGTAAAACAACGAATATGGAAATTTGTTTACTTGTATTTTCCTTATATTTTCTACAACTCTTGGGTATAAATCAAAATTGAGCTTAATTCTTTCAATAGTACTGTCAATCTCATCTGTTAATTTTAAACCGAGACCTTTTGCTTTTAACTCATAAAAGTTTACGGATTCACGGAATTCAATAGTCGCCTCTTTTGCAAACCTAACTTTGTTCGTCATATCTGTCATAAATTTCTTGTTTCAAATTTAACCAGTCAGTTGCGGAACTTGGATTTGCCCTGTAATTTGCAAGTCTATTTAAGAGAATTCTTTTATCATCCTCTGAAATCATTTCTAATTCTTGAGATTCTTTTATCTCATCCCATATATCTGTAACGATATTAAGCCTTTCAACTACATTGAGTTTTCTTATTTCACTTACTATTTCATTTTTGTTCATAATATGTTGCATATAGTTATCGCCTATTCTAGTTAGCTATATCATTTATAACTTAAATCACAAACGACCTTATTTATGTGTTCTTTAATAAAATACTTTTACTTTTTCCATGTTTTCTTTTTGAAAAGCATATTCTAAATATAACGATAAGAAAATTTAATTTGAATAAAAAAAGTCCAATCCCAAATAAACGGAATTGGACTTTATTTATCATATTTGAGCAATTATTTGTTATCTATACATTTTGCAATTTCAGATTAGAAACAAAATAATCACGATTCATTCTTGCAATATTACTAATTGAAATTCCTTTAGGGCATTCTGCTTCGCATGCGTAGGTGTTAGTGCAACTTCCAAAACCAGATTCATCATGGGCAATAACCATATTTTGAACTCGCTCATAACGCTCTGGCTGTCCTTGTGGTAACAATGCAAATTGTGACACTTTTGCAGAAACAAATAGCATAGCAGAAGAGTTTTTACATGCTGCAACGCAAGCTCCACAACCGATACACTCAGCAGCGTCCAATGCAAGTGATGCAGTTTCCTTTGAAATTAAAATTGCATTTGCATCAGGAGCACTTCCAGTATTGAAAGAAGCATATCCACCAGCTTGTTGAATTTTATCAAGTCCTGATCTATCAACCATTAGATCGCGTAAAATTGGAAACGCTTTAGCTCTAAAAGGTTCAATATAAATTGTTTCACCTTCCTTAAACGAACGCATATGCATTTGACATGTTGCTGTTTTCTTTTTTTCACCGTGAGGATGACCATTAATAACCAAACCACAAGTGCCACAAATACCTTCACGACAATCACTTTCAAACGCAATAGGTATTTTGCCTTCTAGTTCCAATCTATTGTTTAATTCATCAAACATTTCAAGAATAGAAGAATGTGGTGAAACAGCAACTTTGAATTCTTCAAAATTGCCTTTTGATTTAGCTGATTCTTGTCGCCAAACTTTAAGGGTCAAATTAATTTTTGTCTCTTTCATTATTTATAACTCCTTGTAGCTAATTCAACAGATTCAAATTCAAGGTTTTCTTTGTGAAGTTTCCATTTACCTGCTTTCTCAAATTCCCAAGCAGCAACGTATGCAAATTCATCATCGTTACGAATAGCTTCACCTTCTGATGTTTGATGCTCTTCGCGGAAATGTGCACCGCAAGATTCATCTCTATTTAGTGCATCAACAGCCATCAACTCACCTAGTTCTAAAAAGTCAGCAACTCTTCCAGCTCTTTCAAGATTTAAATTAATGTCTTCTGATTTTCCAACTACTTTTACATCGTTCCAAAACTCATCTCTTAAATCGCTAATTTTTGTAATTACTTCTTTAAGACCAGCTTCATCGCGAGACATTCCAACTTTATCAATTAATAAATCGCCAAGTTTTCTGTGAATATCATCAACTGTTTGCTTTCCATTAATTGAAAGTAGTTTATTTGAACTTTCATTAACAGATTCTTTTGCAGCATTAAATTCTGTACCTTTTACGTCAACTTTTTCTGGTTTTTCACTTCCAAAATAATTTCCTACTGTATAAGGAATTACAAAATATCCATCGGCTAAACCTTGCATTAGCGCACTAGCCCCAAGTCTGTTTGCACCATGGTCAGAGAAGTTGGCTTCACCAGCAACAAAAAGACCTGGAATTGAACTCATCAAATTATAATCTACCCACAAACCACCCATTGTATAGTGAGGGGCAGGATAAATTTGCATTGGAACTTTATATGGATTTTCAGCAGTAATATTTTCGTACATCTCAAATAAGTTACCATATTTTTCACGAACTGCAGGTTCGCCAATTCGTTTAATTGCATCAGCAAAATCTAAATAAACTGAACGACCGCCATTTACTCCTTTGCCTTCATCGCATGCATATTTTGCGCTTCGTGATGAAATATCACGTGGAGCTAAATTTCCAAAAGAAGGATATCTTCTTTCAAGATAATAATCTCTGTCGCTTTCTGGAATTTCATTTACTGGTCTTTTTTCGCCAACAATATTTGGCACCCATATTCTTCCATCGTTTCTTAAGCTTTCGCTCATTAACACCAATTTTGATTGACCTTCGCCGTGCTGAGGTAAGCATGTTGGATGAATTTGAGTAAAACATGGATTTGCAAATGCTGCTCCTTTTTTGTGCGCGCGCCAAGCTGCTGTCGCGTTTGACATCATAGCACTTGTTGAAAGGAAAAATACATTTGAATAACCACCTGTTGCAAGAACAACTGCTTGAGCTGCATAGCTTTCAACTTCGCCAGTAATTAAATTACGAACAGTAATACCTTTTGCTTTTCCATCAACAATTACAAGATCAAGCATCTCGCGGCGATGATACATTTCAACGTTACCTAGTTTAATTTGTCTATTTAAAGAACTATAAGCACCAAGTAATAATTGTTGTCCTGTTTCTCCACGTGCATAAAATGTTCTGGAAACTTGAGCACCGCCAAAAGAACGGTTAGCAAGAGTTCCACCATATTCACGAGCAAAAGGAACTCCTTGTGCCACGCACTGATCAATAATGTTATTGCTAACTTCGGCTAAACGAAACGTGTTTGCTTCACGGGAACGGAAATCGCCGCCTTTAATTGTATCGTAAAATAATCTATAAACAGAATCACCATCATTTTGATAATCTTTTGCAGCGTTTATTCCACCTTGAGCAGCAATAGAGTGGGCACGTCTACTTGAATCGTGATAAGTAAACGCTTTAACTTTATAACCAAGTTCTCCAAGTGTAGCTGCTGCTCCAGCACCGGCAAGACCAGTACCAACAACAATTACGTCATATTTCCTTTTATTTGCTGGATTAACCAATTTCATATTAAATTTATGGTTTGTCCATTTTTCTGATAAATTCCCTTTTGGAACTTTAGAATCAAGATTCATCATTAGTTACCTCCCATTGAACGAATGAAAAAATAGATTGGAATTGCAGAAAAACCTATTGCGAAAACTACCGCATAAGCAGTTCCAATAAATTCAACAAGTGGAGTGTATTTTTTATGATGCCATCCAAATGTCTGAAATGCTGATTGGAAGCCATGATTAAGATGAAATCCTAACACTAGCATTACAAACACATAAAAAATAGCAACTGGTAAGGATTGAAAAGTGGCAGCAACTACATCATAATAATGATGAGTTCCTTCCATTCCAAAATTAAATTTAACCCATAAAGAGGCTAGATGTAAAATCAAGAAAACAAGAATTATTCCTCCAGTATAAGGCATAGTCCTTGAAAAGAAAGTAGAATTTTCTTTTGCAGCATTAACAGCATATTTTTCTGGATTAGCTTGGCGGTTTTCCCACCAAAGTTTAATTCCATTATAAATATGAAAACCAAATAGTATTACTAGCATCGATTCTGCAACTCGGACAATTGGTTTAACTGCATCAAGACTGCTGACGAGCATGTCAAACCCTTCTTTCCCAAAGAATAAAAACATATTATTAATGAAATGAACTGTTAGAAAAAGTATTAAACTCAATCCAGTTATTGCCATTATAATTTTTTTACCAATGGAAGAACTTAAGCTTTTTGAAAGCCAACTCATAAATTTTCCTCCTTAGTTAAGTGTAAAATATTGCTTATTGATGAAATTAAACTTGATAAATTATTGCGAGTTGTTAAATTCATAAAAAGATAATTAATGTAAATTTTAGATAAAAATATTTTATAATGTGAAATTAAATTAAAATGCAATTAAACACAAAACATTTCGTTTGCCATATGTATAAAACAAGTTGCTTAATACCAATAATTAAAAATTTTTTAGAATTCCTTATTATTTAAAATTATTTTGGACAGATGAGAGCTATTTTATAAATTAGTGTCATAATTTTATTTTAGTAACAGTTATTTTATTTTAGTATAATTTTAATTCATTAATTAGAAAGTATAAATACCTATCATTATATAGTTGGTTAGTAAGTTGGTGGAAAATTTTTTATAGATTTAGTACAAATAAATGTCCATAATTTTCATAAAATAACTATAGGAGTAAAAATGAAAAAAATAGCCACATCAAGCCTCATTCTTTTTATCATTTCAATCTTTACATTTTCTACAATTTTAGCACAAGGTAAAAGCACTTATATTGGCGCAAAAAAATGTGGGATGTGCCATAAAAAAGACGATGGTGGAAAACAGTTAAAAATTTGGGAAGGAAGTAAACACTCTCAAGCTTTCAAAACTCTTCAGACTGCTGAAGCTGACAAAATAGCTGCAGAAAAGGGATTTAAAACTAAAGCAGCTGAAACTCCAGAATGTTTAAAATGCCATGTAACTGGTGCTGATTTAGATGCTAAAATGTTAGATAAAGGCTTCAAAATTGAAGATGGCGTTCAATGTGAAACTTGTCATGGTGCTGGCAGTGAATACAAAGCTAAAAAAATTATGGAAGACCATGCCGCATCTGTTGCTAATGGATTAACCGAATTTAAAGACGAAGCTGCAATTAAAGCATTTTGTGAAACTTGCCATAATTCAAACAGTCCAACTTTCAAAAGTTTCGATTTTGCAAAAAGTTGGGACAAAATTAAACATCCAGTACCTAAAAAATAAGGTGACTTAAATTATGAAAAAGAAGTTATTAGTTATATTATTTTTTCTATTGCAAACCATAATTAGTAGCCAAAATTTAAATGGAAGATTTTCATCTTCCATTTATTCTTTTGAACGTCACGATGTTACTGAATCTTACAATTATTTAAGAACATTTCAGTCACTTATGCTAAACGCTAAGTATGGTAAATTTGCTTTGAAAACAAGACTAAATTATGAAACGGATGCAAAATATAATTTAGTAGACGATTCAAGATTGCGTTTTTATAACCTATATTTCGAAGGTAGAAATCTTTTTAACAACCTTGTTACTTTTAAAGTTGGACGTCTTTCGCTTTTTAATAATGTTTCAAGTGGAACTTATGATGGTGGTAACCTTTTACTAAATTATGATGGTTACAAGTTAGATTTGTTTTATGGTTCAAATGTTCCTGCTTATCAGAAATTGGAAATTAATAGTGATTGGGCAAATAATTATGTTTTTAGCGGAAAGTTTGATATTAACACAATTGATAATTTTAGAATTGGATTGAGTTATATTGACAAAAATTATTCTACACAATCTTACGAAACCATCCGTTTTGATGAAAATTATGATCCAATTAAATACTTAATTCAAAACAGCTCAAATCAGTTTAAGTATGCCAGTGCAGATGTTTCTTATAATTTAAGAAATGCATTAAATATTTATACTCGTTATGATTTTGACTTAAATTTTTACAAAACCTCTCGTTTTGAATTAAACGGAAGATACGATCAAATAGAGAATTGGGGTTTTAATCTATATTATAATTATCGCGCTCCACAAATTAGATATAATTCAATTTTTGCTGTTTTCAATTATGGAAATACTCACGAAATTGAAGCTGGTGTAGATTATAAATTTAATCCAAATTTTACTATTACTGGTAAATTTGCTAATGTAATTTACAAAGACGATAATTCTCAAAGAGCAACTATTGGTTTAAACACAAAATTTGGTAGCGTTAGTTATAGAAAAACCTTCGGGTATGCTGGCGAGTTAGATGCTCTTTCAATTTACACTGCAAAATCTTTCTTCGATGGATTTATTACTCCATCAATTGGACTTGGTTACACAACTTATAAATTATCAGCAGATGACGAAGCAAATAATATAGTTTCTTTGCTGGGTGGAGTTAATGTTAGACCATGGAATGTTTTATCATTCGATTTGCAAGGTCAATACTTCAATAACAAAATTTATCAAAACGATTTTCGAATTCTGTTTAAACTAAACTATTGGTTTAACGTAAATTTATAGTAGAGCGATTATGAAATTAAAATATTACATACTAATTTTTATTGTTGGAGTGCTTTATTTATCACTTTCAGCTTTTTCCTTTAATAGTGAAGTTGATTCGACCAATAAAGATATAATTAAATTTTCTCATCAATTTCACAGTGAACAAGAAGTAATGTGTGCCGATTGTCACTCAAAAGTTGAAAACAGTGTCGATTTAAATGAAAGATTACTTCCAACAATGGCAACATGTGCCAATTGCCATGATGTAGAAGATGAAAATGAATGTAGCACATGTCATTACGATGGCGTTCAAGTTCCATTTCCAGCAAAAAATGCGGATCTTTACTTTAGCCACAAAGCACACTTAGGACAAGAGAATGTTTCTTGCGCCAAATGCCATAGTGGATTAAACGAAGTCGATTTTAGTTTTGAGTCACCTAAAGTTTTTCCTGTAATGGAAACTTGTAATGAATGTCACTCAGAATCTGGAATTGCGAAAGCAACAAATTTTGCTTGCGAAAGCTGCCATATTTCTTCTGCAAATTTAATTCCTGACAGTCACAAAAAAGTAAGTTTTAAGGATATGCATAAGTTCTCATCGATGGAAGCAGATGCAAATTGTCAAATGTGTCATGATAACAATTTTTGCGAATCTTGTCACGTTGGTACAAATATGATTAACGAGAATAATGGTGCAGATAATTTTTATCAACCATATTCACCTCATAACTATATTGACAACACAAAACAGCAACAAATTACTCGTGTTCACGATTTAAATTATCAATACAATCATGGAATTGATGCAAAAGGCAAAACTTCAAATTGTATTACTTGTCACCAAACCGAAACATTTTGTGCCGAGTGCCATAATGCTGCCGGAAATGGTGATTTTGCACAAGAAGGATTTATTCCATCTACTCATACAAAATCAGATTTTACAACTTTTGGTGTTGGAAGTGGTGGCGGATTGCATGCAGAACTTGCAAAACGCGATATTGAAAGATGCGCGGCTTGCCACGACACTCAAGGTACTGACCCAACTTGTATTATGTGTCATACAGATAATGACGGAATTAAAGGAACAAATCCTAGAACTCACGAAATTGGATTTATGAGAAATGAAGAAGGCAATTGGCATGGTGATTTTGGAGCAGTTTGCTACAACTGTCACACAGATGCTGGAGCTCTTTCACAAGTTGCTGGTCAAGGCTTTTGTGGATATTGTCATAGCAGTAACCCTGATTAATGATGTTAAAGAATACAATATTTTTTATTTGGAATTTGAAGGTATAAAATGAAATTCGCAAAAATGCTATTTGTTATTTTAATAAGCTTACTTTTTTTAATTGGTTGTAGTGAAGTTAATAATGATATCACTCCTCCAATAGATTTTACACATCATCCAGAAGGTTTTGGTAAAGCTTCTTCACCAAATTTCCACAAATTTGTTTTTGCAAATAATGACTGGAGTTTTAATTTAGAAGAATGCCAAGAGTGTCATGCTGCAAATTATACGGGTGGAACCGTTGGTGTTAGTTGTTTAACATGCCATACACAACCTTCTGGTCCCGAATCTTGTAACACTTGCCATGGTAATTTTGCCGATCCAAATTTTATTGCGCCACCAAATGATCTAGAAGGTAATTCTGATAGTGGTTCAAAAGGTGTTGGCGCTCATTACAAGCACGTTTACAATAATAGTATAAGTATAAATATTGGGTGTTTTGAATGCCATCAACAAACTGTTAGTGGAGAAAGCTTTGTTCACGCTCACATCTCACCTCCTCCAGCAAAAATGGAATTTGGTGCTTTAGCAACTTCCGAAAATTTGGGTTTAACTCCAAGTTACGATTTTACAAATTTGGATTGCTCAAACACCTATTGCCATGGTGGATTTAAATTTGCTAAAAGTGAATCATCCAATGATTGGGCTTACAGTGAAGACTATATAGTTGGCAACAATTACTCTCCAGTTTGGAATAGCACAACTGGCGAAGAAGCTAAATGTGGTACTTGCCATGGACAAATAATAAATGGTGAACTTTCTCCTCAGCCTAAAGGTCACTTTGGGAGTTTTGCTGCTATTGATTGTGCAAATTGCCATGCTACGGTTGTTAATAAAAACGGTGAATTAATTGACAAGTTAAAGCATATTAATAAAAAAATTGACATGTAATTTTAAGTTTTATTTATAGAAAGCCGCTTTATGCGGCTTTTTTATTGAAATTGTAATTGTAATTCGGCACCTCTTTTCAACACTTTTATTCTTCAAAATCGTTTTGCTTTCAAATAAATTTTTATAATCTTTAAACCATGCGAATATTTTATTCCTTATATAGTTATTTCTGTAAAAGTATCAGAAAATTACTTTTTCTGTTTCTTCCATTCTTTATAATTACCAGCTTAAATTTTGCCCAATACAATAATATCATGTTTAATAAACTAGGAATTGATGACGGACTCCCATCGAATACCGTAGCAAAAATAATTCAAGACCAAAAAGGATTTGTTTGGTTTGCTACTGCAGATGGTCTCGCGCGTTTTGATGGATATAATTTAACTATATTTCAAAATAATCCTTCTGACTCAACAAGTATTAGCAATAATATTATATTTTCATTATATGAAGATTCGTCTGGAATTATTTGGGTTGGAACGGTTAAGGGTTTAAACTCTTATAATCCAAAAACTGAAAAATTTTCCAATTATAAAAACAATTTGGGCAACTCAGGAAGTGAAATAATTTCTGCAATTTATGAATTTTCTAATAGCAAAGAAAAATACTTATGGATTGGAACATACATGTCTGGGCTATTAAAATTCTACCCTGATAGAAAACTATTTGAAAAAGTAGATGTAAAAATAGATTCCAATAAAATCCTCGAATTAAGCTCTATTTTCTCAATCAAAAATGGTAGCGAAAATGAAATATGGATTTCAACTCACAAAAATGGTTTAATTAATTACAATAAAAGGGAAAAAACATTCACACAATTTTCAAATTCTAATAAAAGTTATAAATTAAGTGAAAATCACATTATTTCAATTTATTATTCAAAAGAATTAGATAAATTATTTATTGGTACAGGTAATACAGGGCTTAATATTTTAGATGAAGAAAATGGAACTGTTGAGTATTTGAATAAAAGTTCGCCAATTAAAAATTCAATTTCGCACAATCGTGTTCTCACAATAAAAAAAATAGACAATGAAATTTGGATTGGAACAGCTGGTGGAGGCTTAAATATTTTCAACACAAAAACCAAAAAATTTCAAAGTTATATGATTGAGAAAGGGAATAAATTTTCAATTTCTGATAATTTTATTACCGATATTTTTCAAACTAATTCTGGGGTTGTGTTTATTTCCTCAAATGGTAATGGAATAAATATTTACAACCCTGAAACAAAAAACATTAATTCAATTATTCACGATCAGGTAAGTGAAGTTGAACTTTCAAATGATGTAGTAAATTGTATAACAACAGATGAAAGCGGAAACTTATGGCTTGCTACTTCTAAAGGGTTGAACAAATATAATATTAAAACAAAAACAAATGAAATTATTGAAGGAATTTCAAGAGAACTGGATTTAAGAGAATTAACTTATAACACACTTCTTCAATCTAAAATAGACAAAGATATTTTATGGATTGGTACTTTTAGAGAAGGACTAATTAAATTTAACAAAAAAACAAAGCTATTAAAAAGATATAATGAAACTGACGGGCTGAACGGATCAACTATAAGCTCACTTTTGGAGGATAAACATGGAAATCTTTGGATTGGGACAGCTGCATGGGGAATGAAATATTTTGATACAAACACTGAGATTTTTACAGATTATTTACATGATCCAAATAATATAAATTCTCTCTCATCAGATATTATACAACCAATTGTTTTAGATGGTGATTCAGTTCTTTGGGTTGGAACTATAAAAGGATTGACTAAAATATCAATAAATGACTTAAAATTCAGCAGAAAGGAATTACTAAAAGGCAAAAATACAAAGAGTGAAATAATTGTATCTCTTCTAATTTCCAAATTTGAACCAAATATATTGTGGGTTGGGACTGCAGGAAGTGGCTTATTAAAGTTTGATAAACAGAATGAAAAGGTGGAGCAGTTTACAGTTAGCGATGGTCTATCAAATAATATGATTATGGGAACTCTGGAAGATGTAAACGGTATTTTATGGTTGAGTACAAATAAGGGAATATCAAAGTTTAATCCAAACAAAAAAACTTTTGTAAATTACAGCATAAATGATGGATTAGTCTCAAATGAGTTTAATATATCTTCAGCTTGTTCTATAGGTGATACTATAATGTGCTTCGGCGGTGCAGGAGGAGTTAGCTATTTTAACCATCGTAATATGATTTCAGATACGAGTAAGCCAATTGTAATTCTCACTGATTTGCTCCTATTCAATAAAAAGGTTGAAGTTTCAGATTCCACCCTTCTTCAAAAATCAATTAATTATTTGGATGAACTTATACTAAGTTATTCCGATTATGTTTTCAGTATTAAATTTACATATCCAAATTTCAAAAAACCTTTAATGTTTAAATTTGCTTATAAACTTAAAGGGTTTAACGAAGACTGGATTTATACATCGGCATTGGACCGAATGGCAACATTTACTAATATTCCTCCAGGTGAATATATTTTTCAGGTCAAGGCAGCTAATTCAGCTGGAATATGGAATGACGATTATACATCCTTAAAAATTGTTATTACTCCTCCCCTTTGGAAAACATGGTGGGCATATTCAATCTATATAATCTCGTTTATTTTGACTATTACTTTATATATCCGCTGGCGAATATATAACGCAACAAGAGAACAAAAAAGACTTGAAGTAATTGTAGCTGAAAGAACAAAAGAACTAAATACATTAAACGAAAATAAAGATAGATTTTTCTCGATAGTTGCGCATGATATAAAAACTCCAATAATTGCAGTATTAAAATTTTCTAAAATATTGAAAGATCAATTTTATATCCTTACCGAAAAAGAGAAGTACGATTCTATTTCCGATATCCATGATTGGCTCTCTATAAGTTCTCGTTATTTATCCAATTTATTAGATTGGTCTCGACTTCAAATGGGAAAATTTACTTATAAACCACAAAATGTAATTCTGAAAACAGTTGTTGAAGATTCAATATCAGTTCTCAAATCACCAGCAGAAGTTAAAGAAATTTCACTGTTTTCAGAAATTGCAGAAAATATTGAAGTATTTGCTGACTATGAAATGATTTCGATTGTTTTAACTAATTTATTATCAAATGCAATTAAATTCACTAACCGTTTCGGTAAAGTTCTGATAAGTGCGGAATCAATATCAAACAAAATAATTATTTCTGTGAAAGATAATGGCATTGGTATTAAAGCAGAGGATATAAATAAATTGTTTGATCTAAGTAGAAAAATTAAGCAAAAAGGAACCGAAAATGAAGAAGGAACAGGTTTAGGATTAATTTTATGTAAAGAATTAATATTGAAAAACCATGGTGAAATAAAGGCCGAGAGTATTTTGAATGAAGGAACTACAATAATTTTCAGCTTACCAATTGGAAATAATGGAAACAAATAAAAAAACAAGAATTGTAATTGCAGATGATCACCCACTGCTTTTAAAAGGACTAAAATTTACTCTAAGAATGGATGAGAGTATTGAGGTGGTTGGTGAAGCTATTGAGGGGAAAACCGCTTTAAAATTAATTGAGGAGTTGCTACCTGATATTGCAATTTTAGATTATGATATGCCCCAATTATCTGGTGTTGAAATTTTAAAAACAATTAGTGAAAATGATTTTCCTGTAAAACCTATTATTTTTACTATGCACAACGATGCAGAAACATTCCACAATGCAATATTAGCTGGTGCAAAAGGTTATATTTTAAAGGATACTGTTGACGATGATATTTTAAAAGCAATAAGTGAAATTAACAATGGTGGAACTTTTATTAGTCCTATTATGGCTGGTCATCTTTTAAATAATAATGAAATAAATCATTGGAAATATCTCACAAATACTGAAATAAAAATTTTAAAAATGGTGGCTAAGAATAAAACCACAAAAGAGATAGCTAATGAGCTTTTTATTAGCAAAAGAACAGTTGATCGCCACCGGTCAAACATTTGCGAGAAACTTAACATTCATGGAAATAACGCATTGATAAAATATATTATTGAAAATAGAGAAAACATTTTATCTCACATCTAAAATATTTCTGCTTCAATTCCTATTCGTATAGTTCTTGGAGGAGCATATTTTATTGCATTTAGAAAATTGGGATTTTCCACTGATGGATTTCCGTTTTCGTCTGTACTGTAATAATGCTGTTGGTCAAATCGCACACCATTTTTTTGATCAAAAACATTAAAAATATCAACAATTATATTAATGTTTTTGTGTTGCGAAAATATTGAAGCTAAATCATATTTGAAACGAATATCTAAGTTTGTTAAATCGGGTGCATTACCATAAGATCCACGTTTGCTTATAAAAACGGGTACTTGTAATCCGTATTTATCTACCCCATATTCCGAAAGGGGACTTCCACTTTGCCACAAAAAATTAAACCCCATCAAAAGCCCAAAATTAAATTTATACGAACCAGATATTTTTAACATGTGTGTTATATTATTCGGGAGAAGTCCGGAACTGTTATCTAATTGAAAGTCATAATCTGGCATCGGATTCATATTTGGTAAAAAATCACCCCCATCCTGATTGTAAAGCCCAGTATAGTTTCCAGAGTTTTTAGAAAAAACATAAGAAGCTAAAATATGATAATTATCACCAACAATTTTATTTGCAAAAACTTCAATTGATTGATATATTCTTGACAATTCTGGAATAAAATAAATTCTTTCACTTCCAGGATTACCTATCATTTTTTCACCAGTTTCTAGATTTATAAAATCATCAATAATCTGACCAATATTTCTGTATGTGCCACTAATTCCAATCTTAAAATTATTGGGTAGAACCTGTACAATTCCAACAACATATTCATCAAAATATTGACCTTCAAGATTATTTATTTCCATTTGTCCTGGAGATGATAAGTCCATTTTCATTCCACCTGATTCATCTTCTAATGGATTATGATCAAATACTGTTAAGTATTGCTTTGAATCCGTGTAATTTAGTGCAACGAATCTTGTTGGAATTTGCTCATAAAATCTGCCAAAGGATGCAAAATATTTCGTTCTAAAAATATCCCCATGGTTAAATACTATTCCCAAACGTGGCTGAAATTGGTCTGATATTTTTTGAACGACTTCACCACTTGATCCAATAAAATATTGATTATCAAATCTAACACCTCCATTTATTCTGAAATTATTTCCAATCTTCCACGAATCTTGGAGATACCCTGTTAGAATTCTATTTCTAGCTTTACCAGTGTAATTTATATATTGTGCATACCACGTGGAAATGTCTGTTCTTACAACCCAGCTTAAGTCAGAAATATTTTTCAAATTTAAATTGTAGTAGTTATCTTCATATTCAATCCCAAATTTAATTTGATGATTTGGTAAAAATAATGAGGTACTAATTCGGGCTGATATCCTACCATATTTATCGTCCTGAACAACTTGTCTTCCACCTGAAACAGTTCCCTTTATATAGTCGATATAAAGTCCATCATTCCATCCTTTCTCAGTTTCAGGCTCCATTGTCTCAATTTGTGAAAGACTTGATACTGTGCCTTCCAATAGCAAATACTTATTGTAAACGTGACTACCATTTATTGAGATATTTACACCTCCATCATCACGTTTTTGAAGTATAACATCTGGATTGAGCAAATTAAATTCTCCAACATCATCAACCAAAACTTGATTTCTAGTTCGTGGATTTCCAATAATACTTATCATTAAATTAGAATTTGAAGTAGGTTGCCACGTTAATTTTCCTGCAAATAAGTGAGCTGAAGATTTATTTTCGAAAGTACCAAAAGTTGAAAGTTCAATATCGGAATGATCAAAATTTGGATTGTATGCAGTAAAGAAAAAAAGTCTATCTTTTATAATTGATCCACTTATTGACGCACCAAAATCATATTCCGCGAAATTGGAAATCTTTGCAGAAGATAGGCCAGCTTTGGCTTCTCCACCTAAATTGCTGTTTGTAAAAAACCCAAATGCTTTACCTTCCATTTCATTCTTGCCAGAAGGAGTAATTACATTTATCATTCCACCAAGAGAACGTCCGTATTCTGCTTCGTAGCCACCCGTTTTAATTTCTATTGCTTCAATAAAATTATATGGAAGTTGCATACTCGAGGCAGCATCTGCTGGATCTGTAACATTGGCTCCATCAATATAGAATACATTTTCCAAACCAGTGCTTCCAGATATGTTTATCTCATCCCCTAAATAGCTTAGATTAGCCTGTGGAATAATGGTGGAAATTGATTTGTAATTCCGTTCAATGGGAAGCAATTCAAATAAATTATTTGACAAAGAATTTCCTGAAGTAGTTGAGGTTTGATCAATTGAAGTTTTACTAGCAGTAATAAATATTTCGTCTAGCTTGTAAGTATTTGGATGGAGAATAATTTCTGGTTCAGATACTGTTTTCCCCAAAATGGTTGTAATATTTTCAATTACTAATGTTTGGAAAAATGGTTTTGTTACTTTTAGATTATATTTACCTGGTGGTAATAGCAAGAAATTAAAATTACCATTGTCATCACTTGTAGAAATTCTAACATTGGAATTGTTTTTATTTAGTAAAAATAATTCCGCACTCTCAATTGCTAAACCATTCTCATTAATTATCCGTCCTTCCAAAGAACCTGTTACACTTTGTGCTAAAAGTGAATGATTAAATAAAGTAAAAAAAACAATACATAAAACAAAAAGGAGTTTTTTGTGATATTGGGTAGCCGAATTATAATTTTGAATTGTGTTCAAGATTAAACCTCTAATAATACTTAATACTCACTCCAAATATTTAAATTTCAACATTTTTATTAACGAGCAAACATACACATATTTTAAACAAATGGGTACTAGTACCCACAAAAATGAGTACTTGTGCGTATTGTGCTCACACGTTTAATTTCTCAATTTACTATAAGAAAATAATTTACATAGATAACAAAATGAATTTAGATCTTTCAAATCGTGAATTACAAGTTATACAGTTAGTTGCTGATGAAAATAGTTCGAAACAAATTGCTCTTGTGTTAGAAATAAGTAAGCGTACTGTTGACAGACACCGTTACAATATTTGCAAAAAACTTGGAATAACAGGCAACAACTCACTTATACAATTTTCAATTAAAAATAGAAAGTATCTACTCAAATTAAAAACATCTACAGAACTAAATTTAGATTTAATTATCAATGACGTTAGTAACAACTATAAAATAGAAAATAAATTTAAAAGGAGAACCAAATTATGAACAAATATTGGATGTACAGTTTTCTCCTTTTTGTGGTAATCGTCAGTTGTGAAAAAGAAGATTTAACCAATGCAAAACAAAGTGATTTAGAATGGAACAAAAAAATTGCACTAGCCTACGTTCATTCCTATGCAACGGCAATTGAGGAAGCAATTCCTTTTATGTGTAATGATTCAACAAAAATAACCTATATCCAAAATGCTATTAAGTCTATAAATTTTTATCCAGATAGCTCCGGTTACTTTTACGTATACGATTACAACTGTATAAATATTGCGCATGCCAGGCAGAAAGATTTGCAGGGACAAAATCTTTATAACTACACAGATACAAAAGGCAAATATGTAATTAGAGAACTTGCCGCAATGGCGCAAAGCGGCGGCGGTTATGTTGAGTTTTACTGGATAAAACCTGGTGAAACAGGCGAAAAGAAAAAGTTGGGATACGTTGAGCCAATAACTAATACAAATTATTTTATTGGTTCGGGAGTTTATCTTGAGTGAAATTAATACATCCCAAGATTGAAGAATAAATTTTAATCGAAATTATTTATTTCAACATAAAAGAAAAGGTTAATATGAAATCGTTTGAAAAAAAATGGTGCAAAACAAAAACATCCATCGCTGTGTTCATAAGTTTTCTTTCTTTGCTTTTTTTACTCGAGGGATGCACGAAAGATGAAACGCCGGTTGCGCCGGTTAGTTCAAATATTGGCGAGAAGTTACAGACATTACTCGCTCGAGAGTATGATGCTTATATTGCTAAATATCCGGGTTTTCCCGGTGGAGTGGCGGTTCAAGTATTATATAAAAATGAAACCGCGTTTGCTTATAAAGGATTCAGTGCTGAGATAACAAACCGTTATCATTTAAGAGCTCAGAGTATTACAAAGTCTTTTACAGCAGCCGGAATAATGCTTCTTTATCAAAGGGGACAATTGGATATACATGATTATATCACGGATAACATCCCAAATTCAACGGAACCGTATTTACCCAATAATTCTAATTATAATGTCCCTTATAAAAATCAGATAAGAATCTGGGATTTGTTAACTCACCGGGCAGGTGTTTTTGATCCGATAAATGATGATAGAACTTATGTAGATTCGTTACTAAATGTTGATCCTAATCATTCGTTCACTTTGGATGAAATAGTCGGGTGCGCCACAAGTTATCAGATATCATATTTCCCTCCAAATGGGGGTTGGCATTATTCAAATGCAGGATATGTTATGCTGGTAAAAGTTATCGAAAGAGTTTCTGGTAAATCATACAAGCAGTTTATAAACGATGAATTCGTACTTCCGCTAGGATTAACGGATACTAATTTCCCGGATTCCGGAACAGAAACTACCTTACCCTCTCCGTATATAGATTCATGGGCATGGAGTACAGCTCTAACTATCAATTTAACTGAACAAAATATGACTTATGATATCGGGGAAGGTAATATGATTAGTTCGGTGAAGGATTTAGGTACCTTTTTTAAAAATCTTTTAACTGGTAGTGCCGGTGTTAACCTAAAAAATGTAAGCAATTATATGATGGATTGTAAAAATGTCTCCGACGTTGGTTTGATGGCGTTTGGCGGCGGACTAATGTACTTGAATAATTTGGGATACGGTCACGGCGGGGACGGAGCAGGTATGTCGGTTAGAGCTTTTTATGATCCACAAAATGATTTTCAAATTATTGCATATACAAATTGCTATAACTATAAAGACGGGCAAGAAAATGGGACCTATTATGCTGAGCAAACTGACTGGTTTTACCAATTGCTCTACAAAGTGAAACAAGAAATTTTCTATTAATCTAAAAGTTTTTAAAAGTGGAACGCAAAATGCAAAATCTTAAAGCTTTTTTTACACTCATCATATTTGTAACAATTTTAGGTTGCTCAGACTATATAAGCCACCCTGTTGAAAAAGAAAAAGTTCTGACTGACGCAAGAGTACCTAAAATGGAGATTGAATTAGACAATGTTATGGTGAACGGTTCTATTCCCGAAACAATTATCGGCGTATTTACAGACGATGGGGAAAATTGGACTTTTGCGCATGGCGTAAGCAATATTGAAAACTACGAACCTATGTCCGCAGAAAACCATTTTGGAGTTGGAAGTAATACTAAAATATTTGCTCGAACAACGGTATTAATTGCCGTTGCTTGAATATTAACCCCAAAAATATGTTATATAAATAAAATTTTATCAAATACAAAAGGTCAAAATTATGAATAGAAAAAAATTTCTTGCTAACAGCGCCGTCATTACTCTTGGTTTATCCCTTCCTTTTGGATGTTCTAAAGATGACAATCCGGTAGCACCCGTGGAACAATCAGAAATGCCTCCGTTTCCTTACTTTGAAGTATCGGAAACATCCAATTACGATATTGGATTTAAAATCGGCGAACATTTTAAAGTGTTAATTCAAGAATTATACAAGCGCCAAATGGCAAATAAAATTCATAATCCCTCAAGTCCTTTTGATGGAATGAGCATTTTGGAAATTCTACTTAGCTTTGTCGATAGCGATCCTTCTATTTATTATGATCCTTTTTACAACGCAGCACAAACCAGTTTCCCACAGTATCTCGAGGAAATGAAGGGTACCGCAGATGCAACCGGGATTCCGTTAAAAACTATTTTTACAAATATGTGTATGCTAGAAATAATGGCACTCATACAAAGCGAGAAACCGATAAAAAAACACTCGCCTTCAATCAAAGGGTGTTCAACAGTTTCGTATTCCAGCGGTGGAAAGCTATTCCTTGCGCATAATGAAGATTTTTTTACCGCATACGCAGATCTTATGTACGTTGTGAAAGTGACACAACCGGGTAAACCAACATTTCTATCACTTAATTACCCCGGTGGAATTTTGGGAATACCTCCGGCAATGAATGATGCGGGAATTGTATACAGCGGCAACCAAATTGATCTGCCGGCAAGTTCACCCGGGATTCCTTTCGTTTTTGTTTTGCGAGATATGCTTAGCGCCACCAGTCTTGAAGATGCAAAATCTAAAGTACAGCTTTCGAATATCGCATACAGCACTCATATCAATATCGGTTCATTTAAAGAGAAAAAAATAATATCTGCTGAAATTATGCCCGGGAAATCGGAGATATACGAAGTTAGCGACTTCTACGTGCATACAAATCATTTTGTGCTGCCCACAATGGAAGGTCTTTCGACCACAGATGACAACAGTGTAATTCGACGAGATACCTTGATTGCAAAATCTAATATCTATAAAAATAAACCAAACGAGGTTGATGGAGATCTTATTACGGGTTGGATGTCGAGTCATGATGGATATCCGAATGCTGTTTGTGTTCATTTAGATGGTGGATTGACTGTAGCTCACTCGCTATTCGATTTCCAAAACCAAACATGGAAACTGTACAAAGGTAATCCATGCGCCAATGCTTATAAAACAATAAAAATTTAAAGAAGAAGGAGTATTCATATGAAAAAAGTTGTATTGTTTTTAATCATTGTGCTGCTTGCTTCGACAAATGTAAAATCTCAATCATTAACCTTTACTGCGGCTTTTGATTCAATGCATAATAAGCTGTCCGTTTATTACGCTTTTACTGAATGGAAAGGAATAAACTGGAATAATTTATACAACGAATTTCAGCCAAAAATTGCAGCCGCCCAAACAACAAACGACTCCATTGCTTTTTATTCTGCCGTAAGACAATATTTATTTACCATACCTGATGGACATGTAATGCTTCTCGGATGGTGGGATAAAATGGAAGAATTTAAATACCGGAAGATAGGAGGTAGTTATGGATTTGCTTTAATTGAATTAGACAATGGCGACATAGTTACACGATTAATAGCAGATGACTCGCCGGCGGCATTAGCCGGGATGCAGTTCGGCGCAAAAATTTTAGAAATAAATGGTCAGGAAATCAATTCTGTCCTTGATACTGTTTCAACGCTATTTGCCGAATCGATTCCTGCAACATCAGAGGGAAAAAAGTTAAATCAATTTCGTTTTATTGGTCGCGCGACGGTTGGTGATACAATAAAAGTGAAGTTTTTGAACCGCGGCAGTACAACTCCACAAACAGTTTTACTTTCTGCAGTCGACGACAATTATGAGACTTTAAATAAAACTTCTTTGAATTGTTCGCGCGATACTTTGCCATATGTTTCTTACGAAAAATTGCAGCCAAGCGGTTTCGGATATCTAAGATTAACTTCACTCGGTGGGAGTGATTCATCAATAGCCGAAATTTACTCCGGATTTGCTGAAGCGATAAGTTATTTTATAAATGAAAATGTGCCGGGCATCGTTTTAGATTTGAGAATAAATGAAGGGGGTGAAGACTTTCTTGCTGCGGCACTATCCGGTTTCTTTTATTCAGACACAACACTTTATGAATATATTAGTTTCTATAATCCTACCTCAGGACAATTTGAAATTTATCCCGATTTTCTCCCTCATATTAACAGTCAAACCGGTGAACCTTATATAAACACGAACTATCCGCAGGGTTCGTGGTTTATTGAGCCTACCGAGCTGCATTTTAACAAGCCAATTGTGGTAATGAACAGCACGCGTCAAATAAGTTCAGGTGAAGGTGTAGCGATGGCGCTTCAAAAATTGCCCAATTGTAATGTCGTGAGTTTATGCGGCAGTCAGGGCTCTTTTGGAATAATTGATTTTGACCAAGCAATTTGGCTGTCGGATTTTCCTAATCCCTTAGCTGTAGGGTTTCCTCACGGAAGGTCATTAGATGAAAATCAAAACATACAGGTGGACAGCGATGAAAATATGATTGGCGGTGTAATGCCCGATTTTCGTCCGCCGCTTAATGATGAAGTGATTGATAAAATGTTTTTACAAAATATCGATTACGAACTGGAGTATGCCGTCGATCATCTTGCCACACTTGTAAATATTGAAGATAAACACGAAGCAATAGCTGTAAGTGATTTTAATCTTTATCAAAATTATCCCAACCCGTTCAACCCAACAACAAACATAAAGTATCAGCTTGCAGAAAATGGTTTAGTAACACTAAAACTATTTGATGTTTTAGGACAGGAAGTTAAAATTTTAATAAATGAATTCCAGGAAAGTGGAACTTACGAAATAAAATTGGATGCTGCCGGTTTAGCCGGAGGAGTTTATTTCGTGCAATTGAGGTGTGGCACTTTTCAACACGTAATAAAAATGATCTTAAATAAATAAACGATTTCCCCAAAAAAATGAATTGAAATTATCAGAAACTTATTGGAGAATAAAAATGAACCGAAAAGACTTTTTGAAAACTAGTTCACTTGCTGTTGCAGGTTTATCTTTACCTTTTGGATGTTCTAAAGATGACAATCCGGTAGCACCGGTTGAACAATCAGAACTGCCGCCGTTCCCATATTTGGAGGTGTCAGGAACAAATTATGACGTTGGGAAGAAAACGGGTGAGTTTTTTAAACCGATTTTTGAGGAAAATTTCAGAAGGCAAAATGAAACAATTCAGTTTATAGTTGGTCTGGCAGATTCCGAACCGGATAAATATTTTAACCCCTTTTACAATGCTGCAATTGAACACTTCCCGGAATATATCGATGAATTAAAGGGGATGGCTGATGGTATAGGAATTCCTTTTAGAACAGTAATGTGTTTTAATCTTATTATGGAAATAATGATACGACATGCAACAAGCGGAGGAAATATACCAATAAAGATCCCTCACTTCGGATGTTCTGATATATCATACTCAAGCAGTACTAGAACTATAATGGCGCATAACGAGGATTTTGACAAAAAGATGGCGGACTTAATGTATGTTGTTAAAGTATCTGTTCCGGGGAAGCCCACATTTATTGGACTAAACTATCCAGGATTAATATTTGGGATACCCCCAGGAATGAATGAAGCTGGATTAGTTGAAACGGGCAACTTTATATCATCCTTGGAAGTAAATGATAGCGCACCATGGATGTTTCTAGCACGTTCAATATTAGATAAGGAAAATCTTACGGATGCTGTTGCCGCATTAAAGCTTCCTTCTGGTTATGCCGAACACTATCAAGTTGGTTCTTTTACAGAAAACAAGATCCATGCAGTTGAGTTTACCACAGGCGCTTCAGAATCAAAAGAACTGAACGGATTTTATGTTCATACAAATCATCTGATTCTCCCAACTATGTTGAATTTACCTCAATCTCCCGACGGAACCACGTATGCCCGTTATGAAATTTTATCTGCGTATGCGGAAGAGTATAAGAATAAGATCGATCAAGTAAATCCGGATAAAATGGTTAGCTGGCTTTCCAACCATGATGGTTACCCAAACTATGTTTGCACACATAGTGAAAACGCACAAACAGTTTCCAGTTCAATCTTTGATTTTCAAGATAAATCATGGCGGCTTTATAAAGGAAATCCATGCTATGGATATTACAAGACTCTTCGATTTTAAGAAATAGCGAATTATTTAAAATTAATTTTTATCTATATAATAAACTCTATACAATAACAAACTAAAAGGATAGATCAATGAAAAACAGAACAATCATTACCGTTGCTTTAATAATCGGTTTCATTTTTGCGGGGTGTAAAAAAGACAATCCGGTTGAGCCGATTCCAACTCCAGTAGAAAAAATTGAAGTGGTTATCAATGATATCCCTTTTCAAACTGAAATGTATTATCGCATACCATACACTTTAAAAACATGGGAATGGGAAAAAGACGGACTCAAACTTCAACAGATAGTTGTCTTAGATGATAACTCAAAAACTGAATTACTGACAATTAATCAATCTGAATTGCCGTTTATTTTTAAAGATCCCCTGGGGCAAAATCCTTTTGTTACTTATGATAATATCTCAAATTACTATCTATCAATACAACTTCCCATACCATTAGCGCAAGCAAAGCCGATAAAAGTTTCCCACAGTTTTATGTTTAGAGATACCGTGCAGAACAAAGATGTTGCTGTTGAAGGCGGCTCTTTTTCTCCCCGCTTAAGTGAAAGCCCATTGGTTATTTCCTCTCCTGTAAAAGGAAATAATTGGGCATTCATAAATCAGTCAACGATGGATTATCATTTTTATATGCTGTTTTTTATTGATGGAAAAATTGCTCGGGGGGAACGATTTGCATTCGATAATTTGAAGTTGAATTCTGAAATGACTGATATATTAAATGGAGATCCAAAAGTAAATGAGTCTTATTTTAATTATAAAGACACTCTTTATGCTGTTGCTAATGGAACTGTAATTTCTATAAAAGACGGTAGACCTGAAAATAACGGTGATGCTCACAATGTACCTCTTAATACGATTGATGAATACGGCGGCAACTATTTGATCTTAGATATTGGTGGAGGACGTTACGCGTTTTATTGTCATTGTGTTCCAAACTCATTTATGGTTAATACCGGCGATGTGATTAAGGAAGGTGATCCGATCGCGTTGTTGGGGAATTCAGGAAACTCTGATGTCCCACACTTACATTTTCAAATTACAGACGGAACGGATGTTCTTTTTTCTAATGGACTCCCATTTGTATTGAAGAAGTACACAAAAGTTGGCGATTTTGGAACAGGCCCCACTGCGCCAACTATAGTTACCAATGCAATGATGGAGCAATATTCAATTGTTAATTTTGAATGAAAGGAAATATCTCTGAAATTTTTTCAATTGTGAGTACTTATCAATCAGTAATTTCTTCTAAATATGAACACATGAAATTGACTAATCATCAGATTCATTTAAACAAGAATATGGTCCTTTTGAAGTAATTCCATATATCTATACTTTTTTCTTTATATGAGAACCACCTCTTGGTGGTTCTTTTTACTAATCAAATTTAGCTGCTTAAATAAAAACACTTTGATAGAAGTCACTAAAATAATTTGCCTAGTTGAAATCTCATTAAACTTATCAAGATAAGTGTTCAAATTATAAACATACTCTGATTTCCTTTATGTCTCTCCTATTTTCTTTATATATTTTGAAATGATAATTATTAATTAATTTGGTGTTAAAGTGATAAAAATCAAATATTTTTTACAAACAACTTTATTTGGTGGTCTTTTAGTAATAATGCCATTAATTGTATCTCTACTTCTTATCAAATGGGTGTTTAACTTTTTACTAGATGCAATTGAACCTATTACTTTCATAATAATCCGAACTGCAAAACTAAACTATCTTTTTTCTGCTTCAATTTCTGTTGTAATTCTTTTAGCAATCAGTTTTGCAATTGGTTTATTTGTAAAAACCAAACTAGGAATATTTTCTCATAAATATTTTGAAGACAATTTTCTTAAACGAATTCCTTTCTATAAAATTATTAAAGAGACAATTATTCAACTTTTTGGTACAAAAAAGAGTTTGTTTAGAGGCGTTGCTCTTGTTGATTTATTTGGGAGTGGAAATTTGGTAACTGCTTTTATTACAGATATACATGAAAATGGAATGTACACAGTTTTTGTTCCTTCGGGACCTGCACCAACAGCGGGATTTGTATACCACATTAAGGCAGAATACTTAACTAAAATAGATTATCCTTTAGACCAATCTATGAGAACTATTATTAGTTTAGGAGTTGGGTCAAATGCTATTCTTAAAAAATATTCGGAATTGAAGAAAACTAATATTTAGTTTTAAGTGGTTTTTTGTGTCCTAATTAAATATTAAAAATTTTTCATAATTCATTTTTAGAGTATTTTCAGCACAATATTTCTTTATCTTTATAAATATCAAAAAAAAACAATTTACGGTGTAAAATATGAGATTTAGCCTTCCAGATTCAACAAAAAACTGGACTTCAATAATTGGCGCTACAATTGCAATTATAACCCTTTTTATGATGGTCTTTCTCTTTGCCCTATCAACTATATTTAATCAAGGCGGTTCTTATTTAGGATTAATTATTTATATAATTTTGCCTGGATTTTTGATAAGTGGATTAATTCTAATTCCAATTGGAATGTGGCGAAAAAGAAAAAAATTAGGAAGTGAAAACTCCAAAGAAAAACCACTTCCATTTATTGACTTAAATAATGCAAAACACCGAAATGCGGCTTTTATTTTTGTTGTAGGCACTGTTTTGTTTCTTTTCCTTTCGGCTCTTGGAAGTTATCAAGCATTTCATTACAGCGAATCTGTTGAATTTTGTGGAACAACATGTCACAATATTATGATTCCAGAATATACTGCTTATCAAAACTCACCTCACGCAAGAGTAAAATGTGCCGAATGCCATGTTGGCGAAGGTGCTGATTGGTACATGCGTTCAAAGCTTTCTGGTTTGCGACAAGTTTATAAAACCATTATAGACGATGTTCCAAAACCTATTTCTACTCCAATACATAACTTAAGACCAGCTCGTGATATTTGCGAAAAATGCCATTGGCCTGAGAAATTTTATTCTCGCTCAATTAGAATGGAAAGGCATTATTTACGCGATGAAGAAAATAGCGAGTGGGATATAAATCTTGAAATGAAAGTTGGTGCTAAATTTAGTGCTTTAGGATTAGAAGAAGGAATTCATTGGCATATAAATCCAAATGTAAGCATCGAATATATTTCTACTGATGATAAAAGACAAGATATTCCATGGGTTAAGTATATAAATAAAGCATCTGGAAAAGAAATTATTTTCGAATTACAGGAGAATAAAATTGAAGCTAGCGATTTAAATAATTTTGAACTTAGAGAAGTGGATTGTATTGACTGTCATAACAGACCATCGCATAATTATAGAGCTCCAGAATTTTTCATTAATAATGCAATTACTGCTGGATTAGTTTCAAAAGATTTACCAAATATTAAATCGGTTGCTATTGAAATTTGTGCAGCCGAATATGATTCTACAAGCATTGCAATGCGTGAAATTAAACAAAAAATCACAGAGTATTACGAAGAGAATTACCCAGAAATTATAGAACAAAAAGCAACTATTTTAGAATCATCTATAACCGCATTACAAAAAGCATTTTCTCAAAATATATTTCCTGAAATGCAAGTCAGGTGGGACAAATATCCTATAAATATTGGACATATAAAATCAAATGGTTGTTTTAGATGTCATGATGGAAACCATGTTGCTGAAACTGGTGAAATTATTTCCAAAGATTGTAACCTTTGCCACTTGATAAATGCTCAAGGTTCCCCAGAAAATATGGTGAAAACTTCTATTGGTGATGGATTAGAATTTATACACCCTGGAAATGACGTTACCAAAGAGGATTGGGAAGATGCTCTTTGTGCAGATTGCCACGAAGGAAATGGACCTTAGTTTTAAAATCTTTTAGTTATATTAAAAAAGATTCTTGAATAACTTGAGGCTTCATCAAATGTTCCTTCATAGTTGAATGAAATTGATAATTGTTTCATTATTCTTAAACTTAAATCAACTCCAACTATTTGCTGCTGCAAGGTTGGAGTTCCGTTTATAAAGTTATAATTGATAATTCGATAACTTATACTACTATAAAGTAGGTTTTCAAATAAATCACGAGAATAATTTATTCCGTAAATGTTTCCATCAAGATAAGAAGTAGTTAAATTATTCCATGAAATTCCAAGCGAGCCATAAACAAATGGAATGTTTGAATAAGTGGCATTTGCAGAAATATTTTGAGTTTTCCTTAAATCATTAACTTGAAATCGATATCCGTAATTAGCACTAAAATACAAATTGCTAAATGGACGAATATTAACACCAAACCTAACTCCTTGCCGAGTTGCGTTTTCATAAATACTATCAGCATAA
The DNA here is from genome assembly GCA_018818165.1 of Bacteroidota bacterium. Lineage (GTDB taxonomy): Bacteria > Bacteroidota > Ignavibacteria > Ignavibacteriales > Melioribacteraceae > 1-14-2-50-31-20. The sequence continues at coordinate 91,528 of JAHISP010000026.1, read as the reverse complement.
GTTTGGAATGTTTCGTAGTAAATTACATTTTTTCTTGCGTCGTAAGATGCGATTAAGTTTATAATTCTTGATGGACGATATCTTAATGAAAAATATAGCCCAGTTAAACTAAATGTTGACGAACTAATTCCTAGCTCCTTTTTATACAAATCAACTTCACTTGAGAAAAAAGTACTTATTTCTTTAACAATATTATTGCTATGTTGGAAATACAGAAATCGTCTATCGGTTTTGAAATCATTTGTTTGTTGAAATACCGCCAATGAGTTTTGCATTATTCCAAAGCCAACAACATCGGAATGACTTATAAATCCACCATATTCGAACAATTTATAATTAAATCCATAATTCGAATAATCTGGTCGTGAACCAGCAACTATACCAAAATCAAAATTACTTAACTTTTGTGTCAACTGAATGCCATCAATTGCTCCAATATTGGAAGTATTTCTGTTTATATCGCGTCCGACCATTAAACTAAGATTTTCATTAAAAGCATATTTTATGGATAATGAATATATTTTTAATGCCTCTCCAATATTATTTTTAATGTAACTCCAATCGGTTGAACGATAGTTAAACGAAATATAGCTATTGAACGAAAAATTGGACGAATAGAAATTATCTGATTTTGCCGAAAAAGTATAACGCCATCTTACAAAATCGGAAGAAGAAATATTGGAAATATTGGAATACGAAGAAATTCCTAACCGACCATAAATATCGCCATCAATATTTTTCTTCTTGGTTTTTTTGTCAACTTCTTTGATTGCATTTTTTGAAGTGTCAATTACTTCAATATTTTCAACAACTTCAGTATCTTTTTGAACAACGTTTAGAGTTTTTGCATAAACCTTATCACCAACATTAAAAGTAGTTTCAACAATTTTGCTTCCAGCACACGAAGTTGATGAAATATGTTCAACTAAAATTGTTGGTACTTTAATTCCATTAATCTTTGAAAATAGTGTATCCCCAATTGCTAACCCTTCTGTACTGTTAAATTTTACATATACATTTTTTGATGAAAGATAAGTAATCTCACCTTCTATAATTATTTTAGTTTCTTGCGCAAGTAAAATTGCTTGGAAAGAAAGTAATAAAAAAAGCGATATGCAAACTAATTTATGTTTCATCATTTCAGTATTTTTGATTTTAATATTGGTTTTAAACCGTCTTCTGTGCCTTTTGGATGACAATCGTAACATGCAGTTGAAACATATTGGTAATTATTTACTCCTCTATGATCTGAATCAACTTCAGTTTTATTATTGTGTTCGTGACAATCAATACAAGAGAACAAGGAATAATTATTTGCTGTAGTGTGGCATTCTGAACATTGGTTCCATTCGTTACGATGTTCTCCTGAATATATTGGGAAATATTGCGAATCATGGTCAAATGTTGATGGCGTCCAAGCACTTTGTGTATGACATGCTTCACAATCAGTTGAAAATTGAGCGCTTAAATGTGCTGGGTTAGTTGTTGAATTATATTCACTTTCGTGACATCCAAAACATTGATTTGGAGTAGTGGTATAATTTCCATTGTGGCAATCAGCACAATTGTTGGCAATTGTTGCATGAGCTCCTAAAAGAGCATAATAATTATTATGAACTGAAAAAGTTGCTGGTTCCCAATTTGCGTTTGTTGTATGACAAGTTTCACAATTTGTAGATAAACCCAAAGTTTGATGAGATGGATTTATTGAATTATCGAAATCTGTTTGGTGACAACTTGAACATTCTGGTTTTGTTCCAACAAAACCAGAAGCATGACAACTACTACAATCCAAATTTGTATGTGAGCCAGTCAATGGAAAATCAGTTGCATTATGGTCAAAAGTAGTTTCCAACCATGTGTTGGAATTATGACACATTTCACATTCTTTTGGATAATTTTGTGATACATGATTTGCTGCTGTATTATAAGCATTTTCGTGACATGAAAAACACGCTGGAACTGCATTGCTGGTACTTACCGAATGACAATCTGAACAAGGCACAGTTGCATGACTTCCAACTAATTCAAATCCAGTGGTGGTGTGACTAAATGTTGATGGAACCCAAGCTGTTGTGTTGTGGCATTGAACACAAAGTAATGATATTCCAACTGTTTTATGATTTGGATTTATAGAATTATCAAAATTTGTTTGGTGACAGCTTGCGCATTCTGAACTTGTGCCAACATAACCTGCTGTATGACATGTGCCGCATTCAACATTAATATGAGAACCAGTTAATGGAAAGCTTGTTGAACTATGGTCAAAAGTAGTTTCTTGCCATGTATTGGAATTATGACACATTTCACAAGTTTTTGGATAATTTTGTGATACATGATTTGCTGCTGTATTAAAATTGCTTTCGTGACATGAAAAACACGCTGGAACGGCGTTACTTGTATTTACTGAATGGCAATCTGAGCAAGGTACAGTTGCATGACTTCCAACCAACTCAAATCCAGTTGTTGTGTGACTAAATGTTGATGGAACCCAAGCTGTTGAATTATGGCATTGAACACAAAGTAACGATATTCCAACTGTTTTATGATTTGGATTTATCGAATTATCAAAATTTGTTTGGTGGCAGCTTGAACATTCTGAACTTGTGCCAACATAACCTGCCGTATGACATGTGCCGCATTCAACATTTATATGTGAACCTGTTAATGGAAAGCTTGTTGAATTATGGTCAAAAGTAGTTTCTTGCCATGTATTGGAATTATGACACATTTCACAAGTTTTTGGATAATTTTGTGATACATGATTTGCTGCTGTATTAAAATTGCTTTCATGACATGAAAAACACTCCGAAACAGCGTTACTTGTATTTACTGAATGACAATCCGAACAAGTGGCGGTTACATGACTTCCAACCAACTCAAACCCAGTGGTGGTGTGACTAAACGTTGATGGAACCCAAGTTGTTGAATTATGACATTGTTCACATTGTTGCGAAATCCCAGATGTTTTATGATTTGGGTTTATTGAATTATTATAATCAGTTGTATGACATGAGTTACAATCCGAAACCGCATTGCTGGTATTGATTGAATGACAATCCGAACACGTTGCGGTTACGTGACTTCCAACCAACTCAAACCCAGTGGTGGTGTGACTAAACGTTGATGGAACCCAAGTTGTTGAATTATGACATTGTTCACATTGTTGCGAAATTCCAGATGTTTTATGATTTGGATTTATCGCATTTTCATAATCGGTTGTATGACATGAATTACAATCCGAAACCGCATTACTTGTATTTACTGAATGACAATCCGAACAAGTGGCTGTTACATGACTTCCAACTAATTCAAAGCCAGTTGTTGTGTGATTAAACGTTGATGGAGCCCAAGCTGTTGTGTTATGGCATTGAACGCAAAGCAACGATATTCCAACAGCTTTATGATTTGGATTTATAGAATTATCAAAATTTGTTTGGTGACAGCTTGAACATTCTGAACTTGTACCAATATAACCTGTTGTATGACAGATATTACAATCTGTGCTAATATGCGAACCCGTTAACGGAAAGCTTGTTGAATTATGGTCAAAAGTAGTTTCTTGCCATGCGTTAGAATTATGACACATTTCACATTCTTTTGGATAATTTTGGGATACATGGTTTGCTGCTGTATTAAAATTGCTTTCGTGGCATGAAAAACACTCGGAAACTGCATTGCTGGTATTTACTGAATGACAATCCGAACAAGTGGCGGTTAAGTGACTTCCAACTAATTCAAAGCCAGTTGTTATATGATTAAATGTTGAAGGAACCCAAGTTGTTGAATTGTGGCATTGTTCACATTGTTGTGAAATTCCAGATGTTTTATGATTTGGATTTACCGAATTTTCATAATCCGTTGTATGACATGAGTTACAATCTGTAACTGCATTACCAGTATTTATTGAATGGCAATCCGAACATGTGGCTGTTAAGTGACTTCCAACCAGCTCAAATCCAGTTGTTATATGATTAAAGGTAGACGGGACCCAAATTGTTGTGTTATGGCACTGCTCACATTGTTGTGAAATTCCAGCTGTTTTATGATTTGGATTTATTGCATTTTCATAATCGGTTGTATGACATGAATTACAATCCGAAACTGCATTACTTGTATTTAGTGAATGACAATCCGAACATGTGGCTGTTAAGTGACTTCCAACTAATTCAAAGCCAGTTGTTATATGATTAAATGTTGACGGAACCCAAGTTGTTGAATTATGGCATTGTTCACATTGTTGTGAAATTCCAGATGTTTTATGATTCGGGCTTATTGCATTTTCAAAATCTGTTTGGTGGCAGCTTGCGCATTCCGAACTTGTGCCAACATAACCCGCCGTATGACATGTGCTGCACTCCACTATAATATGTGAACCTATTAATGGAAAATTTGTCAAATTATGGTTGAAATCTGTTTCTTCCCAAGCAATAGAATTATGGCACATTTCACAAGTTTTTGGATAATTTTGTGATACATGATTTGCTGCTGTATTAAAATTGCTTTCGTGACATGAAAAGCATTCAGAAACTGCGTTACTTGTATTTACTGAATGGCAATCCGAACACGTTGCGGTTAAGTGACTTCCAACCAACTCAAATCCTGTTGTTGTGTGACTAAACGTTGACGGAACCCAAGTTGTTGAATTATGACACTGTTCACATTGTTGGGAAATTCCAGATCCTTTATGATTTGGATTTATAGAGTTATTATAATCCATTATATGACAAGAATTACAATCCGAAACCGCATTGCTGGTATTGATTGAATGACAATCCGAACATGTGGCAGTTAAATGACTTCCAACCAATTCAAATCCAGTCGTTGTATGACTAAATGTAGCTGGAACCCAAGTTGTTGAATTATGACATTGTTCGCATTGTTGAGAAATTCCAGATGTTTTATGATTTGGATTTATCGCATTTTCATAATCGGTTGTATGACATGAATTACAATCCGAAACCGCATTACTTGTATTTACTGAATGACAATCTGAACATGTGGCTGTTACATGACTTCCAACTAATTCAAATCCAGTGGTGGTGTGACTAAATGTTGATGGAACCCAAGTTGTTGAATTATGGCACTGTTCGCATTGTTGTGAAATTCCAGATGTTTTATGATTTGGATTTATCGCATTTTCATAATCGGTTGTATGACACGAGTTACAATCAGTTGAAGTATTTGTAAAAGATGTTTCGTGACATTCACTACAAGTAACATTGGAATGAGAGCCAATTAGTGGAAAAGTTTGAGTATGACTAAAACTGCCGTCTTCCCTTCCAGTTGGATGACAAGAAAAACAAGCATTGCTTTCGTAAACATATCCATTTACGCCTTTATGATCACCGTTTGTTTCTGATAAATTATGCTCGTGACAATTAACACAAGAAAAAGCTGCATAATTACTACTATTTGTATGACAATCGGAACAATCATCCCACTCACTTTTGTGCTCACCCGAATAAATTGGGAAAAATTTTGCATCATGATCAAAAGATGCTGGTTGCCAACCATTGATGGAATGGCACTCTTGACAGTCGGTTGAAAATCCTAAAGAAATATGTGAAGGATTAGTCGTATTATTATAAGTTTCTATGTGACAAGAACTACATTCTGGAGATAGTCCTTCAAATTTATCTTGTTGGTGACAACTATAACAATCCGAAATAGAATGACCGCCAGCTAATGGGAAAAAATCGTGCACAATTCCCGCACCAGAAAACGAAATGGCATTTATGCTGTGGCATTCTTCGCAAGAAGTTGAATAATTGCTCAAAATATGATTTGGTTTTGCTGCATTTTGATAATTTGAAATATGGCAATCGTAACAAGTTATACCAAGTGGTTTGAAATCCAATAAGGTATTTGAAATATGACATTCATTGCAATCAGCAGATTTATGTGAGCCAAGCAAAGGAAATCGACTCATTCTATGAATATTTTCAACATCCGAAACTAACCAACTCGAATTATTGTGGCACCTTTCACAATCATTGCCAACACTATTTTGATGAATATCTATATGACAATTTTCACAATTTTGTTTAGTTTCTGTAAATTTAAGTGATGCATGGCATGATTTGCAGCTAACATCTTGATGTTGCCCAACTAATTCAAAATCCGTTGTACTGTGGTCAAATTTTGAGTCCTTAATTTTCCAGTTTTCAGTTGTATGACAGACTTTGCATTCTATTTTGAAACCATCTCCGTGTGGCGAGGTTTGTGAAAATACGATGCCATTAATTAAAATGAAAAATAGAATTACTATGTATGGCAGCTTTTGCATGTAATATCTTCGAATTTATATTGTATTAGTTTATTACCTTCTTTCTCAATAGGCTTATGACATTGTGAGCATTTTACTTTTTGATGTGCACCATCAAGCACAAAACGTGTTGTGGAATGGTCAAAATTTTCAACTTTCCAAGATTCGGGAGTATGACATTTTGAGCAATCGTTTTTATATTTAGAAACAAATTGTCCAGCATGTTTATCTGTGTGACAACTTTCACAATTTTGTGAAACTGTAATAAACTCATGTTTTAATTTTTTATCTGTAAAATGACAATTAGAACATTTAACTTTAACGTGTTTTCCAACTAATGAAAATTTTGTCTTTTCATGGTCAAATTTTATTTCATTCCATTTTTCAGTTATATGACAAGATTCACATTCTTTAACAATACCTCTGGTAAAATTTAAAGAAGTCTTGTGGATATTTTCATGACAAACTTCACATTTTGTATCTTGGAACTTAAATTTCCATTTAGAATTAACTAAATGACAAGCATTACATGGAATTGCAAAATGCCCTCCAGTTAACTTAAACTCTGCTTTCTCGTGATTATCAATTGTAAAAAGTGACGGAGTAAATCCATTTTCATTATGACAAGTGGAACAATCCTTTGTTTTACCTTCTTTTAGAAAATCTCCATTATGAAAGTCCAAATGGCAATCGCTGCACTTTTGGTATTTAAGCTTTGCGGTTATACCTTTTGTATGACATTTATTGCATGTAACATTTTGATGCCTTCCAACTAACATAAAATTTGTTTTAGTATGATCAAAAGACTTAATATTTTTCACATTCTTAAATGATTCAACAGAATGGCATTCTTCACAATTAGTACCAAATTTGCCATTGTGAATATCTTTGTGGCAATCAAAGCACTGTTTAAATTTAAGTCCAGTAAATTTTTGGAATTCTTTACCTTCTTTCTCTTCTTTTATATGACATTTTTCGCAATCAACTTTTTTATGCGAGCCAAGTAATTTGAACTTACTTTTATCATGTAAAAACTTTGGAGCTGGTCTCCATTTTTCAGTATTGTGGCAATCAGTACATATTTTTGATAAAAGAGTTCCTTGATGAAAATCGGTATGGCAGCTTTCACAATTTTTTTCCAAACCAAGGAATGTGTTTGATTTCTCTTTTAATTTTTTAACTTTTATAAATTTAGCGGTATGACATTCTTCACATTTAATAACTTTGTGCTTTCCTGTGAGTTCAAATTTTGTTTTAGAATGGTTAAACTTATCCTTATCAAATTTTATCATTTTAAAATTGCGTCCAAAATGATCGCTATGGCACTCAATACATTCTTTATTTTTTACATCGGTAGAACCATGAAAACCAGACGCTGCAACTAAAGTTGCTTTTATTTCTTTATGGCAATCTAAACATTTATTATTTTCAACTTTTTCGCCCAATGCGTGACATTTTGTACAATTACTCATTCCTTCCAAATCTTTATGAGCATTTGATAAATCACCTGGTGAAATTTGCCCATATACAAATTGTGAAATGAAAACGATGAATAATATTTTAGCAAATAAATTTTTCATAGACTATTAGTTTTTTAAAATTGCTTCGCCATATTTAGTTGTTATTTTAATTCCCACTTTATTTAAAAATTGAGTTGGCAACTCACCACCAGCAAAAATATAAACCAAATCATTTTCGATAATTTCTGGATTTCCATCTATTTCAATCTTTACAGAATCATCCATTATTTCAATTAAATTTGAATTAAGGATTGCTTTTACCGAATTATTCTCTTTTGCTTTAGTTATATTTTCAAAATTTTGAGGTTTTAATCTTGAAAAACTATCTTTTCTATATGATAAAGTCACTTCATTACCTTCGTGAGCGAGCAAAATAGCAGATTCAATCGCCGAATCTCCACCACCAACAACAACGACTTTTTTGTTTTGTATTAACTCTGGTTCCAATAATCTGTATGCAACTTTTTCTTTTTGTTCACCAGGAATTTCGAGTTTGCGCGGCGTTCCTCTTCTTCCAATTGCTAAAAGTACTTTTTTTGTTGAGTAACTACTTTTAGATGAAACCACATTAAAAATACCATTGTTTTTTGTAATTTCATCAACTTTTTCGCCCAAATTAATTTCAATTTTGTTGGTATTTAGAACCTTTTCCCAAATTTCCAATAATTCTGTTTTGGAAGTTTCTACCAGTTTTAACTTTCCAAACAAAGGCAAATCCATTGGTGAAGTCATAACAATTTTAGCTCTTGGAAATGAGTAAACAGTTCCTCCAAGTGAATCTTGTTCAAGAGTTAAAAATTTAAGACCATTTTTTTTTGCTTGTAACGAAGCAGAAATTCCTGCAGGACCACTTCCAACAATTATTAAATCAAAATCAGTTTCAACATTATTTTTAATGTGTTTTGTTAAATTATTAACAGCTTGCTTTCCCTGTTCAACAGCATTTTTAATCAAACCCATTCCACCCATTTCACCCGCAATATAAATTCCTTCAACGTTTGATTCAAAATCGGGAGTAACGTGTGGCAAATCAACGCCACGTTTTTCGGTTCCAATATGCAATGAAATTGCTCCAACAGGACAAGCGCTAAAACATGCACTATGCCCAACGCAGCGAGAAGCATTTATTGTAACGGCTTTTCCATTTCTAATTCCAAGTATATCTTTTTCTGGGCAGGCGGTAATGCAAGCTCCACTTTGGATGCACGAATTAACATCCACAACTGGATGCAAACTAACTGGTTCATAAATTCCAAGTTCTTTTGCCTTTTTTATCTTTTCATCAACTATTTCCGAATCTCTTTTTTGCTTTTTTAAGTAATAAAAAAGGACAAGAAAGAAAAGCACAGCAACAAAAAAGTAGGTGAAAAGATTTTCTATCAATACTTCCATAAATTTAAAATATCCATTTATAACCAAAAGTGAACGCAACAACTATATGAACTATCATAATAACAAACATTATTACAGCAAAAGGAAAATGAGCTACGTGCCAATATCCAAAAAGTCTTTGGGTTGTTTTTAGCAAAATAATTTTTCGTGCTAAAACTAATTTGGCTTTACTTAAACTTAAAATCTCTTTTATTTCTTTTGCGGAAATATTTTTATTATGCAAACTCTGCTTTATATAGTCTAATTGCTTTCTATTTTTTAATGAATCTTTAATTATAAATGAAATTATTCCCGAAATTTTAACTTTTTTAGTTGAATCAGAATCTGATTCTAATTTGTTTATAATTTCGGCATCAACTTTGTATTTATCTTGTAGCGTAATTCTTAAATCAAAATCTAACTTTGAAATATCAGCTTTCGAAAGCTCATTTCCTTCAATACTATGAGGAATTAGTTGATAAAGATATCTACCAATTATGCCACTTGCAAGCACTGCAACCATACTCCAAAAACTGACAGAAACAATTCCGCCAAAACGAAATGCAGTATGAAATAATATTAAAACTGGTCCTAAAGTTGCTAAATATATGTGAAATTCCAACCAATATTTTAATTTGCCCAATTTATAAAATCGTTTAACACGTTTACGAATAATATAAACAACAACGCCAATTGTTAAAAGGATTGATCCAATTATTCCTAAGCCATGCCCAATTAAACCACTCGATTTTAATATTTTATGATTTACGTGATAAAATTTTTCACTTAACGGAAGCATATAATATTCGCTACCAAAATATAGTAAAGCCAAAAATATTACAACAATAGATAAAATTGCTAAAAATACTACAATTTGATGAACTCTTCTACTCATTTTGACCTAATTAGTTAAAAATTTTAATCGTGATAATAATACTACATATATTATTTAAGATTTTCAATTCAATAAATAAGAACAATGATTTAGCTCACAACAATTTGTTTTGGGAAATGTGTATATATTCCTAAATTTTCATTTCATTTAGCATCTTTTATTTATATTTTTAGCGATTATTATTCCTTGAATTAAAAAAAGAAATAAACCAAATGCAAATAGATGATAATTTAAAAGACCATATTCTCGAATCGATTGGTGAAGGTGTTTTTACAGTTGATAAAGATTTTAGAATCAATTTTTTTAATGCTGCTGCCGAGAGAATTACTGGTTATGAAAGAGATAAAGTTATTGGTCAATTTTGCAAACATGTATTTAGATCTAAACTCTGCTTTACCGATTGTCCTATTGCTTTGGCATTAAAATCCGAAAAAACTATTTATGATTTTGAATCGTTTATTCACACAAATTCTGGAACGAGCAAACCAATTAAGCTAAATTCTGCCGTTTTATACAACGAAAATCGTGAACCAAATGGTGGAATTATATCATTTAGAGATATTTCAGAATTAGCTGGCTTAAAAAAATGTTTATCCGATGAAACTAATTTTCATGGAGTAATTGGACATAGCAAGCAAATGCTTGATATTTTTGAATTAATACGCGAATTATCCGAATCAAAAGCTCCAGTTTTTATCCACGGCGAAAGTGGAACTGGAAAAGAAATGATTGCGAAAGCAATTCAAGCAACAAATAACAGAAAAAATGAGCCTTTTATAAAAATTAATTGTTCGGTTTTTCCAGAAAATTTATTAGCAAGTGAACTTTTTGGACATGTAAAAGGCGCGTTTACTGATGCAATTAAAGATAGACCAGGTAGATTTGAACTTGCAGATTCTGGAACAATCTTCTTGGATGAAGTTGCCGAAATGCCTCCACAAATGCAATTGCAACTTTTGCGAGTACTTCAGGAAGGCACTTTTGAACGAGTTGGCGAATCGATAACTCGCAGTGTTGATGTTAGAGTTATTGCTGCAACCAACATAAACATTCAAGAAGCACTAAAAACTGGATTGTTACGAGAGGATTTATATTATCGATTAAGTGTAATTCCTATTAATGTGCCTCCGCTTCGCGAAAGAATGGATGATATTGTTCCATTAGTTGCCCATTTTTTGAATAAATTTAACTGTCTTTACAAAAAAGAAATAAAAGAAATTGATGATGGCGCTTTGGATATTTTGCTAAGATATAAGTGGCCAGGAAATATTCGTGAATTGGAAAATATAATTGAATATGCTTTTGTCCGTACAAACAACTCAAATGTAATTGAAGCTTCCAAATTTCCAGAAACAATACGTAATTTTAAAGGAACTGAGTTTGGATTAAGAGAAAAGCATTCTTTTGCCGAAAATGGAACTGAAGCAACAAGACTAATTGCGCTTTTGGATAAACATCAGTGGAACAGATCTTTAGTAGCAAAAGAGTTAAATATTGGAAGAACAACTCTTTGGCGAAAATTGAAAAAATACGATTTAGATATTTCTAAATAGTTTTTCTCGAATTTCAAATTTGTGTTTTTTTACTAAGTAATTACATCCTTTTAATCTATATCGTAAACAATGTGTTTCAACGTTGCATTTTGTGTTTCATTTGAAACATCAATATTTATTAAATAGTATCCAGCTAAATATCTAATTTATGCATTAATTACAGTATAATAACAAGATATTACTATAATTATACTCCTTTATAGTATTTGTAATAAACTTGGGCTCAAGAATGTTGCAGAACATTAAACAAATTGTTTCATTCCTCAAACTCTTAAACTGCTTTTAGACACTTAAATCAAATTGGCATCTTACTTGCCTTATGTTGTTAATCAATTAAATTAATATGGATTAACAATGAATAAGATTTTATTAAACCTAATTTTACTATTTACCCTTTCTTTATTATTTACAATTGGGTGCACAGATAAAAAAATAACAGACACGCCTACAGATGATGAAGTTTTAGCAAAAGTAAACTCTTGCGAAGGATGTCATACAAATTATGAGCATTTAAAAGCAGTTCATACTCCAGAAGATCCACCTGGAGATACTGGTGGTTGCGGTGGAGCTCCACCATTTTTTCAACCATATGATAGAGTTTATTTAGGTGGTGAAGGTTATGCAGATTTTAAAAGTGATATTCATGGTAAGCTTGGTTGTGTAACCTGCCATAATGGTGTTGATGGAACTGCCGACAAAGCAGTTGCTCACTCTGGAAATTTTACGAAAGAACCATCACATATTGCAGATGAAAAATGTGCATCTTGTCATCCAAGTATTGTTGCTGGAACAAAAAATAGCCTTCATGAACAAGGATGGGGACAAAAAATGTCTCTTATTAATAGAGGTGGATTTGGAACAGAACCTGCAGATTTTCCAAAATGTCCAGAAGAAATGAAAGAAGGATATCAAAACAACTGTTTCACATGCCATGCTACTTGTGGCGAGTGTCATATAATTAGACCAAAAATTATGGGTGGTGGTTTAGAAAAAGGTCACTCATTTATTAAAACTCCCGACATGGTTCAAACTTGCGTTGGATGCCATGTTAGTCGTGGTGGACATGCTTATTTAGGCGTTGCTACTGGAACAAAACCAGATGTACACTTAACCAAACTTGGTTACACTTGCATGAATTGCCATTCTCAAAACGAAATTCATGGTGATGGAAAAACCCACAAAACACGTTATGCAATGCCTCAATTACCTAAATGTATAAATTGCCATACTGATATAGCTAATAAAAATAGTTACCATAAAACTCACATGGATGATTTTAACTGCCAAACATGTCACTCACAAGATTACAACAATTGTGGTAGTTGCCATGTTTCAAAGAGTGGAGAGCATGGTGGTGCCAGAATTGAGTCTCATCAAAAGTTCAAAATTGCCATTAATCCACTAAAAACTGCACCTTTTAGTGCAGATTTTAATGGTAGAGATAATTATAAATTGGCAACTGTGCGCCAATCACTTTCTGCGCCAGATACTTGGGATAATTATGGTGTTATGTTAAATAACTTTGATGTTTTCCCAACTTATAAATATACAACTCCACATAATATTTTGAGATGGACTGCTAGAACTGATACAACTGTTGTTGCAACTGCTGATGACGCAATTTCACATCCAGCATGCGCGCAAGCTTGTCATATTGTTAAGCAAAATGATGGAACATTTAGAAATAGAGAATTCTATTTATTCAATAATAATTATGATGATAAAATTCAACCTAGCTTAAATGACTGGGAAATAAATGCCAACAAAAATATTGTTGTTGACGGAAAGCTTCCGGTTTGGTGGGATGCAAAATAGAATTTAAGTATAGCTGTCATTGCGAACCTGTTTTTTGGTGAAGCAATCTGTTAAGGATTGCTTCAGATTATTTCGCTTTTTCGAAATGACTTGAGATTATAATAAACATTTTTCACAACATTATAACAACTAATTATTTATAACAAAAGGAGAAACAAAATGAACTTACGTAAACTTTATTATTTAATGCTAGTTTTCTCTCTATTATTCTTTTATACTGGATGTTCTGACAACTCAACCGATACACCTGTTGCTGTTGATGAATCTAAAGTTTTAGTGGAATATTTAGAAGGTACTGATGGTGGTTTTATTAATACAGCTGCACCCGCAACGATATCTGCATTTGATGTATGGACAAACATTAATACTGGTGCTAACCAATACGTTATTGATATTAGAAGTGCAGCAGATTATGCAAACGGTCACATTGCTGGTTCTGTTAACGTTTTGTTGAAAGATATAGTTACTCATTACGAAGCTAACAACTTATCATCCAAAACAGTTGTTGCTATTGCATGTTATTCTGGTCAAGGCGCAGGATATGCAACTACTTTATTAAGACTTTTAGGTTATTCAAATGTTAAAGATTTAAAATGGGGAATGTGCAGTTGGAATGATGCAACTGCTAGCGTTTGGAAGGATGCTATAGAAAACAAAAGAGCATCACAATTTGTTACCACAAATACTCCTAAAGCTGCCGCTGGAAATTTACCAAAACTTAATACTGGGAAAAAAACTGGTGCTGAAATTTTAAGAGCTAGAATTGATGCAATGCTTGCAGCAGGTGCCTTTGATGATGTTAAAATAACTAGCGATGATGTTTATGCTTCACTTAGTAGTTATTATATTGTAAACTATTGGAAAGCGGATCATTATAACTTGGGACATATTGATGGCGCAATGCAATATACTCCTGCCTCAGCAGCTGCTGGTATTTCATCTGATCTATTGTTGGGAACTTATTTGAAAACTCTTCCTACTGACAAAAAAATTGCAGTTTATTGTTACACAGGAACAACATCAGCTCATATGGCTGCCTATTTAAAAGTACTTGGTTATGATGCAAAAACAGTTCTTTATGGTGTTAATGCAATGGCTTATGATATGATGCCTACAGCTAAGTTTGTTCCAGAAACAGATATTAAGGATTACGAATTAGTTAAGTAATTTATTTATTAGTTGAGAGCGGATATTTTTCCGCTCTCTTTTTTAAAAGTATAAAAAAAGAAAAACAATGAGTGAAATGTTAGGTAATCAATATTTTATGGCACGTAAGTATCTGGAAGCTGTAAAAGAACTTGAACCAGTTTATTTAAATGATCCTGGAAATAAGAGTGTTCGTAGAAAACTTATTATTGGATATATTCAAACAGGCAGATTAATGACAGGTCTAGAACTTTTCACTTCACTAGTTAAAGAAGATATTAGCTTTATTGTAAATGCTGATTCAATATTTGATGATTGCCCATGCTCAGAAATAATAAAAGAACTTCAACCATCACCAAATGATACTATTACTCCTGATTTAAATATTTATAATGGAATTATTTGGCTTTATTGTGACCCTAAAATTTCAATCAAATTTTTAAAAAGGGCAATAACTGATTTTCCGACAAACAAAGAATTAAAGGAAATAATTGGAGTAATAAAACTATTTATTAAAAACAAATAATAGCTATTTAATTTAAACTGAAATAGTTTTTTTGTTTCCTATCAATTCGCTTAAATTCATTTCCCCAATAATACTATCAACAGATTTTTGTATAAGAATCCAAAGGGAACGTACCGTGCAATCAGATGTTACTGAACACAATAAATCCCCTTTAGAATGTGAAGTGCAAAAATTATCATCATAAAGTTTACCACCAAGTTCTATTAGTACATCCCCAATTAGAATTTCTTGAGGTGATCTAGCAAGAGTATAACCGCCAAGATGCCCACGTGCACTTTCAATAAATCCTCCAAGACGCAATGCTCGGAGGATTTTCGCAGTTGTGTGTTCCGTAATTCCTTCTCCCCTACTTATTTCGGGAATAGTTAACGCTTTTCCCATTTCGTGAAAGCGAGCTATACGAATTAAACATCTTAAACCATATTCTTCTTGAGTACTAAACTTCATTATATTTAATTACTATGTAATGGAATTTTAGAACCACATGAAATTGCATGAACTAATTGATTATATCTTTCAGAATTAACGGAAGGACCTGCAACACCATCAACTGAATCAAAAACTGCAATTAAAATTTCTGCAATTTCTTCTGGAGATTTACCAATAATATCAGGCCTTCCCATATAGAAAATAGTTTCTTTATTTTTAACAATTGCTATTGCAGGAGAAGTAGCACTATAATTAGCGAGATATTTTTCTCTAATTAAATCAACTGAATCTCTATCATTTCCAGCAAACGAAGTATATAATTTGTGTGGAATTTTGTTATGCTGTAATGCAAGTGCAACACCGGGACGCGCGCTACCTGCAGAACATCCACAGACAGAATTTATAAATACCAATTTAGTTTCATCATCTTGCACAGAAAGATTTTTCTCAACATCTTCTGGAGACAACATTTCTTCAAATCCAACAAAAGTAAGTTCATCTCTCATTGGTTGAACAGCAATTTGATCATAAATTGGTGGTTTTGCATTTATTTGGTACATCTTTATTTCCTTTCTTTATGTTATATTTTCTTAAGAATTACTAATTCTTAATCTTACTCTTAAATCTAAAGCATTCCCAGTTGAAGTTTTGCTTCCTCACTCATCATATCCATATTCCAAGTTGGTTCCCAGACTAGTTCAACAAAAACTTCATTTATTCCGTATATGCCTTTAATTCGTTGTTTAACTTCTCCAGGTAAACTTTCGGCAACTGGACATGCAGGGGATGTTAATGTCATTTCAACAATAGCATTAAAACTCGGTGTTATTTCTATTTTATAAATTAATCCTAATTCATAAATATTTACTGGAATTTCCGGGTCAAATATTGTTTTTAATATTTCAATTACTTCTTGTTCTATAAATTTTTGGTCTTTCATCTTATTCTCTTTTTCAATCTTTTAACTGAACATTTTAATTACTTTATTAAGTGCATTTATGAAAACATCAATCTCATCAATTGTATTATAAAATGAAAAAGATGCTCGCGCTGTAGCAGAAACATTAAACCTAGCCATTGTTGGCTGAGTGCAATGGTGTCCTGTTCTAATTGCTATTCCATCTGTGTCTATTATTGTTCCAATATCATAAGGGTGAATTCCATCAACCGTAAATGATAAAACGGAAGCCTTGTTTTTTGCAGTGCCAATAATTTTTACACCATTTATTTCAAGAATTTTTTCTGTAGCATATTGCAATAGTTTACTTTCGTGTTTCGCAATCTCTTTAAAATCAAACATGTTTAAGTATTTAATAGCTACGCCAAGCCCTATTCCACCAACAATATTTGGAGTTCCAGCTTCAAATTTATTTGGAATATCCTCATATGTTGTTTTTTCAAAAGTAACTGTTCTTATCATATCACCACCACCTTGATAAGGGGGAAGCTTGTTTAGCAATTCTGCTTTTCCATATAAAACACCTATCCCAGTTGGACCAAATAGCTTGTGACCTGAAAACACAAAGTAATCACAATCTAAATCTTGAACATCAATTTTTTGATGACCAACCGCTTGCGCTCCATCAACAATAACTGGAATATTATTTTCATGTGCAATATCAATAATTTCTTTAATTGGATTTACAGTTCCAAGCGCGTTAGAGGTATGAACAATGGATACAAGCTTTGTTCTTGGCGAAATTAGCTTTTTGTATTCATCCATCATTAATTCACCGTTGTCATCAATTGGAATAACAACAATTTTAGTTTTCTTTCTATCGCAAAGTAATTGCCAAGGAACAATATTTGCGTGATGTTCCATGTGGGAAATTATAATTTCATCGCCTTCATTCAATAAATTTGCACGACACATTGTATTTGCCAACAGATTTATTCCTTCGGTGGTTCCTTTTGTAAAAATAATTTCGGAAGCGGACATAGCATTAATAAATTCTTTTACTTTTAATCGCGAGTTTTCGTATTGCTCAGTTGCAACTTCACTTAAAAAATGTAACCCTCTATGAATATTTGCATTTTCATAGCGGTAGTAATGAGTCATGCTATCAATAACAATATTTGGTTTTTGAGTTGTAGCAGCATTATCAAAATAGACTAAAGGCTTGCCGTTAACTTTCCTTTCAAGAATTGGAAAATCTCTTCTAATTTCGTTTACGTCAAATTTTCTATATTTAGATTCTTTGACTAAAATATCATTTTCTTGACTAAAGCTTATCATAAAATTTCATCTCTGTTTAGATGTTCAAATATTAAATGACTTATCTCATTTTTTAGTGCATCAATTTTTAAATCTGAAAGAACACTTTCTGCGAATGCTGCAATGAGCATTGATTTTGCCTTCTCTCGTGGAATTCCACGAGATAAAATATAAAACAAAGCAGATTCATCAAGCTGACCAACAGTTGCGCCATGAGTACATTTTACATCATCAGCATAAATTTCTAATTGTGGCTTTGTATCAACTTTTGCTTCTTTTGATAAAAGAATTGTATTACTGTTTTGATATGCGTTTGTTAATTGTGCATCTCTTGCAACCAGAATTTTGCCAGCAAAAACTCCGTGAGATGAATCATCCAAAATACCTTTATATAATTGATTACTTGTACTATGAGGCTTTGCGTGGTCTATAAAAGTAGAGTTATCAATATGCTGATTGTCATTAGCAATGTATAATCCATTTAAAGTACATTCAATGTTTTCAGCATCAAGTTTTGCGTTTATGTCATTTCGTACTAATTTTCCGCCAAATGTAAAATTGTAATGATGAAATTGACTGTCTCTATTTTGAATAACATCTGTTTTTTCAAAATGATACGAATCATCATTATCTAACTGTAAATTGTAAAAATTTAGTATTCCGTTTTTTTCAACATATATCTCAGTTGAAATGTTATTAAAATAAATTTCACCTTTTAATCCAACATGTTTTTGAACAAAAGTAGATTCACTGTTTTCATCAGCAATAATTAAATTACGCGAAGAGCTAAATGAAATATCCCCAGCATTACCAGTAATATTTAATATTTGTATTGGTTTTTCAATAACAACATTTTTAGGAATATGTATAAATAATCCACCCACAAAATTTGACAAATTTAGGAAATCAAAACTTGTATTTTCCATTGATATTTTTGAAAAATATTTTTTAACTAATTCATTATCACTTTCAAACGCCTCTGAAATAGTACTAATAAAAATTTGATTTGAAAGTTCAGAATAGTCCGAAAGCTCTTTCTCAAATATTCCGTTTACAAATACAAGTAAATGGGAATCAAAAGAACTGGATTTAAGTTTATCAATTTCATTATTTGAAACGACAACTTTCTCCATGCTTGATGAATTTGCAAAATCATAGCTCAACAATTTTTTAAGATTTGTGTACTTCCATTCCTCTGTTTTAAGAGTTGGGAATTGAGAATTAAGCAAATTATTTTTTGCAAGTAATTGTATTTCTTTGAGTTTAATATTTTGGTTAAGTTCACAAACGCTTTCAGCACTTGCTACAAAATTCTCAATTGGATTTCTCTTTTGTACTTCAACACTCATTATTTTTCACCTTTTGTAATCCAATCGTAACCTTTCTCTTCAAGCTCAAGAGCCAACTCTTTTCCACCAGATTTAATTATTTTTCCATTATATAAAACATGGATAAAATCTGGAATTATATAATCAAGTAAACGTTGATAATGCGTAACAAGAATTACTGCATTATCTTTATTTTTAAATTCATTAACACCTTGTGAAACAATGCGAAGGGCATCAATATCAAGCCCAGAATCAGTTTCATCTAAAATAGCAAGTTTTGGATTTAGCATTAAAAGTTGAAATATTTCATTCTTCTTTTTCTCACCACCAGAAAAGCCTGTATTAACAGAACGACTAATTAATGAACTATCCATTCCTACAACTTTTGCTTTTTCTTTCATTCTATCCAAAAATTCTTTTGGAGTAATTTCTTCTTGGTTATTATACTTTCTAATTTCGTTAATAGCTGTCTGTAAAAATATTGCATTACTTACGCCTGGAATTTCAACCGGATATTGGAAGCCAAGAAATAATCTTTCTCGTGCTCTATCCTCTGGAGCGAGATTGAGTAAATTTTTTCCGTTAAAAGTTACTTCGCCTCCAGTTACTTCATAATTTTCGTTTCCTGTCAAAACATTTGCCAGTGTAGATTTTCCAGAACCATTTGGTCCCATAATTGCATGAACTTCACCAGCATTTACTTGCAGATCAAGTCCACGTAAAATTTCTTTATTGTCAATTTCAGCTTTTAAATTTTTAATTGATATCATTTTTTTTCCTAATATTTCTCATTTTTAATCTCAGATTACAAACAATCTGCATTAATTCCAATTCACGATTCACGACTTTCGATTCTCGTATCTTTATCCAACACTTCCTTCAAGACTAAGTGCTAAAAGTTTTGTTGCTTCTACTGCAAATTCCATTGGAAGCTGTTTAAATACTTCCTTGCAAAATCCATTTACAATAAGATTCACTGCATCTTCGGTTGATATTCCTCTTTGGTTAAGATAAAATATTTGGTCTTCGCTAACTTTGGAGGTTGTTGCTTCATGCTCAACTGTTGAATTGTTGTTATCTATTTCAAGATATGGGAAAGTATGCGCACCACATTTATCGCTCATTAACATTGAATCGCATTGAGAATAATTTCTTGCGCCATCAGCATTTTTTCCAATTTTCACCAATCCACGATAGGAATTATTGCTTCGTCCTGCAGAAATACCTTTTGAAACAATTGTACTTTTTGTGTTCTTTCCAAGGTGAATCATTTTAGTTCCAGTATCTGCTTGCTGAAAATTATTTGTAACAGCAACTGAATAAAATTCACCCACTGAATTATCACCTTTTAAAATTGTACTTGGATATTTCCAAGTAATAGCGGAGCCAGTTTCTACTTGAGTCCAGGAAATTTTTGAATTGTCGCCATCACAAACTCCACGTTTAGTAACAAAATTGTAAATTCCACCTTTTCCATCTTTATCGCCTGGATACCAGTTTTGGACAGTGGAATATTTAATTTCGGCATCTTTTTTTGCAACTAATTCAACAACAGCAGCGTGCAATTGATTGTTATCACGCATAGGAGCAGTGCATCCTTCAAGATAACTAACATACGCGCCTTCATCAGCAATAACTAAAGTTCGCTCAAACTGCCCCGTATCCATTGCATTAATTCTGAAATATGTGGAAAGTTCCATTGGGCAACGAACTCCTTTTGGAATATATACGAACGAACCTTCGCTAAAAACTGCAGCATTTAGCGATGCATAAAAATTATCGGTGTAAGGAACAACTGAACCAAAATATTCTTTTACCAATTCTGGATGTTCTTTTAAAGCTTCTGAAAGTGGAGAAAATATAATTCCCTTTTCTTTTAAAGTAGCTTGAAATGTTGTTTTTACAGAAACCGAATCGAAAACCGCATCAACAGCAACGTTTGCAAATTTTTTCTGTTCTTCAATTGGAATTCCAAGTTTTTCAAATGTTCTTAATAATTCTGGATCAACCTCATCCAAACTTTCCAATTGCGGCTGCTTTTTAGGTGCGGAATAATAACGTATATCTTGAAAATCAATTTCTGGATATTTAACATTTGGCCACTTGGGTTCTTTTAATGTTAACCAGTGCTTATATGCTTTTACACGATATTCTGTCATCCATTCAGGTTCTTTTTTAATTGCAGAAATTTTACGAACAACATCTTCGCTTAATCCTTTTGCAAAATCATCGGATTCAATATCAGTAACGAATCCCCATTTATATTCCGAATCGGTAAATTCATTTATTAATTTTTCATCTGATAATGATTTTTCACTTTTTCCAGATGCAACTTCCATTAACTTTCTCCTAGAGTTTTTACTTAAAATAATAAGCTAATTAACTCATTTTCATTACATAATTTAAATTTGTATATCAAACATAATCAATCTGGAAAATAATGTCAAGATTGAAATTGCATGCCGATAAGTTTCTCCTTTTTATTATATTGTTACAAATATTTTATCAATTTATTGAGACTGTTATGGGCTTTAAGTCATTAGTTTTAATCCTAATTTTTGCAATTTTTACTATGAGTTGTTCAACTATTAATCTGACAACTAATAAAGATGCTTCTCCAATAGATTATAGTAACTTTAACCATTATTGCTCAAGAAACAGTTCCAAAATAATTTTTCTGAATGGAGATGATCTCTCCGTTAACTATGCTAATGTAAAAGGTGACTCACTTTATTATTGCGCGGAAAATGATACACTCTCTATTCCGTTGGCAGATGTTGAAAAAGTTGTAATAAAACATTGGATTGGAGCCATTGCTGAAGGTTTTTTCCTTG
Source organism: Bacteroidota bacterium (assembly GCA_018818165.1). Lineage (GTDB taxonomy): Bacteria > Bacteroidota > Ignavibacteria > Ignavibacteriales > Melioribacteraceae > 1-14-2-50-31-20. Next base: position 69,628 of record JAHISP010000026.1, on the reverse strand, counting down.
GATTTGGAACTACAATTCTTTCTGCTTTCATTTTTGTTAAGCTTGCAGGGGTTGGAGGTGATATCGGCCCAGCCTTTGTTGGTGCCTCAGTTGGATTACTAGTAGGATTTGTAACTTTCGTTTTAGGAATTATTTATGGTGGCAAATCTGAATACATTTTTAATAACAAAGCAAATTATGAACGAATTGAATATTATAAAAATTACCACAAAATAAAAGCTAAACGAGATTCAACAAATTTGGGAAATTAATTAGTTAAATTAAACCAAAAAGAAGAGAGTATTTTTTTTTTTGATAAATAGTATTTTTATTAATTTTTATACTATTAATCGTAATGATACCTGCAGCTATAAATCAATATTTCGTTATTTTCAAACCTATAAACTAATCTATGTTCTCTGTCAATTCTTCTAGACCAAAAGCCGGCTAAATCATATTTTAAAGGTTCTGGTTTTCCTTTGCCTTCAAACGGATTTCTTTGAATATCTTTGATCAGTATGTTTATTTTTTGAAGTGTTTTTTTATCCTCATTTACCCAAGAAGTATAATCTTCCCACGAGTTTTTTGTGAAAATAATTCTCATTAATCTTCAACCAAGTCTTTAGCAAAGCCCTTTCCGTCTTTCATCTGCTTAATTGATTCATATAATCTATCAGCATTTGCTTTGGAACTAAATAAATGAACCGTTTCCATGATGGAGTTGTATTCGTCAAGTGAGATTAAAACAGTTCCCTTTCCTGTCTTACGTTTTAAAATCAAGGTTTCGTTGTTATCTTCCACATCATCAAGGTACCTTTTTAAATCGGTTCTAAACTCCGTATAATTTGCTGCTATCATAATGCTACTCAAATATTTATTGTTTACGTACTAATTTAAGTACTTAATAAATAACATTCCAGTCTATTTTTTATCCGACTCTCTTTGTCTCACAACTTCATAAAGTATAATTCCAGTTGCGACTGAAACATTAAGCGATTGTGTTTTTCCAAGCATTGGAATATAGATTAAATCATCACAATTATCCGCAACACTTTTTCTAATTCCCTTTTCTTCATTGCCAACAACTATTGCAGTGGCACCTTTATAATTAAGTTGTGTATATTTTTTTGAATTTTTTCCAAGAGATGAACCATAAATCCAAAAACCATTCTCCTTTAACAATTCCATTGCTTGAAACATATTTGATACTTGTGAAATTTTTACGTGCGAAATTGCGCCCGCAGAAGTCTTTTCAACGGTCTCATTTAAAGGGGCAGTGTTTCGTTCGGTAATTATAATTCCATCAACTCCACTTGCTTCAGCACTTCTAAAAACGGCACCCATATTGTGTGTATCTTGAATTTCATCTAAAAGCAATATTAAAGGATTTTCGCTCTTCTTTGCTTCACTTATTAACTCTTTTACTTCCCATAATTTTATATCACGAATATATGCTATAATTCCTTGTGTGTTTAATCCATCTTCGTGTTCTTTAAATTTGTTTGGAGGAAGTTGAGAAACTTTAATTCTATTTTTTTTTGCTTCTTTTAAAATTGAATCAATTACTGTACCTTTCAAACCAAAAGAGAGTAAAATTCTATCTATTTCATCACCAGCAATAAGTGCTTCTAAAACTGGTTTACGTCCAATTACTTTTCTCATTTTATCTCCGACAATAAAATTTCTTCTTGTGAACCATCTTCCATATTTTTTAGCACAGCAGTTCCACGTTCAAATTCTTCACCACCAATTATAAGAACATTTTTTGCGCCAAGTCTATTAGCTTCGCGCATCTGTGCTTTAACACTGCGTTGTGTGTAATCAAACTCAACTGAATTATTTTCACGGAGTTTAGTAGCAATTTCAAAAACTTTTTTATTCAGTTCTTTTTCTAGACGAACAATGTAAAAATCAATCTGTGGTTTTATTTCAGTAATGACTTTTTCATTTTCCATTGCAAGTAAAATTCTTTCAATTCCGGCAGCAAAACCAATTCCTGGAACGTCGCGTTCGCCAAGTTGATTTACTAGCAAATCATAACGTCCACCGCCACACAAAGCTGATTGTGAGCCAACACTTCCGCTTACTAATTCAAATGTTGTGTGAGTGTAGTAATCCAATCCGCGAACTAATTTTGGGTCAACTTCAAAAGGAATTCCAGCAGCAAGTAGCATTTGTTTTACTTCATCAAAATGCTCAAGTGATTCATCATCCAAATGTTCAATTAACAGTGGAGCATTTTCCATTATCTTTTGGTCGCGTTCATCCTTGCTATCAAAAAGACGAAGAATGTTTGTCTCATATCTTTTTTGGCTTTCTTCAGAAAGGTTCTGTTTTTTATCTACTAAATATTCCTTTAACAGATTTTTATAATTTTCACGCGAAGAAGGAATTCCTAAAGAATTAATTTTAACAACAAAATTTGACAAGCCTAATTTTTTTAATATTTGATAAGCAAGAATTATCATCTCAGCATCTAAGGCTGGACTTGTGCTTCCAAGAGCTTCAGCGCCAAATTGGTGAAACTGTCTAAAGCGCCCAGCTTGCGGTCTTTCTTGACGAAACATAGGAGAAATGTAAAATAGTTTATTTAGTTGAAATTGTTTATCGAGAGAATGCTCAAGCAATGCGCGCACAACAGAAGCTGTCATTTCTGGTTTTAATGTAACGCTTGTTTCACTTCTATCAATAAAAGTGTACATTTCTTTGCTAACAATATCAGTAGCTTCGCCAATGCCACGGCTAAAAAGACGTGTTTCTTCAAAAATTGGAGTCCTGATTTCCTTGTAATTAAAGGAGTTCATAATATTTTTAACAACATCTTCCAGGTTATACCAATTTGGAATTTCACTTGGCAAAATATCTTTAGTGCCAGTTATAGCTTTAATCATAGTTTTTATTTTTTGTTGGAATTAAGAAAGTTCTAAATACTTACTATCTTGCTCATCGAAAATTTGGAGTATTTCTTCTCCAGAATTTGCATTTGCTAATTTTGTTCTAATATTTTCTTGATTCATTATTCTTGAGATTCTGCTTAACATTTTAATATGTTGGCCAACAGCATCTTCCTGCCCTATTAAAAGAAAAATTAGATTTACTGGGTTTCCATCAAGTGCTTCAAATTCAATTGGATTTTTTAATACGCCAAATCCTGCAACCATTTCAGAAACCATATTTGTTTTGCCATGCGGAATTGCAAATCCATTGCCCACACCTGTGGACATAATTTTTTCTCTTTCAAGAACAACAGTTCTAACTTTTTCAATATCTAAAACTCTTGAATCACCAATAAATGAATCAATCATTTCATTTAGTACTGAATCTTTTGTTGTTCCAGTAAAATCAATTTTTATTTCTTCTAGTTTTAGTATTTCTACAATTTTCATTTTTACATTATTATTTTTTTTTGATTATTAAATTTAAGGAACGAGTCATTCTATTCCTATTTTTCAATAATTATTATAACAAAAAGAAATGGTTTTTGCACGCAATTTTTACTTGCTTCAAATACTTCTATATCTTAGTTTAGTTTCATAAAAAAATATTTTAACGAGGTTTTAATGGATATTAGAAACAAAACCGTTCTCCTTTTTGGTGGATGGGGTTTAGTTGGAAACAGCTTATCGCGCAAATTAATTGATGAAGAACCCAAGCAAATTATTATCGCTTCTCTAAGGAAATGTGAGGCTGAAGAACAAGTTGCTAATCTTAAAAGAGATTACCCACATTTGCCTGAAAACTATTTTATTGCACGCTGGGGAAATATTTTTGTTCGTCACGAATTTAAAGACGCAAACCGTCTTGACCTTCTGGAACAAAAAGAAACTCGTCAGATAGTTTTGCGTGATACAATGGAGGAATTAAACGATGAAATTCTCCACAACTCTTCAATTTACAAATTGCTAGAGGAATTTAAGCCAGATATAATTATTGATAGTGTTAATGCGGCTACTGGAATTGCATATCAGGATATTTACACAATGTACCGAGATATACATCAAAAAATTGAAACAAATCCATCTGCTGAATCAATGATTGTGTTAACAGAAAAACTTCTTTGCAACCAGTATATTCCGCAGCTAATTAGACACATTCAAATACTTTATTCATCAATGTTCAAGTTTAATACAAAAATGTATGTTAAAATTGGGACTAGTGGAACTGGTGGGATGGGATTAAATATTCCTTATACGCACAGTGAAGAAAAACCTTCCAGAGTTTTACTAAGCAAATCTTCTGTGGCGGGTGCTCACACATTATTATTATTTCTAATGGGTAGAACTCCCGAAGGACCAATTACAAAGGAGATTAAACCAACAGCAGCAATAGCTTGGAAGAAAATCATTTATGGTGAAGTTTCAAAAGGAGGAAAACCAATAGAGTTAATTGATATTCCTCTAGAAAGTGCTGTTGAATTAAAAGATAATCTTAAGTTTAAATTAGATATGCCATTTAAGGGAACTGGAGAAAATCTTAAATCAGTTTTTATTGATACTGGTGAAAACGGTACATTTTCACGTGGAGAATTTGAGGCAATAACAGCACAAGGGCAAATGGAATTTGTAACTCCTGAAGAAATTTCAAAAACAATTATTTATGAAGTTAAAGGCGGAAATACTGGACACGACATTATAAATGCTCTTGATAATGCTTCAATGTCACCGACATATAGAGCCGGAATTATGCAAAACTTTGCTGTTAAAAAATTAGCAAAACTTGAAGAAATTCATAATACCGAAAGTGTTGCTTTTGAGCTACTTGGTCCGCCGAGGTTATCAAAATTATTACATGAAATAAATTTACTTCGTCATGTGGCAGGTACAATGAAAGGAATTGTTGATACTAATTCTGAAATTTTATCAGAAAAGACTTATTTGCTACTTAAAAATGATGATAAATTGCGTAGTGAAATAATTTCAATTGGCATTCCAATTCTTCTCCCAGATGGAAAATCTTTATTACGTGGAAACACAATGAAAATTCCCCCATTCCGCGGTAGAGAAGAAATTGAAATCACAGAAAAGAACATTGATTTATGGGCTTCGGATGGCTGGGTAGATTTACGTGAATTAAATATCATTAGATGGCAAAATCGTTTGCAAGATTTAATGCACGAAGCTGAATTAATTCCAGATGAGGATACTAGTTCATTGCATGTTAGAAATAAGGAATATTGGAATAATTTTGGAAAGATAGATATAGGAAAAGTTGTTAGCTGGATTTTTATTCACGAAGAACATGGTTTACGAATGAAGGCTTAGAAAATTATTTAAATAAATCTGGGAGAATGTTATCCCAGATTTATTTATTGCCTAATTTTTTATATTTAATAAAATCCATAAATTTTTCAACATTGTTTTTCTCTTCTTCATTTAATGTGTTTATAACTGAATCAAAAGCAATATTTAACCAGCGTAAATTGGTGTTTTTAATTGCATAAATAATATCAGCTTCAAAATCTGGTTTAAAATTCCTACTATCATTAAGAGTAATTTCAGCAAATTTAATAATTGCTTTAATACTTACTATATTTGGAATTTTAATGTTATTTGCAATTTTAATTAGTTCGTCTGCAAAATCCTTGTAATGAATACAAATTTCAATTGCTCTAAAACCGGCATTTTCAAGAATATGGTTTAAGCGAAGGGTTTTCAACTGAGAATTTGTGGCAATTTCAACTAATTCTTCTAAAGAAACAAAAGCTCGCCTTTTGCTTTGTAATCCCTCTTCATAATGTATTTCGATAGCTTTTTTTACAGCTGCTGGTAGAGCGCCTTCGGCTCTATTTCGTTTATTTTGTTCAAGTCTTATGTCTTTAATAATATTGAGTAAAATTTTATATTCACCTTCTTTTATAAAGTCTTCAATAGTTTTCACGCTCTTCGCTGCCTTTAAATCAGCTGGGCTAATATCAGTATCTGTAGCTGAATTATATGCCGCATTACTTTTTATTGTTGACCTTAACTTTTCATTAATTTCTTCTTGTGTAACTATCTTTAAATTAGCATTGCTTAGTTTGATAACAAATTCTTTTAATACATCTTGCTCGATAGTAAAAACATAAAAATCAGATTTTGATTCATTACCGCCTTCCAATTTTTTAATTGAAATAGAGTTACGTATATCAGAAAGAGACATTAGAAATTGTTTAATTTTAGATACTTCATTATCTAAAATTTCAACAGATACTTTTTTAAATTCCATTTTACCTCGTTAAAGAAAATATATTCAAAAAAGTGAAATTACACATTTAATTGTTTCTTGTAAATAACTATCGACTATTAATATAAAAATGTTATTTTTATTTTTTTAGCCTTATTTTGATTTGTTGATTAAATATTTTATTTCATTTTACTGGGAATCGGTGTTTATTGTTTTTTTATTTATCTTTGTATTTGATTTTTTAATCGCCCACGTAGCTCAGCAGGATAGAGCAACAGTTTCCTAAACTGTAGGTCGCAGGTTCGAATCCCGCCGTGGGTACTTAATTTTCGAGTATTATTCATTTCATCTAAAAAAGAAAAATCACCGCAATGCCAACCACGGCGACAATAGTTCCAAATATTGAAAAAAGAGTTAGTTTTTCTTTATAATAAAATTTAGAAATTGGAAGCATTAAAATTGGAACTGTAGCCATAAGTGTTGAAGCAATACCTACATTTGTGTTTGAAATTGCAATTAAACTAGCTGTAATTCCAAGATAAGGTCCTAAAATTGCACCCCAAATAATGAGTTTTAATGCCTTTCTATCATCTTTAAAAACTCTAATTGGATTTTTGGACAATCCTAAAAATCGACCTAAAAGGACAAGGAGTATAAGTGAAAATATTATGCGAACAAATGCTGCTACAAATTCATCCATTTCAGCATAATTGAATGCTTCTTTAGCAAAGATTAAACCAACCGCTTGTCCAACAGCAGCAATTAATCCATAAAATCCACCCTGAATTGTAAAATGGAATCTTTCTGAAATAGGTTTTTTCTGTAAAATGACGATAGCAAGTCCTAAAGACGTGATAATAATTCCAAATATTTGACTAAGAGTTAATACTTCGTCTAAAAAAATATATGCAAGCACAACAGATATGGATGGAACGAAAGACATCATTAGCATTCCTAATCGTGGACCTATTATTTGATATGATTTTAACATTCCCAAATCGCCAATTACTAATCCAACTATTCCACTTAAAATTAAATAGAAGTATTGTTGCCAATATAAATTTACAGGTAGCGAAAACAATATTATTGTTAGAAGTAAAAATATTGATGCGAAAAAAAGTCTTCCAATATTTACATTGAATGAACCCACTCTGGCTAGAGCTTCAGAAAGAACAATAGCATTTACAGACCACAAAAGAGCTGCAACAAATGCTGCAATTTCACCAAGAAAAATCATGTTGTCCAACAAATAGTTTTATAGAATAAATATATAATATATTTTTATGCTTTTTAATTCTTCATTATTTCGTTAAAAAACACTATTTTAAAAAATGTTAATCGGGAGTTTATTTTAACCATAATGGTTAATTTTAATTAAAAATATATTATGCAATTACACCAAAATAAATTATTTAACGGCACGCAATTTACAGAGAATATTCTTAGTGAGTTCAACTTTAATTACTCACATTTCCGAGAGGGTAGAACAATATATCGTGAAAATGATTCAACCAAAAGTCTATTCTTAATTATAGAAGGTAAAGTAAATTTAATTACACATGAAGAATTGGATGCCGATAGACCAAATTCAATAGTTCTTACTACGGGTGATTTTTTTGGATATGACGAACATTATTATTCCATTACAAGAAATTCTAGAGCAATTGCATTGCAGGATACTGAAATTGTAACGATTTCTATGGAAGAATTAAATAATTTGATTGTTAAAGATTGGGCTCTAATTGATAATTTAAAAAATAATATCCATTTCCCTTTACCTAAAAAGAAAACGCAAAAAAACAACATTAATAAACTGAATTATAAGCCTTTTAATGAAAATATACTGAACGATATTTCTGAAACTGATTTTAATAGAATTCAATCTGAGATAATAAAAGAAAAAAATATAGCTGAAAAGGAAATTGAGAATCGTTTTTCAGAACTCCATCAAAAAGAGACTGAACTTCTTAGATTAAAAGAGAATTTATATCAAGAAAAATTATTTGCTGAAAAATCTTTGCAGGACGAACTAGCTGAGTTGGAAAAAAAAGAACAGGCACTTTTACTTGATGAAAAATCTATTGAGGAAGTTAAAGCTGCTGCAGAATTAACCCTTAAAGATGGGTTAAGAAAGCTAAAGGAAAAAGAAGCGGATCTTCAAAGAAAGACAGAAATAATTGAAAAAGATAAATCACGACTAAGTGATTCCATAGATAAAGCTAAGGAACTTGCATTAAAAGAAATAGAATTAATTAAACAATCAAATCAGCTCTCATCACAAGCAAAATATGTTGACGAAATTCTTAGTAAAGAAAAAGAACTGAATGCCAAAGAAACTGAGATTAATGAACGATTTAAAGAGTTTGAGGAAAAAGAAGAAATTGCAATTGCAAGCCAAAAACTTAAAATTGAACTTGAACAAAAGGAAAAAGAATTAGATGACAAGTTTAAAGAAATTGAAGAAAAAAAGGCAGCAATTGAAAATGCGTTAAAAAAAGAAGAAGCCCTTTTCGAAAAGGAAGATGTTCTTTCTGAAAAAGAATCTGAATTGGAAAATTATGAGCAGAAACTTATGATTAGGGAAAAGGATTTTGAAGAAGAAAAGCGCATAATGATTGAGGAATATGAAGCAAAGATTAAAATTCTTGAGGATAAAAAGGAAGAATTTAATAGTCTTATTTTAAAAGAAGAAAAGCTAAATGAATTTGAAAAAGAATTAAACGAAAAATTTAGCAGTCTTGAAGACGAAAAAGAACAAATTAAAATTGAACGGCAGCAAAATGAAGAATTATTTATTGCTCAGCAAGGCGAGCTTAATAAATCCCTTTCAAAAGAAGAGAAACTTTCTGAGGTTGAAAAAGAATTAGAAGAGAAAGCAAATCAGTTAGAAATTAAGAAAAATGAATTTGAAGAAAAATTACTTGCAAAAGAAAATGAACTCAAATCTGAAGAAGAAAGATTATCTGAATTAAACAAAAAATTTGAAAAGGAAAAATTAGAATTTGAATTAAAACAAGAGTCCTTTGAAAAAGAAAAGAATGAAATTGAAAGAAAAACAATTGAACTAGAGGAAAAACAAAAAACATTAAATGAAGGACTTTCGGTTGATGAAAAAATAGCTCAGTATGAGAAAGATTGGTCTCTGAAAGAGGAGACGTTAAGAAAAGAACTATTTGCAGCTGAGAAAGAGTTAGAAGCAACACAAAAAGAACTTATTGAAAAAGAACAAGCACTTCAAATTGCAATTAAAAAGGAAGAGTTATTTACAGAAATTGAGCAAAATTTAAAGAAGAAAACGGAGGAATTAGCTCAAAGAGAAAGTGTTTCAGCCGATACTCTGCGCATGCAAATGGGCATTCTTGAAAAGAAGGAACAGCAACTTGCAATTAAGGAAGCAGAAATAGAAAAGGATAGGATATTCTCAGAAAAAATGTTGCAACAAGAAACTGAACTACTTGAACAACGAGAAAAAGAAATAGAAAAAGAAAGAGAAGAATTACTAAAATCTGTTGCTGAACAATATAAATCAATAGCTGAAGAGAAAAGAAATTTAACCATTAAAAACGAGCGAGACACTGAAGTACAACAAGTTGTTGAGGAACAAATTGTAACTTCAACTAAACCAATAGCTGAAGTTTCCCAAACTCAAACACATGTTTTGAAGGAAGAAACCTCACCTAAACTTCCAATTGGTCTTAATATTCAGCGTGATAGAACAAAACACTTTCAGCATTTCAAGTACGAATTTATATCAATTGTTATTGTTAATTTATCAAGATGTACTTCAGATAAAGCAGGCAGTTTTAAGACCTTTTTAAACGAAGTTTTTGAAAGTAATAGTAAAAAAATAATTCTTGATGTTTCTTACTCAGAGTTTTTGGATTCTACTTTCCTTGGTGTTATGGTGGCATTCTTAAAACAGTTAAGAAGAAATGATAGAGAAATGAAAGTAATAGTTGAACTTACAAAAATGACCACAACCACATTTATACTTTCAGGATTGGATAGAGTTTTTACATTAGAAGAAGATTTAAACGCTGCTTTTTATAGTTTCTATAATGGATAATATTTACTAGATATCTCTCCTTTCTAATCTTTCCTAAATATTTATTATTTTGTTGCCCAAGATAACTCAGTTGGAATTAAAAATGATTTTATTTTAATAAAATCATTTTTTTGCTTTCAGTAAAATTACCACTTTGCAATTGGTAGAAATAAATTCCCGAACTTAAATTACTTGCATCAAAGTCTACGTTATAATTGCCAGCTGATTTTTGTTCATTTACCAAAGTTGCTACTTCATTTCCAAGAACATCAAATACAATAAGTTTCACGTTTGATGTTTCACTTTTGCCATTATTTGGAATTGAATATTTTATTAAAGTACTTGGGTTAAAGGGATTTGGATAATTTTGTGAAAGTAAAATTTTAGTTGGAATTTCGGTTTCATCTTTTATGGAAACAATTTTATTCGCAAACCCCATAATCTCTACGTTATCAATATACCAACCATCTTTCTCTTCAGATTCATCGGAGCATAATTCAAATTTTAAATATATTTTTTTCCCATTATAGTTATTTAAATTAATTATTTCTGAAATCCATTCACTTTGCAAACCATCATAAATTAATTCATTACTCGGCTGAAAATTACCAGAGCCATATTTTGCTCTATCTCCACCAATGGGTTCCCAAGAAACTGAATCACTGCTAGTTGATACTTGACCATAATCCCAACCTGATTCAATATTGTACTTAGTCCTAAATTTCAGAAATGGATTAGCAATAGATTCTAAATCAATTACAAATTTTGAGGTTATAGATGTTTTAGTATTTGACAAATAATTCCCAACTTTACTATCAGTAGCTGAAGATGGAAAAGAATAAAAATTATCCGTACTAATATCCCAATTTTTAATTCCATTTGTATATAAAGCCCAGTTATCAAGCGTGTTAAGTGAATCAACAAAATAAATTGTGGGAGTACCAACAATAAATGAATATGAATCAGTTGTAAGTAATAAATCCGATGAATAGTATTTCACTTGCACAAAAACAGAATCCCCAGCTGGTGTTGAGTCTTTAACTTTAAATTTAACAAGATCTTCCAACAGCAAACCGCTTCTTGCTAAAATCTTACCAGCATTAAAATTTGCTTCATTTAACAACTCAGCATTATCGCTAATATTTATAATGACATTAATATTATCAATATCTTCAAGACCTTTATTTTTGAGTGTGATATCAATATTGCCAGAATCATTGGCGGAGTAAAACTGCTTATCAAAATTGAAATTGAGAGTATTTACAAAGCCTCCAGCTACCCAAGCCAAATAAAGATTTGGATAAACATTCTCTACAGCTAGAGGAATAATTCTATCCTGATTTGGCCAAAAACCATCACTACCACTTCCAACTTCTGGAGTCATTGCAAATATTTTATTTTTCTCAGTTTGTTCACCATAAAACCAATCATCCGAATCTCCATTAACAGCATAAATTACTGATTCCGAATATCCCCATTGATAATTATTAAACTGAGTCATATCTGATGCTATTTCGCTATAAAAGACAGAGTCAGGAGTAGCTTCAGGAATATATCCCCAAGGTGTGATAAGCAAGTTACTATAAGTATGATAATTAAGAGCCAATCTAAAATCATGGTTTATGCAATATTGCCTAACGGTTTCGGTTTCTGGCTCTGAAAAAGCTGATTGTCCACGATAAGTTTCACCAGATGGAGTTCCAGTTGAGCCATAATTGTCGTAGCCCCATTCAAATCCATAGTTTCTGTTTAGGTCAACACCATAAGTTCCATCAATATTATAGCGTCTATTTTTACGCCACATCCCTCCACCATTGGGATTTGTGGATTCATTATATGCATAACCATCAGGATTAATTACTGGGATGAAATACATTTCACGGTTATCAATCAAGTATGTAACTTCTTCATCAGTTCCATAATTTTCAAGCAGATAATACAAGAAATACATCATCTGCATCATACTTTCAGGTTCACGTGCATGTATTAGTGCAGTATATAAAACTTCGGGTTCATCTTCATTTGTATTTGGGTTATCCGAGATTCTAACAGCATAAATTGGACGATTCTCTAATGATGCGCCAATGCTATCTTTTTCCGAAATTAAATGTGGATAAGTTGCAATCATTTCATCAATCTTTTCCCAAACTTCACTTAGTGTATAATTACCACCCATCGAACCAAATGTAAATCCGTTAACTGGATATTTTACACCAACTTTGGAAAGAGTTAAATTGCTTGATGATTTTGTTCTTTTCTCATTATAATATTGCTCCCAATTATCAATTACCACATCGTATTTTAAAGATGTTCTACTCAAGTAGGAAAATTCTTTTTCATTTAGAAATACATCAATTGAACCATCTTTATTTTGATAAGCATCATCAAGAGCAATACCAAATTTCTGTAATTGAACAATTTCACTTTTACTTGAAATACTAAGTTTTACTTTTCTGTAATTTTCTGCTAGTAAAGAGGTAGCGACAAGTAAAAATATAATAAGAATTTGCTTTTTCATTTTTCTGCTCAATTAATTTTTGGGAATTAGAATTTTACCTAATTGTTTTTATTTCTTAAATATAGTTTCTGCTCTTTTAGCAGATGAAACAATTCCTGTAATCATTGCTGAACTAAATCCGTGATGTTCCATTTGATTAAGCCCAGTAATTGTTAACCCTTGAGGAGTTGTAACTTTATCAATTTCACGTTCGGGATGAAACCCACGATTTGCCAAAAGAGAAGCCGCACCCTTTGCGGTTTGTGCTGCCAGCATAATTGCATCTTCAGCATGAAACCCTATTTCGGTTCCACCTTGTCCAGCAGCGCGAATAGCACGTAAAAAGAATGCAATTCCACAAGCAACAAGAGCTGTAGCCGGAATCATTAAATCTTCGTTTATTATGGCTGTTTTACCAACCGTATTAAAAATAATTTCAGCAGTTTTAAGTGCTTGCTCGTCTTCTTTGTTAGCACTTATACATGTCATCGATTCTTTTATAGCAATTGCAGTATTTGGCATAACCCTAACTACTTGCACAGCTTCTCCTAATTTCTCTTTGAAATGGCTTATCTCAGCACCAGTGATTATTGAAAGGATTAAATGCTTTTTGGGATTTATGAAATCTTTGATCTCATCTAGAACAACATCCATTTTTTGAGGTGTTACTGCTATTATTATTATTGTCGAATTTTTAACAGCCTCGATATTATCTGAGGTAATTTTCACACCTATTTTGCTAAATTTATCTAATGACTCAAGTTTTCTTTTAGTTAATGTTAGTTTATTAGCAGTAATTATCTGTGCATCCAGAAGCCCTTGTGCAATTGCGCTTCCAATATTTCCACTTCCAATAATTGCAATTTTATCTTTTATCTTTTCCATTTTATTTCCTAATTTTTATTAAACTTTTAAATTTTCACCTTCTGATTTTGCAATAATAACACTTCCACAAGTATCACTCCATACATTAGTTGTAGTTCTTAACATATCTAGAATTCTATCAACTGCTAATATCAATCCAATTCCCTCAAGTGGAAGACCGACAGCAGAAAGTATAATTGATATCATAACTAATCCCGCCATAGGAATGCCAGCAGCACCAATTGAAGCAAGCAAAGCAGTTACAACAACAATAATTTGTTGTGTAAAGCCAAGTTCAACACCGTAAGCCTGTGCAATAAACATAGCTGCAACACATTCGTAAAGGGCTGTGCCATCCATATTAACCGTTGCGCCAAGTGGAAGCACAAAACTTGTAACTTTATTTGAAACACCAGAATTATACTCCACAGCTTCCATGGTAAGTGGCAAAGTTGCGCTTGATGAAGAAGTTGAAAATGCAGTAAGCAACGGTACTCGCATGGCTTTTAGATGCTCAAATGGCTTAACACGTCCAACAAATTTAACTAAAAGTGGGAGTGTAATAAAAAAGTGAATTCCAAGCGAAAGAATAACGGTTATCATGTATAAACCTAATCTTCCTACAATAGCCAACAATGCTTCTTTATCGCTAGCTTGTTCGGCAACAACTTTTGCTACAATTCCCAAAATTCCAAGTGGAGTGAACTTAATGATGAACATTGTAATTTTCATTACAACATCAAAAAGCGCGTTGAAAAAATCTGTGATAACTATTTTTGGTTTGTCATCAATTCTTGTTATAAAGTAGCCCAACAGAATTGCAAAAAATATAATTGGAAGAACATTTCCATTTGCAAAGTCGTTAAAAATATTTGTTGGAATAATATTAATTATTGTATCACCAAAAGAAACTTTATCCGTTGAAAGTCCTTCAACCATTTTAGAAAAGCCAAGCTCAGCTCCAACTCCAGGCTGAAGAATATTTACAAAAAACAATCCTGTTAAAATTGCAAAGGTAGAAGTAACAAGGTAATATGAAAATGTTTTTGCGCCTAATCTTCCAAGATTTTCGGCATCCCCAATATTTGCAACCCCAGTAACAATTGAGCTAAAAATGAGAGGAATAATTATCATTTTCAAAGCTCTAAGAAATAGAACGCCCATCCAATCAATTAAATAAACATAGTCCGTTAGAAACAATCCCCAGAGAATTGCAATTAAAAGTGCAATTAATATTTGCCAATGAAGCTCAAGTTTTTTCATAATCTTTTACTTTTATTGTTTTAGATTTACGTTACTTAGGAGATTTGACTTAGATAAGTTGATTGCTATCTATTTAAATTGTAACAGAATTTCATCACATAGCAAATATCCTTTAGATGTAAATTTAATAAAATTCTCTCTCTCAATTATATACTTATTTTTTTTTAGCTCATTTATATAAGTTTTGTTTTTTATGTACCAGTTACTTCCAAACTTTTTTTCGAGTGTTTCTAAACCCAGTCCATTGCTACGTAATGCAAGCATTACAAACTCATCTAGCAATTGGTCCGCGCTTAATATTTCATCAGAACAAATTGCATTCCCATTTTCTTCAATTTTATTTATATATTGCTTAACACCAGAAAAATTCCACCATCGTTTGTTTTCGTAAAAGGAATGTGCCGAAGGACCAAATCCTAAATAATTTTTATGCTGCCAATATGCAAGATTGTGAGCACACTCGAAACCTTCAACGCAGAAATTGGAAACTTCATATTGATTAAATTTATTTTTGCTCAAATATTCAATAGTAGTTTCATAAAGTGTGGCATCAAAATCATCTTCATTCATTTTAACTTTTTTATCAAGAATCAGTTTATTTAGAATAGTTCCCCTTTCTAAAATTAAACTATATGCTGATATATGTGTAATTGGAAGCTCAAGTGCCGTTTTAAGATTCAATTCCCATATTTCACGCGTTTGTTTTGGAAGGTTAAAAATTAAATCCAAATTTATATTTTCAAATCCAGCTTTACTTCCGTTTTTAATAGTTTCAATTGCAAGATCTTTATCGTGAATGCGCGTCAAAAATTTCAACTCTCTGTCATCAAACGACTGAACTCCAATGCTTAATCTATTTATACCAATATTTTTAAATTCCTTCAACTTCTCTAATTTAACTGTTCCAGGATTTGTTTCTAAAGTTATTTCTATATTTTTAGATATATTAAAATTAGAATAAAACACATTTATAATTCTGCTTATATTTTGCGAGCTCAGTAAAGACGGGGTGCCTCCACCAAAAAAGATTGAAGTGATTTCACTTTCAATTAAATGTTCACGGCTGTTTAGTATTTCTAATTTTAGAGCATTCAAAAATGGTCCAACATTATCAGTTTTTGTAATGGAATAAAAATCACAATAAATACATTTGTGATCACAAAATGGAATATGAATATATATTGCAATTTCTTTCATTATTTCAGATTAGTTTTCCAAGTTATTTTAATATTTTTTTTGCTGACATTAAGTTTTACTTTTTTAATCATACATACAAAAAACCCCTTAATAAAATTAAGGGGTTTTTATAATTATTATAAACTGAATTATTAATTATAATTCATCACAAATTCGAGGGTCATCAATAATTGAATAATTGATTACTGCAGTTGTAATTTCGAATGGAGGTTCGTAATCTAAAGAGAAATACCATTCCCCATCATATTCTACAGCAAATTCATAAAAAGTACCAAGTGGAAGACAGTATGTTAGTGATCCATTATTAAATGCACCAATTTGGAACCAATTGCCGTTCCAACCACCATTTTCAGTTACTTCTCTTGCCCAAAGTGGGAATCCGTCAGGACTAAGTCCAGTTGGGTTTGTACTTGTACTTTCACATGTAATAGCAAGATTAATAGTAACACTTTGATATCCGCCAGGAGCAGGTGTAAATGGTAAATCAACAACTACATTTTCACATAAGTTATTTACTACAGTAGAATAAAGTAAATCATTTGTAACAGAACTACGAACATTAATTGTAACTGCTTTATTTCCAACAGAATTATAAATAGTTATATCATCTGAGTCCATGCCATTAAATATATGCGTTGCCCAGTATGTTGCAGGCAAATTAGTTTCATTATCAATAATTTCTACTTTAACTTTGAAACAGCCACCTGATAAATTTCTCAATCTTAAAGTTACACCTTCATAGCATGTACTTTCATACCATGAAAACCAATCAAGATTAAAATATGATAAGTGACTAATACCTTTAAAACTTACACCCATTTTGCCAGACATAATTGATAAACCAGCAGCAACTGTGCCTAAAGTTGTAACTTCAACATCTTGTTCAAATTTCCATTCGCCTAAATCTTCGTCATAACTCCAAAGAGGAATTTTATCTCCAACTTTAACATTCTCTCCAGTAGTAGGATTTTTAGTTCCTTGTGGTATTTCCATATTTACTGATAATGAACCGTTTGAAAAACCTTCAACGCTTTGACCACCAACCGTTATATCAACTGCCACAAATCCAGCTGTAACAAATCCACCTGATTGCATTTGATTATTTTCATTTGTAACAGTAACATTAAAACCACCAGGGAATGCATTTTTAGAAGATTCATCTAATGGATTAAAATATGTAACTCTTGTGGATACATCTCCTGCAAGCGGATTTCCATCTTTGCCGAGTAATTTTGTTCCACTAGGAATAGTTATTCCTGCGCTAGCTCCTGAACTAGTTTCAACGCCTGAAGAAACAACTATTGGATCAGATGTTCCATCAGTTTTACTAGCTTTTCCGGTAGATTCTGTATTAGATTTAACACCAACTGGTGTATTAGCTACGCTGGTCATTATAATTTCAAATTCACTTGTGCCTGTTGCATAAATTTGAATTGGTTTACTAGTGCTAAGATAATCGTTTGCAGTACAAACTAGATTTAATTTTACTGGGTTCGATGCCGAAGGAATCACATTATCTGCAAACGAAAAGGATAGTAATCCCTGAGTGGAAGTTAAACTTGCATTTGTTACTGGGGTATTTGTAGATGAAACAATGCTATCTTTATAAACGCTTGTAAACTGAACGGTAACATCTTCTTCAACTAATTTACCTGAGGCAGCATCAAGAATTTTTACAGTTACATAAGTAGTTCTTGTAATATTTTTAATTCTTACTTCTAACCCATCAACTGGATTTTTTATATCGCATGATGTAAATACAAGCGACAAACCCATCAGGGCTATGAACAATAGTATTAGTAAAGTATTTTTAGATTTCATTCTGATATCTCCGATATTTTAAAATTTATAATTAAGTCCAAGTGATATAATTGGATACCATTTAAACCAATCCAGATTACTTGTTATAAGATCTTCTTGATCTTGTGAAGCTGAAGGTTCTAACAATCCTTTAGCTGTTAAATCAACTGAAGGAGCTCCTTGATACATTGTGCCAATATCGAAAGTTACAGACAGTCCAGAGACTCCAGCGGTTGGATTACCCCATCCTATTCCAATATATGGAGCTACAGGATCAAAATCAATTTTAGCGTCTAAGTTTCCTAGTTTCTCAGGTGTGTATTCATCATTACCTATTGTGTAGGTTTTGGTAGGAGTTAGAATAGTAGTTGCATTGTTCAAATTAACAAGGGCGCCACCTGAAATTCTGAATATGCCACCGAATGGGAAATAATCAACAAGCGCAGAAAACGATGATAATTTTGCATCAGCAGTATATGTATAATCTTCAGTTCCACCACCACCATCTAAACTTATACTAAAAAAAGCAAAACCTGCACGAACATTAAATTGTTCGCCAAATGATCTAATCACCTCTCCGCTAAATCCCAATGAACTAACCTTTACTGCTGCAGCATAATCTTGAGCAGATATTGATGTTGCCAAAAAGAAAAATAAAAAGATAGGAATTAGTAATTTAGTTTTCATAACTTGATCCTTTTTAATTAATTGAAATATATTTTAAGTTACAATTATTGCATAAATAAAACTTACAGATGGTAATATATATAATAACCACAAATAATGCTGTGATCTTAATCAAAATCCAACAAATAAAAGACATCATCTTTCATATTGTTTTTTATTTCTGATTATAATTCACTTTTTAATGATTTTTGTTAAATTTTCACCTTTTTAATTTAGCCCCATTAACTCTTTTGCGCTCAACAATGAAGCTTCTGTAACATCTTCTCCACTAAGTAATTTGGCAACTTCATTTATCTTTTCTTCGCTATCTAATTTTCTTATCGAACTTACCACCCGTGTACCAATTTTTTTCTTTTCCACAGAAAAATGTTCATCCGATAATGAAGCAATTTGAGGCAAATGTGTTATAGAAATAATTTGATGAAACTGAGAAAGTGATTTTAAAGTAGCACCTACCTTTTGGGCAATTCTTCCACTTACTCCAGTATCAATTTCATCAAAAATTAGTAGAGGCAATTTATCGGATTTTGCTAAAATGCTTTTAAGAGCCAACATTATTCTAGATATTTCACCACCAGATGCAACTTTGGATAGCGGTTTTAAATCCTCCCCAAGATTGGTTGAAAGTAGAAACTCAACTTCATCAAAACCTTTTGAATTGAATTTGTATTTAACTTCATCAATTATTAAATAATTAGCTGCACTTTCATTTGCTTGGTTATTGTTAATTTGTACTCTAAAGTCAGAGTCAGAAATTCCCAAATCATTTAATGAACTAATTACATCTGTCCTAATTTTATCAGCAACAAGTTTTCTTATCTCAGATATTTTTTTTGCTATTTCACCAGTCGATTTTCTAACAGCTTTTAATTCATTCTCTAACTGTATAATCTTCTCATTATAATTAGAAGTAATATCATACTCTCTTCCAATATTTTCGCGATGTTCAATTACTTTTTCTAAAGTTCCACCATATCTCTTTTTAAGAAGCGTAAGTGCACCAAGGCGTTCTCTTATTTCATCCAATTTTGTTGGATCATCTTCAACCCTTGATTTATAGCTTCTAATAAAATCTGAAATATCATTTATTATTACAATTGCTGAATCAGCTTCACCAACCATTTCAGAAAATGAATTATCAATTTTGGAAAGTTCAATTAAACTACTTTGAATTTTTGCCAAATTATCCTGCACAGAATCTTCATTTTCATAAGCTCTGTTGTAAATATCTTCAGTTAGGGAAAGTAATTTTTCTGAATTTTGGAGAATATTTAATTCATCTTTCAATAAAGCTTCTTCATTAGGCTGCGGTGAAATTGCATCAATTTCTTTAATTTGAAATTCATATGATTCACGTTCTTCTTTAAGGGAGTTTTCTTTGTTTTTTAATACAAATAGTTCCTTTGCAATTTCTCCAAGCTTGGAATGTTCTGTTTTGTATTCCTTAAGTTGACTTGATAATTCAGCAAATTCATCCAAAAAATCGATATGAGTTACGCTTCTAAGTAGTGACTGATGTTCGTGCTGCCCATGTAAATCGACAAGCATATTTCCAATATCTTTTAATAATGCAAGCGATGTTGGAGTATCATTTAAAAAACATCTATTTGAACCTTCTAGCGAAACTTCCCTACGTACAATTAATTCACTAAAATAATCGATATCATTAGCATTTAATAGATTTTCCACCTTTGTATTGGATGAAACATCATAAATTCCTTCAACAATAGATTTTTTTGCACCTTTTCGTACAACTTGAGTTGACGCCCGCTCACCCAGCAAAAGGCCCATTGCATCAATTAAAATTGATTTTCCTGCACCAGTTTCACCAGTGATAATATTTAATCCTTTTCCAAACTCCACATTAATATTTTCAATTAATGCATAATCTTTAATAAGAAGAGATTTTAACATAATTACCTTTCAAATTGTAAATATTTCCTTTTTACATTATTGATAAATACTTTAAATGTTTTAGTAATTATACATTTTAAAATGCAATTTAGAAAGCCCGTCTATCAAATAGCTTTAATTTACTGAATTTGGAACACTTTCTAATTTGTTTAAATTGCACAGACTTATTTTACTAAAATACATAATCTTAACTAAAACAGAGTAAATTTTATACCTCGTGTTAAAACTTGACATTAACCGTGCCAATACTTATATTTGGTATCTAAAATTTAAGGCAAATATATTTTTGCTTTTATAAGTTATAAGCTAGCTGGCTTAACTTAAAAGTTCTTACAAAAAATTATATCGCGGGATGGAGCAATTGGTAGCTCGTCGGGCTCATAACCCGAAGGTTTCAGGTTCAAGTCCTGATCCCGCTACAATAAACCCTCATTACTTATTGTTTTGAGGGTTTTTCTCTTTTAAAGTAAAGGGTTTCTGACTAAAACAAGCAATAGTCATCAAATATTTTCACCTACTATACTCAATTAACGAATTTGATTCAAATACAAAATTTTTTATTCAATTTAAGGTTTAATATGTTTACTTTTTTAGATTTTCAATATTTTATTGGTATATTTACTAATATTAAATAATTGAGGTAAGTATGATGTTAAATGCTAAAAAAGTGCTTCTTGTTTCATTTTTTATTGTTGGTTGTTTGCTCATATCTGGTTGCAGTGATAAGGAACAATCTTCAAAAAAAGAGGAAATTATTGGCACTACTGAAAAACCGCAGATACAAAAAGAGGTTGTTCAGAATGATACAAATAAGGTACAAGCAGAAAATAAAAATGTGGTACCCGATTTCAAAGGTTCTTGGAGAGGTAAATTTGATAGCCGCGATGCAACTCTTTCGATTGTGGAGCAAAACGGTAACAGTTTCAAAGGAAATATTACTGTTAATTATCGCAACGTTTCAAAACAAGAAGTTGAAGGAACAATTGACACTGTAACTAATAATGTTTTTATGAAAGATATGTTACATAGCAGAGCAAAGGGAGTTTATTCTGCAAAACTTTCAGATGATTTAAAATCTATGGAAGGTATATTTACAATGAATCTTGATGGAAAAAAATTAAAATTTAATTTAAACAAAAAACAATTATAGGTGATATATGAAATATTTAAGTAGAGTATTATTAATTCTAACTTTAGTACTTGTTGCGGTTGCTTGTGAAGATAATACCGTAGAACCAGTGGCAAACGGTAGTTTAGTTTTGTCATCTACTCCTGCTGGTGCATTAATTTCTATTGATGGAGTGAGTACAGAACAAGTTACTCCTGCTACAGTTGAAGCTCAAGCTGGAATACGCGATGTGACTTTATCGCTAGTAAATTACAGGGATACTACTTTTTCAGTTAGTGTAACTGCTGGAGAGCAAGGTGTAGTGAGTGTAGTTCTTAAACCTACAGCTACTGATGTAACTATTTCGTCAACTCCAGTTGGAGCGGAAATTTGGATTAATGGCTCAAATTCCGGTTTTGTAACTCCACAAGTTTTTACTGATATGCCTTACGGAAATTATACAATTACTTTGAAGAAAGAAAATTTTGAAGATTATACTCAAGTACTTGTCGTTTCAAGTTCTTCTACTTCTTTAGATGTTGATTTAGCTCCATTATATGCTACTTATACAACTATCAGATTGTGGGAAACTGTAGGAACAACCTCTACTCAACCAAGTGGTTTAGATTTATCTACTGGTGAAGCATTAAGTATTTCATCAAGTTCTGGTGTTAATGGTAATGTTGACATTTATTATTATTCATCAAGTGATGGTAGCAATTATATTGTTAGAAGTGCTAAAGGCGAAAATGGAATGACAAGAGAAACATACTTTAAAGTTGCTGCTGGTTCTGATTTAACTGATGGAGTTGATTCTCCAGTTAAAGATGCAAATTGGGCAACTCAAATTGGAGATAGAGAGTCAAGTTACGTATTCCTTTATGATGCTGATGGAAACTATTCTAAATTAAAAATAGTTAATTATGGTGGTGGAAATCCTGGCGACCCAGCTTGGGTTGATGTTTCTTGGACATACAACAAAGCTGTTGGAAGTACCAAATTTTAATTAGTTTCAATTTTACAAAAAAATATAGAAGCCGATTACATCATGTTTTCGGCTTTTTTATTTCTTTCCTATTTTTTTTGATTTGTCTTCCAATTTTTTGATGCTTTCTTTTGTTGGTAAATCTTCGGGCATTGTTCCATTTAGCTCCTTAATGGTTTGACGTACTTTTTTGCCAACTTCAAAATGAGTTTTATTTGCCTCATTTTTACCTTTTATGTTCTCACGCTTTAATTTTTCTTCCGTTTGAGTTGCACGGAAAAGATTTGCAGCTAATTCAGTACTTCCCATATGATCCAATATTTTTTGAGTTTTCTTTAAACCTTTATTTTCGTGAATTGCTTTTGCGTCAAGCCCACCATATAACCCTTTGTAACCATGATTTTGAAATATTGCATAATCATAATGAGAAATAACTCCAGAATTTCTTGCTGCATCAGCTAATTGTAAATTATGCCTTTTCAATTCATTACGCAAAAAAAGACGCTTTTCATCTTCAGTATCTAATGAATTGTACTTATCCATTTGCTGAATTTCCTGCAAACGCGTCTGAACAGCAAAATATGTTTGCCCAAGAGCAACTACTTCCTTATTCGGATCTGCATTTTGCACAATTAGATAACAAGCATAACGCGAAAGCTTAATGTTTTCAGTTTTGCGTTCGGCTCCAGAACCTATTGGAACCATTTCGAGCATATCCTCGAAATGGTTTGCTAGTTTGTACTTGCTATTAACACATGCCTCTTTAGCCTTTTCAATTACTGGCTTAAAATGACGATATTCTGAATACTCCAATACTTTAAACAAATCTCTCGCAGTCCAAAACTCGTTTCCGTTTTCGTCAACTCGCTTGATTTGCTCAAAAACTGTTTGTGCACTTTTTGTAATTTCTTTACTCATAATTTTGCCTCCGTTTCAACTTACTATTACATTTTTTGGAATTTATTACGATAACTTATTCCAAAATAAATTTGGGTAGTTTCATTTTACTGATTCCACCCAACGACTAAATTATCCCCAATTCCTTTCCAACTTTAGTAAATTTTTCAATTGCAAAATCGATATTTTCTTCAGAATGAGCAGCACTTATTTGAACCCTAATTCTTGATTTTCCTTTTGGAACTACTGGAAAGTAAAACCCAACAACATAAATCCCTTCTTGAAGCAATTTATTTGCAAATTCTTGTGAAAGTCGAGCATCATTTTCTAAATGTCCAAGCATAATTGGAACAATTGGATGTTCACTTTCAACTATTCTAAATCCCGCTTCTGTCATTCCTTTTCTAAAACGTTTTGTATTTTTCATTACTTTATCGCGTAATTCGGATGAAGATTGTAACATATCCAAAACTTCGAGAGTTGCACCCGCAATAGCTGGAGCGAGTGAATTTGAAAACAAATATGGACGCGCTCGTTGGCGAAGCATATCAACAATTTCCTTTTTGCCAGAAATACAACCGCCGGAAGCACCGCCAAGTGCTTTTCCAAAAGTTGTGCTAATAATATCAACTCTTCCAACTGCATTTGAGTATTCATAACTTCCTTTTCCAGAAGCACCCAAAAATCCGGTTGCGTGCGAATCATCAACCATTACCATTGCGCCATATTTATCCGCTAAATCGCAAATTTTATCAACTTGTGCAATTATTCCATCCATCGAAAAAACGCCATCTGTAACAATAAGAACCGTTTTGCAATTTGAAGTTGCTTTTAGTTGCTCTTCCAAATCCGCCATATTATTATTTTTGTAACGAAACCGTTGAGCTTTGCTAAGACGCACGCCATCAATTATGGAAGCATGATTTAGCTCGTCCGAAATTATTGCATCATCAGCATCAAGAAGCGGCTCAAAAACTGCTCCATTTGCATCAAAAGCAGAAGAAAACAGAATTGTATCTTCAGTTCCAAGAAATTGGGAAAGTTTTGCTTCGAGTTGTTTGTGTAAATCTTGAGTTCCACAAATAAATCGGACTGATGAAAGTCCAAATCCCCATTCATCCATTGCCTTTTTTGCAGCTTCAATTAATCTTGGATTATTTGATAAACCCAGATAATTATTTGCGCAAAAGTTTAGAACACTTCCAGCTTCTTGTGTTTTAATTTCCACACCTTGTGGAGTTGTAATAATTCTTTCTTTTTTATAAAGTCCAGCTTTTTCAATTTCAATTAATTCGTTTTTATATCTTTCTTTATTTTGATTAAACATTGCTGCTCCAATTTAATTTTTATTTTTCGTTCAACTGCTCACTTCTAAGCCTGTCATTCCCGAATGCTACTATCGGGAATCTCTCACTATTTTTTTTAAGATTCTCGCTTACATTTGCGGGAATGACAATTCATTTTTTAATTTTATTCCCAATCTAAAATTACTTTGCTTGCTTCGCCACTTTCCATTGCGTCAAAACCTTTTTGGAAATCGGTATAATGGAAATGATTAGTGATTACTGGTGAAATATCTAAACCGCTGTATAACATTTGTTCCATTTTGTACCAAGTGTCGTACATTTTTCTTCCATAAATTCCGCGCAATTCTAATCCTTTAAATATTACTTTGTTCCATTGAATTTTAGTTTCGCTTGGTAAAATTCCAAGTAATGCTATTTTTCCTCCATTGTACATTTCTTCAATCATTAAGTTTAGAGCTGCAGGGGAACCTGACATTTCGAGCCCAACATCAAAACCATGGTTAATATCTTCTTCATTTCTAATTTTTTTAATGTCTTCTTTCAATGGATTAAATACTCTTGTCGCTCCCATTTTTGTTGCCAGTTCTAATTTTTTGTCGTTTACATCCGAAACTATTACATGACGAGCGCCAGCATGTTTACATACAGCAATTGCCATGCAGCCAATTGGACCAGCGCCTGTAATTAAAACATCTTCACCGAGTAATGGAAACGATAAAGCTGTGTGAGTTGCATTTCCAAAAGGATCCATCAATGCTGCAATGTCATCTGTAATTCGGTCGTTTAATTTTAGTGCGTTGGATGCTGGAATTTTTAAATACTCTGCAAATGCGCCATCAATGTTTACACCAATTCCAACCGTATTTTCGCATACATGAGACATTCCTCTTCTACAGTTTCTACAAGTTCCGCAAATTAAATGCCCTTCGCCAACAACTCTATCACCAATATTAAAGTACTTTACATTACTTCCTTTTTCGGCAACTACACCCATATATTCATGACCAATAACCAATGGGGTTTTAATTGTATTCTGGCTCCATTCATCCCATTTGTAAATATGGAAATCAGTTCCACAAATTGCTGTTTTTTTAATTTTAATTAGGAGTTCATCATTCCCAATAATAGGTTTTTCTACTTCACCAAGCCAAAGACCTTTTTCTGGAAATTTTTTAATTAGTGCTTTCATTTTTACACCTTTCATTTTAAAAATTTTATAAATTTATTTTTCAATTTCTCTGTCAACTTCGCTATATTTTTTGAAACAAGCAATATGATAAATAATATTGTAAAGTGATTTTAAGTACTTGAGTAAAGTTTTTTTAATAAGTTTTAATTATTTTTACAAAAATTAAATGAGTTTTAATAATGATAGAAAATACTTTAATACAACCTGACCAAAATTGGATGTTATGGGCAATTCTTATTTCTGTTGCAGCTTTTAGTATTTGGGCAGAAAAAACTAAAATTGGTTCAAAACTTTCCGCAGTTGTAATTGCAATATTTGGAACATTTTTGCTATCAAACTTATCTATTATTCCCTCAGCTGCCCCATCTTACGATATTGTTTGGTCGTATTTGGTGCCAATTGCAATTCCTCTGCTTTTATTTAAGGCTGATTTGAAAAAAATAATCAAAGAAGCGGGCCCAACTCTGCTTGCTTTTTTCTTTGGTGCAATTGGAACTGTGATTGGGACAATTGTTGCATTCTTCGTTATTCCACTTGGTGAAAATGGTTGGAAACTAGCAGCAATATTTTCATCCACATATATTGGTGGTTCCATGAATTATGTTGCAGCAGCAGAGGCTGTTGAGCTAAATTCTGGTAATTTGTTAGCTGCTGGAGTTGCTGCTGACAATTTAGTTATGGCAGTTTATTTTCTAATTCTATTTGCAATTCCTTCAATTGGATTTCTGAAAAATCGTTATCCAAATCATCATCAGTTGCAAGCTGAAAATGATGAACATAATTATGAGGAAACTCAAGTTCTTCAAAGTAATATTTCACTTTCCAATTTATCGAAAGCAATTGCTATTTCTGTTTCAATTTGTGCAATAGGAAATTTATTAGCTGATTTATCTGGGATTAATGGCAGCAGTATTTTAATTATTACAGCAATAGTTGTTCTAATTGCCACTGTTTTTCCAAAACAAATTGGAAGCATTGAAGGCGCAGATATGATTGGAACATTTTTTATGCAAATATTTTTTGCTGCAATTGGAGCAAGTGCAAATATTTTTGTGGTTCTGGAATATGGTCCAATACTTTTTGTTTTTGCTGGTTTAATTTTAACAATTCATCTAATTTTTCTATTAGGTGCTGGTAAATTATTTAAATTAGATTTAGCCGAAATTGTAATTGCTTCCAACGCAAATATGGGCGGCCCAACTACCGCTGCGGCAATGGCTGTTGCTCGTAATTGGAAAGGACTCGTAATTCCGGCAATTTTAGTTGGAACTCTTGGTTACGCCGTTGCAACTTTTATTGGTGTTGGTTTGGGATATTGGTTGCAGAGTTTTAAGTTTTGAGCTAAAGTATTTATGAAAGAATTTAATTATATGTAGTGGATGGAATTATCCATCCACTACAGAATCTCTGATTATTATTTCATATTATTTTCTGGAGATGGTTTGTTATCAAGAATTTTCTCAATTTTAGCAAGAACATCTTCAGTTAATAAACTTACAAAATCCAGTACTTTCATATTTTCTTTTACCTGGTTAGCAGATGAAGCACCAGTAATTACAGTGCTAACATTTTGGTTATGCAAAGCCCAAGTTAAAGCAAGCTGTGCCATTGAAATTCCAAGTTCTTTTGCAACAACAGTAAGTTCTCTAACTTTTTGAATATCTTTTTGTCCATCATCAGAAAGAAGTCTTTCTTTTAACCACTCATAACCAGGCAACGAAAGGCGTGTATTGCTTGGTAATCCGTCATTATATTTTCCTGTAAGAATACCGCTTTTAAGTGGTGACCAAATTGTTGTTCCAAGTCCAATTTCGGAATAAAGATGTTTGAACTCCTTTTCAACTTTTTCGCGGTGGAGCATACTGTATTCTGGTTGTTCCATCAATGGTGCAATTAAATGCTCACGTTTCGCAATTTGATATGCTTCCATAATTTGCATTGCCGACCATTCGCTGGTTCCCCAATATAGTGCTTTACCTTGATTTATAACGTGGTTCATTGCTCTAACTGTTTCTTCCATTGGGGTTTCAAAATCTGGGCGATGACAAAATAATAAATCAACGTAATCAGTTCCCATTCTTTTTAGTGAAGCATCTGTGCCTTCTAAAATGTGTTTACGCGATAAACCTCTATCGTTTACTCCTTTTCCACCCCAAAATAGTTTTGTGGAAAGCACCAAATCTGAACGCTTCCACTCTGCACGTTTTATAACACGACCCATCATTTTTTCTGCTTCACCACCAGAATATGCTTCAGCATTATCAAAGAAATTTACCCCGTTATCGTAAGCTTCTTTCATGCAATTATAAGCAACGTCGTCATTAATTTGGTCATTGAATGTCACCCAAGTTCCAAAAGAAAGCGCCGAAACTTGCAAACCCGATTTTCCTAAATATCTATATTCCATTTTTACTCCTTTTTTTTTTATTTATTAACGATTTAATATAAAAAGGATTTTCTAAATAATTAACTAAAATTTCTTGAGTGGAATTATTTATTTATCTTTACAAATTACTATCATAAAAATAGGTGAGAAATGCAAACCATATTAGGTTCTGGTGGCGCTATTGGAAAAGAACTAGCAAAAGAATTATTACCTTTTACAAATATTATCCGTTTAGTAAGTAGAAATCCACAAAAAGTAAATAGTAATGATTTGCTTTTCAAAGCAGACTTAACCATAAAAGATGATGTACTAAAGGCAGTTGAAGGCTCAGATGTTGTTTATCTTACTGCTGGATTTGAATATAAAGCAAAAGTTTGGAAATCAATCTGGCCCTTAGTAATGCAAAATGTTATTGATGCTTGCAAAATTCACAAATCAAAATTAGTATTTTTTGATAACGTATATATGTACGATTCACGTTTTGTAAACAACTTAACTGAAGAAACCCCCGTAAATCCAGTAAGTGAAAAAGGAAAAGTTAGAGCCCAAATTGCAAAAATGATTTTGGATGAAGTTAATGCGGGAAACTTAACTGCTTTAATTGCACGCTCCGCCGATTTTTATGGTCCAAACATAAAAAAAACAAGCATACTTACAGAAATTGTATTTAATAATTTATGGAATGGTAAAAAGGCAAATTGGTTAGTTTCATTAAATTACAAACACTCGTTTACTTACACACCAGATGCTGGAAAAGCCACCGCTTTATTAGGAAATACTGAAGATGCTTATAATCAAGTTTGGCATTTGCCAACCGCTCAAAATCCACTAACTGGAAAAGAATGGATTGAAACTATTGCAAAAGAAATGAGTGTTAAACCAAAAGCTCAAGTTTTACCAATGTTTCTTCTAAAAATTCTTTCTCTGTTTATTCCACTGATGAAGGAATTAAAAGAGATGGCTTATCAATATGATAGTGACTATGTTTTTAACAGTTCCAAATTTGAAAATCATTTTAATTTTGTTCCAACACCATATATTGATGGAATAAAAAACATTATCCAATCAGAATTTAGTAAAAGAGAAAAATAATATGAATAAAAAAGTAACTGGAATTGGTGGAATATTTTTTAAGTGCCAGAATCCAGAAAAAATGAAGGACTGGTACAATAAAAATCTTGTGTTAGTAACTGATGAATATGGCTCACCGTTTGAATTTAGAAATGCCAATAATCCAGACGAGATCAATTATCTTCAGTGGTCGCCTTTTCCAAATGATACAAAATATTTTGAGCCATCAAAAAAGGAATTTATGATAAATTACCGTGTCGAAAATTTAGATGAACTAGTCACAGAACTCAAAAAAGATGGAGTTGAGATTTTGGATAATATAGAAGAATTTGAATATGGAAAATTCATCCATATTTTGGATCCAGAGGGAAATAAAATTGAGTTATGGGAACCAGTTGATAAAATATTTACTAACATGTTAAATGGAAAAACGACAAAATGAAAAAAACAATTATAATTTTACTACTTTCTGCACTTTTAATAGGGTGTAATAATTCCGACAAAGAAGAGGTAAAACCAGATAAAAACAAGCAGCTTCTCGATAGCCTCATGATTGAAAAAGAAGCAAAAAGTAGTGAGATTAATTCACTAAATTCAGAATTAGACTCTCTAAAAAAGATAAAAGATAGTTTAGAATCAATTTCTAAATAAATAAATTCACTTGTAATAATTTTCAAAATTTAAGCCAGATATCATATTATGAAAAAAGTCATTTTCTATTTTTTATTGTTTATTGTTTTTTCCAGCTCTCTAATCTTAAGTAATGAGAAAGATAGTTCGGGTGTTATTATTTTTAACGTGTCTGAAATTCCAATACAAATTGAAAATACTACCGCTTATTTAGAAGAAGAAAATAATAGAATTGTAACTACTTCAATGGTATCTATTTCAAAAAAGGAGCTTACATCAATTGATAAAAGATTTGAAAAATTATTTGAGATTTCAGATTCAATTAGTTTATCAAATTCTAACTTGGTTCAGTTACAAAATTTACAAAGACGTTGGAATTCACTTAAAGAAAAAGTATTAGAATCTCTAGCTACTATTTCCGAAAGAATTCATGATTTAGGAAAAGATAGTGAATCACAGCAAAATATGCTTTTAAATTGGGAGCAAACTTATAAAAAATATAAGAGTACTGATTTACCCAATGAGTTGTTAACCTCAATCAAATCAATAAATGAAAATATTCTTAGCTTAATTCAAGTTATGGAAAATGAATCTAATGATTTGCTTTCTATCCAAATTGCTCTTTCAAATAGAAATATTGCAATTAAATATAGAATTAATACTTTGGATAAAGCAATTTTATTAAAGCAAAAAGCTGTGTTTGATAGAAACTCAGATCCTTTGTGGGAACAACTATCCGATACAACCAATTCAAATTCTATCTTAGAACAAGCTTCAAATTTGGCTTCTTCATATTCAAACTATACCATAAGTTTTTACGATTATTATAAGCGGAAACTTGCTCCTGGTATTTTAATTTTTCTTCTGTTTTTAGCTTTTACTTTTGGCTTAAAATATTATGGAAGTAAAATAGAAGATGATAATCCAACTATTCATAAAGCTATATTATTATTCAATAAACCTTTTTCAATTTCTTTTTTACTTTTTCTTCTTTTTCTATCCTATACGAGCGAAGGTTCTTTTGCATTTCAAGGAATTAGAAGAGTGTTGATGTTAATTCCACTTTTATTTATTCTTCTTAAGATAATTGATTCAAGATTAAAGTCCACGCTTTACATATTTATGTTTCTCTTTTTCGTTAATGAGTTAAGGGTAAGTAGTGGAAATGATAATTTACTAGGAAATTTAATTCTACTCTGTTTGTCATTTTTAACATTATTTGCAATTTACTGGGTAAAAAAAGAAAATTTAATTTCATCATTTTTGCCTAATGATAAAATTGCTAATTTAGTTAACAGCTCATTTAATATTAGCTTTGGTCTTATTTTGCTAGTTATGCTATTTGATATTTTGGGTTATGTTGCTTTATCAAATATTTTATTTAATGGCTTTCATAATACTATTTATGCAACAATATTGTTTGTTACTGCCAACTTAGTTTTTAATGCTATAGTTCTTATAATTTTGAAAACTAAAGCTCTGCAAAAATTAAAAATTGTACTTTTTCATTCTCCCCAAATAATTTCAACGGCTCGCAATGTAATTAGAATTTCACTTTCACTTGCATGGATTGGTATTTTGCTAAATTCGTTTAGTATCTACGATTTTGTGTACAATGCAATAATAAAATTACTTTCTATAAATTTGGGCTATGGTTCTATATCTTTTTCGCTTAGCAATATTTTGCTTTTTTCAATTACAATTTGGATTTCGTTTCAACTATCAAAGTTTATTCATTTTATTTTGGAAATTGATGTATTACCTCAATTGGAACTTTCACGTGGCGTACCTGGAACTATTACATCCATTACTAAATATTTAATTCTTAGTATTGGCTTATTAATGGCACTAGTTTCTATTGGAATTGATTTCAATAAATTTGCTCTTCTTTTTGGAGCTTTGGGTGTTGGAATAGGATTTGGGTTGCAAAGTTTAGTTAATAATTTTCTTTCGGGAATAATTTTAATTTTTGAGCATCCAATTCAAATTGGAGATATTATTAAAGTCGGCGATGTTACTGGAACTGTGAAAAAAATTGGAATTAGAGCCAGCATTGTAAAATCTTTTGATGGTTCCGAAATAGTAGTCCCAAATGGAAATTTAATATCTACTGAATTAACCAATTGGACTTTGAGTGACAAAAATCGCAGAATTGACGTAAGTGTTGGTGTTAAATACGGCAGCGATGTAAGAAAAGTTGAGGAACTATTGCTAAAATGTGCTAACGATAACAAAAAAATATTGGAGGAGCCAGCACCAATTGTCCTTTTTCAAAATTTTGGAAATAGTTCTTTAGATTTCACGCTAAGATGTTGGGCTGAAAATATTGATAATTGGTATTTATCGCAAAGTGAACTTCGTTTTGCTATTAACCAAATTTTTGAAGAAAACGATATCACAATTCCATTTCCGCAAAGTGATGTTTATATCAAAGAATTGAAATCAAATAAATAATAAAATATATTGATTATATAAAAGGATTGTATTTTAATGAATTCAACAAATAAGAATAAGTATCAACCATATATTTATGCTGCAATATCATTTCTGTTATTTTTTTTACTAATCTCACAATTCACCAAATATTATAATGACAACAGAGAAAAAGATGTTAGAAACAGTTTGTATGATTTTTTAATCACTAAAAAATCGTTGATAGAAAAATCTTTAAATTCTCGAATTTATTATACGAAAGGTATAGCTGCTTATACATCAATTAACCCAAATATTTCTGAACAGGAGTTCTATCAATTAGCAGAAAAATTAATACAAAAGGACTCAATAATTAGCACAATGGCATTATCAAAAGATTGCATAATAAATGCCATTTTCCCTTCGGAAGGCCATCAGTCTGCAATTGGTTTAAATTTACTTCAACATCCCAAAAGGAGAAAAATTGTTGAGAGTACAATAATTACAAAAAATACTTTTCTTGCTGGACCAGTTGAACTTATTGAGGGAGGAATTGCTTTCATTAGCTATACTCCAATTTTTGCAAAAAGCGGTATCGACTCGTCAAAATTTTGGGGAGTAACAGATATTGTAATTTTACGAGATAAATTATTCAATGAGATAAATTTTTATACTTCGGATGATAATTATAGATTTGCATTAAGGGGAACTGACGGAACAGGTGAAAATGGACCAGTATTTTGGGGCGATGCAGAAATATTTAAGAATAATCCCGTAATTGTGAATATACTTTTACCAACAGGATATTGGCAATTAGCAAGTGTACCTGTTACTGGTTGGAAAACATTTATTGATAAAACGCAATTTATAACAATAATACTATATTTAAGCTCAATATTAATTAGTATTCTTATTCTACTTTTATCGAAAGCAATTCTTAAAATAAGACTTCATGAAAAAGAGCTTAAAGCATTATTTGGTGCTATGGAAGATTTAATTATTGAATTCAATAAAAAAGGTGAATACGTGCAAATAGCTCCAACCAATGAATCTTTGCTAATTCTACCAAGAGAAAAAATATTAGGGAAATCACTTTATGATGTGTTTGATAAAGTAAATGCTGATTTTTTTATGAATGCAATTTTGGAATGTATTAGTACAAAAGAAACTGTAACAATAGATTATCCTTTAGAAATAAACTCAAATAAATTGTGGTTTAGGGCAAGATTGTCTTATATCTCAAGTAATTCTGTACTATATGTTGCACATGATAATACAAAAAGAATGTTAGCATTAGAAAATCTTAAAAAATCGGAACAAAAACTTTTAGAACTAAATTCTACAAAAGACAAATTATTTTCTATTATTGCTCATGACTTGAGAAGCCCTTTTAATACGACTCTTGGTTTGGTGGAAATACTTAATGAAGATATGAAAACGCTTTCTGAGGAAGAAATTAAAGAAAATCTAGATGTTATTTCAAGTTCACTTAAATCACAGTTGAAACTATTAGAAAATTTGCTTAATTGGGCTAGTATTCAAACGGATAAAATGGAACTGAAAAAAACTTTAATTTCACCACATTTAATTGTTACCGATATAATTAATTTACTTTCAGCAACTGCTAAAACAAAACAAATTGAGTTGTTAAATAAAATTGAAAATAATATTTCTATTTTTGCAGATGATGATATGCTTCATTCAATATTGCGTAACTTAATTTCTAATTCTATTAAATTCACTCACATTGGTGGAACTATTTCTGTTTCTTCAAAATTGGTTGGTGAAAATATTCTAATAACTGTTTCTGATAATGGGATTGGAATGAAACCAAATGAAATGGAAAATATTTTTAGAATTGGCAACAAACACACTACCATTGGAACAAGCGGCGAAAAAGGTACCGGTTTAGGATTAGCATTAGTAAATGAAATGGTTGATATGCACGGTGGCACAATAAATATTGAAAGTGAGATTGGCAAAGGAAGTGATTTTATTGTTACATTGCCAGTTAGCTAGTAATTTGTGTTGAATGCTTTGGTAAATAATTTGTTTCAAAATATTTTTGGATGTGTCAACTCCCTACTATTCCAAAAATATTTTGCGTCTGTTAAATGTAAATATTGATCCAAAGAATAAAACAACGCCTAAAAGAATATATATTTGTGGTGCAAAATCAGAGAAGTATATTTTTGCTAACTCAACTCTGCTTCTTGCAAAGAATTCAGCAGAAATAAAATCAAAATAAGTTGCAAAAATTATGTTCATCAAAATATATATAGTCCAAAGAATTATCCAAAATAGCATCATATATATTTTACTTTTTTTTGAAAAATATGTGCTATAAAAATCCGAATAAAAAATTGGAATCGAATTGATTACCAAAATTATTCCTGTTAAACTAAGAAAGTTAAGCAACCAATTAACAGTGGGGAACGAATTTATATTTATAATATAAAAGAATATTAAAATAACAGAAATAAATATCCAAAACATAATGAAAGGAATTAGTCTGGAAATAGCAGTTTTAATATTTGATAGTGGAAGTAAAATATTATTTCTTAAACGTCCTATCTTTCTGTTAAATAGAAGAGTAAAAAAGAATACAACGATGCTAATTCCTATCCAAATTACTCGCAAACCAGGAAAATCATTTTGCGCTTCAACCCAGCGGTCGTCAATAGTTAAGCCCAAATTTACGGCTACTACTGATGCAAGACTTAATATGTAAAGCATTTTAAAATATTCTATTTCTGTTTTAACTAACTGCCACATAAAGACCTCAACTCAAATAACTTTTTCTTTTTTGAAATGAATAGATTGTTGTAACCATTATTACTAATCCCAAAATGATAAAAATTAATTCAGAATATTTTTTTAACACATTTAATGAATTATTATAAATCTTTGGAAGACCTAAGAATATAGCAACTACTAAAATTTGAATTATTAAAACAGAAACAAATGCTGTTTGCACTCTCTTTCCAAAATTCCAATGTGAAAACCAATCGTCTCTTGTACGAATGTAGCTTGCAAAAATAATTAGTAGGATTCCAAACTGATTGAATGGTAGTGTGCTTTTAATTTGAAATAAATATTCAATAAATTTATTTGAAAGAATAAAATATGCTATCAAAATAATAAATGGGAAAAGTGCTGTCCAAAAACGCACTATTGCAATCTCTTGACTTGAAAACGGAAGAAGAACTAATGTGCGTTCTCTTTTTTCCTTGTTTCTGTTTTGCCATATTGCAAATATAGCTAGAAGCAATGCCAACGTATAAAAACTACTACTTTGAGCTAACCTATCTGCTGAACCTTTACTACCAATAAAAATAATTTTTGGCATAAATACTATTATCTGAAACATTATTGTCAACAAGAATGGAGCTAATAATGATAGACTAAAGTATTTGATTTCTGATTTGACAACTTGCCACATTTATAACTCCTCTCTTACAACAACTCTTTCTTTTGCCAAAAATGTTTTTATTGATATAAATGCAAATAATGGAATTAAACTAAATGATAAGTACATTATTAGTTCTGGGTTTTTGAAATAAATTGTTATGTAGCTAAATGCAATAGCAATTGAAATAACAAGTGAGAATAGTAAAGTAAGTTTTATTCTTTTTTTCTTGGCCCAACTGTCTGAAATAATATCAAATAATGAAAATGTTAATAATCTCATGAGTAATACACCGTTAATAAGAATCAATAATTGATTAATATTATTTATCCTTCCAGTTTGTTTATAGATAATAAATGGAAGGACAAGAATAGTTAAAACTGCTAAATTTATACCAAGCATTATTAAACGTGCAATAGCAATTTTTTTAGATTTAACTGGAAGTGTTTGATAAATATAATATCTATTATCGTCATAAAATGAAAGAAATATCACACCCAAGAATAGATAGATAATTACTAATGATTTATCTTGAAAGACAACTGGTAACAAAATAATTCCGGCAATTATTGAGAGTACTTTCCATTTGTAAGCAAACAACGTATAAAAATATTCTGCTTTAATAATTTGCCACATATAATCCTCAGTCAAAAAAAGTCTTTCGTTTAGTAAAAATAATTATGTCAATTAATGCCAAAATCAAACCCCAGATATAGAAATAGATTTCTTCTCCACCAAACCCAAAGGGTTTTAATATCGAAGAAGACATCGCGTAGATGACAGATGAACTAGTTGCTAATATTAAAACCATAAGCACTAATATTAGTCCAACTCTTAGAAAAATTTCTAACCTTGCAAATACATTCCAAGAGTTTAATACCAAATCAATTGCCATTAGAAAAATAAACATCATTCCTAACTGCGCAAATATTCTGTGAATATAAATGACTTGCTCATCATGAACTATTTTATTTAGTAATTCAATAAATATTCCAACAACTAAAAATGGAAGTACACCAAAAAGTCCTCGAGCAATTGATATTTGATTAATTGTAAGTGGAAGTGATGCAAAAATTCTTTCTCTAAGTTCCCTTTTTCGAAGAGTCCAGAGAATAAACACTAATGCATAAGTTCCGATCCCAACAAGCATTGACCAAAAATATTTTTTTAGAAAATAGGTCTCCTGGAAAAGATGGATATTAAGCATTGCAAAAAGTAAAAATAGAATTGGTAAAAGCATTATTCCACCCAGATAATACTTATAATATTCTATTTCTGTTTTTAATAAATGTAACATTGCTAACTCCTTTACTTATTACTTTCTTTGTAAACTCTGAATTAAATATTTAGATACCAAGTTTGTTATGTTTTATTATTTTTTAATATCTGCACAGCTATTTCATCAATACTCATTATAGATTCTGTAATATTTTCTGCTCTCAAATTTTTCAATTCGGTTAGTGTTGCATTAAAATTACTACTAATTATTTTATAATTATTTCCTTCCACATCAATTACTTGAGTATTTATAAAAGTAGTTTTTGGTTCAGGAAGTTTAAACGAAATTCTTCTCCAATTTTCAGTTAAATCTTCCTTTGGAGTTGTGAGCATAATTTGTCCATTATTAATAAATGTAAGTTCATCTGCAATTCTGGAAATATCAGATAAAATATGGGTTGAATAGAAAATTGCACGCTCTCCACTTTCAACTACTTCAAATAGAATATCCAACAGCTCTGTTCGCACAACAGGGTCTAGACCGGATGTTGGTTCATCCAATAATAACAATTTTGGACGATGTGCTAATGCACCAATTAAGGATAACTTAACTCTGTTTCCGGACGAAAGTTCTTTCGCTTTTTTTGTGATTGGAATTTCAAAGCGCTTAATTAATTCACTTTCGAACTGTTTATCCCAATTGGGGTAAAATTGCTGAAGGAATTCTAAGTTTTTCATTCCCGACCAATTTTCGTAGAATACATGCTTATCACCAACATATCCAATATCAAATTTCCAATTAGTTTTGTTTGAGTCATTTTTTCTGTTAAATATTTCAACTTCTCCCAAATCTGGTTTTACAAGTCCCACCATGCAATGCATTGTTGTAGTTTTACCTGAGCCGTTGGGACCAATGTAACCCATTACCATTCCCTGTTCTAATTCCAAGTTTATTGGGCCAAGTTTGAATTCTTGAAATGATTTTTCCATTCCATCAATTTTAAAAGCATGTTTCATTTTAGTCTCACTATTTACTTTTAAGTATTTTTAATAATATTTTTTCAATCCCCTCAATTGTCATTCCTTCTTCGGTTGCCAACTGAATTATTGGTTCAATCTTTTCAATAAATCGTTCTTCGGATAATTCTTTTTTTCTATCAACATGTAATTCTGCAACGAAAAATCCTTTCCCTCTTCGTGAAACAATTAATCCTTCCTTTTCAAGAATTTCGTATCCACGCTGAACAGTAATTACACTTACTTTTTCATTACGTGCTAATCCACGTATTGATGGAAGCATTTCACCTGCATTTAGGTCTCCCGCCAAAATCATAGTACGAATTTGCCTATAAATTTGACTTTGTAAAGGCTCGTTTGATAAATCTGTTAAATTAAGTATCATTCTAATTTTTGTTCACTGTTCTATCTGTACTGATGCAATATATACAGTTGAATTTATTTTGTCAAGAAAAAAATTTCTTGACTCTCCCCTTGGTGGAGTACTTATATTTGTAACTGAAAAGAGTAGCTACTTTTTAACAATAATTGTGAGTGTTTTATGAAGTTTAGTATAGGTCAATATTCGAGTATAACGTCAATATCAATTAAGACGTTACGTCTTTATCATGAAAAGGGAATTTTAATTCCAACAGAAATTGATGAATTTACAAAATACAGATATTACAATGAGTCAAATTTTGAAACCGCCCGGATTATCAAAATTTTAAAGAATTTTGATTTTTCGTTAGCCGAAATAAAAATAATACTCGAAGAATGTAGTGACGAATCAGATTTGTTGGAGCAACTGAAAATGAAATCAGAACAAATTCAATCCAAAATTGCCCAATACAAA
Organism: Bacteroidota bacterium; assembly: GCA_018818165.1. Lineage (GTDB taxonomy): Bacteria > Bacteroidota > Ignavibacteria > Ignavibacteriales > Melioribacteraceae > 1-14-2-50-31-20. The sequence goes on along the minus strand of JAHISP010000026.1, from coordinate 30,756 downwards.
ACAACTCTTAATTCACTTGAAAGTATAATTAAAATTGAAAAGGAGAATAAAATGAAAACAGAACAAATTTTTGATGTTGAAGAAAAAATAGTAGACACAGTACTTATTGCCGGCTATAGGATGCAAGGGAAATACCAAGATATTGGAGAAGGGTTTTCGAAAGTTGGTAAAATATTTGGTCGATACTTAAACGGCAAACCAATTGCACTTTATTATGATGGTGAATACAAAGAAGATGATGCTGATTATGAAGCATGTTTTCCGATAAGAAAAGGTACTGGAACGGATGATATTTCCGTACGTGAACTTAAAGGTGGAAAATGTTACACAATTATTCACAAGGGTTCATACGAAACTTTGTCACAGTCTTACAAGCACCTTTTTGAATACATTAATGAAAAAGGAATTAAAACTAAATTACCGACAAGAGAAGTTTATTTAAAAGGTCCGGGTATGATATTCAAAGGAAATCCTAAAAACTACTTAACCGAAATTCAAATATTTATTGAAGAATAAACCATAAGTTTCCAAGAAAGAAAACTCAGGTAAACTAGATTTTTCTATTCTAGTTTCACTCTAAAACAATATGTTAAGCTTTTTTGAGATGTTATCTTTTGAAAGATAACATCTCATTAGTTTTAATTAAGTCTTTGAATGGTTGATGCTCCAGATATATTAATATTTCCCATTGTTGGGTTTCCAGAATAATAAAGACTTGATGCACCACTTATATTTGCGTTAAGTAATCCACTAATATTTAAAGTAGATGAAGATGCTCCGCTTATATTTAGATTAGCATTTATAATTGAAAAATTAAACAATTGTAAACTGCTCGCTCCGCTTACATTAGCACTTATGTTTTCTCCTCTTCCACTAAGTGTTGCTCTGCTAGCTCCTGATATTTTAAAGATAACGTCACCTGTTTTAATATTACTTGTTAAATTACTTGCTCCTGACAATTCAACATTTAAATCATTTTCAAATTCAAAGTTATTAATGCTGGCGTTAACAGCTCCACTAAAATTAACACTTTCAAGATTAGGAATAGTAATATAAGCTTCAAGTGTTACATTATTGAATGAATGTCCGTTTTCAAGAAATACTTTCAGTGCATTGCCTTCTTTTGAGACTTCCAAATATTTTACAATATTATCATCCACTTTTAAAACAACGGAATAAACTTCACCTTTAGTAATATTAATTTTAAATGCATTTCCACCTTCAACTTTTGAAAAATTGGTGAAATCTATAGCAACATCAACAACATTCCCTGAGCCTTTAATCCCATTAGAATCGGTAATTGATTCATCACAGCCTGCAGTAATAAACAAAATGGAAACAAAAAGCAGTATTACTTTAAATATCTTTTTCATGATCAATTCCTTATTAATTTTATAATCTTTCATTGGACGATTTTACTCTCAAATTGTTGCTTTTTAAAAGCGGAAAACTTGTGTTGCTATTACCAAGCATATCCAATATCAAATCTTACAGCAGGCATAAGTCCTTCATAATTTTCATAAATATCCCAACCATCTTTTTGTGATCCGGTATATAAGTCAATACCAATTCCTAACCCAATAGCAAATTCATCTCCTGGGAACCATTGCCACCCTAAAAGTCCCCCAATTGAAGATAGTTTTGTGTCTGAGCCACTAGAACTAGTAGACGATAATATATTATAAGACACATTAGGAGCAATGTAAAATCCTCCCATATTTTTACCTTTTGGATGATAACGGACTTCAAAATTAAATCCAATTCCAGAAACGCCTTCTATTGTTGGTGTTTGAATTCCAAAGCCAATGTCTGTTGACTCTGATATTTTATGAAAATATGAAATGTTATAAAGCAGGAAAAATTTAAGGGGATTAATTACAATCATATTGTTTCGAGGAGTAATATCTTCGCTCTCAGAAATAATAACGGATTCTGTATATGTTGTATCTCCAGTGACTTTATTTATTGTAATTGTCTTCTCACCCGTTTTCACTTGGGCAATAGATACGGTTGTAAGTATTAAAATAGCAGTTAGTACAAATAATATGTTTTTCATCTTTTCCTCAAATGTTTTTTTGTTATTTAGCATATTAAATGCCAAACTTTTTTTTAACTAATGATAGAAATTAATATTAAAAACGACAAATAGCTTTTAAAAAATTATTATTTATTAGACAGATGTATACTAAAATAGATAGTGGAATTGTAAGAAATTTATTGTTATTTATAAATTGATTTTTAAATATTTTTTTTGAGTTAAATTTATGCGTAGTTCACCATATATAGCAATTATAATTTTTAGTTTAATAATATTTATTATTGATTTTTATTCGTTTAAAGGGTTAAAAAAAATAAATTTAAAGCTAACCAAACAGGTTAAGAAAATTTTATTTTTTATCTACTGGAGCATTCCTTTGCTCATAATTATCGCGCTTTCGGTTATGATTTTGTTTCGGCAAAACGTTAGTCCAGAATATGCAATGATATATTTCAATTACTTTAGTGGTACATTTTTATTGTTATATATTCCTAGATTATTATTTATTGTCTTTAATTTTTTAGATGATATTTTCCACTTTACTAAATTTTCATATATAAAACTGAAAAACCTAAAATCGAATAATTCAGAAAAAAACAAAATTTCACGAAGTACATTTCTTACACGCGTTGGATTCATAATGGCTGGAATTCCATTTATTTCAATTATTTATGGAATTGGCTGGGGACGTTTTAATTTTATAGTTAGGAAATCAAATCTTTTCTTTAAAAATCTTCCAAATGAATTTAATGGATTTAAAATTGTTCAGATTTCAGATTTTCATCTTGGAAGCTTTTTATCGAGCAAAGATAAGGTGGAAGAAATTGTTGAATTGGTAAATGAGCAAAATCCCGATTTAATACTTTTTACTGGAGATTTGGTTAATAATGTTGCATCCGAAGTTGAGCCTTTTATTCCGACTCTTTCAAAGTTAAAAGCAAAATATGGAATGTATTCAATTCTGGGAAATCACGATTATGGCGAATATGTTCACTGGAATACAATTGAAAAGAAAAATGAAAACCTTGCTCAACTTATTAAATATGAAGAGCAAATTGGATTTAAAATGCTATTGAATTCATCTGCAAATATTAGTTTTGGTGAAGCTTCTTTTTCATTAATTGGAGTCGAAAATTGGGGACTTCCACCATTTCCGCAATATGGCAATTTGAATAAAGCACTTGAAAATGTAAACGACAATTCATTTAAAATTTTGATGTCACACGATCCAACTCATTGGGACGCAGAAGTTACAAACAAAACAAATATTGATTTAACTCTTTCTGGTCACACTCATGGTGCTCAATTTGGAATTGAAATTCCAGGCTGGCGTTGGTCGCCAGTAAATTTGAGATACAAACAATGGGGCGGAATTTACAAAAACAATAATCAAATGTTTAATGTAAATACTGGAATTGGTTTCATAGGTTTTCCTGGACGAATTGGAATGCCGCCAGAAGTTGGATTAATTACTTTACGAAAAATATAAAACGCTAGTCAATAATTGAACATTAGGAATTTAAATTCCTAATGCTTTGCTATTTTTGCACGCTTTATAATAACTTTTTCCCACACTTTGCCAATAATATAAGGCTCAGTTTTTAACCATTCTTCATCAATGGCTTCTCGAGAAGGAAAATCACAAAACATAATTGAGCCATTCATTTTTTCATTTTCATCAAGTAAAGCAGATGCAAAAAGTAATTTACCCTCTTCATACATTTTGTCAGCATTTTTTAAATGTGCTTCTCTAACTGCCAATCGTCTATTCATCGCTTCGCTATCTTTGCCATCATAACCAATTATTACAAATTCCATAAATTCTCTCCAATATTAAATTCAAAATTATTTTTAAAAATGAAAGATACAAAACATGAAAAATAAATTAGCAAATTAGTTTCACCTAATTAGATAATATTATTTGAAAGATGATAATAATTAGAACTTAATTTATTATAATAATGTTCGATAATGACTATATCTTTTATTCATTAAACAATAAATCATCTATTAAATTCTGGTCCAATTATGTCTCTAAAAACAAACATCAAAATTCTTCTAGTAGAAGATGCTGCCGTAATGCGCAAAATGGAAATTAAAGTTCTAAAACAACTTGGAATTGAACAAATTGTGCAGGCTGAAGATGGAAATGATGCTATTGAGAAATTAACCAACGAAGAAGGGTTTAATCTAATTATAAGTGACTGGAATATGCCCAATATGAATGGGTTTGAATTATTGAAATGGGTAAAAGAAAGTGAAAAATTCAAAAGTCTTCCATTTTTAATGGCTACAGGAAGAGGCGAAAAAAAAGAAATTGCCTCGGCAGTTGAAGCAGGAGCAAACAGTTTTATATCAAAACCATTTAATGCCGATGAATTAAAAACTAAAATTGAAGAAGCAATTGGTGAAAAGAAAAAAGACAAAGTTGCTACTATTAGACCAAGAGCCAGAATAAATGAATTTGGGAAAGTAATTATAAAATTAGCTCACATTCAAATAACTGATCACTTAGTATTAGGAGTTTTAAAACACTTAATTAATACTGGCGAATATAAACCAAAGCATTTTGAATTAGAAACTGAATGCATGTCAAGCTGGAATCCCGTTGGTGCATCACTTGAACAAGGAACAGTAGAAGGAGCTTGTGTTTTAGCACCAATTGCAATGGATTTATATAATTACAATGTTCCTATTAAGCTTGTATTATTTGCTCACAAAAATGGAAGTATGTTTGTAAGAAACAAAAAAGGTGGAGATTTTTTTACAGAAAAAGAAAACTTTTTTAAGCATAAATCATTTTATATTCCTCACACACTTTCCGTTCACAATATGTTGGCACACCTTTTTTTTAGTAAAATTGGATTAAAGCCTGGTGTTTCTGGGCAAGAAGGAGTTGATATTAGCTTTGAGGTTGCTCCCCCTATTAAAATGACAGAATTTTTAGCTGATAATAGCGACGCAGCTGGCTACTTAGTTGCCGAGCCATTGGGAACAAAAGCTATTGCTGGCGGAATTGCTGATATGCAGTTTGCATCATCCGAACTTTGGAATAATCATCCATGCTGTGTTATTACACTTCAACAAGATTTAATTGACAATCACACAGAAGCTGTTTTTGAACTGACTGATTTATTAGTAAAAGCGGGTAAATATATTAATGACCGACCAGAAACCGCAGCTAAAATTGGAGTTGATTTTCTTGATCCTGATAAAACACTTGGTTTGAAAGTTCCATTACTCAAAAACGTTTTGACCGAGCCATTAGGAATTAAGACCCATGATCTTTATCCAGTTTTAGAGGATTTGGAAAAAATGCAGCATTATATGCATGATACAATGAACGTTGGAAATATAATAGATGTTAAACAATTTGTTGATTTAAGATTTGCACAAGTTGCTTGCAAAGGACAAAATTACGGTTCGCAAAGTTCAAAATTATTTGATTCTGCTTCCGAAATTGAAAATTTGTTGGAAAGAAAAGGTCTTTCGAAAAAGGAAATCTCTTCTAAGTCTTCATTAAATCTTGAAGGAAAATATTTAACATTTATTTTAAATAAGCAGACTTTTGGAATTGACATATTAAAAATTAAAGAAATAATTAGGATGGTTGGGGTTACCGCTGTTCCAAATGCTTCAGCTTCTGTGCTGGGAATGATTGATTTACGCGGTAAACTTATTCCCATAATTGACCCAAAAATGAATTTTAATATGCCAAAAAGTGAATATACTGATAAAAATATAATTATCGTTTTAGAAGCAGAGTTGGATGGACGATTTGTAAATCTTGGAATTGTTGTAGATGCGGTGTCAAAAGTGACAAATATTGCTGCTAGTGAAATTGTAGATCCTCCTTCCCATGTAAAAACGGATAAGACAAACTATATGTTAGCTTTTGCAAAAATGGATGACGGTCTCGCAATTCTTGTAAATATAGATAAATTGGTTGTCAATAATAAATTTGTTCTTAATGCTCCACGTTCTTAAATTGCGATAATAATTATCCTTTTAAAAAGCAAGGAAAGTAAATGAGTAATATTTCTGGAATGAGAAATTCTGCCGATTATTTGTATGAACAACAAAAACCGTATGAAGCATCTATTATTTATGGTGAAGTATACCGCCAAATTTGGAATTCAATTGGAAGCATTTATGATGGAATAAATGATTTTTCAAAAAAATACTTGCCCAAAAAAGTAATGACCAGTATTGAATTTAAAAATCATTACATTTATGAAATTTCCTCAACAACATTTTATCAATGGTTCAGAATGGATAGCGACCAAGTGCTTAATGAATTTATTTCTACATTAAGTGGTCATCTTAAATGTATAAGTTATTCTAAAACACTTATTAATAATGTTTCAAAACAGGATGTTCTAAATGATTTCTTAGTACTATATACATTAATAGATTTTAAAAGTGATGAAAGTTGGGTTGACCAAGTGCTGAAATTTGTTCCTCCTAAGTTTGATCCAAATCAATTAGATAAAGCTCGTCCAAATTTGTTGCAAACACATGTTGAAAAAAAATTAACTAAACTATCCTCTAATATTATTACTACCAATTGGAACCATTTGAACTTTTTATTAGTTGATTATTTAATGAATAAAGGTGAAAGGAATAGTCTGTTTTACAATGGGATTCTAAAATCTATTGGGAAACGACCATCTAATTATTCAAATAATTATAAAACCAATGAGCAATCGGAAAGACAAAGTAAGAAAAACGAATACGAAAAATATGAGCGATATGAGAGATTTGAACGTTACGAAAAATATGAGAAATACAATTCACATAGCAAACCAGGTTTTGATTCGAAGACTGCAACGGAAGAGCAAAAATATATTTACTATGGAAAATTATTGGATCTAAAAGGTACTGTTCAGAAAAAGGAAATTAGAAAAAAATATTTGAAGTTGGTTGGGCAATATCATCCAGACAAAGTTGAAAGCCTTGGATTAGACTTAAGAACATTGGCAGAAGAAAGGACAAAAGAATTAAATGAAGCATATGAGTGGATTAAAAACAAGTATAATTTATAACCGAGCAAAAACTAACAACTTTGGTTGTTTACTATGAAAAATTTAGATTTTAGTCCAATTAAATCGACCGATGATTTTAGAAAAAATTATAAACTTCATGATATTGCTGAGTTTCAAGGAAAGAATCTGTTAACTCAATGGGGTTTTAAATGCACAGAATTTGGCGAAGACAATAGATACAAAAAGGTCTGGGAAAAGGGCGAAGATAAACCTGATGCAATTATTTCTTACAAGGACAAATCAGCACTTCTTGATTGGAAGGGAAAACATGGAGCAACTTGGTTGATTAATGAACGAGCTTTTAAATCTTATCAGAAATGGAGCAAGGAATTTAATTTACCAGTAGTAATAGCATTTTTTGTAATTGGTAAAACTGACGAAATAGTTAGTCGTAATTTTGCTATTTTGAATTTACATACCCATACGCTTTCAACCCATAAACAATGGGACCAAAATAGTACAATCCAGTTTCAGAAAGATATTCCACTATTTACAAAAGCGAATTTATTAAGCATTTTATTTGATATGAAATAGCATTTCTTAGTTCCGTTAACATTTTCTAGTAAACAAGTGATACAAAAGTAAAACACTAAAACCAATAAATTAAAAGAAATATCCAAGTGATAAGTATACTGTGGGTTCGCCCCTAACTATAAATTCGTCTAGCAATTTATTAATAGTAAAACTTCTACCTACTCCCAAATCAACTGGCCCAAGTGGAGTATCCCACGATGCCATAATTCCAACTGCATGTTTGAAATTCTTTAATTTCATCTCTTGTTCCCTTTCCCATATTGATCCAAGATTATAAAGGCATGAAAAATAAGTATCAAAAAGAATTTTGAATGGAAGTTTATATCTGTAAGTTAATCCACCAATAATTATTTGTCGTCCACGATATTCATTTTCTCTAAAACCCCAAAAAGAAGATTTTCCACCAAAGAAAAACTGCTGGCTTAAAGGAAGAGTTTCATCAGCAAAGCCAATTTCAAATTTAGGAATTATCGTATTATTACTATTTAAAGAAAAATACCCCTTATATAAAAGCGCATATTTCAGATAGGATTCATCACCACCCAAAAACTGCTGAGCTGTCTCATAATAGGTGTGAAGTAAAACGCCACTTAAAGGATAAGGATATTTATCTTGCGTGTCAATTCTCATGCTAAATCGAAGAGTAGCAATATTAAAAGTATATGGGTTAATAACTTTATTTGTTAAGTTATATACTTTGTTGCGTTCATATCTAAATTCAGCAATTAAATTACCAAATTTACCAGTTTGCGTTCCAACACCAACAGAAGTACCAAGAAGTTCTTGCCTATATTCTCCATTATTTGATCTCGAAAAAGCATTTGAACTTACACTAGGATCGTCTTTATAAGTATAAATATCATTAGAATCGAAATAACCTTTAATTTTATAAGTAAGATAAGTGTTAAAAATTCTATTTGCTTTATGCTCAATTATAATTTGTTGATTTCTTAAGCCCCCTAAAAAATACACTCCTAATTCTGTTCCACTGCCAAAAAGATTTTCGTTTCTAATATCAATAGATGGTTGAAGATATCTTTCATTGTCAATCTTTAGCCCTAGTCTTGCCACACTTGTTAATTTATCTTCAACGTTAACTTTAAGAATATTAATATCAGTATTCTTTTGAATATTTATATCTACTGAATTAAATAATCCAGTAGTTCTTAAATTTTCAAGACTTTGTGAAAGGTTTTTGGAAGTTAGATATTCTCCTTCCTTAATTTCCAATTCCCTTAAAATTAAAGGTGTTGTGCTTCTTTCATTCCCATTAACTACAATTAAATCAACAATACCTTCATCAATACTAATTGTTAATTTATGTGTTTCATTGTCAAAATTAATTTTTTCAATCTCGGCAAATGGAAATCCTATATCTCTATAAAAAGCTTGTACTTTTATCAAATATCCGACTAAATTATTATTGCAATAATAATCATCAATAACTGGTTTAAGAATACTTTCAATATTTCCTTTTCTATCATTACTTATTCCAACTAATTCTACTTCATTTATTTTAGGTTTAAGTATTACATCCATTTTAATAAAAGCAGTATCATCGCTAAAAAATAGACTAGTAGAAATATCTTCATATTTACCTGAAAGATATTCATTACAAATTTCAAGTACTATTTCTTTATTACTTACTGAATCGACACCAATAAATTTATTAGCTACTTTATTTTCAATATCCGAGTTTGGATTAAATGGTTTTAAGTTTTTAAAAGTTACTAAACTGTCAGTAATATGTGAAATCTGATATTCTTTAATACCATGTAATATTTCATCAATTTTATTTAAAGTTGTTTTGTAGCCAATTTCAATTAAACTATCGAGCGAACTGAAATTATCACTTTCCCAATTCCCTAATTCTGGTGTAATTACTACATCTGCTAACTTTAAATTTTGCTCAGTTACTAAATTCATTGGAATTGAAACTATTTGGTCTGCAACTTTTAATGGAGTATCTAAATCATCACGTTTTCTTAAATTGCTTGTCATATTAACAGCAATTATAAAATCGTTACCAATTTGTTTTGCTGCTTTTGTTGGAACGTTTGCAACTAATCCTCCATCAACCAATAACATAGAATCAACTTCTACAGGGTCAAGAAGAAATGTTACACTGGAACTTGCTCTTAGAGCTTGTGACAAAGAGCCCTTTTCCAGAATTATCATTTCACCCGAAGTTAAATCGGTACTAACAGCTCTAAATCTATATTTAAGTTCATCAAAACTATTGTATGGATGTATTGGAGCATTAATTGTATAATTATTAAGAAAATTTTGGAAACGCTGTCCTGAATTAAAAGCAGTTGGAAGAACAGGGTTTAATCCATCAATATCTAATGTAATAAGTGCAAGATCTTCTGTAATTTTCTGGTCAAGATAAAGCTCATTTCTTCTGGTTTCTTTTGCTGAATAAAAATAAGACCAATCAATTGAAGTAATTATTGAATCAAGTTCTTCAATAGAATAACCCGAAGCATAAAGTCCGCCAAGAATACTTCCCATACTTGTTCCAACAATTGACTCAATTGGAATTTGATTTTCCACAAGAGCTTTAATTACTCCAAGTGAAACAATTGCGCGCGAACCACCGCCACTTAAAACTAAAGATACTTTTGGCAATGATGAACTAACTTTTGCTGTTAAACCGAATGGAAGTTTTTTTGTAATTAACTTAGGGGTAATTTTTAAAGTATCCAGTTGTGCGTAGGAACTTATCGAAAATAAGATTATAAATACTATCGCTATTTTAAGTATTTTTTTCACGGTAGTAAAAATAGAGAAAAGCTAATGAAATTTTAAGCATTAACTTTTCTCTTTTAAATTTATTTTCTTTTTTTAGATGTTTGGTGTTGAACTTTTTGCTTTTCTTCAGCAGCAGCCATCATTTTTTGCATAAATCCAACTTTTTGATTTTTCTTTTCAATTGGAACTAACTCAGTATGACTTTGTTTTTTATTAATATAATATTGCTGAATAATTGAAAGTAAATTAAACATCATATAATACAAGTTCAAACCGGAAGAAAATCCCATAAACATAAATGTCATCATTATTGGCATCATGTAAACCATTGCTTTTTGACTTGGATCTTTAACAGTCATCTTCTGTTGGAAGAACATGGTAACACCAAGTAATGGCGCTAGGATTGTAATCTGGTCAACATTTACAAGAGGAATTGTAAAACCCAAACTAAAAACATAATCTGGCGAAGCTAAATCTTTAATCCATAAAAATGATTCGTGTCTTATCTCAATTGCCACACGGAAAAAGGCAAACAAAGCAAACAGAATTGGCATTTGCAGAACCATTGGAAGACAACCACCGGCAGGATTTATTCCATATGTGGAATATAATTTCATGGTCTCTTTTTGAACTTTTTGCTTGTCATCACCAAACTTTTCTTTCAATTCTGCAATTTTGGGTTGAAGTTGAGCCATTTTTCCCATGCTTTTATAACTCTGTTTTGTAAGAGGTGAAAGAGCCAGTTTTATTAAAATTGAAAAGAGTATAATTACAATTCCATAGTTTGGAACAATACTATGTAAAAATGTAAACAAAGGCTGTAACAAATATTCCGAAATTGGACGAGTCACAAACTTTAATCCAAAGAAACTTCCAAAATCATAAATAGCATCATAATTTGCATTATATGATTTTAAAGTATCATACTGAACTGGTCCAAGATAAAGAGTAAAATTATCTTTTTGGTAATCTGTCTTTTGGAAAGGCATTTTTAAACCAGTACTATAATATTCTCTTACACCAAGTTCTGGAATATTTACAAACGCTCCTTCAATTTTTGCCCCACCATCTGAATTAGGTTCAACAGGAGCTAAAATCATTGCAAAATACTTACTCTTTACACTAACCCAATCTATTTTTCCATTAACCTCTTTTTCGACTGGTTCCCCTTCAGTATCGGCATCAATAATAAAATGCTCACCTCCAGAATAGAAAGACGCATTTGCATATGTTGCGGCATCAACTGAATTTAATTCAAGAAAGTTCATTCCACTTGCCCACACAACATCATATCTTCTATCACCAATAATTGAACTCAAATTAATAAGTTCAACATCAAACTTTGAACGATAATTATTTCCAAAGAATGTGAAATTCTTTTTAATAACTTTTCCTTCTTCAATATTGTACGAATATGAAATCTTTAGTGAATCCGAACCAGAAATTTTGTAGTAAGAATTACTAACAGATGAAGTAAAATCCAATTTTGAAGTATTTACTTTTCCATCTTTAGTATAAAAAACAATATCTAAATCGCCACCATTTGTTTGATTAAGCAATTGAACGTGAGTGTTATTAAAATCACTTTCTTCGTAGTTATCGTAATACCAAGTTGCATATTCTTTCAAATAATATTTTCTAATTTTACCACCTTTGCTACTCATTTCGAGCTTAACAAGGTCATTTTCTATTGTAATTATTTCAGCTTTTTTATCTGTAGTGGAAAATAATTCATTTTGAGAGGACTTATTAAAATTTGGGTCAACAACTTCTTCCACTTGTTTTTCAATAGCTTTGGTCGCTTCTTGCTTATTTTTTTCTTGGACAAGAGTAGAATCTGTTTTTGAAATATTTTGTGGTTGGGGTTCTGGAGAATTTAAATAAAGCCATACTACGAGCACTAGTCCCATTAAAACAAATGCTAAGGTTGATTGTTTATCCATTAATTTTTTCCACCATTTTCGTTTTCTATTAAAATTTGTTTTTTAATTTTTTCTAATAACTCAATCACATCAAGTTGAACATAATCTAAATTTAATTTTGGCTTGTTTTTTTTGTTAATTGAGTTCGGAGAAATCATAATAAGAAGAGTTTTTTCTTTAACTATATCAGTTAAGATTTTTTTATTTAGACGATAGGATACACGCAATAATCGCTTTACTCTATTTCGCCAAACAGCATTTCCAGCTTTTTTATGAACAGCAGTTACAATTTTAATTGTTCCAGAATCATATTCACCAAAACAAAAAATAGCCTTTAATTTTCGGCTATTTGAGTAAATTCTTTTCCCGGAATTGAATAACCGGGAAATTTCATTTTTCTTTTTGATTCTCTCACTTTTTGAAAGACCAAAGCTTTTCAAGACTAATATTCGTCACTTACTGTTAATCTTTTTCTGCCTTTTGCTCTACGTCTTGAAAGAACAGCTCTACCATTTTTAGTAGACATTCTTTCTCTAAAACCATGTTTGTTTTTTCTTTTTCTATTGCTTGGTTGAAAAGTTCGTTTCATAATATACCTACTTCATTAATTTCGTTTAAATTTAGAAAACAAAATTACTTAATTAATACAAAAAATACAATTATTTTTAATACTACAGATTCAATTACAGCGGTTCTTAGTATTTGGGAAGTTTTCATTTTTGGTAATAAATACAAATGCTCATAACCGCATATCGAATTGTCATTGGTACCTTTCAAATGACAAATTTTGGATAAATTGTCTTTCTTTGATATATACCATATTTTATCTAAGTTGGTACCTAAGTAGTGCAAAATCTTATGATTTATTAATAAAAAATGTTACTTATACTGAGTTTTAGATGAAAGATTGAAAATAGGATTTAGATTTGCACTTGCGTTATATGTATTTTTGCTTGACTAAAATATTGCATGACATTTTTTAATAAATTTTGGAGCAATGATAAGTGAAGAAAATATATTTAGTCCTATTAATCATTTTTATGGGATGCTCATCTCATCTTGAAAGGGTTTCTTTAACAGAAAAAGAAGAATATTTTTATAATCTTAATGATGAACTTAAAAACGAGGACGTAGTCATAAATTACATTGATGGCAAAAGTACCGAAGGAGAATTTATCAAAATTAATAAAGAACTTCTTTTAATCAAATATTCAAATGAAATTAAGGAAATTAAAACAGATGATATTTGCTCACTTAAATATAATGATAGCTCTAGTATTCCTGGTATAATTATAGGTTCCATTTTTGGATTTTTAGCAGGGACTTCAATTGTAACAGCTACTTCTGCAAAAATTAATTTTGGTGGCGGTAGTGAAAATCCAGCAATGTTTTTGATGATACCAGTGGGTACAATAGCGGGAGGAATAATTGGAGGCACTAATGCAGTAAATTCTTTTAAAACGATAGAGTTTAAAAAGTGCGACAAAATGCTTAAAGTTAATACGCATTAATTCTTATAGGTTTTTTACAATATGAAGTGACTACATAATATTTGTACTTTTTCTAGTGGACTAAATCTTCCTCGTTTTTCCATGGTTTTCTACTTTTGTTTATACTAATTTATGTATTACAAAAGTCCATTTCCATCGCAGGCTTTACAAAAATATATTCCGCTTGCTACTTTTGAGACAGCCTCAGTGGTCCTCGACAGCATGGAAAATTTTTCATTATATTTGATAAACGGCTAAAGCCGTTTATCAAATAAGCATTCTGCCATTTACACAAAATATAGTACAGTCTTTGCTATGATAAAATTATATGTTGTTTCCAATTTTGATACCAAAGTAAATTTGTCTTGGTAAAATTGGTCCATATATATAAGCTGGGTCTCTATCTATCCCTTTGTCAAAATCAGATTGATATGAATTGAAGATATTTTTTATTCCAACAAACAACTGAGAAGAAGCTCCATTTAATTTGAATTTATACTTTAATTTTAATCCCATATCAATAAATGAATCACTTTCTCGCAATTCACCTTTTTCTGGATTAATTTGTTTTATTCCAAAATAAGGTACTAACATTTTACCTGTATAATCTCCTGTTAGTGAAAATCCTATATTATTTGTTAAGTTATAATTGAGAGCAATAAATCCGTAATCATTAGGTGTTCTAAAAAACCTTTTTTCATTAAATTCTTGTTTTACTTGATATTGGCTATTTTGATAAGTAAACCCCGTTTTTATTTCTAAATTTTCAATATCAGCCATGTTTATTTCAAGATTTATTCCTTTTACAAATGCACCATCTTTTGTATTTACTCTATTGTAAATAACTGTACCATTAGAATCAGGTTCTGAGTACTCATTAACAAATGGATTTTCTAATTTTGTATAAAAGCCCTCAACCATAAATTCAAAATAAATATCATTTAATAACATTGTTTTAGTTAAAGAGCTACTAAAACTTCTACTAGTTTCTTGTGTTAAATTCGGATCATTTCTATGTAAAACTTGTCTTGCACCTGATGTTTCAATATGTAAATCTTCATCAAATATTTGTGGAGCTCTAAAACCTTGAGCATAATTTAATCTAAATTGAGTTGAAGAGCTTATGTCATAAAGTAAACTAATTCTTGGACTAAAAACATTCCCTTTAATATTGGAATTATTTCCCTTTTCAGTAATTGAATATCTGTCAAATCTAATTCCAGCAGATAACTTTGCGTCGCCAAATCTTCTGTCATATTGTGAAAATACAGCATATGTAAAAGAATTTTGGTCAGAAATGGTTCTGGTTTCTATAAATGGTATATCTAAAATTCCATTTACCATTGTTGCATTATCCAAGTCGTAATAGCCTAATTTTTTATCAACTAAACTACTTCCTTGAATTTCGGCTCCAACCGTAATTTCGGCATCTGTAAAATTTCCATTATATTGAAGTCCAGCATTATAGGATAAATCTTTTGTGTTGCCATAATCTGCCAAAGATTGATTAGCACCATAATAAGAATTTCGGTTAACATTTTGACTTGCTGCATAAATGGTAAACAAGTCAGAAGAATTGTAAAATTTTTCATAAGATATTGCCCCAGTTGTAATATCGTGTTCTACTGCTTCAGAAATATTAGCCAAATGATTTGGAAGTTCAAAATTATCTCCACCACGTCTGTCTTCGTTAATTTTGAAGAAATCTATGCTTAGCCTATCAGTACTTGTAAATCTATGGAATAATCGTCCACCAAGTGTTAGATTTTTAATTTTTGATAATTCTGAAAATCCGTCAGAATTTGCATCAAAATCATCTCTATCTCTTAAAAATCCAAACAACGACAAACCAGTCTGAGCATCTGATGAAACCAAAGAAGTGTTAAAACTTGACGATTTTTCATAAGCATTTTTACTTGAAGCTTTATCATTAGCTCCAAATATTGCATTTGAAACCGAAACGCCATATGTATTACTTGTTGGATCTGCAAGTATAATATTTACAGTTCCTCCAATTGCATTACTACCATATAAAGCTGAAGCACCACCTTTAATTACTTCAACACGTTCAATCATATTTGCAGGAATTAGTTCCAAACCGTAAACCCCTGCTAGCCCACTAAATATTTGACGGCTATTTACTAATATTTGCGAATAAGGACCTTCTAATCCATTCATTCGTAATTGATTAAAACCGCAATTTTGGCAATTGTTTTCAACTCTTAACCCTGGCGAATACTTTAATACTTCGCTTAATACATTTGACTGAGTATTTGAAAGCAATTTTTGAGATAAAGTATTAACAATTGTATTTTGTTCTTTTTTATTCCCTTCGTTTCTATTTCCAGAAACAACTATTTCATTTAGAGAAAGAACATCCTTTTCTATTTCAAAGTTAATTTCAATAGTTGAATTTTTATCAAGATTAACTTTTCTTTCTTGAGATTTATAACCAACATATTGAACTTTTATTGTTAATTCACCCACAGGTAAATTCACTAGTCTAAAATGTCCAGTTTCATCTGTTGAAGTTCCTATTGTTGTCCCCTTAATAATCACATTTGCAAATGCAATATGTTCCCCGTTGGAAATGATGTGACCTACTATATTAGCATCTGTCTGTGATAATATAGAATTATAAAAAACAGATAGTATAATTAGTGCAAAAATTGATATTTTTTTCATATATGCAAAGTCCTTTTAATGTAAATAAATACAAATAATATTATTGTTCATATTTGCGATATGAACTAAAGTTAATAATTAAAGATAAATTATATAAAAGGAGTTAGTGGAGGAGCTCTTGTTGCAAGAAGGTTTACTGAGTTTGTGCAAACTACATTTTCGTAAATTGTAATAGTAATAGAGTTTATTTCATTGTAAAAATTATATTCAAAATGATTTTGAATAAAGTACTTTAGCATAAATGAATTTAATGAGTAAAATCTTAACTCATCTTCTGTATGCGAATGAGATTTATTTTTAGAATTATCATTATTAAACGGTAAAATATGGCTATGCGAAATAATTTGTCCCGAAGGCAAAATATGTATGTGTATTGTTATATTTATAAAATACTGTATAGATAAAATAAGTAAAACAATAAATACAACTATTATGTTTTGTGATATTTTCTTATTTTTTTTCATTTGTTATTTAAACGTAGTCTAAATAACGACGATTGTCAATAATAGTAAAAATAGAATGAAAATAAAGCACAAAAGTATCAAGTATCTTTGTTAAATATCAATGTTCAATCCAAATAAACTTTTTCATTTTTCCTCCAAATAAATTAATGTGTCTTTTACAATATGTTTATGCAAATACGAATTGTATTCAGCTATAGTTTTATCACCAGTATTATTAACATCCAAATAACCACTATGTTTTCGTGGTTTATCTGATGAATTATCATAGATTTATAGTTTATGAATTGAATATATGCAGTTATATTATCAGCCCAACCAAGAAAACTTCTATCTCCATCAAATTGAAATAATTCTACATCTCCGTAACTTGTTGTAATAGTTACTTCAAAATTTTCACCATTTGTAGGAGGACCTTTGCCATCAGAACGATAAAATTCACTAACTGCAAAAAAAGAGTATCGAATCTATTTAATGTATCAATTTTTCAAAAAGATGGTTGCATTCCATAATCACGATATTCTTTCATATAATATTTTTTAAAAGAAATTATTGGATTTGCAGCACTATGTCCTTCTAATCTATCATCATTATCTAAAAGAAGGTTACAAGATGAAAGACTATATATCAACAATAGAGCAATGTACTTTTTCATGAATTATATTCCAATTTTAATTGTAAGTATAACTTTAAAGAATTTGATCTTGAAGTGAGCAAAAGATAAAATCACAGTCTTTCATTTCATTTATAGAAAAAATTATTTAACACTTCATTTTAATTCAAGAAAAGCAGTTCACATTAAATCCCAAGAAATCATTTCCCACAAACAACAATACATCTGCATTTCTTAAATCCAACCTAAATAAAAAATATTGCATAACAAATATTTTTAATTTTTAGTGTTATATTTATTTTGGTATTTAAAAAATGTAAACTCATTATAAGATTATTGAAATATTTTAATTAAACAGAAAATATTATGCAAAAACAAGATTTAATTAACTCAAAGTTAGTAATTGGAATGATTCACTTAAATGCTCTTCCTGGAACGCCAAAATATTCTGGGAATGTGCAAAATATTATAGATTTAGCAATTTCTGAAGCAAAAATTTATAAAAGTGCTGGATTAAAAGGAATTATGATTGAAAATATGCACGACGTTCCTTATTTAAATAATTCATCTGGACCCGAAATTACTTCAATTATGTCCATAATTGCTTACGAAATTAAACGGCAGACAAATCTTTTTGTTGGAATTCAAGTTCTCGCTTCGGCAAACAAAGAAGCTCTCGCAATTGCTCATTCCGCAAATTTGGATTTTATCCGCGCCGAGGGTTTTGTGTTTGCACACGTGGCTGATGAAGGAATTACGCAATCAAATGCTGGAAATATTCTTAGATACCGTAAGCAAATTGGAGCTGAAAATGTTTTGGTTTTTACGGATATTAAAAAAAAACATAGTTCGCATTCAATTACTTTGGATGTTTCTATTGTGGAAACAGCAAAAGCTGCCGAATTCTTTTTGAGTGATGGAATTGTTGTTACTGGCTCTTCAACTGGAGCTGAAACCGATATTGATGAGTTATCTTCAGTAAAGCAATGCACAAAACTTCCAATAATAATTGGCTCTGGAATTACGGCGGAAAATATTGATAAATATTATAATTTGGCTGATGTATTTATCGTTGGCTCATATTTTAAGAAAGATGGCAATTGGGAAAATGGCGTTGATTTAGACCGTGTAAAAAAATTAATTTTAAGATTTGATGATTGTAAAGCAATTAAGTAAATGATGCAAATTTCAATTTCTTTAATTTTACTAAAAATTTATTTTGATAATTTATGAACAATAATTTTAACGCTCCACAAAACGATAATTTTGATAATGAAATTAATCCCACAATGCATCCAGGCAAAGCAGCAATTTATGGTTTAATTATTGTCTTTTTCCTTTTCCAATTTGGTGGTGGACTTTTATTTCTTGCAATTTTTGGAACTGATTTATCAAGTGCTAACGTAAATGCTGTGCGCTTATTTAATGTTGCTGGACAACTCTTGTTTATTTTAGCTCCAACAATTATGTTAGCAAAACTAGTTTATGTTGATAAAGTTTCCCCCGTACTTCGAATTAAACTTCCAACAATTAAAGAAGTAGTAATTTTTATTGTTGGTTTAGTAATTCTTATTCCTCTTCTTCAGAGTTTTATTTATGTCCAAAATTATATTATACAACAGCTCGCAGATTCATTTTCAATATTTCAACACATGAAAAATTTTGCCGATGATCTAGATAAGTTAATGGAAAGCTCGTATGGAATTATACTAAATGCTCAATCATTATTTGAAATTGTATTTGTTGTGTTAGTAGTTTCAATAACACCAGCAATTTGCGAAGAAGTATTTTTTAGAGGATTTACGCAAAAAAGTTTAGAATATTCCATGAAACCATTTTGGGCTATTCTAATTACTTCCTTTGCTTTTGCACTTTACCATTTTAATCCATATGGATTATTAGCGCTCACAATTCTTGCTATGTACCTTGGTTTTGCTGCCTATCAGTCAAAATCAATAGTTATACCAATGACTCTTCATTTTATTAATAACTTTATTTCAATCCTTGCCTATTTTATTTGGGGAAGCGATGAACTTATGAATACGAGTATTGTAAAACCAGATGAATTTTCTTTACATATTATTTTATTGCTTTTGCTAACAATTTTGTTTTTTTTCTTTTTATTTTATTTAAAAAAGAACTATTATAAGTTTCAATAAACTTGGAGGTTTTATGATTTGTCCTAAATGCGAATATGAGTACCACAGAGGAATGTCAGTATGTCCAGACTGTGGTGAAGAACTAGTTACTAATAAAGAGTTTGAAGGACATTTGGTCCATCCAAAAGACTGGGTAATTGTTTATAGCTGTGCTGATAGTATTGAGGCAAATATGCTAAAATCTAATTTGGAAGGTGCCGAAATTGAAGTGCTTATTTTAAACCAAAATGATAGCAGTTTCCCCGGTGTTGGAGATTTATCAATTATAAAAATACTTACAAAGAGAGTTGACGCTGAAGATGCCATTGCCATTATTAGCGACATAAATAAAGAAGACTAATATTTTATTAACCTTTTCTTTATTAAAAAGAACAAGGTTTTTTTTGAATAAAATAGATTAATTTCAAGGCATATCAAAAAATATGTCTTGAAAATTATAATAACGAATAAGCAAGATACTTCTTGCCTTAATTTCCCTAAAACAAAAGAGTACTTTTTTATGAGCAATAGAGTAACCAGAATCTTAGTTGCAATATTTACTATTCCAGTTTTATTAGGATTAACCTATTGGGGAGGAATTCCATTTCTAATTTTAATTATGGCAATAGGACTTACATCATTTTACGAATTTTCCAAAATTGTAAATAAAAAAAACATTTTCACTTCAAATTTAGTTGGTTTCATTTCTATTACGGCTATAATTCTAAACACTTATTTCCATTTTGCTACATATGAAATATTGCTTCTAATACTCATTCCAATTCTATTAATGTTTGAACTATTTAGAGATAAAGAATCCGCTATTAGTAATATTTCTTCAACTTTATTAGGAATTTTTTACGCTGGTTTTTTTTCGTCCACAATAGTCGCAATTAGAGAATTTTATGCTAGTGGTATGCAAGAATATGCCAATGGTGGTTTTATCATTATTTCAATTTTAATTACCCTTTGGATGACTGACTCGGCAGCTTATTTTATTGGAACTGCTTTTGGAAAACACAAATTGTTTCCGCGCGTTAGTCCTAAAAAAAGTTGGGAAGGCGCAATTGCTGGATTTGTTTTTGCTGCTATTTCGCTTATTGTTCTAAAATTTGTGCTATTAACTTTCCTTAATTGGATTGATATTTTTGCATTTACAATTATTATTGGAATTTTTGGTCAAATTGGTGATTTAATTGAATCTCTTATTAAACGAGATGCTGATGTAAAAGATTCCTCCAATTTAATTCCTGGTCATGGTGGAATTCTTGATAGATTTGACTCACTTCTTTTTTCTGCTCCAATTATTTATCTCTATTTAATTCTATTTCTAAAATAACTCGGTATTAAAATGACTTTATTTCGTAAATTTTTAACATTTACACTTATTTTAACATCTATTTTATTTGGACAATCGGTTCAACAATTTGCAAATATTGGTGATTTAAAGTTAGAGAGTGGCGAAACATTACGAAACTGTACAGTTGGATATAAAACATTTGGGGAGCTAAATGCAGATTCCTCAAATATTGTTATTTATCCAACATGGTTTGCTGGAACCGCGGAGCAAATTACTGGCTTAATTGGTCAAAACAAATTGGTTGACGATTCCAAATTTTATATTATCGCTATTGACGCACTTGCCAATGGAGTTTCTACATCTCCTTCAAATTCTGAATTACAAGGCGGAAAAGACTTTCCCAAAATTGCAATTACCGATATGGTAAATTCACAATATAAAATGCTTACCGAAAATTTTGGATTTAAACATATTTACGCAATTGTTGGTGGCTCAATGGGCAGCATGCAAGCTTTGCAATGGATTGTTTCCTATCCAGATTTTATTGATAAAGCTGTGCCTTACGTTGCAACTCCACGCCGCTCAAGCTACGATATGCTAATTATGCAATTCAGAAAAAGAATGATTGAATCGTATAAAGAACTTGGTGCAAGCGATGATTTAATTAACATAATGATAAGTTACACAACTCAGCTTTTTGCACGCTCACCAGAGTATATTGTTGAAAACATTAGCCACGAGGATTTTGATAAATTTATAGATGAAAAAATTGAAAATCGCGAACCTTCAAAGACATTTACAATTGAAAACCATTTAGCTCAATTAAATGCAATGGAAAGCTATAATATTTATAAAAATTTCAATAATTCTGTTAGTGAAACTGCAAAACACATTAAAACAGAAGTATTCTTTATTCTTAATAAGACCGACCATTTGGTAAATCCAGCACCAGCACTTGAATTAGCAAATGAGTTAAATTGCAAAGTATTATTATTGGATAACAATTGTGGGCATCTTGGAATAGGCTGTGAGCTTAAAAAATGTGGTGTAGAAATAAATAAATTTTTAAACCAAGTTGTAAAAGACAATTGTAAAAAGTCAGAAACACAAAACCCTAATGAATTTATATCTATCACGAACTTTTGCAAAATGCCAGAAATGATTAAGCCTTTGGAAGAAGTTCAAAAAGATTTTTATAAATTCACTGATTCACTTTTATTTCAAAAAAGGATTTACGTGCGTGTTTCAGTTGACACTACAGGTACTGTTAGGTGTCCTGAAATCATACTAGGGGCTACCCCACTTATTGATTCTTTAGCTTTAGAATTTGTAAAAACGTTAAATTTTGAACCCGCTGAAAGAAGAGAAGGAGAAAAAGTGAGAACGGAAATAACAATTCCTCTAGTAACTCCCAAAATACTTAGACAAAACTGAAATAAATAAATTGAACTATTGAAACCATTTTTCAAAAATTGTATCAAATTGCTAAAAATATTATTTAATAGAAAGGAAATACAATGACAGAACATAAAGCAATTGTAAAACAACTAAGCGGTATTACATTTATTGGCAAAAGTGAGGATTCAAACCACTGGGTAACAATGGATGGACCAGCAAATTTTGGTGGAAGTGGTGCTGCAATTAGACCAAAAGAGCTTTTGTTGCTTAGTCTCGGTGGTTGCACTGGTGCTGACGTAATTGCTATTTTACAGAAAAAACGCATAAAACTTGACGATTTTCAAATAAATATTACTGC
This sequence comes from Bacteroidota bacterium, assembly GCA_018818165.1. GTDB lineage: Bacteria > Bacteroidota > Ignavibacteria > Ignavibacteriales > Melioribacteraceae > 1-14-2-50-31-20. The sequence goes on along the minus strand of JAHISP010000026.1, from coordinate 8,020 downwards.
TGAACAAACCGAAACTCATCCAAAAGTATTTTCAAAAATTAATTTGGAATATGTATTTACTGGCAAAGATATAAAAGGCAAAGATGTTGAACGTGCTATTGAACTTTCCCAAACTACTTATTGCGGAGTAACAGCAATGCTTCAAAAATCTGTTGAAATTACACATAACTACAAAATTGTTGTTCCTGAATAGAATTATTTTTCAACGTACAATATTTCCAAATGCAAAAGGTTCATTAGTGAACCTTTTTGCTGCAATTTTGAACCTTTCAGCCCCGATAACGAGCCTTTTTGCTCCGAGTTCAAACCACCCCCGAGCATTAAACTTGACTCATTTTGTGACAATTTGATACAGCGTCTTGAAATATATTTTCATAAATATAAAACCATTGTACTATTAGATAGCATCGAAATATCATTTTTCACAGATTTATTTTCACTGCTATCAAGGACCATCGAGGCTGTTTTAAAATTAATAGTAAATCAACACTAGTTTTTTATTTTAATTTGCATCTGTAGTTAAGGAAATACTGTTTTATTACAACTCTTGTTTTACCTCATTTAATAATTTTATATGTAATGTGAAGATTAACCAAATACTATCTCAAACAATTGTAACCTCTTTGAAAACGTTTATCGATATTTAAGAATATTGCTTATTGATACAATTTTATTTTTACTTATTTTAACACTAACTACAGATTGTTGCTATCTTAATTGAATAATGTCATTTAGCAGAATATTTATTAAGTGAATTTTCTGAAGTTTTACCAGCTAACTCTTTTTGAATCAAATTGTTCTCATATTTAAATAAGATGTAATATGTTAGAGTAAATAGAAGAAATACAATTATTATAAAAATAATTCCGACAAAAAAAGTATTTTTGAAAATCACACTTATATTCCAAATAAAATGGATGAACATTGCTATTATTAATGCGTAAATGGTTGAAATACCCAATTTAATTTGAGATGAATATTTGGTCAAACTTATTATACCTCCAACTAAAGCAGTAGATAAACAATGCATAACAACGGAAAAACTACTTTTAATTACAAATATAGAAATAAGTTGAGAAAGGGAATCACTAAACAAAAGGAAATAGAAAAAATATTCTATCATACCAAATCCAAGCCCAATTGCACCACCATAAATTAATCCATCGGTAAAATCATTAATATTTTTATTTTTAATAGCTTTGAATAGAAATAATGCTTTTGCAATCTCTTCGACAAAAGGAGCAATTAAGATTATTTTTATTAGATTAATTGTCTCATCACTAAAAAATATATTTAGTGGCAATGATAACATTTTGCTGCCAACAATTCCTAAAATAATAGCTGCAGTTGCTCCATAAATGAAGTTATAAAAAACTAGTTTAATGTATTTTGGTTCATTTTTGTCAAATTTCCAAAGAAAATATAGATATATTAGCATTGGGAAAAATGCGCCACTTATTAAGAGTATGAGCATTTATTTAAATCCATATGAATAAAACATGACAAAGTTATAAAAAGAAATCGAGAGAAGTGTTATAAATATAAATTGACTTAATTTATTGTTTTCACTAAATTTACAGTTCGAATATTTTAAGAGTTGGAGGAATTAATGTTTGCAGTTGTTGATATAGCTGGACAACAATTTAACGTTGAAGAGAATAGAAAATACTATGTTCCAAGATTAGGAAACGATGTTGATACAGAAGTATCATTTGAATCAGTTCTTCTTTACAATAATGGCAAGGAAACAAAAGTTGGTTTACCAACTATTGATGGTATGAAAGTAACTGCTAAAGTCCTTGAGCATTTAAAAGATGAAAAAGTTATTGTGTTCAAAAAGAAGAAAAGAAAAGGTTATCAAAAGAAAAACGGTCACAGACAACAATTAACAAGAATTGAAGTAACAAAAATAGCTTAACCGGAGGTAATAATGGCTCATAAAAAAGGTCAAGGGTCGTCAAGAAATGGTCGTGATAGTAAACCACAGTTTTTAGGTGTTAAACGATTTGGTGGACAGAAAGTTACCGCTGGTTCTATTTTGGTTAGACAAAAAGGAACGCAATTTCACCCAGGTAATAATGTTCAACGTGGTGGTGATGATACACTTTTTGCACTTATTGATGGCTTTGTAAAATTTGAAAAAAAGAGAGATGATAGAAGATTTATTAGTGTTTATGATGCTGCTTAATTTCTTTGTTTAAATTTTCAAAAACCTTCCATCTGGAAGGTTTTTTGCTTTTAAAGCTCCACTCATAACTTACCACAATTTAGTACTATAATTTCTTTAAATATCCAATTTTTATTGAGGTTCTTCAAAGTAATGACTATCAAAATTCAAAAAAGGTCGGTTTGCAAAATCATTTCAAATTAATTTTTTAAAAACATCAAGTTGAAATTAGCACTAATAATAATGAACTTTACACTAAAGAAATAGAGCAATTGAGAATAGGTATTTCTGAACTGCTAAATATTAATAATAATTTTGACTTGAAATAATGAAAAAAATTGGAATATATGGAGGTAATTTTGACCCAATACATTTAGGGCATTTAATTACCGCTAGATCAGTAAAGGAACTCAGGAATTTATCCGAAATAATTTTTGTCCCAGCAAACACATCCCCACTAAAACAAGAAGTTGAATCAACATCTACCATTCACCGATTTGCAATGACAAAATTAGCAGTTGAAAAATATAGCGATTTTAGAGTAAGCGATTTCGAAATAAAAAAAAATGGTGTATCATTTTCCATTGATACTATTAAGCATTTTAAGAAAATTTATAAAAACATTGAACTCATTATTGGTTATGATAATTTTTTAGTTTTTGATAAGTGGTATAAATGGGAAGAAATACTTGAATTGGTTGATGTTATAGTTTTACGTCGATTTTTTGAAAGGCCAATTGAACCTAAGATAAAAGCCGATAAATTTATTTTTGTTGATAGCCCAACTATTGAAATAAATTCGACTACTATCCGCGAGCGAAGTTTAAATAATTTACCAATTGATCTGCTTGTAACTCCAGAAGTACTTAACTACATAAAAGAAAATAATCTATACTCAAGGCAAAATGAATTTTGATTTAAATAAACTTGGAAATTTATCAATTGAAAACAAGAGATTAATTGCCAGAATTATTTCTGTTGTTGAATCTGAGGATGAATTATCAATTGAAATATTAAAAGAACTTTACAAAAAAACTGGAGCGGCATTTCGCATTGGTATAACTGGTCCACCAGGAGCTGGTAAATCAACTATCACCAATCAAATTTCAAAACATTTTCTTGCATTAGGAAAATCTGTTGCAATAATTGCTGTTGATCCTACAAGTCCGTTTTCAGGTGGTGCCCTTCTTGGTGACAGGGTAAGAATGAATGATATTGGAATGCTTGACAAAGTATATATTAGAAGTGTTGCTACGCGTGGAAGTCTTGGTGGTTTAAGCAAAAAAACAATTGATATAGCTGACGTTTTTGATGCATCTGGATTTGATTATATTATTTTTGAAACCGTTGGTGTTGGGCAATCAGAATTGGATATTGCAAAAATTGCGCATTCAACAATTGTTACTCTAGTTCCAGAATCGGGTGATTCAATTCAAGCTATGAAAGCTGGTTTAATGGAAATTGCTGATATGTTTGTGCTTAATAAAAGTGACAGACCAGATGCAGATAAAGCATTTATTTCTCTTCAATCATCGTTGCAATTGCGTAATTTTTCAATTGAAGACTGGCAACCTCCAATATTAAAGACAAGTGCTATTTCAAATATTGGGATAACAGAATTAGTAGAAAATATTGAAAGGCATAGATTATTTTGTTCCAATAATATAAACTGCGCTAAAAAAAGAAGTCAATATGCAAAGGAACGTGTTATTAATATAATTAATGATTTTTTCATTAAGGAAGTATTTAAAAACAATTCTTCACTTCTAAATAATTCAATTGAAAAAATAATTAATGGAAATTTATCACCTTATATTCTTGCTGAACAAATATTAAGGAATTATAAATCTAATTTTGATAATATAAAATCCAACCAATAACATCTTTTAAATTGATGATTTTTTGTTAAATTTGCACAAATACAAATATGGACTATTAAATGATTGCTGAATTTATAATAGAAGAAATTGAAAGTACAGTTGTGGTTCGGGTACAATTGGATAGAGCAACTTTAAGCAAAGCAGCACTTTTTAGAGATACAATTGAAGAGCTAATTCAGTCTGGCAAACTGAATATTATTATTGATTGTAGAAATATTGCGTTTATGGATTCGACTTTCTTAGGTGCAATTGTAGTGTCATTAAAAAAAGTGAACTCCCTAAAAGGAAAATTTTGCTTAGTTTTTGCTGATAAAAGTTCCTTAGTTTTATCTATGTTGGAAACTACACGAATGTTGAAAATTATTAAAATATTTTTTTCAATTGAAGATGCTTTAAAAGATTTTGATTTGCCATAAGTATAATGTTATTTATTTAGATTTCTTTTATCTAAATTCTAATTTATAAATTTATTCAGGTGTTTTTTTTATGCAACACGATTATATAAAATTATTAATAAAATCTGCTAAGCAAGGTAAAAAAAATGCTTATAGAGAATTATGTAATATTAATCTAAAAAAAATATATAATATTGCTGTTAGATTTTTACTTAGTGAAAAGGTTGCCGAAATTATTACACAAGATATTTTTATTGAAGCTTGGGATAATCTCAGATTTTTAAGAGAAGAACAATCATTTGAGGTTTGGTTAAAAAGTATTGCAATATATAGACTTTTAGATGAGACAAGAACTGGAAAAGTTAGAGCTAAACTTATTGAAGAAAACTTAATCTCCGAGAATGAAAACGAGATTACTAGCACAGATAGATTTGAAAATATAATTTTATCGTTGCCCGAAAAGGAAAGAATATCTTTTATTTTACATGATATTGAAAAATATACTTACGAAGAAATTGCCGATTTCTTCTCAGAAATGACTAAAGAGGAAATACAATTAATGATTCGTGAAACACGCAAAGGAATTATCAGTTCAGAGACTTATGTATAGTGATAGAAACGAAATATTACTTCATGATTATTTTGACAATCTTCTTTCTGAAGAAGAGCAAACTGAGTTTGAGGATTGTTTATTAGATAATATCGATTTAGCTATTGAATTGGGAAAACTCAAAAATCTTCAAAGAAATCTGAACAATCTTCCAAGTAATTTTACACCGCAAGATACTGTAATTGAAAATATCATCAATTCACTGCTCAGCACTAATTTAGAAGTAAAAAATATAGACAAAAAGGCTTACAATAATAAACGTACAAAACCAGAGAAGAAGAAATCTAAGACAAAAAGAGAATTGAGTCCCAAAACAAAATATATTTTAAAGAGATTATTAATCCCAACTTTAATTCTTATTGTTCTAAGCGTTTCGGTCGTTGGTTACTACGGTTATATAAAAATGAATAAAACTACTCCGTGGTTTGTGAATATTTTAAAATCAAAAACAACTGCAAAATTTGAGACCAATGAATTAATTGTAAATTCAACATTTGAAACAACAGAATCTCAAGAAGTAGAGATTGTAATTAAGCAGTGTGGAAAGATAGAACTTCTTGGAGCTAGCAAGATTGAAGTTTTAAATGGAGAAAAATCACTTAATTCTATTTTTTATTATTTTGGAAATTTTAGTTTCTTTCCAGATTTAAATAATCAATTGTTTGAATTAAATTATTACGCGATTAGCATAAAAAGCACAAATTCAATATTTAGCATCAGTGAAAATAAAGGCAACACTAATGTTATGGTAGTAACAAATTTTATAACAGTTAAAAATGATAATCTCGAATACAGAATTCCTGCCAACCACCAATTTAATATTAGTGGGAAAAATGAAGTATCTATTCCAATAAATGATAAATCATCCGAAATATTTTTTGACCTAATTAATTCGTATTCACTTACCAAAAATCATTTAGTTTTGGGAGAAATAATTAAAACTTCAACAAGTACTGAAGCCTTTACATTATTTTCATTGCTCCCACAAGTTACTCCATATTATAGGGACATAATTATTAACAAATTACAAAAAATGGTTCCAATGCCATCAAATATAAATAAAGAAAATATTTTAATTCTTGACCAACTTTCATTAGAAAGTTGGTGGGATGCAATTTATCTAGCCAATAATTAGATTCATTTCTAAACAACAATAAATAACGCATAAAATGTGACCAAATCTTTTTCTCATAATTTAATTATATTTGATTTTTGAAATATAAATTGAAACGGATAAAATTTGAAAATATTAGTTAGCAACGATGACGGAATAAGTTCTGTTGGAATTAGTAAATTAGTTAAAGAATTAAAGAAAATTGGCGAAGTAATTGTCGTAGCTCCCTCAACAGAACAAAGTGCAGTTGGTCATTCCATTACAATGAAGTTCCCTCTTAGAGTAAAAGAGTATTTTATAAATGGAAATCTTTTTGGCTATGCTGTTGATGGAACTCCGGCAGATTGCATTAAAATGGGAATTAAAAATATTCTTCACGAAAAACCTGATATTGTAATATCTGGGATAAACAATGGTTCAAACGCAGCAATTAATGTTATCTATTCTGGAACTGTTTCAGCAGCTCGTGAGGCTGCAATTATGGATGTTCCTTCCATTGCTATATCTGTTGCTTCGCATACTCCAGAAAATTACGAATATGCTGCAAAATTAGTCTCCAAACTTGCAATACTCGTTTGCAAAAATAAACTTAGAACGGGGACTCTATTAAATGTTAATGTTCCAGATATTCCAGAAAATGAAATAAAAGGAGTGTTATTAACTAAGCAAGGATTAACCAAATGGGAAGATTGCTATGAGGAAAGATTGGATCCTTATGGTGTTAAATATTATTGGTTAACTGGACAAATGGATTATCAAGATACAGATATTGACCGAGATGTAATTGCAATTAATAATGGATATGCATCCATAACTCCAATTCATTTTGATTTAACTGATTATGCAATGTTTGAAAAAATGAAAAATTGGGATTTTGATTCACTTAGGGATTCTTAAAATTCTGACTTACGCCTTTAGGACTGGAAACTGCAAATTTGTTGTTTTACAGATTAATTGTAAACTGAAAATGCATATTTGTAATATTTACTGCAAAGTACAATAACTTTTTTCAAGAATTAAACTATGACTTTAGAAAACATCGATTTGACAATTAGTAGTAACATCCTCATTTTAATTTTACTTTTAATAATTGGATTTGGCTATACATACTTTATATATCGATTCACAATTCCACGAACTTCCAATGTTACTAAAATATTTTTAATACTTATGCGCAGTTTGGTTTTGGGTTTGATAATTCTTTTTCTTTTTGAACCTTCAATAATATTAAATTTTCTTAATAGAAATAAACCGATAAATCTTTTGCTAATTGATAATTCGTCATCAATTGTAAATAAGGATAGTTTAAACAGAAGCAATAAAGTTCATAAATTTATCTCCGATTTTAAAAATAAAGTTAACGGAAATATTGAAATTGCATCTTTTGGTAAAGATGTAACATTGTTGAATTCAGAAAATGAAATAAAACTAAATTTTAGTGAACCTTTAACAAACTTTGAAAATATTCCAGAATTTATAAAAGAACTAAAGGACAATATTGCATCAGTTACAATTGTATCGGATGGAATTATAACAGATGGCACAAATTCTACTTTAGAAATTGAAAAATTAAATATTCCCATTTTTACTATCGGAGTTGGCGATACTTCTCATCAATCTGATATTGGAATTAAAAAAGTGGAATTTAACAAACTAATTTACCTAAATAGTAAAACTGAAATTAGAGGAATGATTTCCAATCTTAATTTTGCGAATAAAAATATTATGGTCTCGTTGTTTGATAAATCTGGGCTTATTCAGCAAAAACAAATAAATTTGAATGATTCAGGAATCAATAATATTAACTTTGATTATGAGGCGAAAGAAATTGGGAAACAGAATTTAATACTAACT